>CACNUA010000036.1 GCA_902623535.1 uncultured SAR86 cluster bacterium | reverse complement strand
GCTTTTTTCATGACTCTTGCAGATTTAATTACTTGAGGAAGGAACATTTTACCGGCACCAAAAAGATCACCAACTTTATTCATGCCATCCATCAATGGTCCCTCAATAACATCTAAAGGTCTTTCTGCAGCCAATCTTGCCTCTTCAACATCTTCAATGACAAAATTATCAACACCTGAGACAAGTGAATGATTTAGTCTTTGATTTACATCAAGCTTACGCCAATCTTGATTAGTATCACTTTGCTGAGATCCTTTTTTACCTGCATATTTAGGTGCCAGATTAAGTAAATTTTCAGTTGCATCAGGATTTCTGTTCAAAATTACATCTTCAACTGCATCTCTTAGCTCTTTGGGCAACTCATCATATATAGCAAGCTGACCTGCATTTACAATTCCCATATTTAAGCCATTTTTAATTGAATGGAATAAAAATACTGAGTGCATTGCCTCTCTCAGTGTGTCGTTTCCCCTAAAACTAAAAGAGACATTAGAAATTCCACCTGAGATTGAAGAGCATGGGCAGCAACTTTTAATTTCTTTACATGCATCTATGAATGATTTTCCATATTCATTATGCTCAGTAATGCCAGTAGCAACTGCAAAAACATTTGGATCAAAAATAATGTCATGTGGATCTAAACCGACTTCCTTGGTTAAGAGATCATAGGCACGTTTTGAGATTTCAACTTTTCTCTCGAGCGTATCTGCTTGGCCTTCTTCATCAAAAGCCATTACCACAACAGCAGCACCGTATCTTTTAATAAGTCTTGCTTGTTCAAGAAAAGGTTCCTCGCCTTCTTTAAGAGAAATTGAATTAACAATTGGTTTTCCTTGAATACATTTAAGTCCTGCTTCAATGATTGACCATTTACTTGAATCAATCATGAAAGGAATTTTTGCTATGTCTGGTTCCCCTGCTAGTAAGTTCAGAAATTTAACCATAGCACCCTCAGAATCGAGCATCCCCTCATCCATGTTGATATCAATTACTTGAGCTCCGTTTTCAACTTGCTGTCTAGCAACTTGAATTGCTTCATCAAATTTCTCAGCCTCAATGAGTTTTCTAAATTTAGCTGAACCAGTGACATTTGTTCTTTCGCCAACATTTATAAATAAACCGCCAGGATCAATATCAACCGGCTCAAGACCTGAAAGAAGCATTGCTTTTGAAGGGTCTACTGGTTTACGAGGTGGTTTATCAGAGATGAGGTCCTTAATCATGGAGATATGTTCGGGGGTAGTTCCGCAACATCCTCCCACAATATTTAAAAAGCCATCACTAGCAAATTCCTCTAAAATAGAAGCCATTTCAGAAGCTGTTTGATCATATTCACCAAACTGATTTGGCATGCCAGCATTTGGATGAGCACTAACATAGCAGTCTGCAATGTCGGATAATCTTTTTAGAAACGGCCGAAGTTCTTCAGCACCTAAAGCACAATTCAGTCCAATTGAAATTGGTTTTGCATGTTTAACTGAATGCCAAAAGGCTTTTGTTGTTTGTCCCGAAAGAGTTCTGCCAGAAGCATCTGTTATGGTTCCTGAAATCATTAATGGGATATCAATTCCTCTTTCAGTAGACACTTTATCTACTGCAAATATTGCAGCCTTTGCATTCAAAGTATCAAAAATAGTTTCTATGAAAATAAAATCGGAACCACCATCCAATAAAGCTTCGGTAGACTCAGCAAATGTATCAACCAATTGATCATAATTTATATTTCTATAAGAAGGATCCTCAACATCTGGACTGAGTGAACAAGTTCTGTTTGTTGGACCCAAAACACCAGCAACAAAGATATCTCTATTTTCTAATTTTCCTAATCTGTCAGCAGACTCTCTTGCAAGTTTAGCTCCAGCAAAATTCAGCTCATATACCAAACTCTCCATTCCATAATCAGCCATAGATGGAGCATTTGAATTAAAGGTATTTGTTTCAATGATGGTCGCACCCACCTTGATAAATTCTTCGTGGATTTTTTGAATGATCTCTGGCTTTGTAATATTTAAAAGATCATTATTACCTTTTAAATCATGCTTCCAGTCCTTAAATCTTTCGTTTCTAAAGTCTTGCTCATTTAAATCATATGACTGAATCATGGTTCCCAATGGGCCATCAAGAAGAACGATTTGTGAATCAAGTAATTTTGTAAGCCTTTTTCTAGCTGGTGATTCTTTTAAATTATTCATTAATCAAAACAATATGTTTAAATTTTATATTGTGATTAATCCTATGGAATTCCGTTTTAGCAAGTTATTTATAATCGCTGCAATAGGATCAAATCACGATGGATGTTATTTTATAGATAAATATTATTATTTCCAATATTTTTAAGAATTTATAAAAACAGCCTTCCCATCTATTAAATTATCTATAAACTGTTGCTTTTATTAAGGCAGACATGAAACAAATACTATTACTATCAACCATATTAATTTTTGCAGCCAGCTGTGTTTCAAATCCAGAAACATCCTCATTAGCATC
>CACNUA010000035.1 GCA_902623535.1 uncultured SAR86 cluster bacterium | reverse complement strand
CAAATTATTAGAAGATATGGTATTTCAATCAAGTTATTGGGGCGGCTTGCAGAATCATTTAATTCGCAATCAATACAATTCAAACTGGGTTCATATTTCACTATCAAACGAATCAAAAAAAATTAAGGCTCTTAAGAGCACACCCAATAAACTTTTTTTTGATTTAAATAACAATCCACATAACAATCAAAATCATCTTTTTATTGAATCATTATTTAGCTGGAGTATTGCATTTTATTCACTGATAAAATTTACTAGAATTTTTTTGATAAGTCTTTTCAAAGAAAAAAAATTAAGATCAAAAATAAGATTCTTTTCATTGATAAGGCTTGAATATATTAAAACCTTTCAATCTAATGCAACACTAGAAAATATTTTGTATTTTTATTTATTTGGCAAGCTATTTCAAAGGCTTTCTAACCAAAAGAGAATTGTTTTCCTATACGAAAATTTACCATGGGAGCGATCACTATGTTATTTTTCAAAATTACTTCATGAATCTGAACTCTTAGCAACAATTCACACTAATGTTAGATTTTGGGATCTTAGGTACTCTTTTTTTAGCAGGGATACAAAAGACTTTAGAAATCATCTTTTTGAGCCTGATGTTTATTGTATTAATAGTAAGCATCAAAGAAATGCATTAATTGATGCCGGATATCCTATTGATAAAATAAGGAATGTTGAAGCTCTTCGTTTTGAATACTTAATAAAAAATTCAGAAGCTTTTAAAAATAAAAAAGCTTACTTAGAGAGTCAGTCACGAAAAAAAAATAAAAGTATTCTCATAATTGGATGTTATGAAAAAGATAATAATCATTCTTTATTGAATTTATCAACCAATCTCTCTAAAAGATTTAAGAGCGAGGTTGATATCTTTTATAAGCCACATCCTGCATTATCTACCCCTTACCCATTTAAAAATAATCACATAAAGACTATTCATAAAATTGATTTTGCATTAGAGATAGCTGACTTAGTCATAACTGGACCATTAACAACTGTTGCATTAGATGCATATCTCTTTGGGAAAAGGGTCTTTGTGATCATAGGAAATAATAAAATTAATATGAGTCCACTGAGAGGACTTGATGATTCCGTATTTATTTATGACATAAGTAAATTTATTAAATACGAAGAAAATTTTCTTTTTGGGCCAATTAAAAATATTCAAGCAAATTTATCGATTAATGATTTTTATTTCTTTGATAGCTCTTATCCTCGTTGGAACAGGCAATTAGGTTTAAAATAGGAAAATGTTTAATATTTATCAAAATAAAAAAGTTCTTGTTACAGGACATACTGGATTCAAGGGTTCGTGGTTGATCTCATGGCTTCGTATGATTGGTGCCGATGTTGTAGGTATCTCCTTACCAGAAAGCATTGTCCCTTCCTTGTTTTCAAGTACAAGCATTGAAGATCAAATAACTGATTATAGGATTGATATTAGAGATCAAAAGTTATTAAAAGATATTATCTTGAAAGAAAAACCTGATTTTGTTTTTCATCTCGCAGCTCAAGCGTTAGTAAGAAAATCATATTTTGATCCTATTTTGACATGGGATACAAATCTTATGGGAACTGTTAACTTACTGAATGCATTAAGGTTTGTAGATAAGCCATGTTCTGCAACAATAATTACCAGTGATAAATGTTATGATAATGTTGAGTGGGTTTGGGGGTACAGAGAGCATGATAAGCTTGGGGGCCCAGACCCTTATAGTGCATCTAAAGGAGCAGCTGAACTCGCAATAAATTCATTTATTAAGTCGTTCTTTAGTGATGAAAAATCTAATGTTGCAATTTGCTCCGCAAGAGCAGGAAATGTTATTGGCGGAGGAGATTGGTCAGAAGACAGAATTATCCCAGATTGTGTAAAAGCTTGGTCAGCCGATGAAAAAGTAATTCTTCGTAATCCATCATCTACAAGACCATGGCAACATGTTCTTGAGCCAATATGTGGTTACTTGAGACTAGGTTCAAAGTTGTATCAAGAAAAATCTATCCATGGTAATGCCTTTAATTTTGGACCCAATTCAAATGATGATAAGAGTGTTTTAGATATTGTTAAGGGGATGTCAAACCATTGGAAAAATGTTGTTTGGGATATTGAGGAGGATACTTCAGGTTTTTATGAGTCTGGATTACTCAAGCTTAATTGTGATAAAGCAAGGTCTTTATTAGGTTGGCAAGCATTTTTAGACTTTGATACTACAATTAAGTTCACTGCAGAGTGGTATAAAGAATTTTATAAAGGTAGCGAAATGCTTAAAGTTACACATAAGCAAATAGAGGAATTTATCACAATTGCTGGTTCTCAAAATATTTCTTGGGCGAATGACTAATTTTTTTTCATCTTCAAAATTATTAAGAATAAATAACGAGGATGGTGATATCTTAAGAGTTTTGAGAAAAACTGAAGAAAGCTTTACTGAGTTTGGGGAAGCATATTTCTCTATTATTCATATGAATTCAATTAAGGCATGGAAAAAACACAATGCAATGACTATGAATCTAATAGTTCCAACAGGCTGCGTTGGATTTGTTTTCACTGATGGCAAAGATTTCAAATCTGTCAAAATTGGACCTAATAATTATCTTAGAATAACTGTGCCTCCCGGTGTATGGTTTGGCTTCAAAGGATTGAGCTCTGATATAAATCTTGTTTTAAATATTGCAGATATGGTTCATTCCAGTGAAGAAGTTGAAAAAAAAGAAAAAAATTATTTTAAATTTGATTGGAGTTCATTATGAAAGTAATAATACTTGCTGGGGGTTTTGGTACTAGACTATCTGAGTACACTGAGACTATTCCTAAGCCAATGGCATCTATTTCAGAAAAACCCATTTTATGGCACATTATGAAAATATACGAATCGCATGGTTTCAATGATTTTATCCTCGCACTTGGATATAAGAGTGAGGTCATCAAAGAGTATTTTTCTAAATATTCAATACTAAATTCAAATTTTTCTATAAATCTCAAAAGCGGAGATATAAATTCTCATGAAATAGAAAGCGAAGACTGGAATGTAACTTTGGTCAATACTGGTCTTTCGACCATGACAGGTGGCAGAGTTAAAAGATTGCAAGAATTTATTGGAAATGAAACATTCATGGTTACTTATGGAGATGGGGTTGGCAACATAAA
>CACNUA010000034.1 GCA_902623535.1 uncultured SAR86 cluster bacterium | reverse complement strand
AGATAATGATATTTATATATCAGACCGACAAATCAATAACCTAATTACTTCGTGGAATGCCCAAGTTGGTAGAAACCCAAATGCTGATGAGTTGATTAATTTAATTA
Organism: uncultured SAR86 cluster bacterium; assembly: GCA_902623535.1. Lineage (GTDB taxonomy): Bacteria > Pseudomonadota > Gammaproteobacteria > Magnimaribacterales > D2472 > MED-G82. Next base: position 3,135 of record CACNUA010000034.1, on the reverse strand, counting down.
ACAATCTCATTGAAGAGGAAATACTTTATCGAGAAGCTTTAAAACTTGGCCTAGAACAGGATGATGAAATCATCAGAAGAAGGCTTGCACAAAAAATTATTTTCCTTAAACGCGACGCGGAAACATTCACCCCAAGTGACGAAGATCTAAAAAATTTCTTTGCACAAAATCAGAGTAATTATGTAACCGAGGATCTCTATACGTTTGAGCATTATTTTTTTGGTAACGATGCCAGCGCTCGTGAAGAAGCAGAGAAATCTCTAAGTAAACTATTATCCGGCCAACCCTCTAAAGCAGGGTTGCCTTTCTATTCTGGAGACACCTTCACCAGTCATCCTTTGCAAAAAATAGAGGATATCTTTGGGGGAGAATTTGCAGAGGTAATAGATACGCTTGATACTGATCAATGGGTAGGTCCCATTCAATCCGCTTTTGGTTATCACAATGTAAAGATTACTAGCATTGAAAATTTTAAAGTTCCTTCGTTTGATGCAGTTAAAAATGTTTTGCTGGCAGATTACTTAGAAGCAAACTCTGATCAAGCCATTAAAGAGTTCATGGACCAAATCAAATCAGAGTATTCTGTTGCCATAAGCCCAAACTTTGACTTATAAATAATTACTGTCCCTCAGTTACTTTTTGAGATTTGATCGGCGACCCAGCTGATGGACCAGTTATGGCCTAGTTTTCTACCATTATAAGTTTCTGGGAGCCGTGTTTGTGATGCACTGGAGATACTAATTTCTTGTGGATCTTTTCTGTAATTTCTAAAAGCTCCATCAATCTCTTGGATTGTTTTCCAATTATATATATCCATCGAGTAGTCATTCTTAAAATCTGTCTTAAACTGACATCCCAGTCTCAGTAGAAGAGGAGGAGACAGCAGGGATGCAATAAAGTGTATTTCAATTTTAAGATTCTGATTTTTGTTTGCGATACTTTCTTCAATTAGATCAAGCGAATATAAGAGATGAGTTCCGCCGTATGAATGGGAAAGAATTTTTATCCTTTTAACACTTGAATAATTATTAATCAATGAATCGATATGGTTCATTAACTCAACATTATTGGCATTAGCACATCTTTTATCATTCCAACGATAGAAAAATACTTGATTAGATTCTTTATTTAATTGCCAAAAAGGATAAATCCATTCATACCCTTCAGAATTGCCACCATGAATGCCAATAATCAATTCATCAGCGCTAACATTTTTGGCCTCAAGGAGCTGCATGCCATATTGCATGGCAACGAGATCCTTGCCAAGTACAAATGCATTGTTTTGATCAAATCGATCAATATCAAAGGCTTCGATTTTAAGGGTACTAAGTATCATTAATATAAAAATAAGAGCTTGTGCTCCAAACAAATTACTAGAATAGCTTTTCATCAATAGTAACTAATTGTGTTGCAGCGCGTATTTTATTCAAAAAATTGAAAGATGTAAGCATCATTAATGTTTTTTTGAATGTGATCTACTATCTATTTCTAATCATCACCACTGACGTAATAATCTAATAGTAATTTTATACCTGAGCTTGGTATTAAAATAAATGAGTCATATGATGAGGGTAAGAAATTAAATGAGAAAAATTCTATGAGCATCCATAAACCACTTGAAGGCATAAAAATTTTAGAACTATCAAGCATAGTGACAGCATCTTTGGCATCTATGATTCTTTGCGACCAAGGCGCTGAAGTAATCAAAGTTGAGCCAACTGGATCAGGGGACTCAATGCGTTATCTTGGAACACAAAAAGGTGGCATTTCAGCTATATTTGCAAACTGCAATCGAGGCAAGCAATCACTTAATCTAGACCTCAAAGATAAAGAAGAGCGTAAAATTTTACTTGAGTTAGTTAAAGAGTCCGATGTATTTATCAGTAATTACCGACCTGGGGTGAATGAGAGACTGGGTCTTGGATTGGATGTCTTGAGAAAAATTAATCCTCATATTATTTATGTATCTATTTCCGGATTTGGAGAAACGGGACCTTTGGCAAATGCTCCTGCTTATGATCACGTTATTCAAGGAATGTCTGGTGCAACCAGCATCCAGTCAAATGGTGATGAGCCAGCGTATATGAAATCTTTAATCTGTGACAAAATTACTGGATATACTGCATGCCAAGCTTTGACCGCTGCCTTATTCAAAAGAGAAAGAACAGGCAAAACAAGCCACATTACTTTATCCATGCTTGATTCAGCAATCTTTTTTTTGTGGCCTGATGGGATGATGAATCATACTTTGCTTGATGATGATGTAAAAACGGCTCCTCCATTATCCTCTACATACTCAAGTCTCATTATCGCTAAGGATGGTTTCTTTACTATCGCCGCTATGACAGATAGTCAATGGTTTGGAATTTTTAATGCCATTGGAAAACCGGAATTTAAAAAAGACCCTCGATTTGAAAATGCTTCAGCTAGAAGTCAGAACATGACAGAACTTCTTCAAGAATCACTCTTTAGATTTAATGATTTCACTGTTGAAGAGGCAATAAATGCTTTGAGAGATAATGACGTGCCTTGCTCTCCATATGTCCCTCGTGATGAGGTGGTCAATCAACCACAAGTTATAGCTAGCAACACTATTTTTCAGATGGATAGCCCACATCAAGGAAAAATGAACGCTGTTTCACACCCAGCAATATTCGATGGCAATAGAATGAAAGTAACTAAAACAGCTCCAGCCTTAGGAGAGCATAGAGACCAAATTATAAAAAAAATAAGCAATTAATATTTTCTTGATTGCTTAATCTCTCAGATGTATATTAATCAACTCAAAAGCGGGAATAGCTCAGCTGGTAGAGCGCAACCTTGCCAAGGTTGAGGTCGCGAGTTCGAACCTCGTTTCCCGCTCCAATTCCATATTAGTCTTAATTTAGATAACATTATTAGTGATCATGCTTAAAAAGCTTCTTATTGGATTTTTGCTAGTTTTTATTGGTGTTTTTTTAGGTTATCAAACTCCTCGAGGTCCAGCTCTTTATTCAACTCTTATAAATCTTGGGATCAGTTCAAATGAAGATTATTCATCACTTGCCTCTCATCAAGCTTTATTAGATTTTGAAGAACTGCTTTCTGCTGCTCGAGAGATGGTGTTGAATGATGCTAGGACTGAACAGGAAGCTG
>CACNUA010000033.1 GCA_902623535.1 uncultured SAR86 cluster bacterium | reverse complement strand
AACATATTAATGTTAAATAAATGCTTCCAAATACGGTTAGTCTTGCTAATACATTGTCTATATATCCAGCAGTTTGTTCGCCTGGCCTAATACCTGGAATATACGCACCTGATCTTTTTAAATTGTCAGATACCTCTCTAGTATTGAAAGTTAATGCGAGCCAAATAAAACAAAATGAAATTATCAATGCAGCGAAAGTAAGAACATATAGAGGCTGCCCAGGATTTAAAGCCAATGAAATTGATTGTAAGAATCCAAAGTTTTCACCTTGACCAAACCATGTTGATAATGAGGCTGGAAACAGCAGAAAAGTACTAGCAAAAATTGCAGGTATTACTCCTGCCATGTTTACCTTGAAAGGAAGGTGGCTGGCTTGAGCTTGCATTAGCTTTCTGCCCTGCTGTCTTTGAGCATAATTTACAGTAATTCGTCTTTGACCTCTTTCAATAAAGACGACAACTGCAATAACAACCATTGCTAAAACACCTATGCTTAAAAGCATGAGTATATTCAAATCACCTTGACGGGCTTGCTCAAGAGCTTGACCTATTGCGCTAGGTATTCCTGTAAGAATACTTGTAGCAATGATAATTGAGATTCCATTACCAATGCCCCTTTCCGATATTTGCTCGCCTAACCACATCAAGAAAATTGTTCCAGCAACCACACTAAAGACAGCTGATACAAAAAAAGCTGTACCAGGATTGTAAGCTAGCCCACCAGAGCTAAGTGTTACTGCTAAGGCTGAAGCTTGAATAAATGCTAACAGTACTGTTCCATATCTTGTGTACTGAGTGATTGCATTTCTACCAGCCTGACCGTCTTTTTTGAGCTCGATTAAATAAGGAATGGAGTTTGAAAAAAGCTGCATGATAATTGCAGCCGAAATGTATGGAACAACGTTTAAGGCAAAGATGCTCATTCTTTCAAGAGCACCCCCCGAAAATAAATTAAATAACTCTAAGATGGTTCCCTGATTTTGATCAAATAAAGATGAAAGCCTTTGAGGGTCGATGCCTGGTATAGGAATGTGAGTACCAATGCGATAAACGATGATACCAATCAGGACGAATCTAAGCCTTTTCCATAAATCGCTCATGTTATTTGAATCAGCCACGTCTAACTAACCTTGCCTCCAGCTTTTTCAATAGATTCAAGTGCTCCTTTAGTCAATGAAACGCCCGAAAAGTTTATTGCTTTCTCTAAGTCGTACTTCCCAAACACTTTTACTTTGGTCACAGACTTTGAAATAAGCTTATTTTCTTTTAATGTCTCCAAAGAAACTTCTGATAAATCCTTTAGATCTCTAAGATTCAATTGTTTTAAACTATTATTTACCCGTGAAGAGAAACCAAACTTAGGTACTCTTTGTTGTAGTGGCATTTGACCACCCTCAAAGCCACGAGCAATCGAACCACCAGATCTTGATTTTTGACCCTTGTGACCTCTACCAGCAGTTTTTCCTTGGCCAGATCCACTACCTCTGCCAACTCTTTTTCTGTTCTGCGAAGTGCCTTTTGAGCTTAAAGTATTTAATTTAACCATTTTTAGCCTCTGGTGATATTTCCACAACCATATCTCTAATTTTATTTATCATGCCCCTTACGCTTGGAGTATCCTCTACCTCAATTACCTGATTGAGTTTTCTAAATCCCAAACCTTTGATGCATTGCTTATGTGATTTAATTCTTCCAATTCCACTCTTAATAAGCTTAATAGTTATCTTCTTGTCAGCCACTAGATTTCCTCCACGGTCTTGCCTCTCCTAGAGGCTACTGATTCAGGGGATTCCATTGACTTAAGTGCATTGACTGTTGCCCTAACCACATTAACTGGGTTAGTTGATCCATAACATTTTGCAAGAACATTTTGTACTCCAACTAATTCTAGAACAGCCCTCATTGCGCCACCTGCAATAATACCAGTACCTTCTGAGGCAGGCTGCATATAAACTTTGGCGGAGCCATGCTTAGCTTTAATCGGATACCATAAAGTAGTTCCATTTAAGCTTACATCTACCATATTTCTTCTTGCATTCTCCATAGCTTTTTGAATTGCTATAGGTACTTCTTTAGCTTTGCCTCTTCCAAAGCCAACTTTTCCTTTTCCATCGCCTACTACTGTTAATGCAGTAAAACCAAATATTCTTCCGCCTTTTACAACTTTTGCGACTCTATTTACTTGTACAAGCTTTTCTTCAAGTACGTCTTGTTGTTGGACAGCTAAGTTTTGATCCATATTAAAACTCCAAGCCAGCTTCTCTGGCTGATTCTGCAATTGCTTTGATTTTGCCGTGATACAGATATCCCGACCTATCAAAAACAACACTTTTGATGCCAGCTTCAAGTGCACGCTCGGCAACTAATTTGCCTACAACTTTTGCTGTTTCAACATTTGATTTATCTAATTTATTCTCTTTTTCATTGGTTGATGCCGTAACAAGAACTTTACTTCCTCTTGGCTCAACAATTTGTGCGTAAAGATTACTATTGGATTTGTAAACAGATAACCTAGGCTTTTCTTGGCCAGCTACTTTAATTCTCGTTTTAGCTGCTCTTCTAAGTCTTGATATTACTTTCGACATGTTTATGCTCCTGCAGCCTTCTTAGCTTCTTTGCGTTTTATTCTTTCATCAGCATATTTAACTCCTTTACCCTTATAAGGCTCGGGTGGTCTAAATGCTCTAATTTCTGCAGCGACTTGACCTAATATTTGCTTGTTATGACTGCTTAGGACAATCTCTGTATTGGACGGTGTCTCCGCACTTACTGCGTCAGGAAGCTCGTATTTAACTGGATGTGAAAATCCTAAGGTAAGGTCAATTGATTTACCACTTACCTTTGCCCTGTAACCAACACCAACAAGCTCTAGCTTCTTTTGAAAACCTTCAGTAACTCCAAGAATCATGTTGTTTACAATTGAGCGAGTTGTACCCGCAAGAGCAGTAGAACTAGTTGATCCTTCATCATATTTAACTAAGAGCTCTGAATCGCTTTGTTCCATAGACACAGTTTCTGGAAAAGAAAATTCATCTTTACCTTTAGGACCTGAGATTTCAATTTTGGAATCCTGCAAAGATACTTCCACACCTTGAAGGATTAAAATTGGACTTTTTGCAACTCTAGACATAATTAAAATACTTCACAAATTATTTCGCCACCCACATTAGATGCTTTGGCTTGTTTATCAGTTAGCAATCCTTTATTAGTAGTTAGGATATAAACACCAAGGCCATTTTTTACTGCACCCAAATCATTGGGGCCAGAATAGCGTCTAAGACTTGGTTTACTTATTCTCTTAAGCTCTTTTATGGCAGGCTCTTCATTAATGTATTTGAGCTTTACATCAATAAAATCTTTACCGTCCACTGATTTTTTTTCACTCCCAACTAAAAAACCTTCATTAACTAAAACATTGACTAATTCAGATTTGAAATTTGAAAAAGGTACGTCCACAGATTTTTTACCTCTCATTAAGCCGTTTCTAATTCTTGTTAAACAATCGGATATCGGATCTTGAAAACTCATATTATTACCAACTTGACTTAACTAAACCCGGAATATCACCACGCATAGCAGCTTCCCTAAGTTTTATTCTGCTTAACCCAAACTTCCTGTAGACTGCATGTGGTCTACCAGTGATTGAGCACCTTCTAACTCCCCTTGATGGACTTGCGTCCCGAGGTAATTTTTGTAATTTTGCAAAAGCAGCCATTCTATCTTCGTAAGAATTATTTTGGTCTAAGAAAGCTTTCTTTAACGTAGCCCTTTTTGTAGCATATTTCTTAACTGTCTTAAGCCTTTTATTTTCTCTTGCTATTATTGATTTTCTTGTCATAAAAATTCCTATTTCTTAAATGGAAAATGAAGGGCTTCTAGTAGAGCTTTTGCTTCATCTTTATTTTTTGCAGAAGTGTTAATGCA
>CACNUA010000032.1 GCA_902623535.1 uncultured SAR86 cluster bacterium | reverse complement strand
ATCATTATTAAGATTGTCCTATTCTTTCTGCTCGATCCAGTCTCAAGGCAAATGCTCTAATATTATTTAAGACTATGTCTTCATTAAGAGCTTTATTGGTTTCGGTCTGCGAGGCTCTTCTTTGTAGCATCATTAATCCAAGCGCCGGTATATCTCCTAAATGTTTTGCTACCAGATATTCAAAATTTATATTGTTATTTCTAACCAAGTTAATTAGACCAAGGGCCTTTTCACTGTCACCTGATATCCATTCCTGCTTAAATTCGTGTCTCAATAAAAATGATACATCAGTCAGACCGAAGCTGATTTCAAAATCTTTGTCATTAGATTTATTGTTAGAAAGCTGGCTCAGTTCTTCTGATAGAAAAAGATTGAATTCACAAATGCCATTGATCTCAAGGTTGGCATTAATAGGATAGAACCTTTTTAAAGCATTTTTAAAAGCGTTATTAGATTCAAACAATTCATCTAGAAAATGCGTCAGCTTTACTTTCATTATTTATAAGCCTTATGAATGGCAACGATTCCATTTAATAAATTAAAGAATTTACATTCCTCAAATCCAGCATCGAGTATTATTTGCTTCAATGTTACTTGGTCAGGATGCATTCTTATTGATTCAGCCAAATATTTATAACTCTCTGAATCATTAGCAAGAAGCTTTCCCATCCTCGGAATGATGTTGAAAGAATACCAATCGTAAACTTTTGAAAATAGACTATTTTGCGGTTTCGAAAATTCTAAAACCAAAAGAACTCCATTACTCTTAAGGCATCTTCTCATCTCCTTTAATCCGTCTTTCTTATTGGTAAAATTTCTCAAGCCAAAACCAACTGTTATTACGTCAAAACTATTATCCTTATATGGGAGTGACTCACCGCTTGCAACTGAAAAGTATGTATTTGAATGAAAGTTTTCATTAACTGCCCTCTTGTAACCATTCGACAACATTGATGCGTTAATATCTGTCATATGCACTTCTATTGTATTGTGCTTACTCAAAAGAATTTTTGGAATGTCACCAGTCCCACTTGCTATGTCCAATACCTTGCTGCCTGATTTGACTTCACTAAGCTCAATTAAAATTTCTTTCCATAATCTATGCAATCCAAAGGACATCGCATCATTCATTAAATCGTAATTGTCGGCAACTGCTGAAAAAACGCCCCCTACCTTCTTTTCTTTGTCTTTTTCATCAACTTGCTCAAAGCCAAAATGTGTTTTTCTATTCATCTATATTTTTTACTAATTCTAAATAGTTATCATACCTTGACTGATTGATTAGGCCCTCTTCTATTCCTTCTTTAACAAAGCATCCCTTATCCTTTTTATGCCCACAGTTTCTAAATTGACATTTTCTTGAGGCCTCTGTTATTTCATGAAAAACACTTTTAATCGAACTTTTATTTACTGGACCTTGTTCAATATCTCTTACACCTGGCGAGTCAATAATAGACCCCTCAAGGTTTTCCACTTTGAATAGCCTAGATGTTGAAGTAGTATGTTGACCTTGTTCATTCGATAAGACTTTAGTTTTTAGATTTATTCCAGTTAGCGCACTGGTTAGAGAAGACTTGCCAACACCTGATTGTCCAACAAAGATACAAGTTCTATTTTCGAGATAGTTTTTTAATTCTGGAATGCCAAAATTTTCTTTGAAAGAAGTGATGAAGAAAGGAAGATTTAATTTAGCATATAGATCTTTTGTATCCTCAAATTCTTGTGATAACTCTAGATCAGATTTATTAAAAATTAAGAATGGCTCTAGTTTTGCTCCATCAGCAATTGTTAACCACTTATCAATAAATAATCTTGGTGCTTGAGGAACTGAAGCAAGAATAATCCCAATATTAGTTAGATTCGCTGCTAATAACCTTTTCTTTTGCCCACGAAATCTATACAAAGCACTTGATCTGTCATGAATTTTACTAATGATTGCATTAGATGATTGTACAAGTATCTCAACATTGTCTCCGACAGCAACTTCATAGTTTTTTGGGGTCATACAGTTGTATGTTTTTTCCTCAGACAGCACTAAGCAAGAATTCGTATAAAACTCTATCACTTTGCCAATTTGAACTTTTTCCATTTAAGTCACAAAATACACATATTTTAGGACATAACAGTTAATGCCATCTCAATTATCTAATAAAAATCTTATTTGGCTCGATTTAGAGATGACCGGTCTTGATCCAGAGCATGAGCGGATTATTGAAATTGCAACAATTGTCACTGATTCTCAGCTTAACATTATTGCCGAAGGCCCCAACTTGGTAATCAATCAAAATAAATCTCTTTTAGACTCTATGGATGAGTGGAATCAGAAACAACACAGTTCAACTGGTTTAATTGATGCAGTTAAAATTAGCAACACCACAGAACAAATGGCAGAAATTGAGACCTTAGAATTTATTTCTAAGTACGTTGGTCAAAAAAAATCTCCAATGTGTGGGAATACCGTTTCTCATGATCGAAGATTCCTTTCTAAATACATGCCGCAACTTGAGGCGTATTTTAATTATCGGCACATTGATGTTTCCTCCGTGAAGGAAGTAATTACCCGTTGGTCAAATAATGCTCAAGCATACGAGAAGAACAGCTGTCATCGTGCTCAAGATGATATCAGAGAGTCCATTAATGAGTTGCGATTTTATAAAAAAGAATTTTTTAGGATTTAGAATTTACAGTAAAAGTTTTAGAAAAAGAAATCTCTGCAGATTTTTCCAACACAGATTCTATAAATTTAAAAGTTCCCTTAAGGATAGATTTATTTAAGTAAATTTTTGTATACCCTCTGTGAGAAGTATTTACCCACTTTATCTCTTTATTTGCATTAATAATCCCTTGCTCGAGTTCCTTTGGGTTGATCCCATTTAGATATTCGCTCAGTCCAGGAGAAGTAACGGAGGGAGTTCCAAATTCATAACCAATATGTTCTTCAGCATTATTAAAAAGTTTTGAAAACCATGCATTATGCGTATCACCTGCCAAACTAATTAACTTTGAATTATTGTTTTTAAATAGAGAAAAGATTCTATCTCGTTCTGCAGGATATCCATCCCATGCATCTAAGTTGCTTGGCAATCCAAGCTTTAACAAAGGCAGATATTGTTTAACCTCCTCTGAAAGGTTGCTGTTAGAAAGTGCAGATGAGATATCAGGAAATTTTAATTTTGTCATTAAGACTTGCTGGCCTAGGATATTCCAAGAGACTTTTGAGTTGCCATAAGTATCTGCCAACCAATTTAATTGTGGTTCTCCAATTAATTTTCTTTCTTTATTCAGAAGATCATTATAAAAACTATCTATATTGAATTGACTGGAGGAAAAATATTTTCTCGGATCAATTTGTTTATCTCTATTATTCTGTCTTGTATCAAGCATAATTAGATTCAGAAGCGAGCCAACTTTAAATGATCGATAAATATTTTTTTTCTCTATATTCTCTCTTATTGGCATCCATTCTAAATATGCCTTAATGGCGTTTGATTTCCGCTCAAGGAAGCTACCCTCTGATGCGTCATGATTTTCTGCACCATATTTCCAGGTATCGTTTGTAATCTCGTGATCATCCCAAACTGCAATCAAGGGATGCGTGGCGTGTAATAGTTTTGATTGAGAATCTTTTTTATATTGAGCATGACGTCTTCTGTAATCAGATAAAGTGAGTATTTCATGTTGAGGTTCCGGAATACGGTTTAACAGCTGTGCATTTTCAGTTGCATATCCATCCATAGGATATTCGTATAAATAGTCACCAAGATGAATCCAGAAATCTATTTCTTCATATGCACAGGCTTCATAGACATTAAAATAACCTGCAGGAAAATTTGAACAACTCATAACAGCAAAGCTAGTCTCCTTAGCTGAATCATTCAGAAGCTTAGCCCTGCCAACATCTGAAGTTAATCGATCACTACGAAATCGATAAAAAAAATATTTGTTTTTACCAAAGCTAAAACTTGGTTCGTAATCATACTTAACACAGTAGTCAGTATCAAAAGTCGTAGTCAGTTTTTTACTAAATACGATATTAGTGAAATTTTTATTAAGTGAAACTTCTAAGTTGCATACTATTGGGCCTGGGGATACAGGAGTAGCTCTTGTCCAAAGAATAATGCTTTTATTTGTTGGATCACCGCTGGCTACTCCATGATAAAAACCTTTTATATTTGATTGTGCTCTTATTGAGTTTCTGAGCCCAGCACAACTTGCTGATGCAGCAGCAAGACCTAATGCAGAAATCTTAAGAACTTCTCTTCTTTTCACATGACTATATTAACTCTACAGAGTAACTATTATGTTAAATTTCGGTAAGTTAATCTTGCTTAGATTGAGGCTGTATATTTATAGGGAAAGGCGTAACTTGGTTTTTAGTTTGTTTAATTTTAGCTTCTCCAGATTCAGCAACCTCATCTATTCTGACGATGGCATTGATGGGCAAGTAAGATCTTTCAACACTCTTAAATTCATTCTTAAGTTTTTCGTTTGAAGGATCTACTACTAGCTGTTTATTTTTATTAAATATATACTCTTCAACCTCTATGAAACCATACATATCGCTTTGATAAATTTGT
>CACNUA010000031.1 GCA_902623535.1 uncultured SAR86 cluster bacterium | reverse complement strand
CCATTGCTCTAATTGGATTATTTTCTTCAAATTCATTTGGCTCTTGATTTGCAAGATATCTGCAGAGCTCACCCACATAAACAAATAAAGTGGTATTAAACTCTGATGCTTCTCTCCAAAATGAGGAGGCTGAAAATTTTCGTTTTATTAGGGTTGAGGCGCCTACTCTTACGCAAGCACATAAGCCAAGCATTAACCCTGTAGAATGATATAAAGGTAAGCAGTTATACATGCAATCAGTATGATCCATGCGATAGCCCCCAGTTGAGATATTGGTTGAAGCTGCAACGATCTTTACGTTGGGAAAAATGGCCGCTTTAGGAACACCGGTTGTTCCAGAAGTAAATATATAAAAAGCAGTATCTTTTGCTTTAACGTAATTGGTTTCTTCTAAATTTGCATCATCAGATGTATCAATAGCAGAGCGAAGGTTTATACACCAATCAGGTTTTGTGTATGAATCGCCGTCACTGACCCAAAGGAATTTATCATTTCCTTTAACGTTTAACTCATTAAGCACCTCTTCAATAGAGGGAGAAAGCTCAGCTCCAACTATGCATAAACTAGATTCTGATGAATTAACACAATGAATTAATGGGTCGCCTGTCAAGGAGGAATTAATAAGAACACCAATAGCTCCGATTTTATTTAAAGCTAAAAGAGTAACAATATAATCCGGTCTATTCTGCATAAACAAAACGACTCGATCACTGTGTTTAACTCCTCGTGATAAAAGATATTTAGCAAGAGTATTTGCAGCTTTATTAGTTCTTTCATAAGTCCAGATTTCATCATCAAAATACATAAAAGGTCTGGAACTGTGTTGATCAACAGCCTCCTCAAACATATGTGCTAAGGAAGCGTTAGATTCAGGATCAGGCCACTTATACCTCATGAGAGGTATTAGATATTTTAGTTGAGTTAATACCCTAAAAAATTCAATGACTTTTTTCATTTATTAATTATATTTCAATTTCAATAAGTGATGGGCCTGATTCATTAATGGATTTAGTAAATACGTCTTTAAACTCTCTTACGGTTTTTGGTTTATAACCCTGTACACCCATTGATTCAGCAAGATTAACCCAATCAATAGGAGGATTATCCATTGAAAACATTGAAGCTGCTCGTTCTCCAGTTTCAACAGCTTGAACTCGATCAAGTTCGATTTTTAAAATTTCGTATGATCGATTTGAAAAAATGATGTTTGTTATATTCAATTTTTCTCTTGCTTGGGTCCATAGGGCTTGAACGGTGTACATCGCCCCTCCATCTCCATGCAAAGTTATAACTGGTCGATCAGGTTTAGCAATAGATGCGCCAATTGCCAGAGGCAGTCCTTGACCAATCGATCCACCAGTAAGAGCCAACCAATCATGCGGTTTAGCTTGAAGAGCATGAGGAGTAACAGTAAGGCTGGAGGTTGCTGACTCATCCGATACGATAGATTCTTCTGGCATCATTTCTGCTATTAAGGGTCCTAGAGTTGTGACATCTAGATCACCCGATGTTGGAACATCAGATATATATGGACGAATTAATTCATTAGCTATTTTAGGCGAGCCCGATAACTCACTTAATAGTGCCAAAGCTTCATAACCATTTTCCTCAACTGAACACAATTCAAACAATTCAGCTTCATCAGGAGAAAGAAAGCTTTTTTTATCAGGATAAGCAAAAAAAGAAACTGGAGGCTTTGTACCAATAAAAACGATTGATTCAGTCCCTTGCAAGAAATCTTCAGCCATTTCTGAAAAATAAGGAACTTGTTGAATGATTGGTAGTCCTGCACCTCTTCTCATACGAGAAACAAATGTATCAGTTACAAGTCTGCAGCCTGTTTTAGTTGCAATTTGTGCGGCAAATTTTAAACATTCTTCATCAAGAAATTTACCTCCGATATAAAGCATAGAATTTGGCTTCGAAAGAAGTGAATATGCTGCTTTAATTAATTTGTTATCAACTGATTTAGGGTTATTAAATTCAACTTTTTTTGGTAAATCTGACTCTATATCACTCCATGCATAATCTGCTGGAACAACTAATGTTGCAATATTACCTGGAGATTCATTAGCAGCTTTCCATGCATCGTTGGCACACTGAGTAATTTGTTCAGGACTACTGACTCTTTTAACCCAGTCTGACGAGGATTTAGCTAAACCATCAAGATCAGATGTTAATGGGGCATTATGTTTAAGGTGATAAGACGCATGATCACCAACAATATTTATCATTGGTGAAAAGGCTTTTTTGGCATTGTGAATGTTAGCAAATGCATTACCCAGTCCAGGTCCAAGATGAAGAAGGTTGGCAGCTGATTTTCCTGACATTCGTGCATATCCATCAGCGGCACCGCTTACCACCCCTTCAAATAAACCTAAAACAGGCCTAACCTCAGGGTTGTGATCTATTGCTGCTACTAGATGCATCTCAGAAGTACCAGGATTAGCAAAAACAACCTCTAATCCATTGTTTATAAGCGTCTTGATTAAAGCGTCAGAAGCATTCATGGTTATATTTTAAACCTTTATGCATATTTAAAAATTAGAAATCAAATTTTTAATCACTTATATTTTTTATTCTTGTAATAACCATTAAAAGCTATGTAAGTTTGAATTAAATTAGCAATTACAAAAGCAAATAAATCTACAAATATAAATATTAAAGCACCAGAAAATCTGGATACACCCGTTAATATATAGCCGTTTAACCTAGTTTCACGATTAACTGAGCTCACCAAATATAAACTCAGAATGCTTAAAATCAATATTACCCATTGCCCATACATAAGAAAATTTTCAATCATATAATTTACCTCATACTTCAAATCACGAACTTTAAATTAATGTGATTAAAAAATCTAAAATATTTTTGAATTTACTAATAAGTAAATTTAGTTATTATTAATACATAAATACATAGGAGAAATTATGGAGAGTGAAATTTGGATGAGTTTCCAAGCATCAAGAGGTGCTAATGCAACATTATTTTTAGGTGTTGTAATAGCTGTATGGGTGGCGGCTAGGTTCGCTAGTGTATCAATGGATAAAGGTGCAAATGCTGTTGGTAAGGTAATTATTTCATTATTTGCTTTATCGGTTTTTGCTGCTGGCTGGAATATGTTTACTTATATTGGTAATCAGTTTGTTGGTCATGCTGCAGCATTTCAGGGGCTAAAAAATTCTGGTGTTGAAATTTCACCATTAGCTCAAGGATTTATTGATACATACGGTACCGAGGCAATGACAATGCCCAATATGATTGGAGCTGCTTTTTTGATAACTGGATTATTGATAGCAGTGCTTCCAATGTGGGTAAAAACAACTGATTAAAAGATTTATTATCTTTATTAAAAGCCTGCTTTTGCAGGCTTTTTTTATTTAAGAAGCTTTATTAGTGACGAGGTATCTAGATTTCCGTATCCACTTTGAGATAGTTTTTTATATCTATTAAGAACATCTTTGGTTATTTTGAGGTTTAAATCTATAGATTTGGCTTCTAATAATGCAATCTTCAAATCCTTGATCATTAAATCAACTGCGAATCCAAAATTAAATTTATTGTTCAGCATGGTTTCTGCTCTGTTTTCCATCTGCCATGACTGAGCTGCACCATGAGAAATTGCATCTAAAACTTTATCCATATCTAGTTTTTGTTGACTGCCAAATGAGAGTGCCTCTGATAGACCTTGCAGTAAACCAGCAATACAGATCTGATTTATCATTTTAGTAAGCTGCCCATGTCCGTTTTGACCAACGTGAACTATATTATTTGCAAATGTTTTTATAAGTTTGCGGACAATAAGAATATTTTTATTGCCACCACCTATCATTACTGAAAGAGATCCATTAATCGCCCCAGCCTCACCTCCTGAAATTGGAGCATCAAAAAAAGTAATTTTCTTTGTAACAATTTGATTATCTGAAATAATCCGATTCACCAACTTTAAAGATGTAGTCGAGTGATCAACTATAAAAGCGCCAGCTTTTATTGATTCAATTAATTTTGAATTAAATAAAATGTCCAAAATTGCATCATCATCTTTTAAGCAAAGAAAGATGCCATCATAAGACTGATTTAAGTTATTAAGTGATTTAATAGCGAAGCCTTTATGAGTCTCAGTCCATCTATTTGCTTTGAAATGAGACCTATTAAAAACATGAATTTCATGTTGTGATCGGGTGAGGTGACCTGCCATATGAAACCCCATGGTGCCAAGACCGATAAAAAGATATTTCTTCTTAGTCAATTAGATTAATTGGAGAATTGATTCTGCTGATGATTTATCCAACCCCGGACCATCTTCAGTATTTATTGTTGTAATTTCACCGTTTTGAATGATCATTGCAAATCTTTGACATCTTTTACCCAAAGAGAATGCACTTCCATCCATCACTAAATCTAATGCAACTGCAAGCTGACCATTGCCATCTGCGATCATAGTAATTTCTTTTGAATTAGAATTTTCTTCCCATGCCTTCATTACAAATGGATCATTTACTGACATAAATATCACTGAGTAACCTTTTTGAGTAAATTCATCGATATTTTCTATATAACCAGGAAGATGTTGTACATGACAAGTTGGTGTAAATGCACCTGGAACACCAACAAGAATGACATTTTTGTCTTTAACTAATCGTTCTGTAGATATTTTAGATATATCTCCGTTTAAAACAATTGAAACATCCAGTACTGGAAAAGCATCATTAATTTTTGCCATATATTTAAACCTTTCAAAAACATGATATTAACCTATATATCAACTGATTTCATGAATTTTGTTATGTTCTATTGTTTTAGCATACTAAAACATATATATTACGAAGCATGAAATTAACAAAAGCAATAAATAAACTTGAAAATGAAAAAGAAATTGAGAGGTTTCTTAAAGATCTTTGCACTCCATCGGAGCTAAATGCATTTGAAGAAAGATGGGAGGTTGCAAAGTTACTTTATAAAAAAGATATGTCGTATAGGGATATTGCTAAAACCTTAAAGACTTCGACTGCTACGGTAACTCGTGTTGCACGATTTCTATTTAATGAAACTAATAAAGGCTATCAAATAGTTTTAAGAAAATTAATTAATGAGTAAGCGACTAACTATAGCCATTCAAAAAAAAGGTAGACTTAATCATGACAGTGTTGATTTGATAATCAAAAGTGGGATTTCATTTTCTACAAGCGGTGAGAGACTGTTAGCAAAATC
>CACNUA010000030.1 GCA_902623535.1 uncultured SAR86 cluster bacterium | reverse complement strand
TCAATTGACTCTAGGTTGTCGCCACTCCCAACGCTTACCTTAGGTGGTTTGGAGGTAGATGAAACTACAGGGAATGTTATCAATACTCAGGGCAAGGTAATCAAGGGTTTATTTGCAGCAGGGAGATCTGCTGTGGGTGTATGTTCTAATATTTATGTATCAGGTCTTTCAATAGCTGATTGTGTATTTTCAGGAAGAAGAGTTGGTAAATCTTTAGGGGAGATAATATGAATTTAAATTTTGCGTCCGTTTGGGAAATGATAGCTGATTTAATACCAGACAATGATGCTCTTATTTGTGGAGAAGAAGTTGTAAATTGGCAAGATTATGACTTACGCTCAAGTAAATTAGCTACCGCACTGGTTGATGCCGGGCTATCACCAAACTCCAAAGCAGGTCTTTATCTAAATAATTCAAATGAATATCTAATTTGTCAAAATGCTATTTTTAAAATTGGTGGGGTCCCAATTAATGTTAATTATAGATATGTTGAAGAAGAATTAATTTATTTACTTGAAAATTCTGATTCAGAGGCTGTCTTTTATCATGCTTGTTACAGCTCTCGGATAAAACAAATTGCCCCGTCACTGCCAAATATTAAAGCATGGATTGAAGTTGCTGATGGAACTGAATCTCAATTTAATGATGGACTCCAATATGACAACCTTTTAGATAAATGTGCTCCTATGGAAAGGTTTTCAAGAGATCCGGAAACGATCTACATGTTGTATACCGGTGGAACTACTGGTATGCCCAAGGGTGTTATGTATAAGCAAGGTGAATTCCTTACTTTCTTATTTAGAACCTTAAAAGCTATGGGTTATGACGTTCCAGAAGATCTAAGTGATTTAGAGTCAAGAATTAAGAACTCGCAAGAAAATAATACCTTTATTAGAAGTATTGTCGGTTGTCCGTTAATGCATGGAACAGGTATGTGGTTAGGCGCATTTTTACCGCTACTTCTTGGAGGTACTGTCATTACCACAAAAAATCTTGGGTTTGATCCTGACCAAATGTGGAGTCAAGTTGAAGAGACTCGAGCTACAAACATCGTTATCGTTGGAGATGCTTTTGCAAAACCAATGCTAGATGCACTGAATAATGCAGATTCAACAGGCAACCCATACAATCTCGATAGCGTTCAAGTAATAATTTCCAGCGGAGTCATGTGGAGTGCCGAAGTCAAACAAGGCCTATTAGAACATCATGATATGGCTTTAATGGATACCATGGGATCAACAGAAGGTGGCATGGGTAGTTCTGTAACCACAAGAGATAATCCTCCGGCTACTGCAAAGTTTGGCTTAAATCCCGGCGTAATTGTTTTAGCAGATGATGGAGAAATATTAGAGCCTGGCTCAGAAAAGATAGGTCTTATTGGAACTTCAGGATTAGTTCCTGTTGGTTACTATAAAGATGAAAAGAAGTCTGCTGAAACATTTAGGGAGGTTAATGGGGTAAGGTATAGCTTTCCAGGAGATTATGCCAAGCTTGAATCCGATGGAACAATTACTCTTTTAGGAAGAGGAAGCAACTGTATTAATTCTGCAGGGGAAAAAATATATCCAGAAGAAGTAGAGGAAGCCATTAAACGCAACAAAGAGGTGTTTGATTGTCTTGTTGTTGGTGTAAATGATGATAGATTTGGTCAAAAAGTAGTAGCCGTTGTTTCACTAGAGGAAGAAATTGATGCCGAAGCTCTTACTGAGCAAACTCGTAAATTTATTGCTGGTTATAAATTACCAAAGGAAATCCTATTTGTAGATAAAGTTGAAAGAGCTCCTAATGGTAAAGCTAACTATAAGTGGGCTAAAGAAGAAGCAAATCAGGCTTTTGGATAGAGATTTCTTCCAAGATAAATTTATTTTCTTTAACGGGGAAAATAAAAATGATTTTTTTTATGACTCAGTAATTTATTTGTGTGAGCATAATCAAGATGGAGCCTTTGGTTTTATTGTCAATAAACCAAGTGCGATTTCAGAGTCGCAATTACTTAGTAAGCTAAATCTTAAAAAACCCAAACAACTCGAATCTATTTTTAGAGTAATGATTGGAGGTCCAGTTGCAATGGATAGTATTTATGCGCTCCATGATGAAGAATTAATAAAAGATGAGTCAAGCTTATTACGGGAGGGATTATGGCTTTCAACATCCCAAAAAGTGCTCAATAAAATTGATACACAAGATACTGCAAATCATAAAATCTTCTTAGGTTATTCTGGATGGGGTCCTGAGCAATTAGAAAAGGAGATTCAAGATGGCGCATGGCATGTCTGTGATGTTGATTTTGAGCTTATTTTTAATGATAAACCATCCTCTATTATTGAGGAGCTTTCAAAGAAGGTCGGATATAATATCAAGTCAATTATCAATCAAAATAAAGTTCAATAATTTATGGAAAGATTTGCAAACAAAAATGTCTTTCTGACAGGAGCTGCATCTGGCATTGGAAAAGCAACAGCGCGCAGACTTGCAAACGAGGGAGCTAAATTAATTATTGCTGATGTAAATCAAAAGCTGCTTGAGGAGACATCTAAGGAGCTAAAGGATTCTATCTTAGAGACCTATACTTTAGATATATCCAATTTAAGTGATGTTGCTAAAATTTTTGAAGAAATTAAATCAAAATTTAAATCACTTCAGGCGCTGGTTAATGTTGCAGGAATATTAAGATTTGATCACTCTAGGGATGTTGAGCCAAAAGATTGGCAAAAAATCCTTGATGTAAATTTAACAGGAACATTTTTTATGTGCAGATATGCTCTGCCTTTAATAATTGAATCAAATGGTTCAATTGTAAATGTTTCATCTTCAGCCGCTCTTGGTTCACATGCTTGGACGGCTGCATACAGTGCCTCAAAAGGAGGTATCAGTGCGTTCTCTAAAACCTTAGCAGTTGAGTATGGTGTTCAGGGTGTTAATGTGAATTGTGTATGTCCAGCATCAATTGAAACCAATATGTCAACGCAAACACCTTTGCCAAGTAACATAGATAAAAGGCTTTTAAAAAAAATTATGCCAGTAGATGGTGTTAATAGAACTCCTGAGGATATTGCATCAGCAATTGTTTTTCTTGCATCAGAGGATGCTGTTCATATTAATGGAATTGATTTAAGGGTTGATGGGGGCCTCTTAACATGAGAATCCTTCATCTATTTGGTATTTTTTGGTTATCAATTTCTCTTTCTGCATATCTGCCCGTCCTCAATAAGGAGTCGATTACTCATCCTGAAGTCGGACTGGAAGGTATGGTGGTAACACAACATTATTTAGCCTCAGAGGTTGGTGAAGAAATTCTAAATAAAGGTGGAAATGCTTATGATGCTACTATTGCGGTTGCATTTGCTTTGGCTGTGGTATTGCCTAGAGCAGGTAATATAGGTGGAGGTGGTTTCACAGTCCTTTACAACTCATCGGACGAATCATTTCAAAGTCTGGATTATCGAGAAAAAGCTCCCTTAGCTGCATCAAAAAATATGTATCTTGATAAAAATGGAGATGTTATCAGCAACCTCTCAACATTGGGATATAAAGCAATTGCGGTACCAGGAACTGTTGATGGAATGTGGGAGTTACATAAAAGATATGGTTCTATGGATTGGAAAGAGTTAATACTTCCTTCCATCAAGCTTGCAAAAGAAGGGTTTAAAGTTTCGCCATTAATGGCTGATACGTTAAACAGAAATTATAAATCTCTCAGTAAATTCTCAGAAACACAGAAAATATTCTTTCAAGAAAATCCAGTTAAATTTAATTCTTTATTGATTCAAAAAGATTTAGCAAAGACTCTAGAAAAAATATCAAATAATGGAAGAAATGGCTTCTATAAAGGTGATGTTGCACAAAAAATTGTTGCAGATATGAAAAGAAATGATGGCTTAATTACCTTTGATGATCTTGAAAATTACAAATCAAAATGGAGGAAACCCTTAATACGTAAATATAAGAACTTTGAGATCATAACAATGCCGCCGCCCTCTTCTGGTGGACTTCACTTAATTCAAATGTTGAATATATTAGAAAATTTCGATCTAAAATCTATGAAGCATAACTCCCCTAGTTATGTCCTGCTGTTAAATGAGGTTATGAAATATGCTTACGCAGATCGCTCACAATACTTAGGTGATCCAGATTATGTTGATGTTCCTGTTAATAAACTAATTTCAAAAGATTATGCTGAGAACATATCAAAAAAAATAACTATTGATAGTGTCACTCAATCAGATGATATAAAAGCTGGCATGTATATTGATCTTGAGAGTGATGAAACAACTCACTTTTCGATTGCTGATAAATATGGAAATTTGGTTTCAACAACCTACACCCTAAATTCATCTTTTGGATCGAAAGTAGTGATCGCCAAAACTGGAATACTTATGAACAACGAAATGGATGATTTTTCGTCAGCTCCTGGTGTACCCAACCAGTTTGGTTTGTTGGGTGGAAAGTTTAATGAGATACAACCAAGCAAAAGACCGCTCAGCTCAATGACACCTACCATTGTATTTAAAAATAATAGTCCGTTTTTGATTATGGGTACGCCAGGTGGATCAAGAATTATTACTGCTGTTTTACAAAATTTTTTAAACATAGTTGAATTCGAGATGAATTTAGCTGACTCAATTAATAAGCCTAGGGTTCATCAGCAGTGGTACCCTGATCTACTTTTTTTAGAAAAAGGTTTTGATGAACTGCATGCTGAAAAAATAACTGAGCATGGTCAAGAAGTTTACTTTATGAATCCAGGAACAGCACTGGAATCAATCATGATTAAAAATAATTATTTTTATGGGTACGGTGATACACGTAGACCCGACTCAAAAGCTATTGGAGTAAATGGTGATCGATAAACTAGCAATGATAAGTTTATATGCTCTTCCAACAGCGATCTTGTTGATTGTTTGTTATCGTCTAACAAAAAAATAATTTTGAACCAATAAGAAAATTCTTGGTCAAAGTTATGTTGTGAATATTCCTCAAGTTATAACCCCTCTCACAACAAATTAAAAAGCGGACTTAGTTCGCTTTTTTTTATGAATAAACTAATTGGAGCGGGTGACGGGATTCGAACCCGTACCAATAGCTTGGAAGGCTATTGTGCTAGCCGTTAACACCACACCCGCGATTGAAAGATCTGAATTTTAACACCTTAATAATAATCTTTACATAACAATGAAGCTTTTAGATGATTGTCTAAATGTACTAAACTAGACTAATGAAATTGATATGTGGGCTTTTTGGATTAGAGAATCTTTATGGGGGTGAAATAAGTTCATACATAGAAATATCCAAAATGGCTGAAAACCATGGCTTTGATTCAGTTAGTCTTACAGATCATTTAGTGATGGGAAAAAACCTTCAAAATTATCCATTTGGCAACTTCCCTCTTCCATCTGATTCTAATTGGTTTGAGCCCCTGACAACTTTAACAATGATTGCAAGCCATACAACAACCATTAAATTGGCAACTGCAATAATTATTGCACCTTTACGAAATCCTGCTGTGTTAGCTAAAACGCTAAGTACACTCGATTCTATTTCTAACGGAAGGGTAGAACTTGGAGTAGGTTTAGGATGGCAAAAGGAAGAGTATGATGTTGCTG
>CACNUA010000029.1 GCA_902623535.1 uncultured SAR86 cluster bacterium | reverse complement strand
GCAGAACTGATTGATGATAAAGTCTGGATTGAGGATAGTTTCTTACCGACCGTACAACAGCGTGGCAAAGCTGTGATCGATGCACGAGGTGCTTCCAGTGCAACTTCAGCTGCCAAAGCAGCCTTGGATACGGTGAAGGCATGTGAGAATCCCACAGCATCCGGTGATGTTTTTAGTGCAGCGGTTTATAGTGATGGTAGTTACGACATACCTGAAGGGGTTATGTGTGGACTGCCTTTAATGACTACCTCCAGCGGAGATGTTGAGATCGTGAGAGATTTCGCCTTATCCGATTTTGCTAAAGCAAAAATTCAGATTTCTGTGGATGAATTGCTGGCTGAACGTGAGGCTGTGAAAGAATTATTAAACGATTGAAAAAGAACTCAAAAACCTTAACTGAGCTGATTGCACTGTTTCAAAATCTTTCTTTGCAATCATTAACTATTGTTACCGCCAAATCTGTGGGTGGCTGGATCGGTGAGCTGGAGAAAATCTTTGCGAAAATTAGTATTGTTCCTGAAATAGTTGAAGAGATATTTCCAACAAACGACCTGTGTTTGGTGATGCCGGATATGACGTTATCTAAAGTTGAAGTCGGCAAACTCAAAAATGTATTGGCACAGCGCATCATCATTCAATCCAAAAACTTAAAACCTGAAGAGTTAAGCGAATTAGGTTTTTTGAAACTTGAGCTTAAAGGCGCAGAAAACTTCTACAGCTACAATCTCGATTCATACAACAAAAAAAGAAACTGGAACAGTCCTGAAGGTTGGGCCAATCCAGATAATTTCGACAAGTACCGCTGGTAATCAGTCTTTCATTTGAGGGAATAAGATCACATCCTTGATGGATGAGCTATTGGTAATCATCATCACCATCCGATCGATCCCAATACCAACACCAACTGCCGGAGGCATACCATGCTCTAGAGCAGTAATGTAGTCTTGATCAAACGACATCGCTTCTTTATCCCCTGCTCGTCCTGCTTCGACTTGATCTTTAAAACGTGAAGCCTGATCTTCAGGATCATTCAGCTCACAAAAGCCATTGGCTAATTCTTTACCGCCAACAAAAAGTTCAAAACGATCGGCAAAATCAGTATCCCCATTAGAACGTCTTGAAAGCGGTGAAACTTCAACAGGATATTCCGTCACAAAGGTTGGCTGAATAAGCTTTGCTTCAACGGTTTTCTCAAATAACTCAAGCAAAACCTTACCCCATCCATAACCCTCTTCAACCTTAATGCCTTTGGCTTCCGCAACTTTAGTTAATTTTGCAAGATCTTTAAGATCATCCTCGGCAAGCTCGCTATTATTTTCAAGCACCAGTTCACGCATGGTTTTGGTAGCAAAGCTATTAAGATCAATACTGTCCCCATCCCATTCCACTTTTGCTAAATCCAGTCCCACGCAATCAGTGGCGTTTTTAATGATGTCGGCAACAAAGTTAAGAGTGTGGTCAAATTTCTCATGCGCTGCATAAAATTCAAGCATCGTAAATTCAGGATTGTGTTTGGTGGAAAGGCCTTCATTTCTAAAACTTCGATTAATCTCAAAAACCTTATCAAACCCACCAACCAGTAATCTTTTTAAATGTAATTCAGGCGCAATCCTTAAATATAAATCACGGTTTAATGCATTGTGTTTAGTGGTAAATGGTCTTGCCACGGCACCGCCTGGCAGAGAGTGCATCATTGGGGTTTCAACTTCCATGAACTCTGCCGCTTTCATCGTGGTTCGCACACTATCCAAAATTTTTGATCGACTTAAAAAAAGCTCCTTAGTCTCATTATTACTCATGAGATCTAAGTACCTTTGACGATAGCGGGTTTCAATATCGGATAGCCCTTTATGTTTTTCCGGCATGGGCTTTAATGACTTGGTTATCATGGTCACTGCTGAACAATGCAAGGTAAGTTCATCCGTCTTGGTTCTAAAAAGCTTGCCAGAAAGACCAACAATATCGCCAATATCCCACGTTTTAAAATCAGCGTAATCGTCTTCACCAATGTCGTTTTTACTAACATACGCCTGTAAATCAGATAGCTCATCGCGAATGGTGATAAAGCTGGCATTACCCATCACTCGCTTGAGCACAATGCGACCGGCAAGATTAATGCCATTGATGTTTTTTTCTTCCAATTCAGCCTTTGAAAACTGTTGATGGTCAGCAATGATCGCCTCAGCACGGTGCGTCCTGTCAAAATCGTTGACGTAAGCTTTATTGCTCTCACGCAGAAGTTTGAGCTTCTTCTTGCGCTCCTCTATCAGCCCAGCTTCACCGCCTAATTTTTCTTCTGTCATAACTCTAAATACCCTGCGTTAAACTTGCTTTGATAAACATATCCAAATCCCCGTCCAGCACATTTTGAGTATTGCCCGTTTCCACATTGGTTCTTAGATCTTTAATTCTTGATTGATCTAACACGTAGGAGCGTATTTGGCTTCCCCAACCAATATCAGACTTACTTTCCTCTAATAATTGCTGCTCTTCCTTTTGTTTTTGTAATTCTAGCTCATACAACTTAGATTTGAGTTGTTTGAACGCATTATCTTTATTTTTATGTTGCGAACGATCGCTTTGACATTGCACCACCGTTCCGGTCGGCTCATGGGTTAAACGCACAGCCGAGTCAGTTTTATTAACGTGTTGACCGCCTGCACCTGAAGCTCGATAGGTATCAATACGCACATCCGCAGGATTAAGATCCACTTCAATTGAATCATCAATTTCGGGTGAAACAAACACCGAAGCAAATGAGGTATGTCTACGATTACCGCTATCAAAAGGTGATTTTCTTACCAATCGATGCACCCCGGTTTCTGTTCTAAGCCAACCGTAAGCATACGAGCCCTTAATATGCAGTGAAACTGATTTGATGCCGGCAACTTCTCCGGGTGAGAGTTCAATTACTTCAACACCAAACTCTCGTGATTCAGCCCAGCGCATGTACATACGTTGCAGCATTTCAGCCCAATCCTGTGCTTCGGTGCCACCGGAGCCTGATTGAATATCAATGAAGGCTGAATTCGGATCTGCCTTGTTGCTAAACATCCGATTGAACTCCAGCTCTTCAACGCTTTCTTCAAGTTGAGAGTAGTCGTTTTGAATTTCTTCAATGGCCGATGCATCGTTTTCTTCAACAGCCATTTCTAAAATCTCAAGATTATCAGCTAGTTGAGATTCAGTATCTAAAAAGTTATTAAGAAATTTTTCAATCTCTGCTTTTTGCTTATTTAGCGATTGCGAAAGCTCTAAATCGGACCAGGTCGATTCTTCTGAAAGTTTTTGGGTAATAGAGGCTAGCGATTGCTCCTTTTCAGCAACGTCAAAGGTACCCCCTAAGATCAGCAATTCGATCTTGAAGGCTTAAAAGTCCTGTTTTTAATTCACCCAGCTCCATAGACCCGCATTTTAATATCTTTAGCAGGCCTATGAAACCATTATTTTTTTAAAGATTTATTTTACGGAGTAAAACTTCATCTCCAAAGAGTCATCCAGCAGGTTGACACTGGTAATACAAAGATATTGATTACCGTCACTAACATCATCCAACGATCTAAAGTGCATCATAGAACCCTTGCGCTCCCAAACACCTTGTCGGCTAGCACCGTTTCGATTGCCATCATCATCAATGGCCACTGCTCTGCCTGAAAATGAGCCTTGGTTCGGTGATGCTGGGTTATCAAGTTTGAGGTTATAAGTTAGCCAAACTTTACCGTACTGGCTGGTATTACCCACCACGTTGATCACCCCACCGGAATCGGTCAACGAGATGGTGGTGATGTTGCCGGTAAATTCATATGGCTTATCCGTAATGGTTAATGCTAAAGAACTCAATGAAAACGTTAGCCCTAAAAACACAATTAAAGATTTTTTCATTTTTTTCTCCTCTGGAAAAAATAGTTGATATGTTTTAATTTAAACACATGAGAATTAAATTAAAAGAAAACTCTGCATCCTCCATGCTTGGACCGGGAGAGGTGCATGCTAAAGAAATCTCTGCTGCAGGCAATGCCTTTGCTTATGCCATTTACGAACACAGTAAATTACCTCTAAGAGTTTTTGAGGCAGCCAGGATTGCAACCGCACAAATTAATGGATGTCAGATCTGCATGAACTGGCAAACCAATCGCGACATAAAGCAAATGGGTATTGAAGGTGGGGTTACCCTCAACGGTGAAGCACCTGATGAAAACTTTTATACTCACCTTTTACAAGATGATCTATCGCACCTCAACCAACAAGAATTGTTAGCGGTTAAATATGCCAAAGCCATGGGCAGTGAGCCAAAGCAACTGGCAAAAGATGAAGCTTTATGGGGTGAACTTAAAGAGCATTTTAACGATCAAGAGATTACTGATCTAACCTATTGCATTGCTGGCTGGATGGGCATGGGACGCGTGGCCCATGTGTTAGGGCTTGATCAAGACTGCGTTATTTAATCGATTAGATAAATCCCTTCAGCCATATAAAAATCATTGGCTCCAGCGGTTGCTGTATCACCTGATTTATACAAATTGACGTTGATTCTACCGCCACTTTCATCCGGTGAGGTATCTCCATATAAGGCCCCTGCGACAGAAGCCCCGCCCAACCAATCATTTTGTAGGCTAGTAGTAGAATTACCGCTGTAAGTATGATCAGTTCCCGTGATGGCAACGGTGAAGGAAGTAAAGCCTGCATTAGAAACAATAGTATTTTTATTATCAAAGTTAGTGAAATCTAAAGTACCTGAATAACCACTTGATCCCCAAGTAAATGAAGCCGCCACATTTGCTGTGGTGGTGTATTTATGCACATCATAATTGGTGCCCGTCTGATTGTAACGATAGGCTACATTCATCACTGCTGCACCGCTCATCGAAGCTGAGCCTGAGGTTGGAATTTCGCTTTGATCAACCACTTCACCGCCGACCCAAGTGCCGAGATGCACAGAAGCATTTTGCGTGCCAGCATTAGGCGAGACATCAACCGCGCTCATGGCCCAAAAACCCCAAGTTGAATAAGCCGTATCTGGCATCGAATCGTTGCCGCCGGTGTGGAATAAATCAGTATCCTCTTTATCTAAGGTGTTATAAGAAACCATGACACCAGCCAAGTTATTCGAGCCACCGGAAGTGCCATCAATTTGCGCGCCATCGTCTTGAATTTCTGCTGCAAAGACTTCACTTGAAATGTAAGCTGATTTTGCAGTGTCATTAGTCGCATCACCAAATTTAAGGGTCATAGAACCTGTATCCACCGTTGTCCAGTTAGACGTATAGTTATTTGAAGGTGCGGCACTGATAGTCATCGGAGCCACCACTTGCACATCATCGTTGGTGGTATCAAACGTAAAACTTGCAAGTGTGCTGCTTGAACGAATTGAAGACAGCTGAGAGTTACCTGTGCCACTGACATCAAACTCTAAAATGCCGCTGAAAAATCCGCTGTAACCCGTGGCACTTGAGGAGTAAAAATCTGAAGATCTAAAGTCACTCAGACTATGATAAGGTGAATTAACAATGCCCTTTTTCACGTTTTGCACCACAGCAGAAACATTAAAGGAGCCGGTGCTGAAGGTATCGTTGTTGGAGTTGTAATTAACTCCCAAAGTCATATTACCTGACTTGTAGGGATCAGAAGATGTAATCATGGCGCCGCCAGGTCGATTGGAGCTATTATCACCCCAAAAGCAGCCACTATCATTGGAGGTT
>CACNUA010000028.1 GCA_902623535.1 uncultured SAR86 cluster bacterium | reverse complement strand
TTCATCTGGAGCTACATTGGAGGCAAATAATCTCGTTGAATTTAAAGAATTATTAACCTCTCAGGCAGTGCTTATAGCAAACTCAACAATATCCAAAGTTAAGCAAAAGAGAATTTCACAACTCAAAGAAAGATTTAAAGGTGTTATTGATGCAAGAGAAAGTAAGTATGTAATGTTGAATTGCGATCTATCGGATTCAGAAAAAATTTGTAATTTGTTGCCAGGAGCTGATGCTCCAACGATTCTTCCTTTAAATGATAAGAATAAAGTTGCAATTCATGCCTTATGTCAAGAGCCTGTGTTTTGGGAAACCATGGAAAATTTAAAAAATACTGGTGCTTCTTCCATTTTAGTTATGCCAGTTGAAAAGGTATTGAATTAATGAAATATATTAATACCAATGATCTTAAGGAACCCATAGATTGGAATAGGAAAATCTCAAGCAATAAAGCGTTAACTAATAAAGTTAAATCCATTGGTTTGATAGTTAAAAAATTTGGTGATCAAGGTATTAAGCAGATAAATCAAGAACTCAAAATAAAGTCTCCTAAATCATTTTTAGTCAAAAATCAGGAAATACTTAAGGCCTCAACACTTCTTTCAGACGAAGACAAAAAATCAATTTTAGTAGCCATCACAAATATTAAAGCACACCATGAAAAACAGCTTGATCAATATAGGAGGGCTCCTCAAAAAAATATGAACGGAATTGAGATTTGGCAGGAATTTCGACCCATTAGAACAATTGGCATTTATGTCCCAGGCGGTACTGCCCCACTCGTTTCATCACTACTAATGCAGCTAATTCCTGCAACACTTGCTGGATGTAAAGATATTAATATTTGTACTCCGTCTCAGGCAGATGGAAAAATTCATCCGTCTATTCTTTGGGCTACTAATCAAATCAATCCAAAAGTTAAAATTTATAAAATAGGTGGTGCCCAAGCTATATTTGCAATGTCTAACGGAACAAAATCTATTCCTAAAGTAGAAAAAATATTTGGGCCAGGTAATGAATTTGTAAATGAAGCAAAAAAACAAATTTCAAACATCACTGACATAGACCTACCCGCTGGACCAAGTGAGGTAATGATTGTTGCAAACGAATTTAAAGATACTAGAGTGATTGTTCTAGATCTATTGTCTCAGCTTGAGCATGGCACTAGCTCAAATGCATACGTGCTATCAAAATCAAAAAAAATCTTAGAAATGATTAAAGATGAACTTCCACTTGCTGTTGCAAACCTTCAAAGAAACGAAGTCTTATCTAAGTCAATAAAAAATGTATTACTCATTAACGTTAAATCTGTTGGGGAACAAATTAAGCTCATTAATGATTGTGCTCCGGAGCATTTAATCTTATTGGATAAAAATTTTTCATCATTTATTCCAGAAATTTCAAATGCGGGAAGTATATTCTGTGGCCCATTAACACCAGTATCATTTGGTGATTATGCTTCTGGAACAAATCATGTCTTACCAACTAACGGAATGGCAAAAACAAGATCTGGTCTCGGAGTGATTGATTTTGGGAAAGTTATTTCATTCCAGTATGCAAACCAAGAAGGATTTAATTCACTTGCTCCAGTTGTTAAGAATCTTGCCGAATTGGAGGGACTAACAGCACATGCAGAAACAGTAGCAGTAAGAAAAAAACAATCACATTTAACTACTAGAGAATCTTTTGTAATTAGAAGATCCAAAGAAACCGAAATATTTATTAATTTAAATCTTGATGGAAACGGGCTTTATTCAATCAGTACAGGAATACATTTTCTTGATCATATGCTTGAACAACTTTCAAAACATTCAGGCATTAACCTGAGTGTTAAGTGCATTGGGGATACTCACATTGATGAACATCATACAATTGAAGATGTTGCTATAGCCTTAGGATCATCGATTAATGAAGCTCTAGGTGATCGAAAAAATATTAATCGATACTCAAATAACTTTTCTGTTGTAATGGATGAATGCCAATCAGATTGTCTTATAGATTTGTCATCAAGATCTTATTTAAAGTACCAAACCACAAAATTAAGAGATTTTGTTGGAGACTTACCTACTGAAATGATTGAACACTTTTTTAAATCGTTAATTGAAAATGCAAAATTTACATGTCATCTAAAAACTGAAGGTGAAAATACACATCATATTGTTGAATCCTCATTTAAATCTTTTGCAAAAGCTTTTGGTGAAGCCATTAAATTAAATAGTTCTGGTTCATCATCTACAAAAGGATTCTTATAGTGATCGGTGTTGTTGATTATGGTGGAGCCAATCACGCTTCCGTTATTAATGCAGTAAATAATTTAGGTTTTGAATATTTTATTAGTGATAACAAAAAATCACTTGATGATGCTGAGAAAATTATATTACCTGGAGTAGGCGCTGCTCCAAATGTAATGCAACAGCTTCAAACGAAAGACTTAGATGCATATCTAAAACTTACAGAAAAGCCAATACTTGGCATTTGTATTGGCATGCAAATCATGTATGAAGCATCAAGTGAAGGAAATACAGACGGTTTATCTATATTTGATGGGAAAGTAAAAAAATTTGAGCCTCGAACCGATAAACCTGTTCCCCATATGGGATGGAATGAAGTTCGATTTAATAAGACATATTCTGATTTAAGTGGATATTACTACTTTGCAAATAGTTATTACGCAGATGTCAGCGAACAAACAACTGCTATAAGCAGCTATGGAGATGAATTTTCTGCAATGACATCAATAAATAACTTTACTGGTGTTCAATTCCATCCTGAAAAATCAGGATCCCTTGGATATCAATTTTTACAAAGATTTTTAAGCTTATGAAATGTTTACCTGCTATAGACATACTCGATGGAAAATGTGTAAGACTTAGTAAAGGGGATTTTGATAAATCCAAAATTTATAATAAATCACCTTTGGATCAGGCAAAGATTTTTGAAAATGCTGGATTTAAAGAAATCCATATTGTTGATTTAAATGGGGCGAAATCTGGCAATCGTTTAAATCTCTCTATTATTTCCAAAATTGCATCTAATACTGATCTTAAAATTCAATTGGGAGGTGGAATCCGGTCTATTGATTCAATAACAGAACTTTTTGATCTTGGGATCAATAAAATTATTTTAGGGACTTCGATACTTAATAAAGAATTTGCAACAGAAGTCATGCAAAGATTTGATCAAAAAAAAATTGTATTTGGACTCGATGTTGAATTAAAAAATAATATTTATTGCCTAGCGTCTCATGGATGGAATGAGGTTTCAGATATAAATATTTTTGATTTCGTTGATGAAATTAAACCCATTCATGTGCTGGTTACAGATATCTCAAAAGATGGAATGATGAGCGGTCCAAATTATGACTTATATTTAGTTTTAAAAAATAAATTTCCCCTTCTTAAAATTATTGCATCAGGTGGAATAAGAAATATTAATGATATTCAAAAATTAATATCTATAAAGATTGAACATGCTGTTATTGGCAAGGCAATCTATGAAGAAAAAATAGAATTGATGGAATTATTGAATGTTAACTAAAAGAATAATCCCCTGTCTTGATGTAAAAGATGGAAAGGTAGTCAAAGGGGTTCAGTTTGATAATCATGAAGATGTAGGTGAAATTAATGACCTTGCAAATAAATATTCAAAAGATAATGCTGATGAATTAGTCTTTTATGACATCAGTGCTAGTACAAAAAATGAAGTTGTTGAAACTGCTTGGGTTAAAAAAGTGGCAGATAAGATCAATATTCCATTCTGCGTAGCTGGAGGTATTAAAAGCATAAGGATTGCTGAAGCTATATTGAATTTGGGTGCAGATAAAATCTCCATTAACACTCCAGCAATTGAAAATCCAGAATTAATTACAGAGCTTGCAAATGAATTTGGATCTCAATGTGTGGTTGTTGGTATTGATAGCTACTTTCAAGATCAACAATATAATGTTTACTCAAGAACTGGAGACGCAACTACTCGTACCAAATCAAATAAACTCACCCACTCTTGGATTAAAGAAGTTCAAGATCGTGGTGCAGGTGAAATTGTTTTAAATTGCATGAATCAAGATGGTGTGAGAAACGGTTATGACATAAAGCAATTACTTGATGCCAGAAAGATATCAAGAGTTCCATTAATTGCTTCTGGTGGAGCTGGCAATATGGATCATTTTTACAATGTTTTTAAATCCTGCAATGTAGATGGAGCTTTGGCTGCAAGTGTTTTTCATAAGAATGAAGTTCCAATTAAACTGCTCAAAAATAATTTATTAAATCGAGGAATAAGGGTACGCATATGAACTTAGATAACATTAATTGGAATAAGGTTAATGGTCTTATCCCTGCTATAGTTCAAGATTTTAAATCTTCTCAAGTCTTAATGTTGGGTTACATGAACAGAGAAGCACTTGAAAATACTATCAATACAAATTTTGTTCATTTCTATAGTCGTACAAGAAAATGTTTATGGAAAAAAGGTGAAACTTCCGGCAATGTTTTATTACTTAATAACATTCAATTAGACTGCGATAGAGATACTTTATTGATAAATGCTTCTAATGAAGGACCTACCTGTCATCTTGGCCAATACTCATGCTTTGGTGGAGAAGAGTTTAATATTTCCAAACTAGAAAAAATCATTGAAAATCGATTGGATAATCCATCTGAAGAATCATATACATCTAGCTTATTTAAAAAGGGTATTAAAGAGATTGCAAAAAAAGTTAGCGAGGAAGCAGGTGAGGTTTCAATCTCTGCAGTTTCAAATGACGGAAGAGTAATCGAGGAATCAGCTGACCTAATATTCCACCTACTGGTGTTACTTAGAAATCAGGATATAAGTTTTGAAAATATAATCAGTGAATTAGAAAAAAGGTCTGGTTAATTAAGCTTATAATTTTCCACGTCTTGTTTCATTTCTTGTCTCAGTACAAATATAGCTATCAGGTTCGGAATACTAACCAAAGCAACCACCACATAAGCTATATTCCAAACAACTTCCGTATCTATCACTGCAGCTAAAATAAAACATAGAACATAGAAATTCCTGTACCAAAAAACTCCCTTTTCACCAAAGATATATGCGGTGGATCTATCCCCGTAATAGCACCAGGCAATTGCAGTAGAAAATGCAAATAGTAGTAAAGCAATTGCTACTAAATAACCACCATATTCATTCATAGAGCTTTGTGAAAAAGCTTTGGCAGTCAATTCAGCAGAATCAATTAATGATCTACCTCGAATGTTAAGTCCCCTTTCAACAAACGAACCATTGCTAATCTCTAAATCTCCGGTAACTAAATTACCGTCTCTTGAGATGATGACGTCCTCACCCACAGATCTTTTGTGAATGATGGTTGCGTTACTTGAAACAATTGAACCAGCCTCTAAAGAAATAACCCCATTGAAGTTTGTGATCTCTGAAGGCATGTTTTGAACGTACTTAGAGAGTTCAATTACATCATCTTCATTAGCATCAGAATAGACTCCGCTAATAACTGTCATCGAAGTTCTATCGAATGAATTTTCAAATTTTTCAGTCCAAACTCCACTGGAAAGGATAACCATTGCAGTGACACTGCATACAACGATGGTATCAATAAAAGGCTCAAGGATTGATACCATACCTTGTTCTATAGACTTTTCAGTCTTAGAGGATGCGTGAGCAATTGGTGATGATCCCTGCCCTGCCTCATTTGAATATAGGCCCCTTGCAACTCCATATTTTAAGCTCATGGCAAAGCTAGCTCCTAAAAAGCCACCAACAGCGGCAGAGCCTGTAAAGACCTGTGAAAATATTGCATTGAAGGATGGAATAATATTTTCATAATTGTTTACAAGGACAATTAATGCTCCTCCAAAATAGATAACACCCATGATTGGAATGATCTTACTAGCAACTGCTGCAATTCTAGTGATCCCACCAATAATGATGATCCATAAAAGTCCCCCCAAAACCAAACCTGTCATCAGCTTGGGAACAGAGAATTCTGTTTCCATGACATTTGCAATGTTATTAATCTGAGGCATATTTCCGGATCCTATTGCACAAATCATCATCAAAGCAGAAAAAAGTATTGCAACCCATTTCATATTCAGGCCTTTTTCAATGTAGTACATTGGTCCGCCTGAGATTGAACCATCACTTAATGTTGTTCTAAATTTATGTGCAAGAGTGACCTCAACAAACTTTGTAGTCATTCCAAAAATTGCTGTAATCCACATCCAAAATATTGCAGCGGGCCCACCGGTCCATATAGCTAAAGCAACACCACCTATATTCCCAGTCCCTACCGCACCCGACATTGCAGTCGTGAGAGCTTCAAATGGCGTTG
>CACNUA010000027.1 GCA_902623535.1 uncultured SAR86 cluster bacterium | reverse complement strand
CTCTAAACCGCCACCCCGATATACCCATGCATTAATTTCATCAGCGGTGAAACCAAATGGAACCCCTGCAAAGAACTGTGCAGCAGGAACCTTACCTTTCCAGTAATAAGCGCCGCCGTGTCCCATTTCCACTGAGCCCGAAGAAACTGCATCGAAAACTCCCATGGCAGGAACAAATTCACCGGCACCATATACAGTTATCTTCAGTTGGCCTTGAGACATCTCATTCACCATTTTGCTAAAGCGCTCAGGTGCCATCCCTAATCCAGGATAGTTTTTTGGCCATGTAGTCACCATGGACCAATTAAATTTCTTAATAGCTACTTCCGACTGGACAGAATCCTGTGAACAAGAAATTAAAAATAAAACAAAAAAAGATACACAAAACTTTTTCATTAAATCACCTCAAGATTAGCAAATGAAAGCACAAGCCATTTAGTACCAGCAGACTCAAAATTTATTTGTACTCTTGCTGACTCTCCAGAGCCTTCATAATTTAAAACTATGCCTTGACCGAATTTGGGATGCAAGACTTTTTGACCAAGCGCAATGCCAATCTCTTCCTTAAAATCCATAGGGCTTGATTGTGAAGCTCGTTTATAAGGAACATTAACTGAAGCTCTAGGTCTAATTTCATCAATGAATTCTGAAGGTATTTCTTTAATAAATCTTGATGGCGGATTAAATACATCAGAACCATGCAGTCTTCTAGACTCTGCGTAAGTTAAATAAAGTTTTTTCATTGCTCTAGTGATACCAACATAACAAAGACGTCTTTCTTCCTCTAACTGACTAGGTGATTCCATAGATCTGCCATGAGGAAATAGAGTTTCCTCAAGTCCAGTCATAAATACCAAAGGAAATTCTAAACCTTTGGCTGAATGCAATGTCATCAGCTGGACTGCATCGTCAAATTCTCCAGCCTGTGTCTCCCCTGCGTCTAAAGATACGGTATCTAAAAATGATTCTGAAATTTCTTTAATTGTTTTTTCTTTACCAAAACTTTGTTCAAAGTTTTTTGCTGCGGTGATCAACTCCTCTAAATTCTCTATTCTCGTTTTACCCTTTTCGCCAGGTTCTTTTTCGTGATGTTGTATTAAGCCTGATGATTGAATGATTGAATCAAGTAAATCAGATAAAGGAGTTTTATCAAGTTGTTCGCCATGATCGATCAATAGCTTTAAATAAGATCTTAAGCCAGTAGCACCCCTGCCACCAATTAACCCTTCATCAAGCATTTTTGCGGAAGCTTGAACGTAAGATAGATTATTCTCGCTAGCCTTATTTCTAATTTTAATCAGCGTCTTGGCTCCAATCCCTCTAGGTGGATTAGCAATTGAGCGCTCAAATGATGGGTTATCATGTGGATTAAAAATCACCTTTAAAAAACTCATAGCATTTTTGATTTCTAGCCGTTCATAAAATCGTAGGCCACCATAAATTCTATATGGAATACTGATTCTCAATAATGCTTCCTCAATTGCTCTGGATTGAGCATTAGATCTATAAACAACTGCACAATCTTTATATAGCTCACCGCTGTTCATCCAGCCCTTGATAACTTCGGCAATAAATCTAGCCTCATCTTGCTCACTGTAGGCTTGATAAAGTGTTATCAACTCACCTTCTTTGGAGTCAGTCCATAAATTCTTGCCAAGTCTTTCCTGGTTATTTTCTATGAGGGCATTCGCGGCATTTAGAATGACACTGGTTGATCTATAGTTCTGCTCTAACCTTATGGTTTCACTTTTGTCATGGGATTTCTTATAGGCATCAATATTTTCAACCCTTGCTCCTCGCCAACCATAGATTGATTGATCATCATCACCCACTGCGGTTAGATTAGCTTCAATTGAAGCGATCTCTTGAAGCCATTTATATTGAATTTTATTTGTATCTTGGAACTCGTCGATGAGAATATGTTTAAATCGAGAATGAAAAAATTTCTTTACCTTTGCATCATCTCGTATAAGCTCATAACTCTTCAGCAAAAGTTCGGCAAAATCAACCAAGCTGTCTTGCTTACATAAGTTTTCATACTTTTCATATAGGCCTTTTATGGTTTCGGTATAGAAATCTTTTTCGGCTTTAATATCCTTTGATCTTTTTCCATCATCCTTCCATGAGTTGATTTGCCATTGAATTTGCTTGGGTGGCCAAGCGCTATCATCAAGTTCGAGCTCTTTGGCTAATCTTTTGATGATCCTGAGCTGATCATCTGCATCAAGAATTGTGAAACCTGAAATAAGATTTGCCTCTTTATAAAACCTTTTCAGTGTTCTATGCGCTAATCCGTGAAAGGTCCCACACCACAATTCTGGAACAGGTGATTTGAGTAACTCCTGAATTCTGCTCTGCATTTCATTCGCAGCCTTATTGGTAAAGGTAACCGTCATGATGGTTCCAGGATTTGATCTGAATCCGTCTACAATCCAAGCCACTCGGTGAACCAGTACCCTAGTTTTTCCAGACCCAGCGCCGGCCAAAACAAGCAAATGAGATGATTCAGATGTAACAGCTTCACGCTGCTTTTCATTGAGGCTCTCTAAAATATATGAAACGTCCATTTCTTGAGGTTACAATTGATATGTACAGATTATTTTACCTTCATGCAGACTAAATTACTCAGAGAAATCCAAAGCGCATATGACAATTTAAGAAAATCCGAAAAATTGGTTGCTGACTTTATTTTAGAGAAACCTGCTGATGTGGTTGCCAGTACCATGGCACAAGCTGCTGATAAAATGAGTGTTAGTGAGCCGACCTTAAATAGGTTTTGTAAGGCATTAAATTATTCTGGGTTTAACGAATTTAAACTAACCCTTGCTCAGCAACTTGCAGCAGATGAATACTTCACTTCATATGAGATTGATCCCAATGATTCAATACAAGTTCTGACAGAAAAAGTATTTGATACAACGATTAGTGAGATCTTAAATATCCGTTCGCAGTTAAATCAAGAGCTACTTGAGCAAGCAATAGAGGCACTTGCAAATGCAAAACGTATAGAGTTCTTTGCCTTTGGAGGTTCGGCTCCTGTTGCAATGGATGCTCAGCATAAATTTTTCAGGCTAAAAATTCCTTCGTCATGCATATCAGATCCACATATTCAATTTATGTCTGCTAACTCACTAAATGAGAAAGATGTTGTTGTTGCAATATCCCACTCAGGAACTACTAGTGCACTAGTAGATACTGTCAGAATCGTTAGGAGTTTCAATGCTTGCGTAATCGGGTTAATGCCCTCTGGCACACCACTTTCTAAAGAATGCGATATTTCATTAGAAGTTGATGTCGGTGATTCAGCAAGATTAAATAGCCCAATTACCTCGAGATTAGCTTATATGGCTATTATTGATGTTTTAGCAGTTGGTGTAGCCCAACTAAAACCTGAGGCTCAAGATCACCTATACAACATCATTATTAGTCAATCATCTTTAAAAATTAAGTAATTAATATCTAATTCTCTCTCTAAACCACAAATTAATTGCCCATTTTTCACCCTTGATTACTGGTAAACCAGCGTGCAGCGATCTAGGGTTTATGTCAGTTGTATTTTTAAGACAGTTGTGAAATACCAAAACATCGCCCTTTGAAGCTTTTATTTCAATGTTTATATTTGGAAAACCTGTGCCGCCACCCTCTGGAACATCATTTAAATATCCAAGAGCCGTGATTAATCTTTGGCCCCCAGGCTCCCAATTTTTTTTACCTTCATCAGTATTAAAATCAAAAGAATCAAAGTGTGGCTTATACTCTGCCCCTTTTTTATAATGAACTAATTGGTATTGTTCTGCATTTCTTATTGGCATTTGAACAAGAATTGATAGCCTTTTACTGACTTCGTGCAAGTAATCATTTTCATCATGCTCAAGCCAACAATTTTCAGAGGTCCTACTTGGATGCGTAATGTGTTTTTCTGCACTAATAACTGTTGAGTGTTTGAGTTTCCCTGATGCAGCTTCAATAAAAGCTTCACACTCATCTTTGGAAATGAAATTATTTACAACGTAGATTATTGGATCTGCTGAGTACATAACAACATTCTCAGCAATTCTTTTTGGAAAGGATTGATCGTTCATGTGAGATAATTGTAATTTAAATCATCTTTTAAAGCATGAATAAAATTTTTGTTTCAATTGCATCATATCAAGACCCGCTTCTGCTGGAAACAATTTGTAGTGCCTACGAAAATGCTAAGTATAAAGATTTCATTACATTTGGGGTTTGTGAGCAATCCTCCAATGGAATAAATTTAGATAGAGTAAAATTCAAAAACCAGATCAGATATGAGTTGATCGATCCAGTTATGGCAAAAGGTCCTTGTTATGCAAGATCCAGAATTCAATCTTTTATAAAGGATGAAGATTATTACCTTCAAATTGACTCACATATGATCTTTTATCAGGGTTGGGATGAAATATTAATTAAATATTTTAATTGGCTACAGCAACAAATTAATGATGATTTGGTAATAACTGGTTATCCAAGGTCGTTTAAAGCTAATGAATCACTGGATGAGTTTGAATTAAATATCAAATACAAAGATACGCTGGGAATCACTTTCAGGGAGGGAAGAATTTTTGAGGATGGTCATTACTCAATGCAAAAGAGCTATCCTGCAAATACTGATTTGCCTGTGCAAGGATTACTTGTGGCAGGGGGATTTATTTTTTCTAAGACAAACTTTTCTAAAAAGATACCCTATGATCCAAAGTTATATTTTCATGGAGAGGAATTAAGTCTTGCTCTCCGACTATTTACACATGGCTGGTCAGTTACTCACATTCCACGTGTCCCTATATTTCACTTATATACCGACGTTAAAAATTTAGTAAGAAAGCTTCATTGGAATAAAGAAGATGAAAAGCATAGAGCTGTAAAGTGGAATGAGCTGGATAAATTTAGTAAATCAAGGCTAACTGATTTGATATTTAGTAGAGTTGAGCAACCTTTTGGTTTGGGGACAAAGAGAACTGTTCAAGAATTTATTAATATTTGCGGAATTGATCTTTTTAATAAGGAGGTAATAGACATAGATATTGCAACAAACAATTTTCCTTTTATAAAGATTGATTCTGAGGAAAATAGATTTGCAAAAATAAAAATAGAAAATGAATAAAGTATTTCGGAGGATGTATGAATGACGAGGTAAAGAAATTTCTGATTGAATATTGTGATTTTGTTACTAAAGTAACGAGCGAACCCAGCCTTCACAATGATGAGCTTTTTGAAAGGATGAAGAAAATTGAAGAAGAGTCAAATATCAAAACAGCTAGACTTTTAACAGCTGCGCTAGGTTTGGGCAGCGAGGGAGGTGAATTTGTTGAAATTGTCAAGAAGATTTTCTTACAGGGAAAGCCTTTTACTGAAGATAATGTTTTTCATATGAAAAGAGAATTGGGTGACATTATTTGGTATTGGGCAACTGCTTGCATGGCCTTGGACTTAGATCCTTATGAAGTTATCAACGAGAATAAATCAAAACTTGAAGCAAGATATGGTAAAGGCTTTAAGGTTGAAAAAAGTGAGCACAGAAAAGATGGAGATCTGTGATTAAGAGATTAAATTTCTGATTTTTGATTAAGGTCTTTCACTGCCTCTTCAAACTCATTCGATAAATTATCGACAAGTTTCTCCACTGAGGGTGAATTTTTTATTGAGCCTGTCCCTTGACCTGAGCCCCAGATATCCTTCCAAGCTTTTGATTCAGTGTTTCCACCAGAACCAAAATTCATTGTAGATTTATCAGCATCGGGTAAATTTTGAGGGTCGAGACCTGCATTTTCAATTGAGCCTTTCAAATAATTTCCATGAACACCAGTAAATAAGGATGAATAAACAATATCATCTGCGGCACTTTCAATAAGCATTTGCTTGTATCCTTGATCAGCATTGGCTTCTTCTGTGGCAATAAATCTTGTTCCAATGTAAGCAAAATCTGACCCTAAAGCTAAACTTGATGCAACTGCACTTCCTGAGCTAATTGCCCCTGAAAGAATAATAGCTCCATCAAACCATTCTTTTACTTCTCTAACTAAAGCAAATGGAGAGAGAGTACCAGCATGACCTCCTGCTCCAGAGCAAACCAAAATAAGCCCATCAACACCTTGCTCAGCAGCTTTCTTCGCATGTCTTACATTAATTACATCATGGAAAACCATTCCCCCATAAGAGTGTGCAGCTTGAACTATTTCTTCAGGCGGTCTTAGAGATGTGATAATGATTGGGACTTTGTGCTTTACACAAATTTCCATATCACCAAACAGCCTGTCATTTGAAGCATGGCAGATTTGATTGACTGCAAAAGGAGCTATCCTTTTTTGAGGATCAGACTCTTTTGCCTCCGCTAGCTCATCTTGAATTCTTATAATCCATTCATCAAGAACATTTTGAGGTCTTGCATTTAATGCAGGAAATGAACCAACAATACCAGATTTACATTGAGCGATTACAAGTTCAGGACCTGATACCAAAAATAAGGGTGCACCGATTACTGGAATTTTTAATTGCGTTTTTAGCTGATCTATTTTATTCATAATGACT
>CACNUA010000026.1 GCA_902623535.1 uncultured SAR86 cluster bacterium | reverse complement strand
GAGCTAGGGAGTAACGAATGATTTTATTTCGTCAATGGTTTTTGCAAGTTTTCAAAGTTTTTTAAAATTCGTCAAAAATCTTAAGTTTTATCAATTAGAATCTATACATGTCTATCAATAAGGATTTATTTACCGTTGACTTGATGCTTGGTATACCTGAGCAAGAGGACCGTTCGGATTGGTATACCTTCATGGAGCCTCTGTTGCGTGATGAAGAGTCAAAATCCATGTTTAAAATGCCAGCTCAGTATATGTTTAAAGATATACCTGAAACTGGCTCCCATGATGATTTTATTCAATATACGCTCGATCAAATGGATAAATTTCATATCAATATGGCCATGGTTGGTTTTCATGAGTCATCAGAGGTAAAAATCAAAGCTGGCAAAGATCATCCGGATAGATTCTTTTTTGACATGCCTGTAAATCCAAATATTGAAGGCGAAGGTCAAAACATCAAACGAATGCATGATGACTATGGGATTAAAGCAGTCAGTGCCTTCCCATCAGGAATGCATCCTCAAATTGCAATTAATGATCCAAAATGGCATCCAATTTATGAGATGTGCATTGAGTTAGATATCCCCTTCTTTTGTTGTGTTGGAGTTCCAGGTCCTAGAATTCCAATGGCACCGCAAAAAGTTGAATTAATTGATGAAGTTTGTTGGTATTTTCCTGAGCTAAAATTTGTAATGCGCCATGGTGCTGAACCTTGGACAGCATTGGCGTGCAAACTCATGCTCAAGTATCCTAATTTATATTATTCAACGAGTGCCTTTTCACCGAAACATTACCCTAAAGATGTGATGCATTACGCGAACACTCGAGGCCAAGATAAGGTAATGTATGCAGGATACTTCCCAATGGGGCTATCTTTAGATAAAATTTTTAGTGAGATGGAGTCGATCCCAATTAAAGATGAAGTCTTACCTAAGTTTTTAGGTGAAAATGCTAGGAAGCTACTTAAATTATGAATGAAAGAAAAAGATATCCGATGCCCATACCTTTTGGGTGGTATGTCGTTGATTATGCTGATGAACTTAAAACCGGAGATGTAAAGTCAGTAAGGTACTTTGGTGAGGATCAGGTTTTATTTAGAACAGAATCAGGTGAAATATCAATGCTTGATGCCTATTGCCCACATCTTGGGGCCCATCTTGGACATGGAGGTATTGTCAATGGTGAATGCATAGAATGTCCATTTCATGCATGGCGATGGAAAACAGATGGAAAAATTGGAGAAATACCATACGCAAAAAAATATTCCACCAAAAGCGAAAGAGACCCAAATATTTAAATATCCTACAGTTGAAAGGAATAATTTAATTTATGCTTGGTATCACCCTAATGGAGAAGAACCTCATTATGAGGTAGAAACCTACGAAGAAATTACCGATCCAGAATGGGGTGACGAATTTCAGAAGTTTGAGTATCACGTAGATTGCCATATTCAAGATATGGCTGAAAACGCTGTTGACGCTGCTCATTTTAAGTATGTTCACGGTGTAGTCAGTTATCCAGAGTTTGAAGTTAGGTATGAAGATCAGAAACGTTTTTTTGTTCAAGCTGCAAATATGGAGACACCTCGAGGAGTTGTTGAGGGTAGAATTATTGGTAGATCAAATGGTCCAGGGGATAATGCAACAAAATTTGAGGGAATCTGCGATACCCTACTTCTGGGTTCCACAACTCCAATTGAAGATGAAAAATGCGTGATTAGGTTTTCTTTTTTACAGAAAAAAGTTGACGGAAAAGTACCAGAAGGCGGTGTTGGTGCTGCAATCATTGCTGACATAAACAAACAAGTGAAAGAAGATATCCCTATTTGGGAGAATAAAAAGTTTGCACTCAAACCAGTTCTCTGTGACATGGATGGTCCTATTGCTAAATTCAGAAGGCAATATGCAACATTTTATGTGGATTATGATGAAGCTCAGAGGATTGCTGCTTTAAATCTTAAATAGAATTAGTCTAAAGGCTCAAAATCAAATTTGCTTACGCCGCATTCGGGGCAAACCCAATCGTCTGGAATATCTTCCCATTTGGTGCCGGGTGGAATTCCATCTTCTGGATCGCCTAACTCCTCATCATAAATATATCCACAGATCACGCACTCAAATTTCCTATACATTCTTAATCGCCTCTAAATCTGATTTCTTGACTGGATGTTTTGAGACTAAATAACCTGCAATCAAAAAGCAAGTCAATGGAACATAGACATACATATTCCATAAATAATCTT
Source organism: uncultured SAR86 cluster bacterium (assembly GCA_902623535.1). GTDB lineage: Bacteria > Pseudomonadota > Gammaproteobacteria > Magnimaribacterales > D2472 > MED-G82. The sequence continues at coordinate 4,405 of CACNUA010000026.1, read as the reverse complement.
TGCTTGCTTGAGTATTTTCATAACCAAGATCAACCTGGAATCCAAAGACCTGCTCAAGTAAAACATAAGGAATTGCAGCAGAGGCTGCAAATCCTATCTTGGTTATAGTCGTGACGTAAGAATAGATGCTTCCGCTAACATCTTGACCCTTTTCGTACTTATGCATTTCTGCAAGATCTCCAATAATTGCATTGATTAATGGGATAGGTCCTGCAAAGGCAAAGCCATAAAAAATTACCCAAACAAATAAAAAAATAATCTTTTGTTGAGTCACTAAATTTGTAAAGAAATCAAAGCCAACAATGCTAATTAAAATAATACTGGATGCATAGAAGCAACAATATGCAATGGACATATGTTTTGAGACCTTGATTCCAATGTATCGCCAAATTCCAAGGCCTATAAAGCTAACAATAAAATAACTTAACATTGCTCTTGAAGCGTATTCCTGAAGATCGAAAATACTCGTAATAACAATAATAAATAGCGCGCCTGTTAATGACTGACTAAATGCAATCAGTAAACTAACCACAACAATTCTGTTCAGATTTTTATTTTTAAAAAATTCCTTAAAAACATTAATGCTGTCTTTAAAAGTTCCACGAATTTCTTTTGTTGAGTGGTCTGGAATAGAAAATATTGCTAGCAAAAATAAAACTGGCACAGAGATAAAAATAAAATACCCTATTCCATTCACCTTAGCTTCCATGCTTGGTGTGTATATTTCTATCACTGCTGGAATTGCGATGACAATTAGGGCAGCCAAGAGAGACATTACCTCCCTTAAAGTTAATAAATTGGTTCGCTTATCATAGTCAGGTGCCAGGACAACAGACCAAGATAGATGGGTGACTACAACTAAAGTAAAACCTGCGTAAATAATGAATAGTGAAATAAATAAATAAGCGCTGTTAACAGACTCTTTAATTGGAAAAAATAGCAGGTAGGTTGCTAACATCATCACAGGTATTGAGATTGCAATCCAATGCTTATGTTTAGTATTAGGGAGCTGATATCGATCAACTAAAAAACCCATGATCGGATCAGTTAACACGTCGGTAAACCTACCTATAAAGAAGATTAACCCTACTGCGGTTAACCCCAACCCAAGCTCATTTGCATAAAACGGAAGTAGGTAAACAAAGATTGGCATTCCAGCACCTGAAATAGGCATGACCAAACTGGCATAAATCAAGTTTTGGAGTTTATTTTTCATACCAAATATATAAGGGTTTACTTGTGTTTGTTTGTATAATCATTGTACGCGCCCGTAGCTCAGCTGGATAGAGTACCTGGCTACGAACCAGGCGGTCGGGAGTTCGAATCTCTCCGGGCGCGCCATGAAGAAAATCATGAAAAATTTAAGTTACTGGAAACTGAATCTGATTGTTATCTCTGCACTGCTATCTATATGGTTTATTGTCTCTCTTGGGTTTGGAGTTTTATTTTCTGAGAGCATTGATCATATTCGATTGGGTGGATTTAAATTAGGTTTTTGGTTTGGTCAACAAGGTAGTCTGTTATTCTTTCTGCTAATTATCTTTATTTACTACATCATCATGAACAAGCTTGATGAGAGGTTTAAAAAGTAATGTCGACACAAGCGCTAACCTATCTATTTGTAGGTCTGACATTCAGTTTATACATTGGGATTGCAATTTGGTCTAAAGCTAAATCTACAAATGATTTTTATGTAGCTGGAAAAGGAGTCAATCCAATAGCAAATGGAATGGCAACTGCTGCGGATTGGATGTCAGCAGCATCATTTTTATCAATGGCTGGACTGATTGCCTTTATGGGAAGAGATGGCTCTGTTTATTTAATGGGTTGGACAGGGGGTTATGTCCTTTTGGCTTTATTATTAGCTCCATATTTGAGAAAGTTTGGTCAATACACTGTTCCTGATTTTATAGGAACTCGATACTATTCAAACTTTGCACGATTGGTTGGTGTGCTTTGCTTAATTGTTATTTCATTTACTTATATTGCAGGTCAAATGCGAGGGGTTGGTATTGTTTTTTCAAGGTTTCTTGAAATTGATATTAATCTTGGAGTAATTATTGGGATGGCAATTGTTTTCTTTTATGCAGTTTTAGGGGGCATGAAAGGAATAACCTATACCCAGGTTGCGCAATATTGTGTTCTTATTTTTGCCTATTTAGTTCCGGCAATCTTTGTATCGATTCTAATGACCAGCAATCCTAACCCTGCTTTAGGTTTTGGGGATACTCTCACCGGTAGCTCAGTTTACTTATTAGATAAGCTTGATCGAATTTCAATTGACCTAGGATTTGGTGCTTATACTGAGTTCAAAAAATCTACCATTGATATATTTTGTATAACCGCCGCACTCATGGTTGGCACTGCTGGATTACCGCATGTAATTGTTAGATTCTTTACTGTGCCTAGCATAAAAGATGCCCGCAAATCAGCTGGTTATGCGTTATTATTTATTACAATTCTTTACCTTACAGCTCCTGCTGTTGCCGCGTTTGCAAGAGTTAATTTGGTGGAGTCTATTCAAGATCAATCCTATGAAACTACACCTGCATGGTTTAAAAATTGGGAAGAAATAGGCCTAATCGCGTGGCAGGATAAAAATGGTGACGATAAAGTCACTTACGCTAGTGGAGATGCTTTTGTACCTGCAAAGCCTGTTTTTGATAATTCCTCAGATCAGCGTCCAAGACCTATAACTAATAAGCCAAATAAGCTAACTGATAATGAAGTCTATATCGATAGAGATATCGTTGTGTTGGCAAGCCCTGAGATAGCAAACTTGCCAGGCTGGGTTATTGCTCTAGTAGCTGCAGGGGGATTGGCTGCTGCCCTATCAACAGCAGCAGGCTTATTACTGGTAATATCCTCAGCAATTTCTCATGATCTTTTAAAAAAAGTCGTCATGCCAAAGATCAGCGATAAACAAGAGTTATTTTTTGCAAGACTTTCTGCCGGTATTGCCGTATTGATAGCAGGATTATTTGGCATTTATCCTCCTGCATTTGTTGCACAAGTGGTGGCTCTGGCCTTTGGCTTAGCTGCTGCTACAATATTTCCAGCATTATTTCTTGGAATATTCACATCATGGGTGACTCGCGAAGGATCCATCTTGGGCATGCTAAGCGGCTTACTCTTTACAATGACTTACATCACCTACTTTAAGTTTATCTTTACTGATCTAAATAATCCTGATTATTGGTTGTTTGGAATATCTCCTGAAGGTATTGGGTTCATAGGAATGTGTATAAATTTTATTGTTGCAATGTTTGTCAGCAAAATAACTTTATCGCCCCCAAAAGAAGTAACTGAATTAGTTAGAGAAATAAGAAAACCCTAAATTAAAGATCTTCCAGGATAAAGTAAGCAGCACCTGAGGCCATACCAGCATTGTCATGTCCCACATTCTTGATAATTTGATATTGCCATCTGAATGGCATTTTTAGCTCTTCAGCATAGGCAACCAAGTTTAGAAAGAATGTTTCTCCACGTACTAACCTATTCTTACCTTGAGCTCTAGCACCTTTGAGATTTCTAAAATTTCTTTCAGTATCATTTTCACCTACGTAAAGAGCTACTTTAGTGCGTAAAACTCTTTTGATTTCTTCATCATCTAAATCTATATCCCTAAGGCCATATGGATATAAATTTTGATTCATAAATGTATAAAATCCTGCGTTAGCTAAGACAGCCTTATCGATTCGTAAATCATTTGAAAATAACAAATATCTTTGCACAAACTGTGCGCCACCTGAGTGACCATAAATTCTGTATTTATCATTTCTAATATTGTACTTACTGCTAATTATCTCAAAAATATCTCCCAAAGCGTTATCGATATTTGGCGTGCCAGCAGGTAGTTTTTTTCCATCAATTGCTGAACGATTTAGAAAGGCATAATGTGGATAAGACTCTTTAGAAAATTTAGGTGCTACTGCAATTAAGTTTTTTTCTTGGATGTGTGGTAAAAAATCTTCTAAGTAGCCCTCAGCAGTTCTAGAAGCACCATGAATAATAAATAAAAGCATGGTTTCATCATTGACTTCTTCTGGTAATGAATAAAAGACTTCAATATCAGGTTTATCTGCATATATGAAAGTCGATTGATGAATCTCTCGCCCACTAAAATTAAAGCTTAGCAATAAGAAGAAAAATGCAATAGTGAAAATTCTAATGATTTTCATGTTTTTTAACAGGTTTGCACATCCCTCTTTCCCAATCATTTTCATTACAGTCATAAATTATTCTTCCATGATCCTTTAGCAAGAAATCAAGAATCTGATGAGCATGAGTTCCAAAACCAAGTGATGGATCATCCTGTAACTGATTTAATGGGATCGTGTAAGACGACCAATCTTTAGGTGCTCTCCATCCAGGCGGAGGTACTAACTGAGCTCGAGTACCGCTA
>CACNUA010000025.1 GCA_902623535.1 uncultured SAR86 cluster bacterium | reverse complement strand
TACCTTTAAGGATTTTTTGCAAAGTTCCTCTTTTACCCAAATCTTTTCCGGCAATTACTACTACCTCATCACCGCTTATAAGCTTAGTTTTTGTATGTAGTGAAGACATGTCTATAAAACCTCAGGTGCTAAAGATAATATTTTCATAAAATTCCCTGAACGGAGCTCTCGCGTCACTGGACCAAAGACCCTAGTGCCTATAGGTGCTTGTTGCTGATTAAGTAAAACAGCAGCATTTTCATCGAATTTAATCAATGAACCATCTCTTCGTCTGACGCCTTTTTTTGTTCGAACAATAAGGGCATTTACGACTTGGCCTTTTTTAACTTTACCTTGAGGAATTGCTTCCTTAACAGCAACTTTAACTATATCCCCAATTCTTGCATATCTTCGCTTTGAGCCTCCAAGTACCTTGATGCACATAACGCTTCTAGCTCCGCTGTTGTCAGCAATGTTAAGGATTGATTGCATCTGAATCATGATGAAGGCTCCTCATTTGATTGAGTTTTTTCAGCTTCAACAGCTTTATCATTACCGGCAATCGCAGAATCAATTAGTAACCAGGTTTTATTTTTTGAATAAGGCTTACACTCTTGGACGGTGACAACATCACCCATCTTTGCTGAATTGCTTTCATCATGAGCATGAATCTTAGTAGATCGTTTAATAATCTTTCCATACTTAGGATGTTTAACCTTTCTCTCTACCTTAACTGTAATTGTTTTATCTGCTTTATCACTAACAACAACACCAGATAAGAGTCTTGCATTCGAGCTCATGATTTTGTTTCCTCATTATTTTTTTCATTAATAACAGTTTTGATTTGAGCAATTTTTGTCTTTGACTCTCTCAATAAATGACTCTCATTCAACTGGCCTGTCTTGTGCTTAATCCTGTTAGAAAACTGAGCTTCTCTCTCATCAAGAAGCATTTTTTCAAGCTGATCGACTTTTTGTGATCTTAAGGTTTCAATGTATTTTTCTTTAGCTTTAGCCATAATTTATTTCTGTACAAAAGTAGTTTTTACGGGGAGCTTTGCAGCAGCCAATCTAAATGCTTCTCTGGCTGTTTCTTCTTCAACCCCTGACATTTCATATAACATCTTCCCAGGCTGAACTAGAGCGACCCAGTACTCAACATTACCCTTACCTTTACCCATTCTAGTTTCAAGAGGCTTTTTAGTTATTGGTTTGTCAGGGAAAATCCTAATCCAAATATTTCCTCCTCGTTTGATATAACGTGTCATGGCTCGCCTTGCAGCCTCAATTTGTCTGGCAGTAATCCTGCCACGAGTAGAAGCCTTTAAGCCATATTTACCGAAAGCAACGGTATTGCCACTTTGAGCAAGGCCTCTATTGCGGCCTTTATGCATTTTTCTGAATTTTGTTTGCTTTGGTTGTAACATTTTCTAATACCTATAATTCAGCTTTTAATGGGTCTTCCATGATTTCCCCACGATAAACCCAAACCTTGACACCTATAATTCCATATGTAGTTGCAGCTTCTGCAGTTCCATAGTCCACATCCGCTCTAAGAGTATGCAAAGGCACCCTGCCTTCTCGATACCATTCCGTTCTTGCGATCTCAGCTCCACCTAATCGACCAGAGACCTCAGTTCTCACCCCTTTAGCTCCTTGTCTAAGCGCGCTCTGGACTGCCCTCTTCATAGCTCTCCTGAACTGCACCCTTCTTTCGAGCTGTTGTGCGATACCTTCAGCAAGAATGGTTGCGTCAAGATCAGGTTTTCTTACTTCTTTTATTTGTACTTGCGCCGGGCGGTTTACAATTTTTTCTATAGATTTTTTGATGTTTTCAATCTCTTCTCCCTTTTTCCCAATAATGATTCCGGGCCTAGATGTATGAATTGAAACAGTAAAATTTTGAGCTGATCTGTCAATCTCAACCTTGCTTACTGACGAAAACCTAAGCTTATTCTTTAAAAAATCTCTCACTTTCAAGTCTTCAATTAGATTTTCTTTAAAGGTCTTTCCTTTGGCGTACCAATTGGCATTATGTTTTTTTACAACACCAAGACGAAAACCTGTTGGATGAACTTTTTGACCCATTATTTCTCCTGATCCGATAAAATAATTTCAATGTGACAGGTTGGCTTTATGATCCTATCAGCCCTGCCTCTTGCTCTAGGCCTCATTCTTTTTAGCCTCATTCCTTGATTGACCATAATGGATTTCACTTCCAATGTATCAATATCAAGCTTGTTATTGTTTTCGGCATTTGCAATAGCTGACTCAAGTAATTTTTTAATAACAGATGCAGCCTTTTGTTTGCTAAACGTTAAAAAGTCCATTGCATCTTGGACAGATTTACCTCTAATCTCATTAGCGACTAATCCTGCTTTCTGAGGTGAAAGTCTTGATCCTTTTAAATATGCTCTTGTATCCATTATTGAGCTTTCCTATCACCTGAATGAAGTTTAAATGTTCGTGTTATTGCAAACTCTCCTAATTTATGGCCAACCATATCTTCATTTATGAAGACTGGTACATGCTGTCTTCCGTTATGAACAGAAATTGTTAATCCAACCATTGACGGAGAAATCATTGACCTTCTTGACCAAGTCTTAATTGGTTTCTTGCTGTTTTCAGCAATTGCTTGATCCACTTTCTTTTGAAGTGAGATATCAATAAAGGGTCCTTTTTTTAGCGATCGTGGCATGACTATTTCCTCTTAGCTCTTCTTCGTACAATTAAGTTATCAGACCTAGTATTTTTTCTAGTTTTATAGCCTTTAGTAGGGACACCCCATGGAGTTGAGGGATGTCTTCCTCCAGATGTTCTCCCTTCACCACCACCGTGAGGGTGATCAATTGGATTCATGGCAACACCTCTAACAGTTGGTCGAACTCCTCTCCATCTGTTGGCACCAGCTTTTCCCAAAGATCTCAAGTTGTTTTCTTGATTCGAAACAACTCCAATTGTTGCACGGCACTCAGAAAGAATCTTTCTCATTTCACCTGACTGCAGCCTTAAGGTTGTATAGATGCCTTCTTTTGCTACAACTCTTGCAGAGGTTCCAGCTGATCTTGCAATTTGGGCTCCTTTTCCTGGCTTCATCTCAACACAATGAACATTTGTACCAAGAGGTATGTTGCTTAAAGGCATGCTATTACCTGGAGATATTTCAGTTTTTTCAGATGATAAAATTGAAGCTCCAACCTTTAATTTAGATGGCGCAATAATGTAAGATTTTTCACCATCAACGTATTGTATTAATGCGATATGTGCTGATCGATTGGGATCGTATTCAATTCTTAGAACTGTCGCAGGAACATCAACCTTCACTCTTTTAAAATCCACAATTCTATAATGTTGTTTATGTCCGCCACCCTGATGGCGAACGGTAATCCTGCCATTATTATTTCTGCCACCATTTTTTGATTTCTTATCAAGCAATGGCTTATGAGGCTTACCTTTATGTAGATCTGACTTAACAGAAACAACAAACCTTCTTCCAGCACTTGTTGGTTTTGCCTTAATAATTGCCATTAGTTAACACCCTCAAACTGAATTTCTGAACCTTCTTTTAATGAGACAAACGCTTTTTTAAAGTTAGATTTTTTATAGGCGCCAAACCTATTTCTTTTATTTTTGCCTTTGACTATTGAAGTGGTAACTGATTTAACTTCTACATTAAATAGTTTCTCAACAGCTTTCTTAATTTCTAATTTATTAGCACTAATATTTACTTTAAATACAACCTGGTTTTTCTCAGATGCAAGCTTTGATGATTTCTCAGTGATGTAAGGAGAATCAATTAATGTTAGGATTTTTTCTTGATTCATTTTACCCAAGCCTCTATTAATGAAAGTGCTTCGGGTGTAATTGCAACCTTGTCAGACCTAAGAAGCACAACGGGATTAATTTCTTTGACAGTTACCACCTCTACATGAGGTATATTCCTTGCTGATAGGTATATATTTGTATCCATTTCATCAAGGATGATCAGTACACTATCAAGACCAGCATCTTTTATAATTTTTGCCATCACCTTAGTTTTAGGAGCCTCTAATGTAGGCTTAGCCAAACCAATTATTCTTTCTTGCCGATAAAGCTCTGAAAGTATTGAGCGAATAGCAGCTCTATACATTTTCTTATTAATCTTCTTAGAGTAATCTCTGGGTACTGCAGCAAAAGGAACACCGCCTCCACGCCATATTGGACTTCTAATAGTACCTGCTCTTGCTCTTCCTGTTCCTTTTTGTCTGTAAGGTTTCTTTCCGCCACCACGAACTTCAGATCTAGTTTTTTGCTTATGAGATCCCTGTCTTGCGCCTGCCAAGAAAGTAACTACTGCCTGGTGAACCAAATCTTCATTAAAATCCTTTCCAAAAACTGACTCCGGAAGACTAATATCAGTTTTTGATTCACTATTAACTAAATTAAGCTTCATGATGTTTTAACCGAATGAGAAAGCTTTAATGTCGACCCAGTTGGACCAGGAACAGCTCCTTTGATATAAATTAAGTTATTTTCAATATCAGTTTGAACAACTTCTAAGTTCTGAACAGTTTTTTGTACGTTACCCATTTGTCCTGACATTTTCTTACCCTTCCAAACCCTCCCGGGTGTTTGACATTGGCCAGTGGATCCGTGAGCTCTATGTGATAATGAGTTACCATGTGTGGCATCTTGCATTCTAAAGTTATGCCGTTTTATAACACCTGCATAACCTTTACCTTTAGATGTACCAGTAACATCAACTTTTTGGCCAGCTTCAAATACAGAGGCATCAACGTGTAAACCTACTTTTAGATCATCAACATCAGATGTACGAAACTCATGTAGCTTTCCTGGGTTAACATTGTGTTTTTTGAAATATTCAACCTGCGATTTTTTGAGTTTCTTTTTCTTAAAAAATTGCTTAGAAATCACTACAGAACTGTAGCCGTCTCTATCAGATGTCTTTATATCAGTAACGAAATTGCCCGCAACAGAAACAACCGTTACAGGAATTGATGTGCCGTCTTCTTGAAAAAGACGAGACATTCCAGCTTTTTTTCCAATTAAGCCTATGCTCAATTTAATCTCCTTTCTACGGGGCTTTACCCTCTATGGCCGCTATTGCGTTAAAAAATTCAAATTAACCTAAACTAATTTGAACGTCTACTCCTGATGAGAGGTCAAGCTTCATTAAAGCATCAACCGTTTTATCAGTAGGTTGAACGATATCCATCAACCTTTTATATGTTCTAATCTCATACTGATCTCTTGCATCTTTATCTTTGTGCGGTGAAATCAGTACTGTAGTTCTCTCTTTTTTGACTGGCAAAGGAATTGGTCCCTTGACTACAGCTCCAGTTTTTTTTGCGGTTTCTGAAATAAGTTTTGCAGAAGCATCAATCAGCCTATAATCAAAAGCTTTTAAGCGTATTCTTATATTCTGATCTTCCATAAAATCTCTTTCTAATATCGCAAAGGTTGCGTATTCTAGGCCTCCTAAAGGCTATATGTCAACTTTAAATTGTTCTTCATTTATGCAGTTTTTAGTTGTTCTGCTATGTTGTTTGGAACTTCAGCATACTTTAGAAATTCCATTGAAAAACTAGCTCTTCCTTGAGTTTGAGAGCGAACATCCGTTGCATAGCCAAACATCTCTGAAAGAGGTACTTCTGACCTTACAACTTTTCCTGCAGGAATCTCATCCATACCCTGAATAATTCCTCGTCTTCTGTTCAAGTCACCAACCACATCACCCATATGTTCTTCAGGGGTAACAACCTCAACCTTCATTACAGGCTCTAACAGAACAGGCTTTGCCTTTAAAGCACCTTCTTTTAAAGCCATTGATCCAGCAATTTTGAAAGCCATCTCACTTGAATCAACATCATGAAAAGAACCATCATATAAGGTTGCTTTTAGGGCAAGCAAAGGATATCCAGCAACAACACCATTCTGCATTTGCTCCTGAATACCTTTGTTAACTGATGGAATATATTCTTTAGGTATGACACCGCCAACAATCTCATCAACAAATTCATACTCATCATCGAGCCCGAGAGGCTCTAATTTCAACCAAACATGGCCGTACTGTCCTCGACCTCCACTTTGTCTAACAAATTTACCTTCAATCTCTACGGCTTCTCTAATTGTTTCTCTGTATGCTACCTGAGGCTTACCAATATTTGCTTCAACTGAAAATTCCCTTTTCATTCTATCAACTAACACATCTAGATGAAGCTCACCCATTCCGGAAATAATTGTTTGTCCAGATTCCTCGTCAGTGTTAACTCTAAATGATGGATCCTCTTGGGCTAGCTTCCCAAGAGCAATAGACATTTTTTCTTGGTCAGCTTTAGATTTTGGCTCAACGGCTACGGAAATAACTGGCTCAGGGAAGTCCATTCTCTCTAATACAATCTCATTTGACCCATCACACAGCGTATCACCTGTAGTAATATCTTTAAGACCAATACATGCCGCAATATCACCAGCTCTGATCTCTTTTAACTCATTTCTGTTATTTGAATGCATTTGGACCATTCTTCCAATACGTTCTTTTTTGCCTTTTGTTGAGTTAATTACAGAATCTCCAACAGATACGACACCTGAATAAACTCTAATAAAGGTTAATGTTCCAACAAATGGATCAGTTGCAATTTTAAATGCAAGTGCTGAAAAGGGCTCCTCATCTGATGATTGTCTTGAAGCTTCAACCTCTTCTTCACCAGGAAGAGTACCTTTGATTGCTTCAACTTCATCTGGAGCAGGTAAAAAGTCAATTACTGCATCTAATACAGCTTGCACACCCTTATTCTTAAAAGCGCTTCCGCAAAGAGCAGGCACAATCTCGTTACCAATTGTTCTAATTCTAAGGCCTTCTTTAATCTGCTCAATGGTCAATTCACCAGACTCTAAATAAGCTTCCATAAGCTCTTCATTTGCTTCTGCAGCATTTTCTACCATTTCTTCACGCAGTTCATTGCACCTAGCAGCTAACTCTTCGGGTATTTCCTTTGAATCAAATGTAAGCCCCTGATCAGATTCATTCCAATAGATGGCTCTCATATTAATTAAATCAACAACACCTTTAAATTCTTCTTCACTTCCGATATTTAGTTGAAGTGGAACTACAGTAGCCTTAAGCCTGTCACGAATTTGTTCAACAACTCTTTCAAAGTCTGCGCCAGCTCTATCCATTTTGTTTACAAATACAATTCTTGGAACTTTATATCGATTAGCTTGCCTCCAAACTGTTTCAGATTGAGGCTCAACTCCTGATGTTCCACAAAATACTACGACCGCCCCATCAAGAACCCTTAAAGATCTCTCAACTTCAATAGTAAAGTCAACGTGTCCTGGTGTATCAATGATGTTAACCCTATGTTCTGGATATTGCTGCTCCATACCTGACCAAAAGCAAGTTGTTGCTGCAGAGGTAATGGTGATTCCTCTTTCTTGTTCTTGCTCCATCCAGTCCATGGTAGCCGCACCGTCATGAACCTCACCGATCTTATGAGAAAGACCTGTATAAAATAGCACCCTTTCAGTAGTTGTTGTTTTTCCTGCGTCAACGTGGGCACATATACCAATATTTCTATACTTATTTAACTCAGTGGTTCTAGCCATAACTTGGTCTCGTTTTAAAATCTAAAGTGTGAAAAAGCTTTATTAGCTTCAGCCATTTTATGAACATCTTCTCTTTTCTTAACAGCGGAACCTTTTCCTTCAGATGCATCTGAAAGTTCTCCGGCTAGTCGTTGAGGCATCGATTTTTCTGATCTTTTTCTGGCAGCATCCACAAGCCACCGCATTGCTAAGGCCTGTCTTCTTGAAGGTCTTACCTCTATTGGAACCTGATATGTG
>CACNUA010000024.1 GCA_902623535.1 uncultured SAR86 cluster bacterium | reverse complement strand
GGAAATTTTATGAGAATGCAGATGGTTCAGCTGTGGTAACTTTTAGTAAAATAAATAATACCTTAGAGTTCAGTGACCCCAATCAAACTTTGACAGCACAATGTACTGAAAAATAACGAAGGGGTTTAACCCCTTCGCTGCAGTTTTAGAAAATTTGTTCTGTAATGTAGATACGGTAGTTTGAACAACTCTCAATCAAATCATTGAGTGCTTGGTCTTCTTTAGATCCATTTATATTTTGCCAATAATTATCAGCGCCTGAACCCAATTCCTCTACAGTACGAGCGTACAATGAATAAACATAGTCATAATCGCCTTCGGTAGCTCCTGGTCCGGGGAAAATCATCTTACGTCCAAGATTATCACCCGTCTTTTTGGCCGCTATAGCAAAGTCTTTGTATGCATCAAAAACTTGGTTGTTATTAACGCCCTCTTTCATCTTGCAGTCTGCAAATCTTACAGCACCAATATCACGGTCTCCCTCAGGTGCTGAGATAGCCCATTGCCAAGTATCTACAGCTTGTACTGTCGCGACCGGTATTTTAGCGGCTTGGCTGCCTCCGTTTTTGATCCAGTAGCCCATTCCTTTATACATCTCAGTGGCGCTGGGCCATAAACCAAGAAAAACAGCATCATGAGCGGTTAGATCTGAACCAAATTGTGGGCTAAATAAGACAACTTCAAAGTTATCATAAACATCCGTTTTGCTTAGCACCTTCTTTTGATTTTCAAGTACCCAATCTTTAAGATCGCTATAGTCTTTGCCTGGTAAATACTTCAAAGCATAATACTCTGCTTTATTAGCTACAGGCTCGTACTTATTTTCTTGAGCGGCAACAAGACCACTCAAAAGCAAGCTAAGTGTTAATAGTATTTTTGTCATTTTTTTCTCCTTTAAACTATATTGATTCTTTTATTCCAAGACGTTTAACGCTATTGACCACGCTATCCCATCCACTCTCAAGAATTGGGTTCAACAGATCCGCAATTCCTGTATCAATCCTCCATTGAAGGTAGGTTTCATATTGCTCGAGTGAGTTCCAATCCTCAATCAATGTGTAAGTCTTAGTTTTATCTTCATAATAGACATCTATGCCAAGACAACCATCAAAGTCTCTAGTCACCACAAGAGCCTCCTTAAATACATCGGCCATCTCTTGAACTTTATCTGCCTTTACTTTGAAATCAGCAATAACAACATTTTTCATAATTATCTCCGGAAATTTACTAATAAGTAAAATATACAACATAAGGCTTAAGTTGATTAGAAGTTATTAAAAATTTATGAAAAAAACTTAAGAATACATTCTTGTTCAAATTGTGTGTTCAAAGTTGGAGTATGACCAATCCCCTTAATTTCATGGCTTATGAAGTTCTTCATTGTATGCATTTTTTTTAAAGTCTCATTCGACAACAAAGTTGAAAGCTCACCTTTAAAAAGAAGTATCTCAGAACTAATTGCCTCCCAAATTGGCCATAAATCTGTTGCTGATGGGCTTGCTGCTTCAAAAAGTACTCTGATGCTTTGATCGTAATCAAATTGCCATGAGCCATCCTTGTTTTCTTTCATATTAGCAAAAATATGATCATTCCATTCTTGATTTGAAAAGTTTGGAAATGCCGGCATATGTCTTTGCTGTATGGTTGTAAATGCATCATCTTTAGATTTGAAGATTTCACCCTTTCCTAAATAAGAAGCAATATTATTCACACCGGTACCGCCAATTTCCGGACCGCAATCATTGAGGACGATTTTTGGAAACATGATAGGGTCAAAGGCTGACATAGTCATGGCCATAAATCCTCCCATTGAAGTTCCTACTAGATAAACTTTTTTAAACCCTAAATGTTCAATTAAGTTAGTCATGTCGGTAAGGTATGTCTCAGGGCTATATGCCATCGGGTCTTTAAGATAAGAGCTTCTCGCTCTCCCTCTCTGATCTACTGAAATTACATAAAATGATTGTTGAAGGAATTGCGCTAACTGATGAAAGTCATTGGCATTTCTGGTGAGCCCATGCATACAAAGAACTGGTTGATTGTTTGGATTGCCGTAAGATCTAAAATATAAAGATCCTCCGTCAGGACAGTCAAAAAAAGATTCTGTGAAGCCTGATTTAGTTGCCATACCTAAAGTTTAGCTCAAGAGCTTGCTAAAGGCGTTTTTTTCTTTGGTTTCTAAGCTTTCTTAGACGACGGTACTCTTCTTGAGTTCGCTTTTCCACAATTGCTCGCTTCATATGGCGTTTTTTACGAGCAAGCTCAGATTTTAATAATCTTTCAGCTCTTTTCATTCTTAATTTATATTCCCACAAGTTAGGGTGATAATCAAGAATGGCTAAATATGAGCTTTTAGGATGTATAAGACTAAAAAAGCCGCTCATTTGAGCGGCTTATTAAGGTTCATAAAGGGGGATTTATGATCCTGAAACTACACTTGTATTGCTTGACGAGCCTGTTACAGACTTAAGTAAGTAACATTTACCTTCAACTGTGTCTAAATTAAAAGCGACTGCTTTTGATTTCTTTTCTGCCAATGCTTTGCAGCCTGAAACGGAAGTATATTTTTTAGTAGTTTTTACACTTAAAATTGAACCTTTTAATTTAATGCCCTCTGATACAGCAAGGCTGGCATCAACAGGTAAAGCACCAAAAATAAGTGCAAAGAGGCTTAGGGGAAGAATTGATTTCATGTTTACTCCAATATTTAATTATTTATGTGCAACTTATGTGCCAAAAAAACATACTATTTTTATACTTTTTATATCGCATAAAATTTAACTCAGGATCGTAGACAAATTTGTTAAAATTAATTTATGGATATCAAAGTAAAAAAGCTAGAGGAGATGCTTCACCAAGCCCGATCCAAGATTGAAGATATCGATCCCTTCAGCATCGTTGGTAAAGAAGATCAATACACAATCATTGACGTAAGAGAGCCGGCTGAAGTTCAAGAAACGGGAATGATTTTAGGTGCTCATAACATACCTAGAGGATTGCTTGAATTTCAACTAAAGCCAAGTGAAGGTTTTCCAGCAGATACCCCAATTTTGGTTTACTGTGCAGTGGGTGCAAGAGCTGCACTTGCTGGAGTAACCCTTAAAGAGTTGGGTTTTACTAATGTAAAAAACCTTGGTGGTTTTAAAGACTGGCAAGATGCCTCTCAGTAGTAGGCTATTTTAACTGCTCAAGTAAAACAGCTAGATGTTTATCTGCTGCATACTTATATTCAGGGCTAGCACCAGCCATAACCTCTCCTTTAACGGCACAAGATTCATAAGCAGCTCTTCGAGCTATGGGATCTGAAAAGTCTAATTCTTTATTTTCAGGATCGTATACTTTTTTTGTAGTACCAGAAAGCTTCAACTTACAGTTAGCCCAACTGTAAGCATCAGGATGAAGTTCTAGGGGTGCATCAGCATCGAAAGAATGAAATGCATTTGGATACAATTCAATATGAGCATCACCTCCCTCTTTATTTATTGTATTTACCAAATCAATGCATGGCGCCGCAGGAGTCCAATTATCCGCCTCACCAATATAAATCTGAAGATGATCATGATCCCACTGATTAAGATCCGGCAATGCTAGGCAACCTGGATACCACATAAGATAACCTGCATAATTTGAATCTTTGTCATGAATTTCATTTTGTAATGGAGTCCAAGCATTGAACAAGCTTGCTGTTCCCCCAAGACTCCAGCCTGCTGCAAAAATCTTTTTAGTATCTACTCTTGAGTCTTTACTCATGAGGTTAAGGGCTTGAGCCATTTCATAAATAACAGTTTCACTGGTCACATTAATTTGATCTCCAACTGTGCTGGAAACATTTCTTGAATCAAATGGATGAATTGCAAAAACCAAATAATTTGCTTGTCTCATCTGTTCTAAATACCTGCGATGATGATCCCTCCAATTTAGTGAGCCATGCGATGCTATTACCAGAGGATATTTTTTTTCTACATCATAATTGTCAGGAAAGTGCAAAATACCAAAAGCATCTTGATCTTTTTGAGATTCAAGATTGCCATCAAAAAGATTCTCAAAGCCATATATATTCTTTGATTTAAAAAATATTTTTTCTTGTTTATAGGTTCCTGAATTAGTGTCGTTGACTGTATCAGCACAAGAATAAATAAATACAAACAGTGCCGATAAAATTAAATTTTTAAACATAAAGAACCCTTTTTAATAGATATAGTTAAATTATTCTTTAACAAATAATAATGTCATTCTGTCACTCTCACCGATGGCTATATATTTATCCTTATCTTCCTCTCCTAGCCTTAAATTTGGAAGCAAAGTCCATACTCCCTTTGGATGATCTTTGGTATCTTTTGGATTTGCATTAATCTCAGATGAAGAAACCAATGTAAAGCCCACCTGTTGAGCAACTTTAATCGCTAATGCTTGGCTTACGTATCCACTATTTTTCATATACTCAAGTGATGCTGTGTCATCGGCACGATGCTCAACCACTCCAAAGGTACCTCCAGATTTAAGTGCATTAAAAGCTTCTTCCATTACATCTTGCATTGCATCTCGGCTTAACCAGTTATGTAAGTTTCTAAATGTTAGGACCATGTCAAAAGTTTCAGCCTTAACATATGCTTTCTTTGGAGGAACATGAGTAGTAGCTACTTTTAACTTATCAAATCTTGGATGCGAAGCCACTTTATTATCAAAATTCTCTCTGGATCTTTTTTGATAAGCTCCTGCCTTTGGATCATGATGCGTGACTACTAATTGACCGGAATCATATAATAGAGGTGCAAGAATCTCAGTGTACCAACCACCTCCAGCCGATAACTCAAGCACTTTCATATCTGGTTTGATTCCAAAAAAATTTAAGGTAGCTGCAGGATTTCTAAATTTATCTCTTTCGGTAAACTTTTTTGTTCTGTTCGTATTCTCAACAGCAAGCTGAATTGGATCTTGAGAAACTGATTGTGAGCATCCTATTAAAAATAATAAGCTGCAAAGAAATGTATTACTTAATTTACGTTTATTCATCGAATTACCCTTGTTATGATGCGACTAATTTAATATAGCTTACCATGATAAATAAACTCGATGACATAAGCATTCTTGTTGGAAGGTCCCTGCTCGGTTTGTATTTTTTAGGGCCTGGAATAGCTAAGATTTTTAATTACTCAAATTATGCGGTGGTGATGCTAGAAAATGAGGTACCGCTAACTTTGGTTGCCTTGCCAGTTGTTATCTTAATTCAAGTCATCGGTGGAACCATGTTGATTTTAAATCTCAATGTTAAAGTTTCAGCATTGGCTTTATTAATTACAACAATCGTAATCAATATTTATATTCATGATTTTTGGTCGCTTACAGATGGCATAAATAAGGCACATGAAACACAAAATTTTGTAAAAAATCTTGCGATTTGTGCCGGGCTACTTGTATTAGCTTCTAGAGAAAAGTTTGCAAAGTTAGGATAGGACCTATAAGCCCAAGCCAACCAAAATATGCAAGCCTGGCATATTTTTTTTTCTGATGATTGTGAAGTCCAAGAGCACCAAATGCTCCGAAGGCTCCTAAAGAAGAAAACCAAAACCCACCTAAGCCAATTAAACCCAAAAGACCCATTAGCCGGATCGCACCTCCTTTATATGAAGGATCAACCCTATCCACCAAACCAATAAGGCCTATTAGACCAAAAAGACCTAACAGACCAATGTTTTCCATGTATTATTTTGGTTTAGATTCGTTAACCACCAATTTTCTGCCTTCAACTTCAGCGTCATTGAGAGCAGCAATTGCTTCCTCGGCACCTGAAGACATTTCAACGAAACCAAAGCCCCTTGAACGGTTTGTGCCTCTTTCCATAATTACTTTTGCTGAATCAACTGTACCGTGTTCTGCAAAAAGATTTTCAAGTTCTTGATCGCGAATGCTCCAAGGAAGGTTGCCGACGTATATATTCATATTTTTCCTACAAAGAAGTTTAGAGAAGTTTAACCTATTTAAGCCTGCAAGGAAGAGTAATTACCAATTAATTGAAGTTTATTTTGAGAGGAATTTTTTGGTTTGATTTCCAAAGTCATTCCACCAACTCAAACCCATATCGTTTACCCTCTCTAAATTAGATTTTGAGTTATCATCCATTCGTCTATTTACCCTTCCTAATGGGCTATTGATTCTTAAATAATCATTTGAAATTAGGTCAGTAATGATTTCGTGATACATGCTCGATTCAAGCATTACTCCTAAAATATCATGCCTCATCCAACTCAAAGCACCCCATTTTGCAGACCTAGGGCCACTAATTTTTTTTCTATTGATTCCGGTGCCAATGCTAAGAACTTTGATTCTGGAATTTGGAAAAAGTTTTTTAGCCTCACTGTAGGCAATCAAACAAGGATTGTTAGCAACAATACCTCCATCAATCAACCACGACCCATCTTCAATTTGGAAAGTTGGGTAATAAATTGGAGCGGCACTTGAGGCAATGACCGCATTTTTTACACTGATTTCCGGTGAGGCATATGAACTTAAAATCCGTGGCGTTCTTAATTCAATATCATACGTCAAAACTCCTATGGGATTTTTTGATTCTCCTAATTTCTGCTCACCAAAATATTCACTTAAAACTGTCTCTTTCCCTTTTGAATCATATTTGGGTTTTGTTTGTAAAAACGAGGCATTATCCCAAAATGATTTAGACATGGTTTCTTTGAGATTTTCCTCACTCCAAAACCCAAGAATATCTTTAGCTTCCATCTCTCGTGCTGCTAGGCATGCAAGATTTGCTGAGCCAGCACTGGTACCAAGAAAAAAATCAAAAATTTCATGGGTAGGTTTGCCAATTGAACGCTCGAGTTCTTGCAAAAAAATTACTTGAGCAATGGCTCTCACACCCCCGCCATCAAGCGACAAAACTAACTTGGTGTCGTTAGTCCCAAGAAAATTTAAAACTTTATTTAGGGTCTTCATCCAGATAATTCAACTTCTAGCAAAATAGCCAGACGTGCAATTGCAAGTGCAAACCTGTCTATCACAATAGATCCATGATTAGTTAGATAATCTTCATCAACATCTTGTATTCTATTGTCTAGATATCTTACTGAGTCAGAAACGGCTATCTTTCTGCTTTCATTTATCCAAGGATAAACGTCATCACTATAATTGAGGCTGCGTTTATATTTTTTTGCTAAGTCATCTATCTTTTTGTGCACATCTTTTTTGCCATGTGTTTTATATAAAAACTCTAAGATCTGTCCATCCCAAATTGAATGCATATTTGATTTCTTTTTCCCATAAAGTGTTAGCAGATGATCATTGCCACCTCGGTCATACCCAAATCCAGTATGCAAAGGCTGATGAATATCAGCAACAAAATGACCAATAAACCTTACAGCATCTTTTTTTTCAGCATCATTACCTGTTCTAAGCAAATTAAGTTGCTCCTCATATGCACGCATAATGCAACCTTTTTCTGGGCAACTATCAGGTGTTATTACATCTTTTCCAGGCGGTGAGTTAATGTAATGCCATGGACGGGTTTCTCTTCGTTCCACCTGCTTAATAACATCTGGCCAAACACAACCACCTCCATAGTTATCACTTTCAAGGATTGAAAATAAATTAGCGGACGTATCAGTACTCATTAAGTTTGCAGCTTTATTGCATACAAGGCTATGACCTTCATCCCACCAAGAATATCCTTCAGATATAAAAGCTAGGCAGATTATCAGGAGTACGATTTTTAGATTCATAAATTAGCGGCAGCACTTGAAATGGCACGAAACATTGAGACATGAGCAGCCTTGGACTCCTCTTTCTCTGCCGTAAATCTATGATTGGATGAAGTTTTAGCAATAACAACTTTATTTTCTGGATCAATAAAGATGTATTGATTATAAACTCCTGATGCGGTGTACTCAGTACTAGGGAAACCGGGAACCCACCATTGATATCCATAACCCCAAACACTTGATGAATTGGGATTATCACCTGGCACTAAGTGATCTTCGTCTGTTGCGTGAGATGCATTTACCCACTCCGCGGGGACGACTTGTTCGCCGTTCCAATTGCCATCATTTAAATAAAGCAATCCAAACTTTGCGTAATCTCTTAATGTTGCATTCAATCCACCGAGCGCAACTTCCATGCCGCTGTCATCAACCATATAGTAAGCATCGTCTTGCATACCAATCTTATTCCAGATGTGTTGTTGCAAACTTTCAGTCACAGATTTGCCGGTAACTTCTTGTAAAACCATTGCCAGCATCTGAGTATCAATACTCACATAGTGATGATAAGTACCAGGTTCTTTTTCATTTTCGAGTGATTTTGCAAAGTCTCTCATTGGTGTGCCAAATGAAATGGTTCTACCAAATCGATTTATGTCAGAATTATAATCAGCATAATCTTCGTTAAATTTAATTCCTGAAGACATTTGCAGCAGATCTTTAATAGGAACTCCCTCATAACCCGTTCCCTTAAAATCATCCAAGTATTTCGTGACGGGATCATCAATACTCTCAATCAAGCCTTGATCAACAGCAATACCTATAAGTGCTGACAGAAATGATTTAGCCACCGACCAAGAAATATGCTTGGAAGTCTGGGTATTGTTGTGCCAGTAATTTTCGTAAAGTAAATTGTTATTTTTTAAAACAATCAGTCCATCTGTTTCATAGTACTCGATTGCATCTTCTAAATTCTCATCTTTACCTAGATGTTTAAAGGTCGTAGGCAATGAAAATTCATTGATCATATTTTGAAAACTATGCGGAGAGGCCGAAGCTTTAATTGTCGGACCGGCACGAAAGATCTTATCCATATTGATAAAGTTGTAAGCAATTTTGTCTTTATCATAGAGATGAATCATTTTATTTACTCTAATGGCTTTGGGTGCGTAAATTAGGGCCAAACCAACAACAACTATTCCAATTAAGATTAAAATTGTTTTAAGACTCATCATCCTTTACCTTTATTGATATTTTGCTTGATCAAAGGCAGCAATATACTCATCTGCAATATGTTGGATATGCTCTTCGTAACCCTTGTGAGTAAAGATATAAAAATTGTTATTTTCGATGCCTTGAAATATTGCTTCAGCAGCTTGTTGAGGTGAAATTGGAAAAGATTTGCCTTGCGCATCATCCGCAGCGACCTCCAGCATTTCACGAGGATCTTTATCCTCTACCTTTTTTTCTTTCTTTGGAGCCGCTGACTCACCTTGATAAACACTGTTAACAATATTGGTATCCACTTCTCCGGGACAAACAATGCTTGCTTGGATTTTTGTAGTTTTCAGCTCCTCTCTGAGCGTTGCCATGAATCCACGAATTGCAAATTTTGAAGCAGAGTAAAGACTAAGCATTGGATAGCTTATAAATCCAGATGTGGAACAGGTTGCAACTATGTTGCCCTCTTCACCACTCTCAAGCATTCGAGGGAGAAATGCATTAACTCCATTAAAGCATCCCCCCATGTTGATATCCATTAACCAATCATACATTTCACGAGTGATATCTTTCACAGGTGCAGGTCCCAGTACTCCCGCATTATTAAATAGATAATGACAATTACCAAAAGTTTCATAGGTTTCGCCAGCTAAATTCATCATCGCATTGATATCGCTTACATCAACTACGCGTGCTATTGCTTCAACTCCCTCTGCATTAACAATATCCAATGTTTCATCCAACCCACCGGTATTTACATCACACAAAACTAATTGCATTTTTTTACTTGCAGCAAATTGTGCAAGCCCCCTACCAATGCCGCTACCAGCACCAGTTATTACAGCTACCTTTGATTCAGTCATAAAATAATTAAAAATTAGTAATGCAATTAGTTTAGGATAGATTTATAAATAAACAACCCTTGTAAAATTCTTCAATGCCCAAAAGAACTCGTTACAGAAAGTGCAAGCAATGCAAAAGACTTACATTGCCCGATGAATTTAATAAGGGTGATAAATGGTGCAAACGCTGTCGTGACAGATTAGCACTGCAGACCCCACTAAAAAGAATTTAACCCTACAAAGTATTTTGTGTAATATTTCATTATGAAAGTTTCAGAAGCAATCAAAAATA
>CACNUA010000023.1 GCA_902623535.1 uncultured SAR86 cluster bacterium | reverse complement strand
CACATATTAATTGGACGAATAGGTAGACCAAGAGGTCTCAAAGGTGAGTTTTTCATAAACTCATTTTCTGAATCATCAGAGGCTTTTTTAAAATATGAAAACTTTTTTTTTAATTCTGAATCAAAATTCGTGCCTGTTGATTTTGAGCATTTAAAGAAGCACAACCAAAAAATTATTGGAAAAATATCCAATATCAATTCACCTGAAGATGCAGAAAGGATTAAAAATACAGATCTTTTTTTGGATAAAAATGATCTTCCTAATCTAGATGACGGATATTACTGGCATGAATTGTTAGGTATGAACGTTATTAATTTAGATGGTGACTTTCTTGGAGAAGTTATTGCTATTAATAATTATGGATCAAATGATATGCTCGAAGTGAAAACTAAGCAGAAAAGACTACTTATTCCTTTCGTCAAAAACAGAATAATTTTTGACATTGATAAAGAGAAGAAAGTTATCCACGTTGATTGGTATGATTCTTACTGATGAACATTAAATTCAATCTTATTACCTTATTTCCTGAAATCTATGATGCTTTGGATCATGGATTAATAGGTAAAGCCATACAAAACAATATTATTGAGCTAAATAAGATTCAATTGAGAGATTTTGCAATTAACAAACACGGCCAAATAGATGGAAAACCGTTCGGTGTAGAAAAGGGAATGATTATGATGGTAGAGCCTCTCGAAAATGCTTTGCAATCAATTGCATCAAAGAAAAAACAAATCGTTATAAATTTCTCTCCTCAAGGAAAGCAATTAGATCAAAACCTAGCTAAAAAAATGCTTGATTATGACGAAATTACTATTGTGAACGGGAGATATGAAGGTATTGATGAAAGATTTATTGATAAATATGTTGATTTAGAAGTTTCTTTAGGTGATTACGTCTTCAGTAATGGAGATTTGGCCAGCTTAGTCCTTATTGATGTTCTTGCAAGAATGATTCCTTCTGTGATTGGAAAAGAGGAGTCTGTTAAAGAAGACTCATTCTTTAATGGGTTGCTTAAAGGCCCTTCATATACACGTCCTGAAGTTTATGATGGAATGACTGTCCCTGACATTCTGCTTTCAGGAAATCATGAGGAAATAAAAGCTTGGCGAGAATATCAATCGATCAAGACCACACTTGAGAAAAGGCCTGAAATATTTGATAAAATAAAACTTACAAAAAAACAAAAAAAACTCTTGGAAGAATTTGAATCTAAGCGTATCCTATAGCACGTTTTAGGCCGTAGACATGTCAGATAAAGAAATTGAAAATAAAGCATCTAATGAAGAAGCATCGGAAACTGTAGAAACTACAGAATCAGTGGATTCTAGTACTGATACAGCTGAAACTGTTGCAAAAGCTGAGGAAGCCTCAGAGTCTGAAGAATCTGCAACTGAAGTACCTGCTGATAATGCCGAACCTGAAACAGATCTTCCTGCTGAAGAGGCTATTGCTGCTGAGGAAGAGCCAACCGAAGCTACATCAACAGCTAAGCTAGAGGAATTGTCACCAGCGCAAATAATCCAAAATTTCGAAAAATCTCAATTAAAAGACGATTTACCTCCTTTTAGACCAGGAGATAATGTTGTTGTTTCAGTAAAAGTTAAAGAAGGTGAAAGAACTAGACTTCAAGCTTTTGAAGGTGTTGTTATGCACATCAAAAATGCCGGCTTAAACTCATCATTCATCGTTAGAAAAATATCTAGTGGTATTGGTGTAGAAAGAACATTTCAAGTTCATAGCCCTTTAATTGATTCCATCAAAGTTAAACGAAAGGGTGATGTTAGAAAAGCTAAACTCTATTATCTAAGAGAGAGATCTGGAAGATCTGCTAGGATCAAAGAAAGACTCGAATAATCATGACTATGGATGCAAAAGAGAGTCATCTTATTGATTCTTTTTTGAGATTTTTACAGTTAGAGAAAGGCTTATCTAAAAATACCATAAGCTCTTATCAAACTGACATCAGCAGTTTTAATCATTGGTGCTCTGATCAAGCAATAAAATTTTCGGAAGTTGATTTGAGGCATGCTGAAAAATTCATTGTTAGTTTAAGAACAAAACAACTTGCTCCTGCATCCATTTCAAGAAAAATTTCATCTTTAAAATCACTATTTGTTTACTTGAAAAAACAGCAATATATCAAAACTAATCCTTTTCTAGACTTGGTCTTACCAAAAATTCCAAAATCTCTCCCTAAATCTATGTCGATGGCAGAGGTAAATACCTTGTTAGATGCACCGGATACTTCAACTTTTATTGGGTTACGGGATAAAACTATGTTGGAATTGATGTATGCAACAGGCTTAAGGGTTTCCGAGCTTGTGAACTTAAAGTATTCAAGTTTTGACTTTGAGAGAAGTGTCATTAAAGTCCTAGGCAAAGGATCCAAAGAAAGAATTATCCCCTATGGCGACAGCGCACTGTATTGGTTAAAACAATACATAAATTTTCGTAGACAAAATAATCTAAGCATGAACAGTAAATATTTCTTTATTAGTCAAAAGTTATCTCAAGTGACACGTCAGTCATTTTGGCAGCGTGTTGAACATTATCAAAAAATTGCATCCATTCCTTATAAGATATCACCGCATACACTTCGTCATGCTTTTGCGACTCACTTGCTTAATAATGGGGCCGATCTGAGGTCGGTACAAATGTTGCTTGGACATAGTGACCTTTCTACCACGCAAATATATACTCACATTGCAAAACAAAGACTTAGTGAGATGATTAAAAAACATCATCCGCGAGGGTAATCATGGTTAAGAAATTAAATCTCTTCATTAGTTTGATTTTAGTAATTGCAGTCAAAGGTGAAGATGTTGAAACAGCTGTAAATAAAATTTTACCGCCAGGCATGCAGGTACAAGCAATTGCGGACTCAAACATTGATGGCATCAAAGTGGTCGATATTGGAGAATTGCAGCCAATTTATGTGACCGAGGACGGTAAATACTTCTTTTATGGGGAGCTTTATTCAATCAATGAATCCAGTATCAACAATTTAACCGATCAAGCGAAGCGCGATAAACGTGCAAATTTGATTACTTCAAATCTTTCCTCTGCAGATTACATTACCTTTCCAGCTAAACGAGCCAAACATGAAATTACAGTCTTTACTGATGTGGATTGTGGGTATTGTCGAAAGTTTCACAGTGAAATTGAGGACTACAATGAAATAGGCATCACTGTAAATTATGTTGCCTTCCCTCGATCCGGTCCTGATTCCTCTTCGTATAATAAAATTGTTGGTGCATGGTGTTCTACGGATCCTAAAAAAATTCTAACAGAGCAAAAAAAAGGTGAAGAGCCAAAAATTTCTCTGTGTGAGGATAATCCAGTGATGGAGCATTTCATGCTGGGTCAAAAAATTGGCATAACGGGCACTCCAGCCATCATCAGTAAGTCCGGAGCTCTATTTCCTGGCTATTTACCCGCCAGTGATTTATTTTCGAGGTTAGAAGCAAGTGAATCCTAAGTTAAGAGTTGGTATTTGCGGCTGGGGAAATGTTGCGACCGGCTTATTTGAACAACTCACTAAACCATCCAATGAACAGGCTTTTGAGCTTGTATGTATCGGTGCACGACGTGATAACCCTAATTGCGATCCTGGCGATGTAACAATCCATCGCGATATCTTTGAGGTTATTGAACAAGACATTGATGTATTAATTGAGTTGATTGGTGGCACTGATACTGCCAGAGATTTAATTTCAAATGCACTTAATGCAGGCAAGCATGTGGTTACCGCTAACAAAGCAGTTATGTATGAGCACGGCAATGAACTCATTAATCTTGCAATTAAGAACAACGTACATTTGATGTTTGAAGCAGCCGTGTGTGCTGGAACGCCAATCATAAAGATGCTTTCTAATGATTTGGGTGCAAATCAGGTCACTAAAATCTCCGGCATGTTAAACGGAACCACCAATTACATTTTGAGCAAAATGGAGCAGGGTATTGCTTATGAGGTTGCTCTTGAGGAAGCCAAGGAAAAAGGGTACGCAGAGCCTGATCCTTGTCTCGATATTAATGGGACCGATGCTGCTCATAAAATTGGGATCTTAGCCTCACTAGCTCTTAACAGCGATCTTCCTGCAGGTAATTTTCATATTGAGGGCATTGAAAAAATTACTGCAGAAGATTTTAATTATGCTGATGAGTTTAATTTAACCATCAAACACCTTGCTGTTACCAAGCAAGCCGGTGATGAAATCGAACTCAGAAGTCATCCGGTTTTAATAGATAAAAACTCCAGCCTCGGAGGGCTATCTGGTGTCAGAAACGGTATTCAGATCGATACTGATTTATTGGGTGAGTTTCTAATTGCAGGCTCAGGCGCGGGCAGAGAGTCCACAGCATCTGGATTAATTTCTGATCTGATAGCGCTATCTAAACACGCCTCAAGCACACCAATGCATTATCCTCATTTTAAGGATATGTCTAAGATAAAGTCGTTTGAAAGCTTAGATTTTTCTTATTATGTTTACTTAGAAGTTCAGGATCAGGCAGGAGTGCTTGCCCTGGTAAGTCAGATTTTTTCAGATAACGAAATCAGCATTGATAAGATCGTACAAAAAGATCATTTACCCGATGGCAAAGTTCCGGTTGTGGTCTTTACAGACTTAATTAAAGAGTCACAAATGCAAAAAGCCTTGGAGAATTTTTCTGCACAATCAGAAATTCATTCTGCAAAAATTATTAGAATCGAAACATAGCAATGTTATTTCATTCAACCAGAGGTGGGGATAAGGATAAGGATTTTGCATCCATTCTCATGCAAGGTCTTGCCGATGATGGTGGACTTTTTATGCCCGATCAGTGGCCGCAAGTGGACCTTAAAAAAATTAAAGGACTGCAATCTTTTGTTGAGGTCGCAAAGGAGATCGTGCCACTTTTTACTGCATCTTCTTTCACTCAAGAAGAAACCATTAAGATTGTTGAAAATACTTGGCATGATTTTGAGCATCAAGATTTAGTTGGCATTCAAACGATTGAAAATATATCTGTGTTGGAGTTATTTCATGGACCGACCGCCGCCTTTAAAGACTTTGGTTTACAACTTGCTGCCGCGTTTTTTAACGAAGTTCTTGAGAAAGAAGATAAGACCGCCATTGTTTTAGGGGCCACTTCAGGGGACACCGGTTCGGCTGCCATTGATGCTTGTCGCTCTTATGCACGAATTAAAAGTTTTATTATGCTGCCCAATGGCAACATGTCTGAGGTACAAAGAAGACAAATGAGTACTATTGAGGCAGAGAATGTCTTTGCCTTGAGAATCAATGGTACTTTTGATGATTGTCAGGATCTAGTCAAGCAGGCATTCATTCAAAGAGATTTTCTAAAGCCTGATCAGTATTTACTGGCGGTTAATTCAATCAACTGGACACGCATTGTGGGACAAATTTGTTATTACTTTTTTGCTTACAATCGCCTTGCCAACCATCAAAACCTAAACTTCTCTATTCCTACGGGTAACTTCGGTAATGTATTTGCCTGTTACTCAGCCTTTAAAATGGGACTTCCTATTAAGACCATCTCGGTTGCTGTCAATAATAACGATATTTTGCATCGTTTCTTTGCCAGCAATGATTATTCTAAAAAGCAGGTGCATGAAACCATTTCACCTAGCATGGATATTAGTGTGGCCAGTAATTTTGAGCGTTTGGTTTATGATTTTTTCTTAGACCGCAGCACATCAAAATGCGCTGAGTTGTTTAATAACTTTCCCAATCAAGGTATTGAACTGGATGAGGCAACATGAAATAAAAAGAATGATTTATTTAGTTCGAGTAGTGTTAATGATGATGCAACTCAAGCCATCATTCAGTCCATCAATAACGAACACCATTACTTATTGGATCCGCATACTGCTGTAGCGATGCAAGAAGCGATGGAAATGTCTTCAAATAAAGACCGTTATGTGGTCCTAGCAACTGCTCACCCTGCAAAGTTTCCAGACATTTATAAAAAGCTAACCATAGATTTATCAGAGTCACCCAAGGCACTTGAAGACTTGTACCATAAGACCGAACATTTACACCATTTTGATGCTAATTATGATCAAATAACCTCTTTTATTAACTTAAGGAACTAGTTATGGACTCTCCTACCATTATTCGCGCAGCTGAAACAAATAAAGAACAAGTAAAAGGCGTTCTTAAATTAGGGTTTGGTAACGATGCATTACTGCGCTGGGTTTTTCCTGATGCTAAGGCTTTTTTGGAAAGTTTTGATCATTGGATGGAGGAGTATTCAAAAATTGCATTCAAATATGATATTTGTTTTGCAGAAGCCTCCTTTGCTGGAGCCTCCATTTGGCATCCGCCTGGAGTAGCGTTTGATGAATCTCTTTTAGAACCTACCTTTGGCAATATTCCAGAAGAAAATTTAGGTGCGGTGGCCCATTTTTTTGAGCAGTTTGAAACCTATCACCCAGAAGATGCTTGGTACTTAGCCTTTATTGCTGTTGATCCTGCAAAACAAGGCCAAGGGATTGGTTCATTCTTGCTTAAAGAAGCTTTAAAAATGATTGATGAAAAAGGGGATAGGGCTTACTTAGAAGCCTCAAATGAAAGAAATAAAGCTTTGTATGAGCGTTATGGCTTTGAAATGATTGGTAAGGTACAAACAGAGGACTCACCTCCAGCTTTTCCAATGATTCGTGAAGCTAGAAAATAAGCTAATTTTGCTTAATATGGAGACTTAATTTGAAAAAAAGTGACAAAATGTCATTTTTTATATAGAATTATTAATAACTTAACCTAATAACTGATTAGGGAGAGAATAAAAATTGCAGAGAATTTATTCAAAATTACTACTATTAATACTATTCAGCACCTCGATTGTTGCTCAAGAGCAAATTGGTGTGGCTGCTGCAGTCAATCGTAATACCACTGATTTAACACTCGAACAAGAAAGAAAACTGGTTGAAGCTGGTTATCAGATTATCCAAAACCATACGATTGAAACCGATGAAATTGGAAAAGCTCAAATGTTGCTCCTTGATGGAACCGCCTTTTCAGTAGGACCCAATTCAAGTGTGGTTCTCGATCGCTTTATTTATAATCCTAAAACAGCGGAAGGGTCCTTGGAAGTAACTGCTCGAGGCCTTTTAAGAATTGTTGGTGGTAAGGTCACCAAAAAACAACCCGCGCTAATAAGAACTAACTCTGCCACCGTAGGTATCAGAGGAGGAATTGGGATCGTTCAAACTGATGGTTCGCAAGTGAATGCGACTTTTTTGTATGGTGAAGAGATGACGGTGACACCCAACTGTGTCGACTTAGATACCTTTGGTGATCAGTGCGGTAGCGATTTTATTACGACCATTACTGAGCCAGGTTTCTCGGTAACCGTCGAATCAGCTGATTCTGAACCATCTGAACCAGAACCCGTAACTGAAGAAAGCTTAGAAGCCGTTCAAGATGAACTTGAGGCAAGCGAAGAGGAGCCTGCTGAAGAGGAAACTTCTAGTGATGAATCTTCCAGTGAAGAAAGCTCAGAAGAATCTTCAAGTGAGGAAAGCTCAGAAGAATCTTCAAGCGAGGAAAGCTCAGAAGAATCTTCAAGCGAGGAAAGCTCAGAAGAATCTTCCAGTGAAGAGAGTTCGGATGAATCCTCTAGTGAAGAAAGCTCAGATGATTCAAGTTCTGACGATTCTTCTAGTAGTGATGAGTCCTCTTCTGAAGAATCCACAAGTGATGAATCTTCCTCTGATGATTCAGTTGCCAGCGATAGCTCATCAGATTCATCAAGTGATGAATCCACCACTGAAGTTGCCCAAGAAACAGAATCGGATACTGAAGTTACGACTGAAGTTGCTGATGCTGGTGACAGCGGAACAACTGAAGTTGAAGTCGATGAAGGGCTGTTAGATAGCTCCGGTGTCTCCGATGTTTCTTCCGATGTTGCACCTGACGAACTAGGCACAGCTGATGCCTTTGAGGTAGAAACCGAAGTTGATTTAGTTGATGTGGATGAAAGTTCCACCGAGGAAGTCACCGAAGAAGTTGCCCAGACCACCCAAGAAACCACTGCAGAAGTCGCACCCATTTTTGAAGTGGAAACTTCTGAAGTGGTTGAAAGCGTTGAAGAAAATACCACTGAGATTAGCTTGGTATCTTTCGCTGTGGTTAATCCAGGAGAACAAAACTATACCGTGACTGTTGAAGGTGAGGGCAGTGAGTCCTTTACTTATAACGAAGAAACGAATTCTTTAGAAATTACCGAAGCTTTGGATCATGAATCTCAAGAAGCGGTTGAACTGACCGTGACCTTTACCAGCGATAACGGTGATGTGCAAGAAGTTGCGCTAGCTTTAAATGTTGCTGATGTGGATGAAGCGGTGGAGCTTTCCGTTGAACCGGTCAACACGATTAGTGAGGCTGCTATTAGTGCTGAACTGGTTGCCAATCAGGTCAATGTCTCTGAAACTGTTCCAGCAGGAACCGTGGTGGCTACTTTCAGTGCGACTGATCCAGAAGGCAATGCTTTAACTTATTCTTTAAGTGGAGCTGGCAGTGAACTGATGACCGTATCCGAAACCGGTGAAGTCACTCTTACTGGGAATCTAGATTTTGAAACGAATTCAACCCTAGTCATGACATTGGAAGTATCCGATGGTACGAATATCACTATTGAAGAGATTACTATCAATGTAATTAACGACGATGAACCTGCCACCATTGCAGCAACTTTAAGTGCTGCTTCGTTTGCAGAAAACTCTGCCGTGGGAGCTGCTATCGCTACCATCAATGCCACCGATCCTGAAGGCAGTGCGGTGACTTACACACTTTCAGGTACCGGCAGTGATAACTTTAGCATTGATACCAGCGGTAACATTACTCTTGCCAGTGCGCTAGATTATGAAACTGCAACTTCATATGAATTAACCGTCGTTGTCGATGATGGCACTTATGCTTCTACTGAAGTCATCACTGTGAGTGTTGCCGATGTCAATGAAGCACCAACATTGAGCGCAACGGTAGCTTTCAATGCCTTCCAAGAAAATACTGCTACCGGTACCACTATTGCAACTAGTTCAGTAACCGACCCTGAAGCGGGAGCGATTACCTACAGTCTATCTGGTACCGGCAGTGAGAATTTCTCAGTCAGTGCTGATGGTACGGTAACTTTAGCCAGCGCCCTAGATTATGAAACTGCCACTGGATATGAAATTACTTTAACGGCTTCGGATGGCGATAATTCGGTTTCTGAAACCTTGACCATTAATGTTGGGGACATCAATGAAGCACCAACCGTTACCACAACCTTAGCAGCTGAGAGTGTTGCCGAAGATGCAGCCACCGGAACTACAGTTGCTACCAGCACTGCAAGCGATCCAGAATCGAGTTCCATTAGTTATTCTTTAAGTGGAACCGGCAGCGATAACTTTAGCGTTGATGCCAACGGTAATGTCACCGTTGCCTCAAGTTTAGATTATGAAACGACCACCTCCTATACTATTACTTTAACTGCCAGTGATGGGTCCAATTCAACCCAAGAGACCATCACTATTAATATCAGTGACGTGGATGAATTTACTCTGGCACTTTCGAGCACCTCACCTGCCATTAACGAAGGAGTAAGCACTGGAACGCAAGTTGCTACTTCAACCTTAACTCAACAAGACAGTGCCTCAGTCACTTACACCCTGTCTGGGACCGGCAGTGATAAGTTTGCCATTTCCAGCAGTGGGGTGATCACCACCGCAGCAGCGATGGATTATGAAACAACGTCTTCATACTCATTGACTGTGACCGTCACCGACGGCACCAATACTGACACCGAAACCATTAACATCAGTATTAATGACCTTATCATTAATACTCTAGCAACCACGCTTGCTAACAGTGGTGCGGCCATAGCAGAATCATCCAGTTCTGGCACAGCTGTGGCTAGCTCAAGTATTAACAACCCTGATAGCGACAGCATTACTTACACCCTGAGCGGAACGGGTAGTAGTTACTTTAGTGTTGATTCATCAGGAGATGTGACCACCAATGGGTCTTTAGACTTTGATACTACTAAAAGCTATGACCTAACATTAACCGCTACTGCAGGCAGCACTTCTGTCACTGACACTTTTACGGTGAATGTGGGGAATGTTGAAGAACTTGAATCAGCAGTGCTGCGTTATTCTGCTGACTATAACTCAGCCTCAAGAAGTGGCTTTAGTGCCACGGCTACTCGGGGTCCTTCTGGATCAAGCCTCGCTGCCTACACTTTAGAGCAAGTCGGTACCACCAATTCAACTGCCATTACTTCAGTGGACGATACTTCAAATAACTATGTTCCGGTGGAAATAAACTCTGGGACCCAACTCAATTGGCGCTATTATTTCCCCATTGATACCGCAGGCAATGGACAATTTACTTTTGCGCCAAATTCTTCTGCACTTGATGGTAAGTATTTCAGCCCTCTAGGCACGGCAGTCACCACCACCATAGCCAATGCTGACTTCCTAACTGCAGGACGATTAGAAAGCGCTGAGTATTGGTTCATGACCACGGATAAGGCGGCTGCTGATATTTCTTATAATTCTACTTCGGGATCGGTTGAAGTTTTGTTATTGGGCAGTTGGGGAAATTCAGATTATCTTTACGACAGTGCCAATCCACCAACACGGGGTTGGGCTAAGCTAGTTTATGACTTGGGATGGAACCTTACCTATCAACATGGTTGGGATGGACTGAATACGGTTGGATACTCAAACCTAAATAACTATCAAATCATTATCGATCAACGCCAAAGTCTTAGTGGTGGCAGCAGCGGTTCTTTTAATTCAAGTGATCAAGCTGCATTTGAAAGCTGGATGGCAACTTCTGGTAATTACTTGTGGATCAAGCAGGCAGGAGATATTGGTTGCTGCCAAAGTCAACGTGAAACAGAGACTTCTAACTTTATCTCTGCGTTAGGAGGCGGGGTAACTTTTACTGGATCGAGTGCAAATGGCAATGTAGCTTCAACGTTTGCTGAGGACAGTTTTTATTATGGACTGAGTGGTTTGACACACCAAACAGCCGCAACCGCAGGATACATAACTTCTGCAACTAACGGGCAATTGCTTTGGTGTCCAAGTACGAATAATTGCACAGGTGCGTATTATCGTGCTCAAGATTTAGAGGCAGGAACGGTAGCTGACTTTTTTACTTGGCAAGACCAAAACAGTATTGGGGGGAGCGGCGCTTATTGGAATAGTGGCGATAATGCGGATATTGGTACCTGGCTTTTAAATAGAGCATCTGGAACCGCAGCTACATCTACTTACAATCTCTACGAAGATCAGGTAACGCTAGCCGGTGAAGTTTATAAGGATGCTAACTTTGTATCCTTTACAGATAGCAACAAAAGGGTCATTGCCATGGTAGTCATTCCGCTTGAAAACTTTACAGCTTCTGGAACCACGAATGATTATTTCTATCCTAATTTTATTCCAACTAATGTATGGTCTTATGGCGATGTCGGTCTGAATTATTGTACAGGTGCAGGTAATTCCTCTTCTGCTTGCGCGGCGTCTTACGAAAATTACTATGACTTTGCGACGCTGGCTCTCAATGAAACTTCTCTTATTCTTAGCAACAGATTTACTACCAGCACCAGTTATTTGCCTGAAGGTACATCCATGTGGTGGCAGGTACTAAACCCAAGTGGTGTCGGGGTTGGCCTTTGGGCACAAATTTCTTTGAAAGATTCTTATGCTGGTGCTTCAGGTAGCACGACTCGAGATGATCAACAAAGCCTATTGAATGTTGTGATATCTAATGTGGATT
>CACNUA010000022.1 GCA_902623535.1 uncultured SAR86 cluster bacterium | reverse complement strand
CCAAGAGATCTTAAAGAGCCTTACAAAAGTTTTAGTAAAAAAGTAGGTGAGCAAATGTACGGCAGTCTTGGGATTGCAAGAGAAGATAAAGAGGCACGATGGAAGCAAGTCTTTAAGAACTATGAATTCTTTGGAGCTCCAGCTGCATTATTTTGTTTTGTTGACCGTCAAATGGGTCCACCTCAATGGTCAGATCTTGGTATGTTCTTACAAACTTTTATGCTTCTAGCTCAAGAGCATGGATTGGATACTTGTGCCCAAGAGATTTGGTCAATGAAACAAGAAAGTGTTTCTAAGTTCCTAAATGTTGATGATAGTCAAATGATTTTTTGTGGAATGGCAATTGGTTACAAAGATCAGGAAGCTCCCATTAATCAGTTCAGAACAGAGCGCCAGGATATTGAGGATTGGTGCAAAATTATTTAGCTTTTTCTTTTTGTTCTTCCTTTTTATTTCGATATCGTTGATGCTCTAATTCCATCATCTCTCTTTCGGTGCATTCAAAATAGGTATCATCCACTCGATCTCCTGCAGAATCAGGCAACATGGGTCCTCTCGGTCCTGTATTTGTTATGCCAACGCAGGCACCCATTATACCCCCTTGCTCACCTTCAATCCCGACAACTTGATGATTGAGGAGTTGATATTCTCTTGCTTGGCAGGAAACCAGAAAGAAAATTATTAATAAAAGCGATTTATTCATATGCTTGTTTTTAATTATTCTTCTTAGTTTCATTTTTTCTCAGTCTTTTTTGTTCTATTTTTTGATATTCATTATGTGCGCATTCAATAAACGAATCATCGGACCTTCTGTGATTTTCTATTCTACCCTTTTTATCAGGGGTCTTTATGTTATTACCAGAGCTTGCCAGTTGCATACATGATCCCATAGCCACCCCTATTTGGCCTT
This sequence comes from uncultured SAR86 cluster bacterium, assembly GCA_902623535.1. GTDB lineage: Bacteria > Pseudomonadota > Gammaproteobacteria > Magnimaribacterales > D2472 > MED-G82. The sequence continues at coordinate 11,844 of CACNUA010000022.1, read as the reverse complement.
CAGTTCCATTCACTTGATGATTTACCAATTTATATTCACGCGCCTGACATCCTATAAGCAAAATCAAACTCAAAATAGAAAAATATCTCATAGATTTTTTGTATTTAATAAATTATTAAAAGCATATTTTAGGAAATTAAATCCGCGAATCTATTCAATTCATTTATTTAACTGTGTACATTGCACATACTTTATTGCCTGCTGGATCTAATAAATATGCTAAATAAAATTGCATACCAGTATCGCCTCTAATTCCAGGTGGATCTTCAATTGCTGTTCCGCCATTTGCTACCCCTGCTTCATGCCAGGCATCAGCATCTTCAGGAGTCTCAGCTTTAAAGCCAATAGTACTTCCATTTCCGTGCGTTGCTGGCTCACCATTGATAGGCTCTGTAATTATGAACATTGAACCTCCTAAGAAATAAAGATATCTTTTGTGGCCGGTTAAGTTTGGTGATAAAACTCCAGGTTTCGCACCTAATTTTCCTAACACTGCATCATAAAATTTTTTTGATGCCTCTAAGTCATTGGCACCAACCATAATGTGACTGAACATATTAACTCCTAAATTTTTGTCTATATAGTAAATTAATTATACTTAAAGTTTATTTTGATCAGACGATTTATGTCTACCAATCAAAAAATCTCTTTTTCCAAGATGTTTTGTTTTTCTACCATAAACTCGTTTTCTCCATGAACGATAAGATGAACTTTTCATATTTTTTCTCATCAATTTCTTAACATCATCTTCATTCAGCCCAAATTGTGTCTTTATAGCATCAAAGGGAGTTCTGTCCTCCCAAGCCATTTCAATAATACGTGAGATATCATTCTTATCCATTCAATTATGATAATACTCTCTTTTGAAGTTGAATGAGGTAATATGTAATCATGGATAAAGAAAAAAATATAAAAAAGGATTTTAAAGTTTTCCAATTAGTTTATGTATTTGCATATCTAGGCTTGGTAATTGCAATGATAATAATGTACCTCTAAAGCAAGACATATGAGCCTAACGACTTATATTATCGGCAATATCTTCTTGATTATCATGCTTTACATTGTCCTTAAAAGTACCAAAAAATAAAAATTACATCTACATATCAGTTAATCATAACTTGCTCAATAAATTTAGTAGGAAAGAGATAATGTCTTTCGCATGGAGCAAGGCCTAAGGTAATCGAGAGAATAAATCCTATAAAAATTAATCCCAAAATTAGTGCGAGCACGAGAAAGTCAAATCTTTGGTCTTGCCATTTATTAAGGGATTGATAAAAATTTCTAAATTGCTCTAAAAATTGCATAATTAGATTGAAATATAAATTTATATGAATATGAAAAAAATCTTTTTATCGATCTTAATATTGGCACTCCAGCAGGATTTATTTGCAGCAGAATCCTTAATTATAGATGTCAGAACTGATAGAGAATGGAGTGCCGGCTTCATCGAAGATGCAATGCATATCCCAGTTAACGACCTAGAAAAAAGATTAGAGGAAATTCAAGCATTTAAAGATGAGCCAATATTTACTTATTGTGCAGCTGGCAAAAGAGCTGAACGAGCAAAGAATCTATTAATTAAAAATGGTTTTACTAATGTAATAAATTTAGGAGGCATACAAGATGCATCTTCAAAACTGGAAAAAGATATTGTTCAGAAATAAATCACTATTAAGCCTTTTATTTTTGGCTTGCACTGTAAACGCGGAGTCAGAACAAGAAAAAATAATTTCTATTGACTGTAAAGATAAAAAAAATCAAACGGTCAACTTGGAAATAGACCTAAATTCCAATCAATTTAAGGCAACTAAGAAAAATAAGGTTATTACTAAAGGTAAGATTGTAAAGGCAACCAAAGAAAATAATAATCTTGAGTTTAAACTTATTCCACTCGAGAATTCCAAAAGCAAAGACTTCGGTTCAGGAGCTTTAATCAGTGGATTAGAGTGTTAATTATCTAATAACTGGTTTGTAGTTGGGGGCATGATGCCCCCATTATTTTCTATCCTAAAGGTAGTAAGGAAAGAAAAGATCTTTTTTAGCAGATTTTTCTCTCTTATTTTGCTTACCAATTTCTAAATTAAGCTTCTTGATAGCATGGTTTAATGCCATAAGCCTTCTAGGGTTTTGGTGGATAGATTTATCTAAGTTGTGTAATTTAGATATAGTCATAACATCTCCTATGTAAGATGCGTTCCTTCGGTATCATTACCTACTTCCGTCCTCAAAGAGGATGAACGATGATAATGCGTTCCTTCGTCTAAATTGACTACTTCCGTCCCAAAAAGGGATGAACGATGAATATATATTATCAAAACACAAAGAATTGATCAAAAAGTGATCAATTCTATGATCATTGTCTAAAAAATAGAGATCTCTTTAATCATTAAATTAACTTCAAAATCCCTTCCATAACCAGCAAAGGCAATATTATTGATATTTTTAGGTTTCATTTTTCTGGCGGAATAGCCTGATGATTTTAGATCATTAAAGTAGATTTTATAACTTTTCCACTCATCTGTTACTTGAAAAGAATGGCTCATGTAAGACCAAGGCGGCACCTTCACTCCCTTAAGCGTTGCATGTATTTCATATATCTCATCATTACCCTTAGCAAGAAAACTGATGCCCTTTAAAGCATCATCGTTGAGTTTGATATCCTGAACAAGCCTCACAAATCCTCCATTATTTTGGGTAGTTACATTGCCACTTAATATGAAGGTACCTTTAAGGTATTCAATCTGAAGATTGGATTTGCCACCCATGACTCTATCAGTAACTCCATACCAGTCATTTGGATTGCTAGAAATTTCAGATTCAGCAAATAGGCTCAACCCAGTAAGTAAAAAAAGAATTCCCTTCACTGCCAAATTCCTAATCTCATGAGTCTTTTATGGTTTAAAGCTGTCATCTAAAACAAACATCTCCACACCACCAGTAATTCCATCGTGCTGCATTGCTTTAGCTGTAGCAGGATCATTGAAAATTCTCATAAATTCATCAAGATCAGACGTATCTACAACTGCAATGACTTTGTTGTTATCAGTAGCGCCTAGGTATGCTATAGAAATTTTTTGTTTCGTAAACAAGTCTCCATGGGTCTTAAACCCTTCTCTCCAACGATCTACACTTTCAACTTCAGCTCTTACAGCAACTAACATACTTATTCTCCTTTTTTTATATTAATCTATGCCTTTTAACCAATCAAAGATTGCGCTCCCTATCTCATTTGGTGAATCCTCTTGAATAAAATGACTGCCCTTAACAGTCACCTCTTTCTGATTTTTCCAAGTTCTACAAAACTCTCTTTGTTTCCCAATTAAAATAGCTCCAGGTTCAGCATTAATGAATAACTTAGGCAGATCATTCTTAGCCATCCATTGAGAATAAGAATCCACAATTTTACATATTTCCGGAGGCTCATTTTCTAAGGGAATTTGTCTTGGCCAATCAAGTGTTGGTTGACGAGTTTTCTTGTCCTTAAATGGTCTTCTGTACTCATTCATCTCTTCATCAGATAATTTTCTTAGAATTGATCCAGGAAGAACGGCCTCAATAAATAAGTTTTTCTCTATGATCATCTCTTCTCCCGCTGGAGATCTAAACCCTTGAAAAATTCCTCTAGCATCCTCGTTCCAATCCTCCCACTTCATAGATTGAACTATACCTTCCATGTAACAGATGGCTTTAACTTTTTCGGAATTATTTTGTGCCCAATCAAAGCCCAATGCAGACCCCCAGTCATGAATTATTAGGGTTGCATTGTTTTTGACGCCAAGTTCATCCAAAAATCCATCAAAATATTTTTTGTGAGTAGCATATGAATAGGTCATGCTACCTGCATCCTTAAGCTTTTCACTATCACCCATACCAATAAGATCCATAGCAATGCATCTTCCAAGGCTCTGAAGTTGTGGAAGGATGTTTCTCCAAAGATAAGATGACGTTGGGTTTCCATGCTGAAAAATGATTGGATCACCCTCTCCCATTTCAACATAAGCTATTTGCTTACCTGAAACATCAATATATTTTTTATTCCAATTCATTCATTTAGCTTAAATTATCTTTTCAAAATTAATAAGGGGCACTAAGCCCCTTATTAAAAAAATGATATAAATTATATTAGTCTGGATTATACATCTTGAGACTAACTTCCATATATGATCTTTTAAACTGGCTGTACTTCCTAGATTCAGGAGCATAAGCAGCAAATTCTTTTGAAGCGTTCATACCTGATAAAAATGCCAATGCATCTTGTGGAGTATTGAAAGCAGCCCAAATCTCATGGGTAATGCCATTTCCATTATTTCCAAGATAGTGACTCTGAAGTCCATAAGCGTTAGAGCTCCAATCATACTTCTCAAGACTTTTACTAAAGTTTCTCCATAAAGGAACAAACTTTACTGGATCAGTTACCTCAAGACTCCATCTCAAGCTAACTCCATTGTCTACAGTATTTCCTTTCAAGGTGACTCCGACACTATGAACAGTTAAGGTATCAGAGATTATTTCTACACCTATATCATTCATGGTTTTTCTAAATTCTCTTCCAGCTTTTGAAGTTGAAAAAATCTGTCCAGCTTTTGCATACTGATCAGCGTCTTTGTAATACCAGCTGACACCATGAGTTGAATCGTCCCAGCCGTTTTGTTGAATCGCAAAAAAATCAACTTCAAATTTTTCTTTAGCAACTTCAGGCGAATTCATATATTTATCAAATGCCGCAAAGCATTTTTCAGGCACAGGACAATTAAATAAAAAGTTTGCCTGGTACATTGAATAGTTTGCTGGTAGATGATTATTAGCACTTAGCTGGAAACCAAAAATCAAAGCAAAAGTTAAAAAAGTTTTTTTCATATTTCTCTCCTTTATTATTTTTATTTTAAAGTAAATACCTTAATTCATGCTTACCGTTATTAAAAAACTAATCTGAAAGATAAGCTGTAGTTTCTACCTGGATTCAAAAAATAATCTAAGGCTGAGTCATTAGCTGCGCTACCTGCAACATCTGACCAGTTCCAATACTTTTTATCGGTAATATTTCTGACTGCCAATCTCATCGAAAGCCTTTCATTTATTGAATAGCTAATAAAACTATCAACTAGGGTATGATCTGGCAATGTTAATGCATCCGCACATGGAGGGGTTCTTCCGCAGACAGGTGGTAAGTTTTTAGGACTACCATCTGTAATTCTTGCATATGTATTGATGCTCAGTTTGCTATCATCCGAATTCCATAGCAACCCTAAAATAGCTTGATCAGGATCAATAGTAGTCAAGGGTTCACCGTTTTGCTCTGCTTTAGAGTCATTAAATCCAAATTGTGCAGTTAAGTTATCGCTAAAGTTATAGTTAGCTTTTATTTCAGATCCTTTAATATTCACATCTTCTAAGTTTTTGTAAACAAACTTCATTAAACCAGTCATAGTAAAGCCAGTCATTTCAGTTTCAATGAAATCCTTATAATCATTATCATAAAAAGCTACTGACCAAGATCCATTGGTGGTTTCACCTTTGAAGCCAAATTCACTTCCCTCACTCTCCTCAGGACCAAGGTCAGGATTCGGAATTATGGTGTATCTAAAAGCAAAATTTGTAAAACTTAAATTTGAACTATAAAAATCTGGACTCCTAAAGCCTTCTGCATATTGATAATAAAATGATAGAGCCTCATTAATGTCGCGAATAAAACCAAACTTTAAAGAAGTTTTACTATCATCTTGATCGACAAGATTATACCCAAATGGGTTTACATTTATAAAAAGCTGATCGGGGCTTGTTGTCAGTTCATAGCTATCATTTCTTGCCCCTATTACAACAGAGGTTTTGCTAGATAAATCGATTCTGTTATTTATATAGAAAGCTGTGCGCTTGGTTTCAGTATCTGGAAAAGTTTTATTAGGATAGGTCTCTCCTCCAATGTTTGTATTTACTGATTGTGTTAAAAGGTTAGTTTCGGTTCTGTATCGAGGTCTCGTGACATCAATTGTTTCTTGTTCATAGCCATAAACTATATTTTGAGTTATTCCTGAGTTTGATTTAATAGACTTGAAAAATTGAAAATTAAAGCCCTCAATAGATTGATCAAAAATATAATTTTTAAACTCTGCGATTGGCGTTGGAGGTATTTGAGGCACAAACTGGGGGCCAAATGCTCCGTTAACAAAATTACCTGTAATTGCCTTAGAGATATTAGTAATTTGCGCTTGATCCGTGTCCTGAGCATAAATTGAAATACTACCATTATCAAAAAGTCCAAGATCTGATGAAAAATCTAAAGTTAAAGACACTCTGTCTCTTGAAGACTCATCATCGCCCATAGAGGACGAAGTATTGAGTATTTGTGGATATCCTGAGGTACCTAAAGTTGATTGTAAGTTCCAATCAGCCTCAGATTCTTGTGCATCGTACACCAATGTAAGACCAACTCTGTCATTGATTAGATACTTTCCTTTTATAAAAATACTATTTTGATCTGCAGTAAAGGGGTTTGGATCAAGTTCAGAGTCTCCATGAAGCTCTGTCTCTTCAAGAGTTCTACTAGTAAGTTGGATTAGTGCTTCGGATCTTTCGCCAACTGTTGCAGCTAAATAAGATAGTTTTTGATGTTGATTATCACTATCATAGCCTAAATTAATTGCATGGTATGGATCAGCTTGGTTTGCAAAATCACTAGGATCTTTTGTAATGTAAAGAATTGCGCCTGCTAGTCCATCAGACCCGTATAAAGCAGAACTAGGTCCCTTAAGAATCTCAACTCTTTTTATAAGCTCGGTGTCTACAAGATCTTTTCCGTAGCCCTGATACAGTTCGCCAGACCTTATGCCGTCAACCAAAAGATTAACTCTTCGGCCGCCCATACCTCTTATTGAAATAGAGTCATTATAGACTCGCCCTGAAGAAATACTTCGTGTAGATGAAACACCAACGGTGTTATTTAATAAATCATTTAGATCACTTACCTGTCTGTCTTCTATGTCAGAAAGAGAGATTGAGTCTACCGATCCAATAACTTCAGATAAAGGTACAGGATATTTTGCTGAAATAACAACTGTTTCTTCAACATCTTTAGATTGCCCAATTACAATGGACATATATATGGATACAATGATTAAAAATAAATATTTTTGACTTGATAACAAGAAACTCATAATTTACCTCATAATGCGAATGATTATCATTTACAATTGAGAATGATTATCATTTACTTTGTGTTTAAAAGCAATAAAATCTAACTATGAAAAATATTTTACTTTTTTTAACTTTTGCCTCTCTCAACTTTGATGCATGTGAAAAAGCAATGGATTCTTCTAGAATAACTGCTGCAGGGGGATCAATAACTGAGATTATTTATTTTTTAGAACAAGAATCTCGACTTATTGCGGTTGATGTTACATCAAACTATCCAAAAAGTGCTATGAATTTACCTTCAATTGGCTATGTGAGAGCACTCTCTGCTGAGGGTGTTCTCTCATTAGATCCAACCTTAATTATTGGTGAAAATGATATGGGTCCTCCCTCTGTTATTGATCAAATTAATAGAACAAATGTTGAAACAAGAGTATTACCTGAGATTCACAGTGCCTCTGGAATCATTCAGAAAATAGAGTGTGTTGGCAAAATGATTGGGATGAAAAAAAATGAAATTGATTTCTACAATAACAAATTATTAAAACAGGTATCTCAACTTGAGAATTCAATCTCCGATGCTGAAGGAAAAAAAATTATCTACATTTTGAGTATGCAAAGTGGATCGCCTTTAATAGCAGGTTCGAACACTTCTGGAGATGGCTTGATTTCTTTGGCTGGAGGCATAAATCCACTATCATCATTTGAAGGATGGAAGCCTGTCGGTACCGAATCAATTATACAAGCTGAACCAGATCTAATTATAATCTCAGAAAGAGGCCTTAAAGGTTTTGGTACAATTGAAGAATTGAGTAACCACCCTGCACTATACCTAACTCCAGCAGCACGAAATAATAATATTTTAGCTCTTGATGGAATGGCATCACTTGGTTTTGGGCCTAGAACAATTGATACCGCTTTGCAGATAGCAAAAATATTAAATGCAAGCTCTTAAGGACGCTTCTAATCAAATCAGAACTTATTTTAATTTTATAAGTCATAAACAGTCCTTCATATTATGTTGCCTAATATTAGTAAGCTTGATATTTGTAGTCCTTGCGATCACTTTAGGGAGCTATGGCTTATCTATTTTTGAGTTTATTAAAGGAAACACAACTGCGATTCAAAATACCGTCCTAATTGAAATTAGGCTACCGAGAGTAATTCTCTCAGCTCTTGTTGGAGCAAGTCTCGGTATTTCTGGAGCAGCACTGCAAGGATTATTTAGGAATCCATTGGCTGATCCAGGTTTAATTGGTGTTTCTGCAGGTGCTGCCTTGGGGGCAACCCTAATAATAGTTTTAGGCGGAGATTTATTTGATCAATACTCCCTTGGGATTTATTTAATTCCATTGGCCGCAGTGGCTGGAGCGTCTCTTGTAATTTTTATGCTTTATTTAATGACAAGAGGTTTTGGTTATGAGGGAGTCACTTACATGCTTCTTGTAGGTATAGCCATCAATGCAATTGCTGGGGTTGGTATAGGTATTCTCACCTATATTAGTACTGATGCAGAACTAAGAAGCCTAACATTTTGGACAATGGGGAGTTTTGGTGGGGTGACTTGGCCATTGCTCACACCAGTAATTGTCATGATTCTAATTTCAATTATGATTATGGTTCCTTTTTCAAGGCAACTTGACCTCCTTCAATTAGGTGAACAAGAGGCTTACAGATTAGGCATAGATGTTCAAAGACTTAAGTACACGATCATTATAACTTGTGCCGCAGCTGTTGGAGCAAGTGTAGCTCTTTCAGGAATGATTGGATTTGTAGGCTTGGTTGTTCCTCACCTAACAAGACTAATAGGAGGTGTAAATCATAATTTTGTTTTACCAGGTTCAGCTATTATGGGTGCTGCCATAATGATTATCGCAGATTTGATTGCAAGAATTATTGTACAACCTGCTGAACTGCCTATTGGCTTAATAACAAGTGCTATAGGTTCGCCATTTTTCTTATGGTTAATATTTAGGATTAAAAGATTATGAGTATAAAGACTGAGTCAGTATCTTTATCTTTTGGAAATAAAAGTATACTCAAAGATATTACTCTAGAAGTAAAGCCTAAAGAAATCTTATCTATTATTGGCCCAAATGGAGCGGGCAAGACTACATTGTTGAATATGATTACCGGGAATTTATCTGATCACAGTGGTGAAGTCTATTATGACTCAAGGTCACTTAATACAATTTCAATTCAAGAGCGTGCATATATTAGATCTGTAATGTCTCAATTTCAAAACATAGCTTTTGATTACAGTGTGATGGACATAATCCAAATGGGTTGGTTAGATCATAAATTTAATATGATCAGTAGTGATCTAGAAAATTATCAAAACGATGTCATTGAAGAATGTGATTTGCAGAGTTTAGTTGATCAGAAATTCAATACTTTGTCAGGTGGTGAGCAACGTCGAGTTCACTTTGCCAGAACCTTGCTACAGTTATGGCAGCCACCAAATGCAAATGATCAAAATTATTTATTATTAGATGAGCCTTTTTCAAACTTAGATATGGTTCATAAACTCAGCATGATGCGTTCAATAAAAAAAAGGGCTACCGCTGGAACTGGTATTTTAATGATCCTGCACGACTTAAATCTTGCTTATTCATTTTCAGACAGAATAATTATCCTTAAAAAGGGTAGTATTGTTAAAGAAGGTGATGTGCAGGAAATGCTCAACGAGGATTTGCTATCTAAAGCATATGAAACCAACATTATGATTGATCAGGACCCAATCAATATTAGGTACTATTGAAAATGAAAGAAAAACTTAATAAATTTGAAACAAGTGCTATAAATTTACTTCGTTCATCCTCGTCAGGAATACTATCAACTCTTTCAAAATCATTTAAAGGATACCCTTTTGGAAGCTATGTTACATTTATCACAGGGCCAGATAGATCTGTTTACATATATGCAAGTACCCTTGCCCAGCATACAAAGAATCTCTTTCGAGATTCAAGGGCATGCATAACATTATCGAAAGAAAAAAAAGACGATGACAAACAAAACTCCCAGAGGTTAACTTTGATGGGTGATCTAAAACCAATAAACAAAAGTGAAAAAGAATTAGTTAAACCGAGATTTCATAAATTTCTGCCAGATAGTAAAAAGTACTCTGCATTGCATGATTTTGATTTCTATAAGTTGTCGCACAGTAAAATTAGATGGATTGGTGGTTTTGGTGAGATAGCCTGGTTAAAAATTAAAGATTGGAAACCGGTTAAACCTTCATGGATAAATAACGAGGAAGGAATGATTAATCACATGAACCATGATCATAGCAATGTAATTTTTTCTGCGTTACAAGCTCAGCACCAAAGAAGAGACAAAAAAGCAAAAATGATTGCGCTTTGTATAGACGGGTATTTCATTAAATCTAGAGGGAAAATTTTTTTTATTTCATTTGATGGAATTTGTATGAATGCTAAGTCCTATCGAGAGATGTTAATCTTTCAAGCTAATCAGTACCGAAAATTTGAGTAATAGATAAAAAAATTATTCAGTAGTAACATAAATTATGTCTGACTTAACAGATAATAATAAAAAACTTGTAGAAGATTTCTTCAGCATTTTAAGCAGTGGATCTCAAGATTATCTAGATTTTTATACAGAAGAATCAATAATCTGGACTGCTGGGGAAAATGCAATTGGTGGTTCAAGATCTAAAAGTGAGGTTGTTGGTTTTGCTAAAAGTGTTCTTGATTCATTCCCAGATGGAATAACTTTCAATATTGTTAGTTTGATTGCTGAAAATGATTGCGTTGCAGCTGAGGTAGAAGGTTTAGCAATGCACGTTTCTGGAAAACCCTATAACAACAAATATCATTTTTTGCTGAAAATAAAAGACAATAAGATTCTGGAATTAAAAGAGTATATGGATACTCAGTTAGCAGCAAAAGTGCTGCTTGGTGAATAGTTCTTAGATGCTTTAAAGGCTTATAAAGCCATCCTTAATGACTGTTGAAAATTCTTCTTGGTTAGACAATTCAATCAGATGATCAGCGCATTGCGGATATTCATTCTTGAATTTGTTTGAAATTAAATCAAATCCCTGCGCGTCTAAGACATCCTTCTGATTTGCTTCTTTAAGAAAATAACCAACGTCACAAACAAAAGATATATCAGCAAGAGATATAAAGTTTCCAACAATATATTTATTTAACTTTAACGCTGATTCAATCCCATCTAAATAGAACTCATACGCAGACTTCATTCGGTTATACAAAACCTCATTCATTTTTTCGACGCTTAGTATGTAAACCTGATGTTCTCTTGAGAAAACTAAATTTACATCTAAGTAGCTATCAATTCTTGATGCCAGAACAAGATCATCACCGCCATAGAGTTTATTAGATTTACCTGACCTAGCAACAGCTCGCATAATGCTATTGGATTCAAATATGCCCGCTTTTGTTTCAAGATCAAATGCAGCAGGCACAGTTCCAAATGGGTGTGCTAAAAGAAACTCATTGGTTTTAAAAAGGTCATTGGTAAAGCCTCTTCTTCCTTTTCTGATTAATGCTGAATTAGATTTATCATCCTCAGTAAGTTCTCTTGCATCATAATCCCATAACCAATTGGGTAAGTTTTTCGGCTCATCTCCAACAACTTCAACCTTTGCACCACAGAAATTTGCGGCAATAAGTGACTTCCAAACTCGTGGATTTGGAAGATATGAAAATATTTTTATCCCGGAAGACATGATTA
>CACNUA010000021.1 GCA_902623535.1 uncultured SAR86 cluster bacterium | reverse complement strand
TGAATTTACATACTATTATTCTCGCAGCTGGCAAAGGCATCAGAATGCATACGAATCTTCCAAAAGTGATGCAATCCCTAGCGGGCAGACCCATGATAGATCACGTCATCACAACCGCAGGCACATTAACCAACAAAATCAGCACGGTCATTGGCTACAAAAAAGATATTCTTAATGAACACCTAAGTTCAAACTTCAAAAACGTAAAGACCTTTGTTCAACCCGAGCTCAATGGGACTGCAGGAGCGGTCAAAGCAGCCCAAAAGAACATAAGGGATGATGAAGATGTGTTGATACTTTACGGCGATGTTCCACTAATTAGCCATGAGACCTTAAAGAATGCATTAAGCGATAATCATAATGCTGTAATTTTGACCATGATCCCTAAAGAACCCATTGGGTATGGAAGAGTTATCAAGGATGATTCAGGCATGGCAACTGAAATTATTGAAGAAAAAGATGCTAACTCGGAACAAAAAAAAATTAATGAAGTATTTACTGGAATTATGATCATTAAGGGGGAGATGCTTTTATCTTGTTTGAATGAGGTTGGCAATGATAATGCAGCCGGAGAATATTACTTAACCGACGTCATAAAGATAGCAAGCAAAAAGGGTGTTAAAATCAATCCTATAGTAGTTGAAGAAACTGAGGTGTTAGGCGCTAACACCAAAAACGAACTTCACGAAATAGAAAACATTTTTAGAGAAATGAAATCTAAAGACTTACTCGAGCAAGGGATTACATTATCAGATGCATCAAGGGTTGATGTAAGGGGTGATGTGTCCGCAGGGAAGGACTGCTCGATCGATGTTAATGTTATTTTAGAGGGCAAAATCATGCTTGGCACTAACGTTTCCATCGGACCAAACTGCTATTTAAAAGATGTTGCGATTAGTGACAACGTTCGTATTGAGGCTTTTTCACACATAGTTTCAACTCAAATAGGTGCAGATTGCAATGTTGGCCCTTATGCAAGACTCAGAGAAGGAACTATCCTAGAGGATCAGGCAAAGATTGGTAATTTTGTTGAAACCAAGAAGACTAAAATCGGTAAAGGCTCTAAGGCTAACCATTTAGCATATTTAGGAGATGCTGAGGTTGGAGAGGATTCAAATATCGGAGCCGGCACAATTACATGTAACTATGATGGGACCAACAAACATGAAACAAAAATCGGCAACAAAACTTTTGTCGGAACTAACTCGTCCTTAGTGGCACCATTAAATATCGGTAACAACTCATACATTGGGGCAGGTTCAGTGATTACCAAAGATGTCGAAGATGATGCTCTTGCTGTCGCGCGCGGCAAGCAATCAAACAAACCTGACTGGGCAAAAAATAAAAAATAAAACATGTGTGGAATCATAGCTGCAGCTTCTACCCGTAATGTTGGAAAACTTTTAGTTCAAGGTCTTCATAGAATGGAGTACCGAGGTTACGATTCTGCAGGAATTGCTCTGCATCAATTAGACGGGGTTGCACACCTAAGAACGCTTGGAAAGGTTCAGCTTCTTGAGGACAAGATGATTGAAGAAAAACCTAAAAGTAAACTTGGCATAGCTCACACACGCTGGGCAACACATGGAGAGCCTTCGGAAACAAATGCTCACCCACACAAATCAAATGATGAAGTATTTATCGTTCATAACGGCATTATTGAAAATCATTTGGAGTTAAAAGATGAGCTAGAAAAAGAGGGTTATTCTTTTGCATCACAAACAGACTCAGAAATTATTGCGCACCTACTAGACTTTAACTTAAAGCAAGGAATGACCATGATAGAGGCAATGTTTGCTTCTAAAAAAAAGCTTGACGGGGCATACGCAATCGCTGCCATGCACAGGGATGATGAAAGCAAGTTGTTGATTGCTAGACAGAAATCACCACTGCTTATTGGTTTAGGTACAGATGAGGTTTTCGCTGCTTCAGACCCTTTAGCTATATCTCAACTAACTAATGATTTTATTTTTCTTGAAGACGGTGATGTTGCTGAAATATCTGCAGATACTTACAAAATCTTTGATGCAGTTGATTCAGAAGCACCAAGAGAAATAAACCGCATTGATATCTCATCACAGGCAACCTCTAAGGGTGATTATAGGCACTTCATGGAAAAAGAGATTTATGAACAACCTGATGCACTACTGAATACAATAGATGGTCGCATCAGTGGAGAGGACGTTTTAGATAATATTTTTGGTTTAGGTTCCACAGAGCTCTTTAAAAAAGTAGAGCGTATTCAGATTGTTGCTTGTGGCACTAGTCTTCATGCAGGAAGGGTTGCTGCTAATTGGCTTTCTGCAATAGCCGAACTCCCATGCCAAATAGATTATGCAAGTGAATATCGATATAGAAACCCTCACGTAGACGAAAATTCAATTCTCATTACGATTTCTCAATCAGGTGAAACCGCTGATACGCTTGCCGCATTAAATTATGCAAAAGAAAAAAACTATCTTGCAACTGTTGGAATTTGCAATGTACCAACCAGCACCCTAGCAAGAGAATCCGATTTTGTTTTATTCACCAATGCTGGCCCGGAAATAGGAGTTGCCTCAACCAAGGCGTTTACAACACAGCTTGCTGCTTTAATGTTATTAACCCTCTCCCTAGCAAAAGCTAGAAACTTGAATCCAAAATTAAGACAGAGGGTGGTCACCGCTCTAAGAGCATTACCAGAAATCATTACACAAACTTTAGAATTAAAAGATTCTATTATTGAAATGGCCCCAGCAATTGCCAACAAGGATAACGCACTGTTTTTAGGGCGCGGTATTTTTTATCCAGTTGCTAAAGAAGGCGCACTAAAACTCAAAGAGATTTCATACATTCATGCCGAGGCTTATCCAGCAGGTGAGCTTAAACATGGGCCCTTGGCACTTATTGATGAAAACATGCCGGTCATAGCGCTAGCACCTGAAAGCGAGATTGCGGAAAAACTCGTTTCTAATCTAGAAGAAGTCAAAGCGCGTGGCGGGACTCTATATGTCTTTTCGGATCCGAGTGTCTCTATCGACGTAAAATCAGGAAGTCTTGTCCCGATGCCAAAGTGCGATTTTTTATTAACACCAATTATCTACACCATCCCACTTCAAATTCTTTCATATGAAGTAGCGCTGCTAAGAGGCACTGATATTGATCAGCCAAGAAACTTAGCGAAGTCAGTCACGGTGGAGTAGATAAAGGTGTCTACTTGATAAGGATTATTTAATTAAATGGTAATAACACCTTTAAAGAAGGACAAACTAAAAGATTTTTTTAGTCAAGATGCACAAAACCTTCTTAAATATTTTTTATTTAAAGCAATCTTTTCTCAACCAGAATTAGTTAATAATCAATCGGATATTCCAATCCAAGTCCCCAAAGAACACATAGAGCAATGGTTGGTTCAATGCTTAGGAGCAGACCCGGTTGGTTCCGGAAGTTATCCTGTAGATGTTATTCATTTAGATAGTAATTATGGTGCTGACGCAAAGATGCTTTCGTGGAATGGAAAAAAAACAAGCACATCTGGTGAAACCTCTTTAGGACAAAAATTTACAGGTGTAGGAAATGATTTAGATGATGCGTTTAAAAATAAAAAATTCTCTGGAGTGGTTTCTGATTGGTCTAAGGTATATGAAAACAAATTAAATAAAGTTAAAGAAGATCATGAGGAAATAGAGAAAATATATTATTTCATTGTTATTCGACAACAAAAAATTTTTCATGTTTGTGGTATGGAGATTGATATAGATTCTATTAAATCAATAGGAGCAGAGAAATGGACAGAGGCTGCTATATGGATTAGTGACTTAATAAACAAGAGATACGGAGAGTCAAAAATATATAAAGCAAAGAAAAGAATGGAATTAAGACTCTACCCTCATAACTGGATAGAAGATGATTTAGTCATTAGTTTTGATAACTCAACTCTGAATATCGAAAATAAAGAGTTGCTCGGTCTGGATATAGATGAGTTATATTCCCATTCATTAGATAATTTTAAAAAGTTGTTCAAAACAATTATTGGAGACCCAAAAACAGACACCTTTAAGAAGGTAGACAGTTAAATCTACTCAGTGACGGTAGAGTAGATTTAAATGGTGCATTAAATAGAAAAAATTATGGAAACAGACGTGTGGGGAATATTGGGATTTGTGTTTGGACTGATAGCATTTATTCGGGTTCAAAAACTAACAAGCAAACTAAAAGAAAAAGGAATTCTAGAAGAGAATTACAAGGAAGATTAATGCACCAAACAAATCAATTCAATCACTGTTGAATTAAAATTGTAAATAACAATGGAAATAAATTGGGTAGTAGTAGGCTGGATTATTGACATGATCCTTAATGGTTTTGTTTGGCTTATCATTGCATCATTTTCTCTGTTATTAATTGATATGACTGATACCTGGACAAGAAAAGCTATTAAATTTATGGATAAAGCCGATAAATGGATAAGAAAATTTATAGAATATTCTTTTGAATGGATTCAAGAGAAAAATCTTGAAATAACCGCTAGTATTATATTGTTAGTTGTCTTTGGTATTCTTGCTCAACTAGAAATAATACCTAAGCTAATAACTTAATAAAAAATGACCGAACTAAATAAACATAATCCAAAAATAACTTACATTTTTGAGTTGGGGCTGATCAAGAGCGTAGATGAGGTTAAAGAATTTATGAGAGAAAATTCATCTCCTTATGTTTTCAATTGTGCCGAACCTAAAACCATAAGATTTGAATGGTTTCTATCTGAGGATGAAAGGTCAGCAACCTTAATTGAAATGTTTGAGGATAGTGATGCTGCCAAACTAAGACTAGAAAATCATTCTGCAAGCCATCTAGTTAAAGAATTTCCAGAGCACTTTGAAATAAAACAATTTATTGTTTTAGGCGATATTAAATCAGATATGAAGGAAAAATTAGTCGATTGGAACGCAGATTTGAGAGGATTCGTAGGTGGGTTTTTTAAGGGTTAAGTTTATTGCATGACGAGATACTTAGCCGTGATTTTTTATTTACATTAAATTATAAAATTTTTATGATTGAAATATTGTTTTGGAGTTTGCTCGCAGTGACATGGATTACTGTTGGCATGCATGTGACTAAAGAGTTCATAAGATTTAATAGTAGAAAAAGATGATAAAACCAAATATGAAAAAACCAAGCTTATTCAGAAGAACTGTAATGAAACTTGTTAGTGGATGGAGAAGAGTGATGGATGTTAGATTTAATCCATTAAAGTATATACCTGATCCAAGCTTACAGACTTATTTTATGTTGGTGTTGTTCGTAGTATGGAGTATATTTTTTGGATTCTTGGCAGCGAATTATCTTGGATTTTTTAATTACAATACGGTTATAAGTATCGTCATTCACGTCGCAGTAATATTACCTCTAGCCTTCACAAACGCAATATTTGTTGATGCGGAAAGAGATGGTGCTAACTGGTTAAAGGAATGGAAAGAAGAGCAGTCAAGGTATAAGTTAATTATAAATAGGCTCAAAACAAAAAACCTTGTAATTTGGAATCCAAATAAAGAATCATAATTTGCACTTTTTGAAAAACATAACGCTAATAATTTTTTTGGTTTTGTCTCATAGTGGTTGGGCTTTTGAAAAATTAGATAATCTGGTTGATGGTCTTCATCAAGATGCACATACAGGAAATTTTGAGTCTTACTTTGATCGCTACAGTAAAAATGCTGTGTTTTTGGGCACAGATAAAACTGAGCGATGGACTATAGAGGAATTTAAAGCTTATGCTAAGCCAGCATTTTCAGATGGTCATGGATGGACTTATTCAGTAATAGAGCGTAACTGGGAAGGGGATGGCAACACACGTTGGTTTGATGAGATCTTGTTTAATGAAAAGTTAGGACATTGTAGAGGGACAGGCGTCGTTGAGCATATAAATGGTGAATGGAAAGTATCTCACTATGCTTTAACAATGTTAGTTCCAAATTCTATTGCAGCAAAGGTCGGCTCACTAACTCTATATGCAGATAAATAAAATAATACAATTATCAAACATATTTAGGAGCAGATTATGAGCGACAAAGAACAAATCGAAAATATGGTCCAGCTTTATATTGATAGCATGGATTTATCTGATCCTAACAAAGTAAAGCAGGTATTTCATAGCAATGGAAAAGTAGTTGGTTACTTGCATGGGGATTTTATGCAAATGTCTACAGATGATTTTGCAGAGTTTGTTGCATCACAACAACCTTCACCAAAAGAAAAAGGTGAGAATGTTGTTTTTGAAATTCTTGCATGCGAGGTAGAGGGGACAACAGCTTTTGTGAAAGTGAGAGATAAGTATCTAGGAATCACGTTCTTGGACACACTCTCTTTCATAAAAGAAGAGGGTAATTGGCAGATTTACACTAAACTCTTCAACGTTGAGAGTGAATAACAGAGCTTTTCGTCAAGCAATTTTTTTTTGTTCGCTATCTTCGATAGCCGAATCTTTTCTTTTGGAATGGTTCTTTATATTATCAAAGTCATCAGCGTAACTGTGATTTACTCCAGAATGATGCATTTCATCAGCCCTTACACACCTTATTAAATCCGACAGTTTTGCCTTATCTGACAAGCCGTAATATTCAATGGCAAGTTTAGGAGCATTAATATTTAAAGTTGTACCATTTTCAACCTGATCGAGATATTCTGTATAACTTTTTACAGCTTCGTCCTCAAAGTAACCTATCATTCTGTGTGAGGTTTTTGGGAAAAAGATATACATAAAAAAATAAAAGGTCATAAAGAAACCTTGAGCTGAAAGGACTAAAAGCCTTTCAAAAGTATTTGGTTTAGCAATTTCTACAAAAAACATTAAGTGCATTCTTTCATTCTCTGCTTCAGCAAGCATCTCTCTAATTCTGGATCCATATCCAGTCTTCATATGTCTTAAGCTTCTCAGATGAATGATCATTCCCGCAACCATCCCTGGAACACCAGCAATGGTTTCAAGCACAACGGCTCTGTGCCCATATCTTTTTGCAAAAAATGTATCTGCTATTAGCCTAAAAAATTTAGTCATAGATAGAGCGAAGTAATCAGAAAAGTTTCTTGGTTTGGACATTAGTTAATTTTAGATAAATAAGTTTTTACCCTCTCCTTGTTGATCGCAATCAAAGACTCAAGAGATGATATATTTTCATTAATTTCCGGAAGATTTACAGGATTTCCGACTTGAATCACTCCAATCATTCCAAGGGCTATATGAGGGGTACACTGATATACGTATATGCCTTCGACATTAAACTCAACAGTTATTTTTTCGTCCATGGCTCCTTCCCATGGGGCAGCTGTAGACGGTATTAAATTTAAAACAGATTTAGAATTATGAAGAGCATCGGATGGTATAAAGGTCACAGTATCACCAACATTTACCCTTAAGAAAGGAGGATCGAAAACCATAATTTGCCCAGATGAATCTGTATTTACCATTTTTATGTTAAAGTTTTCACCACTTACAGATAACGTTACAAAAATAAATAAAAAAGTTAAATTACGCATTCTAGTATTATAAATGAAATTAATATTATATTATAATTTATATTTATATAATTATCTACCTTAGAGTTAAAAATTTATGAAATTCGTGTTAATTACATTATTGTTGTTAAGTCAATTTACCCACGCTAGCCAAAGTAATTATGTTTTTGGTTGGACTCAGCTAAATGATCCTGATCTTATGACTCCAAGAGGAGGTACTTCTTCAGGTCCCAATGTCAGTTTGGACAATACTCGAAGCCCTTTTTGGCAAAAAATTCAAGATAAAAATTTAACTAAGTTTGAAAAAGATAGGCTTGCTATTCTAGCCATGCAGGGAGAATACAAAGTAAATTTTGACTTTATGGAGACAATGGGTTTTGTTGAGAATTATATGCCTGCAAAACCTTATCAATCATGGGGCACAGAATTTGTAATAGTGGTGGAAGATAAGAAAAACTTTATAGCACTTCAGCACATAATGGTAATGTTTTTTGAAAAAGAGGATGGCACTATTTCTGAGCCCATGGTTATGAAGCATTGGAGGCAAGACTGGACATATCAAGATGCATACGTCAGCACATTCATTGGAAACAGCACCTGGGAAAAGCAAAGTCTTCCTTGGACAAAGAGACGAGGAACTTGGACGCAAACTGTTTACCAAGTTGATGATTCTCCCAGATATGAGGGTTTCGGTGCTTGGAAGCACCTGCCAAACTCCTCGTCGTGGACCAGCAATGAAACTAAAAGACCTTTACCAAGAAGAGAGGCATCCATAAGAAATGACTATGACTTAATTATTGGCACAAACATTCATACTATTACTCCAACCGGATGGGTTCATGAGCAGAATAATAATAAAGTAACAATAGACAGTGAGGTTGTTGCAAAAGAAATTGGTATTGCAAGATACCAAAGAATAAAAGATTTTGATTGGTCTGCCGGATACTTATATTGGGAAGAAACTTCAAATTTTTGGGATAAAGTAAGAGAGGTTTGGGATCAAAAAATTAAATCCAAAAAGATCAAAATTTTATCAAATGTAAATGGCAGCAGTTTATTTTTGAAATTATTTTTGCTTGCGAATAATTATAGAGATGGAGATCTAGAGTCCATTGATGATATTGAGCTTATAATTGAGCAACATAGTTCGTAAGAAAGAGGTCATTGATTAGGCAAATTAAAAACTTTTCTTACTGTATTACAATAAGCCATGCAAAAAACTCAAAAACGCACAGATAAAATCGCAATAACAGTTTCTCTAGCATGTGCAATCCATTGTTTATTTATGCCGTCATTTGTAATACTTTCAGCAGGATTTTTATCCATTACCATCGATAATGAATTTATTCATAGGCTATTAATATTTATTGTTGTTCCTGTGAGTATCATCGCCCTGTACATTGGGTATAAAAATCATAAAACCACCTCTTTTTTTCCTGCAGCAACAATTGGAATTATCGCATTGGTTGCTGCTGTAATTATGGGAGAGAGATTGTTGGGTGAGCCAGGTGAACAAGCCATTACGCTTCTTGGATCTCTGTTATTGGTTTTTGCACACTACCAAAACTTTCAAACCTGCAAAAGACTAGAGTGTGCGGACTGTCACAAAGAGCCAGCATAATCCAGCATTGTAATCCATACCAATTTTAGGATTGTTCAATCTACTTAATTTAATCTATAATCCACTCATGTGTGATTGTTGTAGTTGCTGCGAGTGCACTTGTTGCGCGAAGTAGCCTTAAATTTCTAGATAAAGGATTGGCCAAATATCGGTCATGATTCCTTGTGCAAACTTTTTCTTTTTTTAATCTAATAATTATTAGACAGATAACTTTATGTCTTGATCAATGATTATCTTAGTTGCCCTAGAGGATGAGCTCAGCAAAGAAGATTTAAATGAGCCTCAAATTGAGCATATGGGAGTGGGCAAGATAAATGCTGCAATTAAAACAATCGAAGCCATAGGAAAATATTCACCAAAATTAATTATTAATTATGGAACAGCCGGAAGCCTAAATAAAGAAATTTCCGGTCTTGTTGAGGCAACAAATTTCTTTCAACGTGATATGGATGCCAGTCCATTAGGAATAAAGTTCGGCGAAACTCCATTTGAAGATAGTTTTAAGATCCACTTTGGGAGGGATGGGTTTAGCTGTGGAACGGGCGATTCATTTGTAACAAATACACCTGAGATTATTACCGACATAGTTGACATGGAAGCTTATGCTATTGCAAAAATTTGCAAGATGAATCATATTGATTTCAGATGTTTCAAATATATTTCTGACCAGGCAGATAATAATGCTAGCCAAGACTGGAAAGAGAATGTTACCAGGGGAAAAAACCTTTTTATTAAGAAAATCAAAGAGATATATGAGTAAATTATTTTGATGATGATTGAGCCCAATGACAGAATCTAAAATCAACCTAAAGTCAAAACTTGAATCAATAAAAGATTACTGGTCTCCAAAAGTTATCGCTGAACTAAATGATTACCAATTTAAGCTTGCAAAAATTAAAGACGAATTTGTCTGGCATGAGCACAATGATACCGATGAAGCCTTTATCGTTATTGAAGGAAGCATTGAAATAGAATTAGAAAGCAGAACTGTTGAATTAAGTAAGGGTGAGATGTTTGTTGTGCCAAAAGGGGCAAAACATAAGCCCATTGCCAAGGGTGAGGCACACATTATGTTGATAGAGCCAAGGGATGTAAAAAACACTGGCGATATCGAAAATGAGCTTACAGCCAAGAATGATATTTGGATTTAATTAAGAGTTGTTATATAAAAAGTACCCGGAGGCACTTATGAGCGATGATCAAAAAAGATTAGCAGATGCTTTAGAGGAACTTCATGATCATAATTTTATGAAGATACATGCAAGCCCAATAAAGTTTATTTATTACAATTTACTTAGGGGACTTGCCATTGGATTGGGTTCAGTGGTTGGCGCTACATTACTGGTTTCAATCCTGGTAGCAATTCTTGCGCAGATAGAATTTATTCCAATTCTTGGCAATTATGCTCACCAAGTTATTGAGATAATCGAAAAGCTTGATAAGAAAGGGTAAATCGTCTTCTAGGCAATGAAAATTACTTTAAGGAAGTTTCATAAATACATTAGTTTGGTTGTTTCGATTCAGCTCTTGCTTTGGACCATCTCAGGAATTTATTTCTCATTCAATAAAATAGAAAACGTACGTGGTGAGCAATACAGGATAGAGAACAAACTTCAAGGCCCTAGTGAAAAAGAGCAAACTAAAATGCTCAGTACAGAAGAAGCAAAAAAAATAGTTTCCCTTAAAACTACACTCACTCCCATTCAATCCTTGTTGATTGATGAAGAAGTTCGTGGCTCTGAATTTAGGGGACGCAATTTGCCACTGTACAAAGTTATATCTGAAAACGAAAAAGGTAAAAAAATAAACGTGTATGTAGATCCATTTTCAGGCGAAGTTAGTGCCATAAGATCTCTCCAGTGGCGTATCTGGGATTTCATGTGGGGCATCCACATAATGGACTGGGTTGAAAGAGATAATATAGATAATTTAGGCTTGAAAGTTTTTTCTTTCATTGCACTTTTTACATCATTATCAGGCATAATTTTATTTTTTAATCGAAGGACATAAGGCTAATTAATGAGCAGAAATAAATATTTACTTTTGGCCACATTGGTTATGAGTGTTGGCATTTACTCGGTTTGCGAAATGTGCGAGCCATTACTCAGTAAGTTATCTAAAGAAGAGAAAATGGCCCATCAACACATGCATCATCACAAAATGATGAGCGCTTCTGATCATGCACCTATTGGAATAATGGGGGACATGCATCACAGTAAATTCATGCTCTCCTTGAGACAAGAATATATGCATATGAATGGCAACCTGCTTAATGGAAAAGATATTAGAGAACAGGCAATCATAAATTTACCAAACACTGTTTCAAACATGCCAGCAAATCTGTCTGTGGTGCCAAAAGAAATGAACATGCAAATGACCATGTTGGGAGGAATGTACTCCCCATCCGATAATATAACTTTAATGGCCATGGCTATGTATATGTCCAAAAATATGGACTTAAAAACGTTTAAGCCAATGATGAATAGGGACTTTATTGGAAAGTTTAAAACCTCATCAAGTGATTTATCTGACTTGTCTGTTAGCCTCCTTTATAGATTTAATCAAAGCATGAGCTCAAGGTGGCATCTAGAAACAGGCCTACAGCAGTCAATTGGAGAAAATACTTCAAAGGACATTGTGCTTACTCCAATGAACCAAAGGATGGATATGATATTGCCCTATGGCATGCAGCCTGGTGATGATGCGACATCAGTAATATTGGGACTAACCAATGTTAGAACATTTAAAAACGGCATGGTTTGGGGCAATCAGATTAGGAACAAAACCGTTATTAATGACAAAGACTGGGCTTTTGGAGACAAATCAGAATTTAATTCATGGGTGCAAATGCCCCTAAGCAAATCTGTGTCAATATCATCGAGGTTAAACACAACACATCAAGATAAAATATCTGGAAGAGATATCTTAATATCTGCGCCAGTACAAACTGCAGATCCAAACAATTATGGTGGTCTTAATGTTTACCTTGCTGTTGGGGTTAACCTGCTCACATCAATATTTTCAAGCGAGAATCATAGGTTCGGACTAGAAGTTATCTTTCCAATTGACCAGGACAAAAATAACTTACAAATGAAAACAGACTACAGAGTTATTTTTGGTTATCAAAAAAGCTTATAAACTTTTTCCAATGCTAGATTCAGTCGATCATGTAATCATTGCAGTTGAGGATCTAGATGAAGCTTCAAAAAATTATGAAATGATTCTTGGTAACCCTCCCGTTTGGAATGGCGACCATAAAGAATTAGGAACTAAAAATACCCTGTTTAATTTCCAAAATACCTACCTTGAATTACTTGCTGTTGGGGGTGAGGGGATTGGTGCCGAACTTATTAAGCATACTATTGCAAATAACGGCGAAGGACTAAATGGTATTGTCTTTGGAACTTCAGACATGAATAAGTTTAGGAGCACCATGCAAAAAAATTCATTTAACTTAGCTGATGCATCTCCAGGGGAAGGTGTAAACTTTGAAACGGAAGAGAAGAGAACTTGGGTTAATCAATTTTTAATCCCAGAGCTTTCGAGGGGATTATTTTTATTCATTATTGAGCATACTGGAGGCAAACTGGCCAAACTTAACAAATATGCAGATTCATCAGTTCACCGATTAGACCATGTTGTTATAAGTACCAATGATGCAGAAGGTTTTATTAAGATTTATAGAGATATATTCAATATCAGGCTTGCATTAGACAAATTTGTGGAGCATTGGCAAAAGCGAATGTTGTTTTTTAGATTAAATAAAACGACAATCGAAGTGATCGAAGATAAGGATCAAAATGATGCAATAGATAAGCTTTGGGGGTTAGCATGGAATGTAAGTGACCTCGCCTCATGCAGGAAAAGACTTATAAAATTGGGGGTCGATGCAACAGAAATCAAAAAAGGCGTTAAAGAAGATACTTTGGTTATGACGATTAAAAGTCATACACACGGGGTACCAACATTATTCATAGAGCATACTTAAATCATTACATTCTTGCAGGATTTTTCATAACTGTTTCTTTGAACTTTTGATATATTTAGATATGTGAAAAAAATAATATTCTCATCGTTTACTGCTCTCTACTTTTCTTTATTCTTACATGCAGATGCATTGGTTGATGATTGCACTCAAATCTCAAATGATAAAAAGCGCTTGGCATGCTATGACAGTATTTTTATGGAGAAGCTAAAAAATACAGAAGTTGAAAAAATTGTTCAAATTGATAAACCTCCACCAAAAACTTTGAAAGAGGATTTGCCTCCTCAAGTTAAAGCAATTGAAAAATTTGGGCTGCCAAAGAAACGTATAGAGGATTCAAAAAAAATCAGTCTTAAAGCAAGAATAATTTCAGTAAAGCAACTCTCAAGTAAAAAAGTTAACATTCAACTGGATAATGGTCAGACATGGAGGACTGTTGAGACACTTAATCGCGGAGAGCTTTCAAAACTTAAAGGCTCAAATAATATCGAAATTAATGAGGCATTAATTAGTGGTTTTGTTTTAAAGGTTCAAGGTAAAAAACTATCAATAAGAGTAAAAAGAATTAAATAATAGAAGGAGAAAATATGACTGGTAAAAACCCATTTTTATTAATAGCTAGAATAGGCGTGAAAGAGAACATGGTTGAAGAATATTTAGCAATAGCGGAAGAGGTTGATAATGCAGTTCAGGAGTCTGAGCCCGGTATGCTATTTCATAATTTTGATAAAGATCCTGATGACCCTCTAGGATTTGTTTGGAGTGAAGTATATACCGATAGCGAGGCCTTGATTGCCCACATCAATAACCCACCCGTTCAAGCATATGTTGAAAAACATAATGAATTAGCAGATAGCTTTGAAATCGAGGTTTATGGTAATTTATCAGATGATGCTATTGCGGCGGCGAAAGCATTGGAGGTACCTTTCAAACATTTTAAGAGCACGGATGTCGGCTACGTTAGAGAAGAGAACTTCTAATTACTAGGGATAGGTTAAGCCAAATCCAAATTTAAATGTTGGATTTATAGTGTCATCTGGAACATCCTCAAGTTGTTCATCTACCTCTTTCATTGAGGAGGGAATTTCAAAAGGTAATTTCCCTGTAGGTTTAGATTCACCAAATAAAGTCTCAAAGATCACCGCCTCATCAACACCAAAAGTTCCGACTAGAGCAGAGCTCATCTGATCGATGGAACCCAAAATGGCTGGCCTATTCAGATCAACTACAACGATGAGGGGCTTGATCGAAGAAAACTCTTCAAGTTTC
Source organism: uncultured SAR86 cluster bacterium (assembly GCA_902623535.1). Lineage (GTDB taxonomy): Bacteria > Pseudomonadota > Gammaproteobacteria > Magnimaribacterales > D2472 > MED-G82. Next base: position 1,136 of record CACNUA010000021.1, on the reverse strand, counting down.
TCTAAAATTTCCGGAGAAAAGTTAAGATCTTGATTAGGAAAAATAGAACTTAAAACATTATCAACTAGCCTATTAATTCCAGATGGCTGATTGCCATTAAAAACCGTGTGCACATAAGAAACAATTACGTCGGCATCTTTAATATTACTGACAACATTGCCATGCAAAATACTTTTAGCATTAAACCCATCCACAAAAATATTAATGTTTTTATCCAGCGGTAAAGTTGAGTTATTTTTAAGTAGAACCATAGACTGTTTCTGAGCTTCTCGGCCGAGCTTGATATTACGCTCAGTATTTACACGATTTTTTACAAGATCCACCTCGACGTAGGGGTTATCAAATAATCCAAGATCAAATTTATTTTTTAAGATTCTATTAACAGAGGCATCTATTCTGGATATTGGTATTAGACCTTTTTTTATAAGCTCTACAACAACTTCTGTATCTTTTTCACCGCCAAACTGATCTATGCCTGCATCAATAGCTTTAATATAGCGCTCTTCAATTGATAGATCTCCAACTCCCCAGTGTCGACCATTAATAATTCCCCAGTCTGAACAAATTACACCCTCATAGCCAAGCTGATCTCTAAGAAGGGTGGTTAAAAGATCTTTATTAAACCCGATAGCAACATTTTCAGAAGTTTGATTTACCGTGATTCCATAGTAAGGCATGATGACTGCAAGGTTATTATTGATCGCATCGATAAAAGGCTTAATGTGATAATCAAACATATTTCCAGGATAGATTTGATTCCTGCCAGAAAATAAATGAGGATCTAAGCCATTTTCTTGAGGCCCACCACCAGGAAAATGTTTGACCATGGTCATGACGCTTTGAGAGTCAATAGTCTTACCCTGAAATCCATCCATGTAAGCCATGGTAAGTTTTGAACTTAAAACATTATCTGATCCAAAGGTACCAAAGTTTCTTGCCCATCTTGGCTCAGTTGCTAAATCAGCCATGGGATGTAAGGCTGTTCTAATTCCAACAGCGAGATATTCTTCCCGTGCTATTTCTGCAAATTGCTTCACGAGGCTGGGATTTTGAGAAGCAGCGAGACCAAGTTGCGAGGGCCATTTAGAGAACCCATCTAATGAAAAAGATGCTACACCCCCTCCGTTCGGCACCTC
>CACNUA010000020.1 GCA_902623535.1 uncultured SAR86 cluster bacterium | reverse complement strand
GCTGTCGGGGATGGCTGGATACCCATCAAAACATCGATTGATTTTATAAAAAATGGCTCAGAGGTTTTAAGAAATGCTTTTAGGAAAGCTAATCGTTCAGAGGAACCGAGAATAAGAGGCCAATTACCAACACAACTAAATGAAGATAATATTCCTGACCTCACTAAAACTCTTGATTGTTTTCAGCTCTCAATGGATGCAGGATTAAATGAAGTAGAGTTCTTCCCAATTAATTTTTGCCAATCCCCAGATCAACTAGATCTTGTACTTGGAGAAATAAGTAAGATAGTTAAATGAACAAACTTAAATTAATCGCGGCTCTATTAATTTCATTATCAGTTGGAGTCATTCATGCAAAGGATGCACAAAACATCAATGATCAGGCAGAGGAAATTATCTATCTTTATGCAGAAATTATTGATTCAAAGAATTTTTCTGAACTTAAGTCAATCATGCAAGCTAACTTCAAAATGACAGGCATGTATGAAATTAATTCTCTTGAAGAATTTTTATTTGCAATGAAAGAGCTTGATAAAAACTTTACACAGACAATGCACTTTATTGGGAACATCAATGGAGAATGGATTGATGATACCTATAGTGGAAAAACCTACTGCATTGCGAGTCATATTTTTAAAGAAGGTGAGCAAGCAAAAAAACTAGACATGGGAATCATTTATACAGATGTTATAAAGCTAGATAATAATAAAGCTAAATTTGTCTCAAGAGATTTTAAATTAATCTGGAGTAATACTACCGACGTATTGTAAGATACTTAAATACCACTCCTTTCTTTTTTGATCCTTTTTCCTTGTGAATTTTTATGACAACTCCTTAAATTGCTTAAAGAGCCTTATATTACTCACTGCTGTTATATAATTGAGTTATGATAATTGAGTTATGTTTTTTGACAAACATCATCTTAAAAACTCAAAAATAGGTTTCCTATCTCATTCGATAAGAGTTCTGAGGATGTCCGCTATCTTAATTGCTCTAGGAGTTGCAGGAATAATTCATGCATTTTTACCATTTATTTTTACAAAAACAGTAAGTAATGGTATTAAAAAACTATATGCTCAAGTAAAAGATTTCTAAGCAGGTTTATGATTTGGTTTCTTAGAGAAGATTAAATCTTGAATCCAATTTTTATGTCGATAGCATGCATAACTGAGACATAGTAAGACGTAATTAGAGAGGGAGCTAGGCTCCCTACCCTAAGCAAGAATTAATTATAAATAATTTCTCTTAAGACCACTAAGTCAACTATTTCTCTCATATCATCATAACCAGAAGCAATATTTCGTTGCTCTTTTTCTGAGAGAACCTTTCTCCACTCTTTAATAAATGCCTCGTACCTACCCTTATTTGGTTCTCTAGCTGCAGCATTTTTGTATCGAACAGTTAGAAAAACATTAGGAGTGGTCCCTGCAGTTTCTGCCGTCCATACGTTATAACTTATAACTTGACCAAGCTTCTTTTGAACTTCAAGAGAGTCAACCCATGTTGATTTAAGATTTACAAGATAATCATCGACATAATTTGCCTTAACCTTAACTACGGTCATCTCTACAATCTCTTCACTTGGAGAGTAGTCCTTCCAAATTTCAGCAGAAATATTCAATGAGATTACAGCTAAAAAACCTAATACATAATTTAATTTCATATGATCTCCTTTATTTTATAGTTAATCATTTTACATAAGTTATATTGATAACAAACCCATATTTAGTTCACTCATCAACATTCTTTTTATCGAAATTGCATTCCATCTTACCTATTACCGTACCCTCAACTTTCAGGTTTAACTTAGACCTTCCCTCCATGGTTCCAGTGACCTCACATTTCTCAATCGAGTCTTCGACTATTTCAGAGACTAAATTTTTAAGCTCTTCCACTGACAAGTCAGAGACTTTTCTTTCTGTATCAGCATTAAGCATTATTGGTATTAGTAAAAATAAAAAACATTTGCGCATAATTAAATCCTATAGGTTTGAAACATGTTCGACGAATAGCAATTAGCTATTGACGTGAACCCTGTGAATATAATATTACTATTTTCATTTAAATTAAATTCCTCAACAAAAGATTTGTATTCTTGCATGCTTTCAAATTGATTAATCCATACAAACTCACCCTGTAAATCGCCTTCCTGATAAAAGGCCTTATAAGTTTGATCTTTTGGAAAAAAATATTCTAAATCCTGAATTGCAAAATTGAGCGTTGGGAAAGAATTACCATTGATATAGTTACAATAAATTACTTCGGTAATATAAGAGTCTTTTAGTATTTGATTGGTATCAAAATCTAATACAGAAAAGCCAAAATTAGTGCTAGCATTACTTTCATAACAATTAGCCACCTCGTTAATGATATCAATCTTAGTTTCATTATTTATCTTTGGGTCGCTTCTTAACCAAACATAAAATGATTTTGTATCTACTTGATCATTGGCAAATCTAAAGGCCACTGTCATAGATATTCCTTCAGGAAGCACTTCTTTAATTCTTGGAATAAGTCTTTCAAGGCTAGTTAGGTTATTTGAAGATCTAAACTGACATTGCATCTCAACAAAGCGGTATTCAAAATTGAGTTTAAGTAATTCATTTAAATTCTGGGACTCAACACTTGTATTATCAGTGCAACCGACAAGAACAAAAAGACATAGAATTATTTTTTTCATATTTAGTAAAGAATATATCAGTTATATAATAAGTGTTAATGACGCCCATCAAATTTTTATCACCTTTTTTAATATTTATATTTTTTACTCTCAATCTAAGTTCAGATACAAAGATAGGTTTTGGATCATGTTTAGATCAAAGGTATCCTCAAGAAATTTGGAAATCAATTGCAAGAGAAAATATTAATAAGTTTATTTTTTTGGGAGACAACGTTTATGGCGATGTTCCATCTGGAGATACAAAGAATTTGGTGAAAGCATACAAACTTCAAGCCAGGAGATTCCCAAGATGGCTCAATGATATAGAAAAGTTAGCTATCTGGGATGATCATGACTATGGTAAAAATGATGGCGGTTCTGAGTATGAACATAAACGATTGACTCAGATGATCTTTATGGATTTCTGGGATGTACCTTCCAATGATCCTAGAAGAAATAGAGAAGGAACCTACTTTTCTAAAGACTACATCATTGAGAAAAATAAAATTAAAGTTATTGGTCTAGATACTAGATATTTCAGATCAAATTTATTGGGTTCAAGGACAAATCGTAAACCTAACAATGACCTTAACTCTTCAATCTTAGGAAAGTCACAGTGGTCTTGGCTAGAAAATGAATTAAATGATCCTAATACTGACATTTTTATAATTCTTTCTTCAATACAGGTACTTTCTACTGAGCATGGGTATGAAAAATGGGCTAACTTTCCCCATGAAAGAGTTAAATTTATCAATTTGTTGGAACGTAAAAAAAATGTACTTATCCTTTCAGGAGATAGGCATCGTGGTGCAATTTATAAACATAATAAGATCATTGAAATAACTGCCTCAAGTCTAAATAAGCCAGGAAGCAGTGATAACGAGACTGATGAATTAATGCAGGGCAGAATTCATAAAGAAATCAATTATGGAATTCTAGTAATCAAGGAGGATGCTTTGGATATTCAGCTTAAGAATAAAGATGGCACTATCCTTGAAAGTGCCATCATGAGTTTATAGTTTTATCTAAGAACTAATAACTTACCTTTAAAAAGGCTATCACATTGCCCTTCATATAAATTAGCTAATCTTGTATTGCTAATTTGATTTAAATAGGCAACTTTTACCTCACAAGTCCTTAGTTCGTCTATTACTCTACTATGAGCATACTGCAGGTAATCAGAGTACAATCCTAGCAATACAACGTCATGATGTCTGGTTGGAATGTCTTCGCTCAATATAATTTTTCCACCGTCTGCCGAAGTAAAACACCCTATTGATCCTCCGGGACAAATTGATACAAGACTCGAGTTATTGTATTCAACTTCAATGGAAGGTTTTTCAATAGATAATAGGTCCTTTGCTGATGCAAAAATATTAGCATCAGAGTAAGATAAAGGTGATAACAGTAATGCACATAGCAATAATGATATATTTAATCTAGATTGTGTCATTTGTTACTCTTTTGTGACATTTACGTGAAATATATATGACAAATTGTTTAAATGTCAATAATTATGGAGCTAAATTTATGAATATATCTAATAAAAGTCTCTTTTTTTTAATCCTTTCGGTTCAGTTTTTCCATTTAAATAGCGATGTTTTAATCCATGCTGGGAGTATAATTGATGTCGAAACAGGCAATATTGAATCAAGAAAATCTATTGTTATTAAAAATAGCTTGATTACCTCAATTTCTGATGGTTACATCAATGAATCTGATTACCAAGAATATTACGATTTAAAGGATAGTTATGTTTTGCCTGGATTGATGGACGCTCACGTTCATTTAGCTCAGGAATATGTTCCAAAAGCAGAAAGAGATTTAAAAGTAGAGCCTGAATTTAATGCAATTTTCGCCACGGCTAATGCACTTAAGACTTTAAATGCAGGATTTACAACCGTAAGAAATGTTGGTGATGGAGGAATGGAAACAATTTCTCTTAGAAATGCTATTAATAAGGGGATTGTACCTGGGCCTAGGATACTTACCTCTGGAAAAACCATTGCTACAACTGGTGGTCATGGGGATCCAACAAATGGTCTGCCTACTGATCTATATGAGCCCCCCACCCCAGAAGAAGGAGTTGTTGATAGCTTTGAGGATATTAAGAAGGCTGTTCGACAAAGATATAAAGATGGCACTGATGGCATAAAAATTACAGCTACTGGTGGCGTTCTTAGTGTTGCAAAATCAGGTGAAAATCCTCAATTTACTAACAACGAATTAGAAGCGTTAATTTCTATTGCAAAAGATTATGGTCTTTGGGTTGCTGCTCACGCACATGGAAAAGAAGGAATGTTAAGAGCTGTAAATGCTGGGGTTACTTCAATTGAGCATGGAACATTTATGGATATTGAAGTCATGGATGCCATGAAGAAAAATGGAACTTATTACGTTCCTACAATACTTGCAGGTGAATGGGTTGCTGAAAAATCGAGAATTGATAATTTTTTTCCTGAGCTTGTTAGGCCAAAAGCAGCAAAAATTGGACCTCAGATTCTTGATACATTCACTAAAGCCCACAAATATGGTGTAAAAATTGCCTTTGGAACAGATTCAGGTGTTTCAGCACACGGAGATAATTGGCAAGAGTTTGTACTAATGGTTAAGGGCGGAATGTCACCCCTAGAAAGTATTCAAAGCGCTACCTTGGAAACTGCAAAACTTTTTAAACTTGAAAATGAAATAGGGAAAATTAAGATTGGCTTTAGCGCAGATATTATTGCTCTTAGAAATAATCCTCTTGAAAATATAGAGTCATTAAAAGATATTTCATTTGTTATGAAAGAAGGCACTCGATACAAATAAATTGTCAGTTACTATCCTCATAGGTACAGGAATTAGTGCATCAGCCTTTTCACACCAATTCAAAGGTGATGTAGAAATTTATGAAAAGGCATCAAGAGTTGGGGGCAGGCTTTGTGCGAGGAACTACAAAGAATTCATCCTGCAATTTGGTGCCCAATACGCAACATCCTCCAACTCAATCTTTGATGAATATTTAATTAAAACTGGGGCAATGAACCATAATGCTTCTATATACATTGAAGAAAAAAATAAATTTGAAGATAAAAATGTCTGGACTCATGAAGAAGGTATGCAGTTTATTGCTGATTATGGTTTTCTAGGCAAAAAAATAAACTTTAACTCTGAGGTAATAAAAATAAATCAAAAAAATAATACAATTTGTTTAAGTGATGGAACAATAGTTGATTACAAGAAATTAATTTTAAGTATTCCGCATCCTCAAGCCCTTAATTTACTTGGAGAGCTTGATTATGAATGCAGCTTTGAACCTTGCTTGGCTATAGGATTATGTCTTGAAAAAGGATCTTCATTTGAACTAAATGCAATAAAACCAAGCAATAAAGCAATTAGTTGGATAGCATCATCAAGATTTTTTAATAAACAAATTCCTGAATCAGTGCTAATACACCTTAGTCCTGAAAGCAGTAAGGAAATGTATTACAAGAATAAGGAAACTATAATTGATTTTGCTAAAGAAAATTTACACAATTTCACCTCAAGAAGTCTCAATATAGTTTATTCTGATATTTTTAAATGGAAATTTGCCCTCACAAATAAAAAAATGAACCAAGAAAAATACATTAAATATAGTGAATCAATATACTTGATTGGTGACTGGATTAATGGCCCAAGAATTGAAAATGCTTTTCTATCAGGTTCTTCTTTAGCTATGGATTTAAATCGCTAGCAATGAAGACACTAGCTTTAATCTTTCCTGATCAACTTTCCGAGAAAAATCCCATCATTCAGTTGTCAAAGGAAAATTATGAGGTACTTTTCTTTGAACCTTTGGATGTTTTTTTTGATCATAATCATCACAAGCAAAAATTAGTATTTTTGTTTTCTTCCATGAGGCATTTTTTTAAAGGTTTTAATGCTAAAAATCTCCATTATATTTCAATAACTAAAGGCAAAAAGAATGGAATGTCTAATATTTTAGAAGACTTTATTGCTAAACAAAAAATTAATATTTTAGAAATTATTCAACCAAGTGATCACAAAACATTGACTCAGCTAACTCTGCTAGCATCAAAACTTAATATAAAATTAGTAATACATAAAGATCCTAAATTCATATGTTCAATCGATGAATTTAATTCATGGGCAGATAATCGAAAATCATTAATACTAGAATATTTCTACCGCTCGATAAGAAAAAAAAATGGAATACTCATGGATGGATCCGTCCCACTCGAAGGTAAATGGAATTTTGATTCAATGAATCGAAATAGTATTAAAAAACTTACTGTAGTACCAGAGGAAAGGCTGACTTTCAAGACTGACGATCTTTCCATTGAAGTCATGGTAGATGTAGAGAAAATTTTTCCTAAAAATTTGGGTGAGTTGGATAATTTCAACTGGGCTGTAACACACAGGGATGCAAAAAAAAGTTTTATCCACTTTCTTGAAAAATATTTCAAATTGTACGGAGATTTTCAAGATGCAATTGATAAAAAAGATCCAAAACTTTTTCACAGCTTATGTTCTCCATATTTTAATGCTGGATTACTAGATCCAATGGAATGCATACTTTTAGCGGAAGATTACTATAGGGATCACAAGAAAAATATTCCAATAAATGCTGCTGAAGGTTTGGTTCGCCAAATAATTGGCTGGCGTGAATTTATCTACGGTGTTTATTGGAGAAATATGCCCGAATATAAATCTTTAAATTATTGGAATCATAAAAATCAGCTTAAGGACTGTTGGTATGATGGAACAACAGGTATACCTCCTCTAGATGATGCAATCAGTCAGTCACATGATCTTGCTTATACACATCACATTAATCGATTAATGATCATCTCAAATATGATGAATTTATGTAGAGTTGATCCATCTCATATGTATGAATGGTTTATGGAGATGTATATTGATTCAGCAGACTGGGTCATGGTGCCAAATGTTTATGGCATGGGTACATTTGCTGATGGGGGTATTTTTTCAACAAAGCCATATATCTGTGGATCAAGTTACATGTTAAAAATGTCAAACTATAAAAAAGATGTTTGGTGTGACATTGTTGATGGTCTTTATTGGAAATTTATTTCAGATAATGAGGAATTCTTTAAATCAAATCCAAGATTAGGTTTGATGGTTAACGCGCTCAAGAAAATAAAAGAAGACAGAAAGACACATATTTTTAACGAAGCAGAAAGATTTATAGATCTCGTTACAAAATAAGTTTGTTTAATTAATAGCAGGTTTTTATTTAAATTATTATTTTTTTAATTGTCATATTGTTTAAGTGATGAATCTCTAATTGATCTAAATTCATTTCCTTCATACCAATTTGGCCACATATTATTGTTTGATAAGCTTAAAGAAATATCGTAGATTGAATCAATAGACTGAATAAGGCCATCCACGTCCCAATTCTCTGAGTATTCATCTGCTACATTGTGATAAGCATTTTTTCTATAATTTTCCTCAAGAATTAAACCTGCGGCTTTGCCACCGTTTACAAGATCTGAGCCGCCATCTGCATAAAGCATTGGGACGCCTCTCTTTGCAAAGCTGATATGATCAGATCTGTAGAAGTAACCTTTTTCAGGGTTTGGGTCTGGGTTTATATATCTACCTTCTTTTGATAATTGCTCTTCCAGAAGGTCTTCAAGTTCTGACGCTCCATAACCAATGACTACAACATCATTAGTTTTTCCAGTTGGGATAATTCCATCAAAATTAAAACCAGCAACAATATTATTTAAATTTATTGGTGGGTACTCAGCAAAATACTCTGATCCTAAAAGGCCTGATTCTTCTAATGTAACGAACAAAAATAGTTGAGATCTTTCAGTATTTGTTCTTGCAAACCGACTAGCTAGATCCAATAGCGCAGAAACTCCGGTTGCATTATCAATAGCACCGTTTGCAATAATGTCATCTGATCCAAGATTTTCTAAAATACCGAGATGGTCCCAATGGGCAGTGTATAAAATATATTCATCTGGCCTGGTTGAGCCAACATGCAAACCAGCAATGTTATGAGAAGTCAGATAATCCACATTGTTAAAAATTTCAGTGGAAAGCCTCATCCCTCTAAGTTCAAATGAACGAAACGTATCTGATAAAGCTATCTCTTTTAAACTATCGTAATTAAAGCCTGTGAAGTCTATTAAGTTAGAAAATACATCATGAGGAATCCATGCTTCAATTAGTGCTCTGCTCAAACCAAGATCTTCTCTAGTCAGGTCAAGCTGAGGGCCCTGCCATGAGTTTTCAACTGTAGACCATGGATATGCAGCTGCATCTTCTTCATGAAGAATAATTACACCAGCAGCACCCTGTCTTGCAGCTTCCTCAAATTTATAAGTCCATCTTCCATAGTAAGTCATTGATTTACCATTAAAAAGTCTTAATTTTCCAGTATCAAATCCAGGATCATTTATAAGCATCACAACAGTTTTTCCACGAACATCAATTCCCTCGTAGTCATTCCAGCTATACTCAGGTGCAACAATCCCGTAACCTACAAAAACAAGCTGACTATCTCTTAATTTTCGGTATTCTTTTGCATGTTTTGTCCAAAAAACAATTTCTTTTCCAGTGTTTAATTTTCTGTCCTGACCTCTAAAACTAAGAGTCACGTATGATTGATTCTTCAAGGTAATTTGTGTTGCGGGAACTTCAACAAAATAGCTATTTCCTAATGGTTCAATGTTTAATTTCTTTAGTTGATCTGCAATATAATTTTTTGTAAGTTGACCTCCATTAGTTCCAGGCTTTCTACCTTCGAACTCGTCCGATGATAGAGTGCTAATCCATTCGCGTAATTGACCTTCCGTATCGGTTACTTCACTTGAGCAGCTATAGCAAAGCAGAATAGCTGCAAATACGCATGCAATATTATTTAATTTATACATTAGAATATTTTAACTTAAGCAAACAGAAAATTTTCAATTCTCATTAGAATCACTATAATTGTTGATCGTTTTTTATTTCATCCAATTATGGGGTTTATATGCTTAAAAAATTATCTACTTATTTCATAGGTTTTTTCTTATCTGTAAGTATCTTCGCTTACACATCAGATAAGGAAACTTCTATACCTGAGATTAATTATTCAAAATTTGCACTTGATAACGGTTTAACCGTAATTGTCCATGAGGATAGAAAAGTTCCAATGGTAGCGGTGAACATTTGGTATCACGTTGGTTCAAAAAATGAAAAAGAAGGTAAAACGGGATTCGCTCATTTATTCGAACACTTAATGTTTAATGGAACTGAAAACTATAATTCGGAATATTTTGAGCCATTTGAAAAAATAGGTTCAACTGATCAAAACGGTACAACAAATTCTGATAGAACGAATTATTTTCAAAATGTTCCAACCAATGCCCTTGATTTAGCTTTATGGATGGAATCTGATCGAATGGGCCACCTGCTTGGTGTGGTCGACCAAGAAAAACTTGATGAACAACGAGGTGTTGTTCAAAATGAGAAAAGGCAGGGTGAGAATAGACCGTACGGAAAATCTTTTGAACGTATTTCAAATGGCGCCTATCCAAAAGGCCATCCTTATTCATGGACAACAATCGGTTCAATGGAGGACCTTGATGCAGCGTCATTAGATGATGTTAAAGAATGGTTTAAAACTTACTACGGTCCAAATAATGCTGTTCTTGTACTGGCTGGAGATATTGATTTAGAAACTGCAAAAGCAAAGGCTCAAGAGTATTTTGGTGATATCCCTCCCGGACCACCATTAACTAAACCCAGTAAGTGGATAGGAAAAAGATCCGAGGAAAAAAGAGAGATGATGCTTGATAACGTTCCTCAAACAGTTATTTATAAAGTATGGAATACACCGCCTGCTAATACCATCGAGGAAGTTCATTTAGATTTAGCTGCCAGCGTTTTTAGTGATCAAAAAAATTCTCCCTTATATAAAGACTTGGTTTATGACCAACAAGTTTCAACTGGCGTTTCAGCTTTTTACTTTGGTAGAGAGATATCAGGTTTATTCTATATTGCTGCTGATGTTGCGCCAGGGGTAGATCCAGATGTTGTCGAGGAAGCATTAGATGAATCAATAGCAAATTATTTAAAAAAAGGTCCTGATAAAGATCTTCTAGAAGCTGAAAAAACTAAAACTTATGCAGGCTACATAAGAGGCTTACAAAGAATTGGTGGCTTTGGAGGAAAATCGGATATTTTAGCAACCTGTGAAACATATACTGGTGAACCTGACTGTTATAAAACATACCTTGAAAATCTTCTCGATACATCATCTAAAGATATTAAAACCACTCTTAGCAATTGGATTGACGACACAGCATATGTTCTTACCATCATGCCTGAACAAAAATTATCAGCTAATAAAAATGGAGTTGATAGATCAAAAGGCATACCCTACCCAACCTCAAGCGTTAGCTATCAATTTCCAGATATTGAATCAGCTACTCTCTCTAATGGTTCAAAAATCTATCTTGCTCAAAGAGATGGTTTACCCCTAGTGCAAATGACGATCCTGCTTTCAAGCGGATTTGCTGAGGAAGATTTAAATGAACTGGGTTATACAAACTTTATGATGGATATGCTTAATGAGGGCACAAAAAATTATTCAGCACTAGAATTTGATGCTGCACTAAATGCAATTGGATCAAGCATAAGCTATGGATCAGGATTAGACTCATCTTATGTTGGTGTTTCATCGCTTAAAGGCAGTCTCTCTGATACTTTGGACTTGGTTGTTGAGTCCCTCGAGAATCCACTGTTTGAAGATTCAGAAATTTCACGCTTACAAAAACAAAGGCTTGCCGGAATTAAACAAGAAGAAAATCAACCTAGAGCAATTGCTTACAGGAAAATTGGAAAGATTCTTTACGGTGAGAACCATCCATATGGAAAACCTCTTACAGGCACTGGTACTACAGAAACAATAGAGAATATTTCAAGAGATGCCCTAGTTGAGGTTTATGAGCGAGTGATTAATTCCAATAATGCTTCTTACCTGATCGTTGGCAACATCAATCTTGAAGAGGCAAAAGATATGCTTGAAACTAAATTTGGTAATTGGGTAAGTGAAGCATCACAAGAAAAACTCAGTTTATTCAATGTTGATTTACCAAAATCAAGAAAGGTCTATCTCATAGATAAACCTAATGCAATTCAATCGTATATTGTTGCAGGTCAATTACTTCCGCCTACTGGTTCGGATGATGAAATTCTTATGGAATACATGAATTATGCCATTGGTGGTTCATTTACCTCGAGACTGAATATGAACCTTAGAGAAGACAAAAGTTGGTCATATGGGGTCAGGAATAGATTGGCAGATGCTAAAGGTCAAAGATCAATACTGGTTAATGCACCGGTTCAGACTAATAAAACAGCAGATTCCATTAAAGAAATCATCAAAGAGTTTGATTATTATCTTGGTGATCAACCTATAAGGTACGATGAACTTGAAAAAGCAAAGTCATCCAAAACATTAAGACTTCCAGGAAGGTTTGAAACATTGGGTTCTTTATTGGGCGGAATGACAAATATTGTTCAGTATGACAGAAGTCTAAATTATCTGGATGAACTTTCTAGTCTATATAGTGAACCAACTCTTAAGGAGGTTCAAAACACTGCCAGAAAATATTTAAAGCCCGATCAATGGTCTTGGCTAATAGTTGGAGATCTAAAAGAAATTGAATCTGAAGTAAGAGCCTTAAATTTAGGTGAAGTAGAAATTATTTTAAATTAAGCTAGCAAAGATGACCGTATCAATCTCAAATGAAGTTATAAAAACTATTATTAATAAGCCGGCTTATACAGAGACATTTAATCATAATATTTCTCAGTCTTTAACTGACCTTCAATTGTTCACTAAAGGTCAACCCTTTGAGATATTTGATGAATACAGACTTCATGCTCCTGTCCATTTTCATGAACCTGCTGAATATGATATTGATCCGGGCTTTTGGTCACTTACGAGATATGAAGATATTCAATATGTTTCAATGAATCCTAAAATTTTTTCATCCCAAATTTGCACAGGAACTTTGATGACGCTTGGTCAAGAGGATAGACGCCATCCTAAACTTTGGAGAAGCTCAATAGATCATATGCTTAACCTAGATGGTGATTTACACATCAACCTCAGAAAAGAACATATGCCTTTCTTTAAACCTGGTTATGTAGAAGAATTACATAAAAAAGTTTCATTAAAGATCTCAGAACTTTTAGATAATATAGCTCCAATGGGGAAATGTAACTTGGTGCATGAGTTCTCTCAGCAATTACCCATCTATACACTTTCTGAAATTCTTGGAATCCCTGAATCTGACAGGCAAAAATTAGTTACTTGGATGGAGTTTCTTGAATTAGCCCAACATCTTCAGGCTGAATCATATAGAAAAGAATTAGAAGGCGAATCAATGGATAGTCCCGATCAAAATATGATCGACATGTTTAACGCTATGATTGATGAGATGTTTGAATATGGCAGAGATATTTTAAATAAAAAGAGACAATTTCCTAAAGATGATTTGTTGTCAGCTATTGCAAATGCAGAATTAGAAGGAGAAAAACTTAGCGATGAGTTTTTAGACGGATCATGGTTATTGATTATCTTTGCTGGGAACGATACTACTAGAAATACACTCAGTGGTGCAATAAAACTTCTTACTGAAAATCCTAGGCAAAAAGAAAAACTTCTAAATAACTTTGATCTTTTACCTAATTTTGTTCAAGAATCCATAAGAATGATCAGTCCAGTTATTCACATGAGAAGAACCACCAAGGTGGATACTCAGGTAGGAGAGCAAAAAATGGGAGCCGGAGAAAAAATTATAATGTGGTATGGTGCTGCTAACAGAGATCCAAGCATCTTTGCAAATCCAAATGAATTTAATATTGAAAGACCAAACGCCGATAAGCATCTTGCTTTTGGGATTGGCAGACATACCTGCCTAGGCAAACCTATTGCTCTAATGCAATTACAAGAAGCCTATAAACAGATTTTGCAAAGATTTCCAGACATGAAGTATGACGGAGAATGGAAAATTGCACCGAATAACTTTGTTCATGCTATACAGGAAATGCCTGTCACTTTTACTCCGAAATCTAATTAAGATCTAAAGCAAAATTTTGCAAAATATCTAAATCTATAACACTAAGAGCTTCTTGATGAGTTCTTCGTAGGTAAATTTTAGGTGCTGATGCGTGCTGGTAAGCTTCCAACCAACGCATACTGCATAAACACCATGCATCACCTTCGTTTAAACCAGGAAAATTGAATTCAGGTCTTGGAGTTGATAAATCATTGCCTTTCGATTTAGAAAATTCTAAAAAATCCTTTGTCATCAGCGCACAAACTAAATGAAGTCCGTGATCTAAGGCGTGATGGCTGCAAAAACCATCTCTTGTAAAACCAGTGATTGGATTAGTGCAACATTCACTGATTTCCTCACCAAATATATTTAATTGCGACATTTGCACATTATAGGTTTTGTTACATAGATTTGAAAAAACATTTATTAACCATACATATAGTTTATGGATGTAAATAAATTTACTGAATCTGCAAGAAATTGTGTAATGCGTGCGCAAGGCAAAGCTGTTGCCTATGATCATAATATTATCAAGCCCTTACATCTACTTAGCGCTCTAAGTGAAGAGCAGATGATAAAAGAAATTTTAAGTTCAAATAAAGTCGAATCTGAGGATTTAATTAGCTCTATCGAAAGCAATTTAAAGGATTTACCCTCCTCCAACTCATCCCAACTTCAAGGAATCGATAGAGATTCTTTAAAAATATTTCAAGAATCTGAAAAATTTATGACTAGATTGGGAGATCAATTTGTCTCAATTGATAATTTATTTCTACAAACACTAAAATCAGGTTCATCTGAAATCGAAAATGTTAATAAGAGAAACTCCATCAATATTCAAGCCATAGAACAGTACATCATTAAAAATAGAAGTGGGCAAAGTGTTGAATCAGAAACTGGAGAGAATACATTAAATTCACTTGATAAATTTACTATAGATATAACTGAGCTTGCTCAATTGGGGAAGCTTGATCCAGTAATTGGTCGAAATGAAGAGATTAGACGTGCTATGCAAGTCTTGTCTCGAAGAACTAAAAATAATCCCGTCCTGATTGGAGAGCCAGGAGTAGGAAAAACTGCAATTGTTGAAGGCATCGCACAAAGAATTATTGATCATGATGTCCCTGAGGGGCTTAAAAATAAACGTTTACTTTCTCTTGATATGGCGGGTCTCCTTGCAGGGTCAAAATATCGTGGCGAATTTGAAGAAAGACTTAAATCTGTTCTTGATCAAATAAAGAAAATGCAGGGTGAGGTCATTTTGTTTCTTGATGAGCTGCATACGCTTGTAGGTGCTGGTAAAACGGATGGAGCAATGGATGCCTCTAATATGCTTAAACCAGCCTTAGCCAGAGGCGAACTTCACATGATAGGTGCAACTACCCTCGATGAATATAGACAATACATTGAAAAAGATGCTGCATTGGCAAGAAGATACCAAACAGTACTCATTGATGAGCCTACCATGGATGATGCCGTATCAATTTTAAGAGGTCTTAAAGAGAAATATGAGATGCATCATGGTGTTCAAATTAAAGATGAGTCCTTAGTTTCAGCAGTTAATCTTTCTTCAAGATATATCAATGATAGATTTTTACCAGACAAAGCTATTGATCTTATTGATGAAGCAGCGTCATTAATCCGTATGCAAGCAGATAGCAAGCCTGAAGATCTTGAGCTAATTGATAGAAAAATAATGCAATTAAAAATAGAAAAAGAGGCTTTAACAAAAGAGACAAGTAAAAAATCAAAAAAAAGATTAGAAGAGATAAGTGATCAGCTAGCAAAACTTGAATCAGAATCATTAGATTTATCAAGCAGATGGAACTCTCAAAAAGAAAAAATCAACTCCGTTCAAAAAATACGTGAAGACCTTGATAAAGCAAAACTGGATCTTTTAACTGCTGAACGAAATCAAGATTGGACTCGTGCAGGAGAAATTAAATATGGAACCATACCTAATTTAGAGGAAGCTATTGTTAATTCTGAAAAACTATCCAAGGATGCACTGATCAATGAAATGGTTACTGAAGGAGATGTAGCTCAAGTTGTTCAACGATGGACTGGTATCCCCGTTTCAAATCTACTAGAGGAAGAAAAAGATCGACTGTTACAAATTGAAGAATATTTAAATAAAAAAGTTATAGGTCAAAAAGAACCTATTGAATCAATAGCCAATGCAATCAGAAGAACTAGAGCTGGACTTCAATCAGCAAACAGACCCATAGGTTCATTTATGTTCTTAGGACCCACAGGAGTAGGAAAAACTGAACTTTCAAAAGCTCTAGCTAAGTACCTTTTCAATGATAAGGCATCCATGACCAGAATAGACATGTCAGAATATATGGAAAAACATTCGGTATCTCGCATGATTGGTTCGCCTCCTGGATATGTTGGTTACGAACAAGGAGGCTCCTTAACTGAAAGCATTAGAAGGAAGCCTTACCAAATAATCTTGCTGGATGAAATTGAAAAAGCCCATCCTGATATTTTCAATATCCTTCTTCAAGTCTTAGACGATGGCAGGCTTACTGATGGACAAGGCCGAACAGTTGATTTTTCAAACACCCTTCTCATTATGACCTCAAATGTAGGAGCAGAACACTACCCTAGTGATAAGCCTGTTTCAGATTCAATTAAAAATAAAATTAATGATGAGGTTAATAAATATTTTAGACCAGAATTTTTAAATAGAATTGATGACATTCTTATCTTTAACTCATTAAACCAAAGTCATTTAAAAGAAATTGTTGAACTGCAAATTGAAGAAATGAATGATTTATTGGTGTCACAAGACTTAGTGCTAAAAATTGATGACAAAGCTAAGAAATGGTTACTAAAAAAAGGTTTTGATAGTAAATTTGGAGCTCGGCCAATGAGAAGAACATTAGAAAAATATATACAAAATCCTTTATCTGAAATGATAATTCAAGAAAAAATAAAAAATGGTGACACCATTTACGTTTCGGCAAATGATTTTGGGCTAGAGCTCAAAACTTAACTCAATTAATTCTCCAGGCTTAACAGTTATAAAATCTAGATTTTCTTTTTTGCTACTGTTTTTTAGCAACTCTTTTGGTTCAAGAATAGGCTCATCGGATAAGATAAAAGTTCCCCAGTGCATACCTATGCTTTTGGTTGCTTCTAAGTCTATAGCAATTTGAATTGCTTCATCTGGTGTTACATGTGAATAACCCTCAAACCAATATGGAGAGTAAGCACCAATTGGTATCAATGCCAGATCAATCTCCCCAAGCCGTTTTTTTATAATTTTGAAGTCATCTGAGTAACCGGTATCTCCAGCATGAAATAGACTTAAATTCTGATTTTCAATATGCCAGCTACCCCACAAACTTCTACTCTCATCGAATAACCCTCTAGCAGACCAATGTTTTGCTGGTGTAAATGTAAATGTAGTTCCATATAACTGGAAGTTATCCCACCACTTAAATTCAAAAGTATTTTTTATGTTTTCATTAACTAGTAGTTTTTTATCGCCCTCAGGAACTAAGAATATAGTTTCATTATTTATGTTTGATAGTTTGCTTAAAGATGTGATATCTAAATGATCATAATGATTGTGACTAATTAAAACGATATCAATTTTTGGCAATTGATTTATCTCAATTGCAGGCGGAATCATGCGTTTAGGGCCAATAAACGAAAACGGAGAGACTCTCTCTGAAAAAACAGGATCAATGAGAATGTTTATCTCACCATTATTGATAAGAAACGTTGAATGGCCAATCCAAATAGCAGCTTCAGTAATATCAACTTTAACATCATTTATTTCAAGAAACTCTATTTCTAGTGAGGCCGGTAAGTCTCTTTCAAATAACCACCTTACCGTTTCAAAAATTGATTTTTTGTACTGTGTTCCATCAGAATTTTGGTAGGTTTTATTGGAGCAAGCGCTAAATAGAAATATTAAAGATAAAAGACTTAATGCTCTTAACCATTTAATAAGTGAATTGGAGATGACCATGCTCTTTCTTGAATTGTTTTTTGCATATCAGGTCTCGGTGATACGCCCTCTCTAATTGCATCCCAAGTAGACCACCTACAAGTTGGATTTTCTAATACGCGGACATAATAAAATGCTCTCGTATCTCTATCAAAATCAGGATCTGACCAAAAAGAAGAAAGTTCATTTGCACCGTTGTTTGAAATAGAGCATGTTTCAATATCAACTTTAGCGCTATTATCTGGACATCTATTTGTAACCGGATCTACTTTTAATCCATCTGAACAAACAACATCATAAACTTTTTCTTTAATTTGATTATTCTCTATCCAACCCTTGACGACTTGAATCCTTTGCAAAGCAGCGCTATCAAGGTCTCTAATTGCCCAAACAAAGAAAGTGGGATCTGTAGTTTCAGAGTGTCTTAAATCACTACCCATCGGAACACCATTTGAGTAAAGATATTCAATCAAATCTTTACTTTCAGCTTTTGTCTTATCTAAGTCATAACCAGCAAAAAATCTGACTTTCATTCGTGGTCCTGAAGTTGCAAAAGTTTCCTTCCGTCTAAAAGCTGAAAATATTGAATCTCGAGTATTTTCTTCTGCCCAAACTCCTGCTAAGCCAGCTGCGCCCCAATAGATACTGGAAGAATTAAAATAATCCTGTCCATCGATATTAATAATTAGCCCATCATCATTGTCGGTATTTTGATGCTCATCTCTATGCTCAATTAGTTCAGGAGAGGAAATTGGGACAGATCCTCTAAGTTCACTTGAACTATCCAATAAGCCTATTTTCGAAAAAAAATTATATTCTTCTTGAGATGATGCAGCAGTATGAGTGTCACTAGAGCCAATAAAGCCAAATTTATAAGGATTATATCCGTTTGCCTCTTCCATTTTAATTCCATTTAATAATGCTTCTCTTATATAGCTACCTTTTACTTTTGAGGGTTCAAGGGTTGCAACCTTAAATGGCATAATCTCAAAATCAGCCCATTCATCATTTTTTGAGAAAGCTGGATGAGTATCAGAGGTACCTTTTACTTGAGTGATTTCAACAATAGGTTCATTTCTCATCCTTTGCGATGCATAAGCATTATTAAATCTACCGCCTTCAGTTTTTTTAAGTGCAAACATAGCGCCATCTGAACCATTTGAATTATGAGGAATAGCAATACTATCAATTCCATCTTCTCTAATTAAATCCATCCACTCCCAAAGGGCTTCAGGATTATTATTATTTGCTCTTGAGAATGGTAAAGCAGGAACTTTATTCCCATTACCTCTAAAAATTACATTTCTGTGAAGGTTTCCTAAATCATTGGTAGATGCTGTATATTCATAACCAAGAAATGTAGTGAATTTACCAGGATCATTGTGTCTTTCTGCAGCCTCAATAGTATCCAACCATGCATTTCTTGAAACCTCATTAACATAATCTATGTCCAAATCACCAGAGATTAGTGAGGTTACTGCATTTAGAAGAAAGGCTCCAAAGGCATCTCTGCGTTGCTCAAAGGTAGACGCATTTCTATTGCCATCTGCATTAATATCTCTTACTGCTCTTGACGCTTTACTAAGATAATATTCGGTTCCAGGAGTAGCTGCTTCTGCAACCTGTCCAATAAATGTCCCATGATCTGTAACTGAATAGAAATCTAATGGTTTTTTTAACCCTACTTTAAATCCTGCAGGATGTTCAATGACTTTTCCTTTGGCAAATTCATATGCATCATCTGGAGTAGCTATTGTTCCAAAAATGTAGGCATCAAAGGAATACCGAGTATGAACATGAAGATCACCGAATAGAGCAACTCTTTGAGAACTTTGTTTTGGATCAGGATTGATATATGGATCAATTATTTGGCCATTCCAATCTCTTGGAGTTTGTGAATTTAAGGCAATTCTTGCGCC
>CACNUA010000019.1 GCA_902623535.1 uncultured SAR86 cluster bacterium | reverse complement strand
GGAAGACACTGGAAATTAGAGCTTTTTCTTCCTCATTGCCCGCCTCTTTTTCAATAATTGAAGCAAGAATTAAAAGTTCTGATTTAGAATTTAAATTATCCTCATTCTTGTTAATCCAAACTTTATCGATAGTCTGTGTCATTCTAAGCTCAGCATTAATTAAAATTTCGGCTAATGAGTCTTCACTGTTATAAAAATACGTATCAGGATATAAAATCCCTTCACTGAATCCAAAGTCTTTTTTTAAACACTCTAGATTAAAGCAATTATTAACTAAATCTAATGAATTAAATAATTTTTTAATATCAAATACAGTCATCCCTTCAATTAGAGCAAATGACTTTACAATCACATTACCAGAATTCAAGTCTTGGATTAGCTCGGAGAAAGCTTTATTTTGTAAGTCGTAATTACCAAACTTTATTTCTTCAAAGTTATAAAGGTAAGCATACATTTTTAAAAAAAATTTTTGAAATTCAGAATCTGCTAGATCCTCAATGACAAAATTTAAATTTTGTCCTTTTGAAACTGTATAAGTTGTAAAAGATGAGCAGATCTTTTTATCTGAAACAGCATGTGTTACCCCAATAAATGAGAACGCTAAAAATACAAAGACAGCTAGTGCAAGAATTATGTTAGATCTTTTTAAATACAAGAGTTGAATTAGTTCCTCCAAAGCCAAAGGAATTATTCATCACCACATTAACCTCTTTATCTCTGGCATGATTAGCATTGTAATCTAGATCACATTCAGGATCTTGATTATTCAGATTAATTGTTGGAGGAATGATTTGATTTTGAAGCGCTAGTATTGAAAAAATAGACTCCAGTGCGCCTGCAGCTCCAAGCGTATGCCCAGTCATTGATTTGGTTGAAGATATAACTGGTGGGTTTAAAAAAACTTTTTTAATTGCTTTAGTTTCTGCAATATCACCAAGCGGTGTTGAAGTTCCATGTGCGTTAATATAATCAACATCATCTGGATTTAGTTTTGAGTCACTCAAGGCATTCGACATTGCCAAAGCTGCTCCATCACCAGATTCTGGTGGTGCGGTCATATGATAGGCATCTGAACTCATACCAAAACCAACTAGCTCTGCATATATATTGGCATTTCTTGCCTTCGCATGCTCCAACTCCTCAAGGACTAGTGCGCCAGCACCATCCGACAAAACAAAGCCATCTCGGTCCTGATCCCAAGGTCTTGAAGCCTCTGCAGGGTTATCATTAGTGGAAAGAGCTCTTGATGAAATAAAACCCGCAATTCCTAACGGGGTTGATGCCATTTCTGCTCCTCCAGCAATCATAATATCTGCCTCACCGTAGCCTATAGATCTTGCAGCAATTCCGATGCAATGACTTCCAGTAGAACAAGCTGTAACCACGGAATGATTAGGCCCCTTAAATTGATGCTCAATTGAAATTAGACCGGAAATCATATTGATGATTGATCCGGGAACAAAGAAAGGCGAAACCTTTCGAATGCCTGAATCGTTCAAAATATGATGATTTTTTTCTATGGAGTGTAAGCCTCCAATCCCTGAGCCAAATGAAACGCCAACTCTCTCAGGAATATAGTCATTATCACTTAAACCTGAGTCTTTTATAGCTTGGTTAGCAGCAATAACTCCATACTGAATAAATGGATCTATACGCCTAGACTCCCTAGCCGGCAAATATTCTTTAATATCAAAATTCTTGAGCTTTCCACCAATAGAAACTGGACTATCGGGTATGTCAAAATCGATCTTTTGAATTCCGCTGGTTCCCTTCAAGCAAGCATCCCAGGAAACTTGTACAGAATTACCTAAAGGAGAAAGTGCTCCAAGACCCGTTATTACAACACGTCTCTCCAAATGCATGGAGGTTGTTTAGCTATTAGAATTTATATAATTGACTGCTTCTTGGACAGTTGAAATCTTTTCTGCTTCTTCATCAGCAATTTCGAGATCAAACTCTTCCTCAAGTGCCATAACTAACTCAACAGTATCAAGAGAATCAGCACCTAGATCATCAACAAAAGATGAATCAGTATTTACTTCGTCCTCTCCAACACCAAGTTGTTCACAAACTATCTTTTTTACTCTTTCTTCTACACTCACTGAAAAACCTCCAGATAAATAAGATTTGTATTCTACCCCAATAATCTCAAAATTAGTAAATATGTTTACATATACATTCCACCATCAACGCTAATACTTTGTCCTGTAATGTACTTAGCATTGTCAGATGATAAAAATAGGGTTAATTTTGCAATATCAATATCAGAACCAAAGTTACCTAGGGGAATTTGGCTTAATGCTTGATCTCGCTGATCACTAGTAAGCTCATTAGTCATATCACTTTCAATAAAACCTGGACATATGCAATTAACATTAATACCTCTTGGAGCAAGCTCTTTGGCTAAGGATTTTGTAAATCCTAGTAGTGCAGACTTCGATGATGAATAATTAACTTGACCAGCATTTCCCATCAACCCAGAAACGCTTGAAATATTAATTATTGAACCGCTTTTTTGCTTCAACATCATCTTACTTACAGGTTTAGTTATATTAAAGATACCTGTTAAATTTGTATTAATAACATCGTCCCATTCAGAGTCTTTCATACGTATAAATAACTGATCTGCGGTTATTCCTGCGTTATTTACTAAACAATCCAATGTATTATTTTCACCCGGAATATCCTTCATGATAGACGCAATAGAATCTCTGTCATTCACGTCAACGATAAGATGCTGACAATTACTTGAATCTAAGGCTTCAGATAGGTCAAATTTTGATCTAGAGGTACCAAATACAAAATAATCATTTTGGATAAATTCTTTTGCGATACTAAGTCCAATACCCCTTGAAACACCTGTGATTAATACTGATTTCATGATGCTAAAATAACTCTGAATAATTACTGATACTAGTATAACTAAATTCTTTCACTCCATTAGCTTTGCATAAACCTGCTAGTACTTTTGAGGGCCCAACCTCAATTAAATAGTGGTCATTGGTGACATGCTGCATAATAGATAACCACTTTACAGGCATGTAAAGCTGCTTAACTAAGTTATCCTTAATTATATTTTGATCTGTATTAGCGATGGCATTAGCATTTTGATAAATTTTGATTTGTGGACTGCTAATATCAACCTCCTCAAGGATTGAACTAAATAAATTTGCTGATTCTCGCATCAATTCAGAGTGCGAAGCGACACTGACGTTAAGCCTTATAGCTCTTTTTGCTCCCTGATCTTTACAACTCTCTTCTGCTAATTCAATTTCAGCGGTATTGCCAGATATAACAGTCTGCAAAGGCGAATTAAGATTTGCTGCATTCACCACCCCATCACTCTGATTGGTAATATTGTTACAAATATTAATTACATCCTGAGTATCCATTCCTAATATAGCAGACATTGAACCATTTTCAGCTTTCTCCATTAGCTCTCCTCGGCTTCGAACAAGCTTAAGAGCATCGCATATATCTATGGCAGACGCGCACACTAAAGCAGTATATTCACCGAGGGAATGTCCAGACATGCAATCTATTTCGATATTTGGATGTACTTCCAATAATTTTTGATAGTGAAGGTAAGAAACAAATAATAATATAGGTTGAGTGATTGAAGTTTGATTTATACGATCATCATCTGATTCAATAAAGCTTAATGCATCTTCGGATATTAAGTCTGATAAGCAATCTAATGCTATCTTATTGGATGAACTCTCAGCATACGATAGAAGATCATTCTTACTCAACATACATGAATGCTGAGAACCCTGTCCAGGGAACACAAGGAAGAGTTTTTTGTGCATGATTATGCTTCGATTTCTTCTATTTCTTCTTTTTCAGGCTTTCTTAGGTCTTTAATTAATCTACCTTTGTAAAAGCCATCAGCTGTCATTTGGTGACGTAAATGACGTTCCCCAGATACTGGATCGGTAGAAAGTGTTAAAGATGAAAGTGCATCATGAGAGCGACGCATACCAATACGAGATCTAGTTTTTTTACTTTTTTGTACAGCCATAATCTAAAAAAAATGTATCCTAACAGAAAATGTTGGTATTGAGTATAAAAATTAACTAAATATGTTTACAACTTTTTGAAAATCATTACTAAGATCTGCTACAAATAAATGCTGTTGATCGTCAATGCTCAAAAAAGCAATGGATTGGGCATGTAATGCCAATCTTTTAAATGTTGGATGTAAAATATAAAACTCTTTGAAAAGGTTAATATTGCCGTATTTAAAATCTCCCAATACAGGATGTTTAATTGACTCTGCATGGGCTCTGATTTGATGCAATTTACCAGTAAGTATCTCAATTTCAACTAATGTATAGTTTTTATAAGTCTTTATAGGATTAAAGATCGAAACTGCTTCTTTTCCTGAATCATCAACTAGTGATGTTTTGATATTATTTCTTCTTCTTGGCACTAATTTATCTGTTACGGTCATTGATTTTTTAAGTTTCCCACAAATTATTGCAAGGTATTTCTTTGTAATTTTCTTGGCTCTTAATAAATTATTAAAGTGCTTTAAGAATAGCTTATTCTTGGATAAGACAATACATCCAGATGTTTCCTTATCAAGCCTATGACATAAATCAATGTCATTTGAGTAATATATACTCCTAACCACATCAATTAAACTAAATTTTTGTCCAGATCCTCCATGGACACTAATGCCTTCGGGTTTATTAATTACTAAAAAATCATCGTCATCGAAAATAATTGAATTTTTTATAAGTTTTTCAATTTTTGGGGGTAAGGTTTTAAATTTATCATCTCTTTTTACTGATTCAAGATATGGAGGTAATCTAATCTCATCTCCTAGGCTAATTTTTGTTTGGGCTTTGCACCTCTTAGAGTTAATCCTAATCTCACCCTTCCTAATCATGCTATAGATTTTAGATTTAGGTAAATTTGGAAATTTGTATATCAAAAAATTATCGAGCCTTCTCTGATCATTGTTTTCGTCTACTTTTAGGTTTTTTTGGCTCATTGGTGTATTATCTACCACATTAGTTAAAGCTAAGGTTAAATTAACTTAGCAAAAGCCTTGTTTAAAAGGCAATAAAAAATAGGGTTAATTATAGTGTTAACCGAGAAAAATTAAGAGAAGAAAGAACAGTTTTAATTCAAGCTACTAAGGTAGCCCAATTAGAGAGCAACCATCCCGATAAGACTCTCTAATTCAACAGCACGGAATGCTTGTTCTTCTCTGTTACTGGAGAAAATAATGAAAAGAATATTAATTAACAAGTCTTTGACTGATGAAATTCGTGTGGCATTAGTTGAAGGGGCCAAGCTATATGACTTGGATAACGAAACAAGTGATAAAAACCTACTTAAGGGAAGTATTTTTAAGGCTAGGGTTTCTAGAGTTGAAACTAGCTTAGATGCTGCATTTGTATACTTTGGATCAGAGAGACATGGATTCTTACCACTTAAAGAACTAACTTCAGAATATTTTGAGCGAGATAATGATGGCAAAAGAAAATGCACTCTTAAAGAAAACGATGAAATTATTGTTCAGGTTTTAAGGGAAGAACGAGGTACCAAGGGAGCTGCTTTATCTACTCAAATATCTTTAGCAGGAAGATTCATAGTTTTAATACCAAATTCTGCAAAAGGAGGAGGTGTTTCAAGGAGGATATCAGGCGAAGAAAGAGACCAAGTTAAGGACATAATTAAAAACCTTCCTATTCCTGAAGGTATGAGCGTTATTGTAAGAACAGCTGGCCTTGGACGCAGCCAAGAAGAGATTCAATGGGATCTAGATTATCTTCTATCTCTATGGAAACAAATAAGTGGTAATTTAGACGAATCTGAGTGCCCTTCTCTTATTTATAAAGATGACAAGTTAATACTTAGAGTCTTTAGAGATTATTTTAAAGAAGATATAGAAGAAATACTTATAGATGACAAAGTTGTATTCGAAGAAGCAGCAATGTTCGCTCAATCAGTAATACCTGATCATGCCAGTAAGGTCCTGTTTTATAATGAAGAAATACCCTTGTTTAATCGCTATCAAGTTGAATCGCAGATTGAATCTGCTTTTCAAAGAGAAATAAGCTTGCCATCTGGTGGATCTATAGTCATAGATCCAACTGAAGCCATGGTAACAATTGATGTTAATTCATCCAGGGCTACAAGAGGTAAGGATATTGAAGAAACAGCCTTAGCAACAAATATGGAAGCTGCAGTTGAAATTGCTCGCCAACTAAGACTTAGAGACCTTGGTGGCTTAGTGGTAATTGACTTCATAGACATGCAAAATGAAACAAACCAATCAAGGGTCCTTAATGCCATAAGAAGAGCTGTTCATGGTGATAGAGCAAGAATCCAGATTAGTGAGATTTCTAGGTTTGGCTTGCTTGAACTTTCAAGACAAAGGTTAAGACCATCATTAAATGAAACATATGATATTGAGCATGTGCTTGTAAGAGGCCCAAAGTCGTTAGGGCAATCTATTCTTAGAATTGTTGGTGAAGATGCAGCTAAGGAAAATACTTCTGAAATTCATGTTTTTGTGCCCGCAGATGTAGCCAGTTATTTACTTAATGAAAAAAGAAGAGAAATTATCACAATAGAAAATATGAATAAAGTTGCAGTAATTGTTGTAGCTGATCCATATAAGTCACGCCCTTACTATAAAGTTGCTAGAGTTAAATCAAGTGATGTTAAAGGAAAAACGTCTTATCAGATGACACCTCAGAGTCCTGAGCCCGACATGTCATGGCGAGATTCTGATCAAACATTGACTAATAATAAACCCTTAGTTGAAGTAACAGCACCTCCAAAAATGCCAAAAAGAAAGAAATCAGCTTTAAAAAGCATTTTTTCATTTTTATTAAATAACGACAGTCAGAATAAAAAAAAGAAAAAATCAAAACATAAAAGAAAGCCTAACTCAAAATCAAAACATACTAGAAAAAGTAAACCACATGGTAATAAAAATTCTAGAAGGGATAATAGGCGAGCTCCTCAAAAAAATAACCCCAACAGACGACCTCAAAATAGGAATAATAAAAGTTCAAATAATAGAAAATCATCAAATGATAAGAAAACTAATACCAATAATCTTATAGAAAATCATCAAAAAGATAATGCTAAGAAACCAACACAAACAAATAAAGAAACAGTACAAACTGAATCTACCGAGGTAAAAAGCAAGATTACTGAAGTTGCCCAACCTGTATCTCAGGAAGTTAAAGATGCTCCAAGAAGGGCTAAGAATGATCCTCGATATAAGAGCGAATAAGTAGACCTGAAATTGAACCTGCAGGCGGAATTGAAGGAAGTTTATTTAAATTAAACCAATAAGCTTCTTCTATTTCATCATCTTCAAGTATTATTTCTCCTGAATCGTATTCTGCAAAAAAACCTATCATGAGTTGACTTGGAAAAGGCCAATTTTGGCTTGAAAAATATTTAATATTTTTTACATCGATACCAACTTCTTCCTTAACCTCACGAACTAGAGCCTCTTCACAACTCTCACCAGGCTCTATGAATCCTGCAAGTGTGCTAAACATACCTTTTGGAAAATGTTTACTTCTTCCAAGTAAAATCTCATTGCCTCTATGGATCAACGTAATGATACAAGGAGATATTTTTGGATAAATGAATTCGTTATTACATGAGCATCGGAAAGCCTCTTCTGATGAAATGAAGACTGTTTTCTTTCCACACGTACCACAGAACTTACTATTACGCCTCCAGTAATTGATCATTTTAGATCGTCCGATTAATGAAAAGCTCTCTTGGTCAAGTGAGCCCAATATCATTCTTAGATCAACAAAATCATAGTCGTCTAAACCTAGAAATAAATTTTCAACTATATCTACGGTGCATATAGTCTTTTTATGTTTTACAGCAACAGCAATAAGATCGTTTATATCAAAAAATAAGTTAAATTCTGAGCAGGGATGAATAAATCTCTGATTTTTGTTATTGATTAATAATTTATCCTGATAAAATATTATCACCTCAGTATCATTGCTGAGCTTAGGTTTAAGTTGCCTAACAAATTTCATAGGTGTAATTATGGCATTGATTAATAATTTATATAGTTCATTTTTAGGTCATTCTCCAGAGTGGTACAAAAAAACAATAATTGGCTTTTTAATAGTCAATCCATTACTTCTGTTGCTTCTTAATCAATTAAATTTTGATGGTGGTTTCATCATGGGCTGGGTTTTGTTAATACAGTTTATCTTTACACTAGCGCTAGCTTTAAAGTGCTATCCCCTTCAACCAGGTGGATTGATTGCAATTCAATCACTATTTATGGGATTGACTAATCCATATACCTTGATGCATGAAGTTGAAAATAACTTAGAGGTAATTCTATTGCTTGTATTTATGGTTGCGGGTATCTATTTCATGAAAAACCTAATGCTTACAATCTTTACAAGATTGTTCTTACAAGTTAAATCAAAAACGTTGCTGTCATTATTATTTTGTTTTGTAGCAGCATTCTTGTCTGCTTTTCTTGATGCATTAACTGTTACAGCAGTCCTGATAGGTGTTGGTATAGGTTTCTATAGAATCTTTCACTTAGCAACATCAGATAAAAGTTTTGGAGAAGATCACAATTATCTTGATGACTCATCCTTAAATTCATTAGGTCAAGAAGAACAAGAAAATTTCAAAGCCTTTCTAAGAAACCTTTTAATGCATGGTGTTGTAGGTACTGCACTTGGTGGAGTTTGCACTATTGTAGGTGAACCTCAAAACTTATTAATTGCAAATGTTGCTGATTGGGAGTTTATTGAGTTCATAATAATAATGGCCCCAATTACCATGCCTGTATTTGCAGCTGGCATGATTACTTGCTACATAATTGAGAAATTTAAAATTGCGGGTTTTGGAACTCAACTTCCCACTGAAATCAAAAAAATATTTGAGAATTACAGTGACTATCAAAAAAGCAATTTAACTGAACAAGACAAAACAAATCTTTTAATCGAATCTTTTGTTGGGATTTTATTGATTATTGCTTTAGCCCTTCATGTTGCTGAGGTAGGTATTATCGGTCTAGGCGTTATAGTTTTGCTAACTGCCTTTAAGGGTGTTACTGAAGAGCATGATCTTGGACCTGCCTTTAATGAAGCGCTACCATTCACTGCATTACTTGTTGTTTTCTTTTGTATTGTTGGCGTTATTCATGATCAAAATTTATTTGATCCAATTATTGTTTATGTTTTGGCCCAAAGTACTGATATTCAGGCGCCATTATTTTTTGTTGCAAACGGTGTACTTTCAATGATCAGTGACAATGTCTTTGTGGCAACAGTTTATATTAATGAAATTAAAGCGGCCCTTGATTCAGGCATGATTACACGTGATCAATTTGATAAATTGGCAGTAGCAGTTAATACGGGAACTAATATTCCTTCTATTGCTACACCGAATGGACAAGCAGCCTTTTTATTTTTATTGACCTCGTCATTGGCACCATTAATTAATCTTTCTTATATGCGAATGGTGATTATGGCTCTGCCTTACACTCTTGTTTTGAGTACCGTTGGACTTTTTTCAGTAATTTATTTTCTTTAAAAAATTGCAAGATTTGAATCATAAATTCTGCATTGCTCCTATGATGCACTGTACTGATGTTCATGATCGTTACTTGATGCGTTTGATTACCAAAAAATCATTTTTATATACAGAAATGGTTTCCACAGGTGCAATCATTCATGGAAATGCAATGCATCAATTAAGGTTCAATAAATCCATTGAATCACCTGTTGCATTACAATTGGGGGGGTCAAATCCAGATGAATTAGCAAAATGTTCTGAGATGGCAGAGAGCATGGGCTATGATGAAATTAATCTTAATCTTGGATGCCCTTCTGAGAGAGTTCAAAAAGGTTCCTTTGGAGCATGCCTCATGATTGAGCCAAAGCTTGTAGAGAGATGCTTAAATGCAATGAAGCAATCAGTATCAATTCCAGTGACTGCAAAATGCAGGACCGGGATTGATAAAATTGAAGATTATGATTTTTTACGATCTTTTGTTGAGAGTATAGCTAATCAAAATATATTAACTATCATTATTCATGCGCGAAATGCAATTCTTAAAGGATTATCTCCAAGGCAAAACAGATCCATACCACCACTAAAATATAATTATGTGTATCAAATAAAAAAGGATTTTCCAGAACTAGAAATCGTTATCAACGGTGGTATTGATTCCATGTCTGAGGCCAAAAACCATCTTCAAAAAGTTGATGGCGTTATGCTCGGAAGAACTCCTTATGATAATCCTATGATGCTAGAAGATGTTGATAGTGAAATTTTTGGAGAGCCTAAAAAAAAGATTTTAAGGCTTGATATTTTAAAAGAATATCTCAACTATCTTGAGGAGCTAAATGATCCTAAAATTCGATTGAATCAAGTTCTAAAGCATATATATGGACTAAATAAGGGTCTAAAAAATGCAAGAAAATATAGGTATGAAATAAACCAGATCATGAAAGAGGGAAATTTGTCAGGATCTTTTGAACGATTATCCTCTTTCTTAACTTAATTTAATCATCAATTAAAAAATCATCCATGTCGTCAGTAAAATCGTCCTCAATTTCTTCACCATCCTTTACTTCAAATTCTGAATACTGAAGATAAGAATTCTTAATAAACGTATATTTATCACCAACGATCAAGCTTTCCACATCAAGCAATCTGGCTCTTGTTTCAAGAGCATCCAGCGCAGTAATTGATAACCTAACATCACTCTCTTCTATCGAAAATGTACCTGATAAAACTCCTGAAATAGGCCTACCAACAAGATCTCTTGGACTACTTGGGCCGTAAAACGGAAGCATTAAATAAGGGCCAGTGGGAACGCCCCAAACACCAAGTGTTTGACCAAAATCCTCATCGTGTTCTTCAAGGCCCATTATTGAAGCAACATCAAAAAAGCCTAAAAATCCAAATGTTGTGTTAACTAGAAATCTTGCAAAATCATTCCCAGCAGCAACAGGCTTACCTTGAAGCATTTGATTTATTGAATTATCAATTTCATCTAAATTACTAAAAAAATTTGTTATTGCAGATTGAATCGATGTTGGTATCACATCATCATAAAATTCAGCAATTGGCCTTGCAATTCTGTTATCAACACCCTCATTAAATGTCCAAACCTCTCTATTGATTTCTTCAAACGGATCATTTGCGTAACCAATAATAGGAATTAGAAAAAGTATTTTTATCAAAACCTTATGCATTTGTAATATTATCTACAATCCCAAAAAAAGAATCATCAATACTATCAAAATTAAAGTTTTTTATTTCATTGCAGAAGGGAATGCTTCCAAGAAATTTGGTGCCAAGGATTTTTTGAACCTCATCTGTTGAAAGAATGAATTTTCCCTGTGAGTCATCAGCCATACTGAGAATAAATCCCATACATGGTAAATTTAATTTGTTAAAAACCTCAACAGACTTTAATGTATCGCTTACTGCTAATTTACAGTTAGTGGTAACGAGAATGGCGCCATCAGGCTTAATTTCACTAGCAACAGTTAAATATGCGTCACCAGTTCCAGGAGGCATATCAATTAACAAGTAATCCAAATCCCCCCACTTAGTTAACTCACTTAGTTGCTTTATTGCACCGCTAAGCATGGGACCCCTCCAAATTGCAGCCTTTTTATTATCCAAAATAAATCCCATTGAATTCAATCCAATACCGTCTACATTTAATGGGATAAATTTTTTTTTATGCTCTTCCTCAATTATTTGGGGCTTAGCTGAAGTAACATCAAAGATTATATGTTGATTGGGTCCATAAATATCAGCATCAAGGATGCCAACTGAAAAATCTCTAGAAAGTTTTTTTGCTAGAAACGAAGTGATTGAAGACTTACCTACTCCACCCTTAGCTGAGGCTATGGCAATAGTTTTCTTGATGCTCATAAAGGAAAATTTCTAATATATAATAACCTAATATTTCTTTACATTGTGGCCAATTCAAAACAAAAAAATTTATTAGTTACTACAGCACTTCCATATGGAAATGGCTCACTGCACATAGGACATCTGCTTGAGCATACTCAAACAGATATTTGGGTAAGAACTAACAAAATGGAAGGTCATAATGTACTTAATTTTTGTGCTGATGATGCTCATGGTGCTCCAATTATGATTAGAGCAAAAGAGGAAGGTCAGGATCCTGAGCTATTTACTAAAGAGATTCAAATTGAACACCTTAAGACTCTTAAATCTTTTGGGATTGAGCATGATCATTATCACTCAACTCATTCTGTGGAAAATGAGCAATTAGTTAACGAAATTTACAATGACTTGATTAAAGCTGATTTGGTGTACGAGAAAGAAATTTTGCAACTCTTTGATGATCAAGAAAAAATGTTTCTTGCTGATCGATACATCAAAGGGACTTGTCCATCATGTGGAGCCGAAGATCAGTATGGTGATGGCTGTGAGGTATGCGGTATAACCTATGATGCAATCGATATAAAAAACCCAATATCAGCTTTATCTGGAACCAAACCAAACAAGAAAAAAACTAATCAAATTTTTTTTAATTTAAATAAATGTAAAGATTTCTTGAGAAACTATTTGGATGATTTGAGTATTCAAGAATCAGTAAAAAATAAATTATTCGAATGGCTTGGTGGTGATCTTCAAGATTGGAATATCTCGAGAGACAAGCCCTATTTTGGTTTTAATATTCCTCAACATGCTGAAAAGTATTTCTATGTATGGGTTGATGCGCCTATTGGATACATAGCTGCAACTAAGTTTTATTGCGATCAGAACAAAATAGATTATTTTGATTTATGGGGAAAAGATTCAAACTATGAGATTCACCACTTCATTGGAAAAGATATTATCTATTTTCATGGTCTTTTCTGGCCTGCAATGCTGAATGCATCAAAATACAAGCTGCCTAGTTCAATCCATGCTCATGGGTTTTTATCTCTGAATGGTGAGAAAATGTCTAAGTCAAAAGGCACTCTAATTACAGCAGATAAATTTGCTGAAACCTATGAGCCTGATCTTTTACGTTTTTACTTTGCCAGCAAGTTAAATGCAAAGATTGATGATATGGATCTTGACTTAAAAGATTTTGTAAAAAAAATTAACTCATCGCTGGTAGGTAAATTATTCAATATTGCAAGTAGATTGGATGTTTTTCTAAGTAGAAACAACCATGAAACTTCAAAAAATATAGATCATGCTTTTTTAAATGAGTGTTCTTCTGAATATGAATTGATACGAACCGATTTAAATAATAAAGATTTTTCAAAAGCAGTGAGCAGAATTTTAAAAGTTGCCAATGATACAAATAGCTACATCAATAATAAAACTCCTTGGAAGCTAAATGATGATGATGCTTTAAAAGTGGCAACTACTGGCATATCTATATACAAAGATTTATGTATATTAATAATGCCAATCATGCCTAGCCTTGCATCAACAGCACTTGAACAAGTGAAGATAGAAAATCCATCATTTAAAGATCTTAATAATGAACTAACCAACAAAGAGATTAATGCTTATAATCCATTACTAAATCGATTAGAAGATAAGGATCTCTTGACTCCTATAAAGGAAATGAAGATGACTGAAATTGATAATAATGAAATAACTATTGATGATTTTGCAAAAATTGATCTTAGAGTAGCTGAAGTTATTGAGGCAAATCATATTGATGGTGCTGACAAACTAATCCAGTTAACACTTGACGTTGGTGAGCTAGGACAAAAAAATGTTTTTGCAGGGATTAAATCTAAGTACTCTCCTGAAGACCTTCAGGGAAAATTTGTAGCTTTGGTTGCAAACCTAAAACCAAGAAAAATGAAATTTGGTACATCCGAGGGAATGGTCCTCGCTGCCTCGAATGAAGGTGGTGGAATTTTTATTATGAGCCCTGCTGCAGGTGCAAAAGCTGGAGATAAAATAAAATGACAAAATATGTAGATATACTTGTAGTTGGAGCTGGGCCAGTTGGTCTTTTTACTGTTTTTGAAGCAGGACTACTGGGACTCAAATGTCACCTGATTGATAATTTGGATAAAATTGGCGGGCAATGTGCTGAACTTTATCCAGAAAAACCAATTTATGATATTCCGGGAGTTCCCTTTCAAACAGCTCAACAACACGTTGATGCTCTCATTGAACAAATTAAACCGTTTGAATATGAAATAAGTCTTAATGAAAGAGTTGATTCAATTTCTGAAGAATCAAATGATAATAATATTACTCAATGGAGAATTGCTACCTCAGACGGACAAGAATTTATTACTAAAAATATTTTTATTGCTGCTGGTGCTGGATCGTTTGAACCAAGAAGACCTCCCAACATTGAAAACCCTGATGCTCTTATGGAAAACGGGGTTTCTTATGCAGTGCAATCCAAAAAAAGGTATGAAAATAAAGATGTGATTATTTTTGGTGGTGGTGATTCGGCACTAGATTGGACGGTTGAGCTTGCTGATATTGCAAAGAGTATTTCTTTGGTTCATCGACGTGATGCCTTCCGTGGTGCTCAGCATACTGAAGCTCAAATGAGAGAGCTTGTGAAACAAAGAAAAGTGGGCCTGTTAACACCGTATCAAATTCACTCCATTATTGGTGATGATAAAGTGACAGGTGCTGAATTAAAGAACTTTGATACTAAAGAAATAGAAGAAGTTGAGGCAGATGAGCTGTTATTTTTATTTGGATTAAATAAGAAGCTTGGCCCAATACTTGATTGGGAATTAGAATTGAACGAAAAAAAGATTAATGTGAATACAGAAAACTTTCAAACTAATAAAGATGGGATTTTCGCTGTAGGCGATATAAATGATTATCCAGGAAAATTAGATTTAATTTTATGTGGATTTCATGAGACCACTCTTGCAGTTCAAGAAGCATACCGAAGAATTCATCCTGGAGAAAGAGTTCCTTTTGGTTACACAACCTCAAATACTAAATTACAAAGAAAACTTGGGGTTGCCGAATAGAAAACTATATTAAAATTAAAGAGATTCATGATTCTCTACCTCATTATCAATGCGGTAGATGCGGTACACCTGGATGTCTCCCTTATGCTGAGGCAATTATTAATGAGGGTATCCCGATAAACAGATGTGTACCCGGTGGAGAGGACTCACTAAAAAAGCTTACTGAGATTACAAATCAACCCGATGATATCTCTCTGGATATGGATTTTGGACCTGATATTTCAAACCAAAAAGCATTCATTATTGAGGATGAGTGCATAGGTTGTAAAAAGTGTATCGATGCATGTCCTGTTGATGCAATCCATGGAGCCTCAAATTTAATGCACAGTGTAATTGATAATTTGTGTACAGGATGTGAGTTATGCGTGCCTCCTTGTCCAGTTGATTGTATTGAATTAGTGCAAGCAAATGAGAATGACTCTTTGACCGCAAGAAACAATTCAGAAGAATGGTTTCAAAATACCATTAAACTAAGGCAGAGAAGAGTAAAAGAAAGATCTATTGTTGATCAAGAGAATAATTTAAAAATAGGGAGAGAAATAAACGAACAACTTAAAAACAGGTTCTTAGATAAAGAAAAAAATATTAAGCAGCTTCAAAGAAAAATCTTAATGGACAGAATTAAGGAAGACCAAGACGGTGCTGAATTTATAAATAATTTAATCGATAAGCTATAAGAATCTATTTTTAACAAACTCTAACGGAATTGTATTTTTTAATTGAAATTCTTCAATAATACTTTTTACAACTTCTCCAATCTTGGCCAAAGCTTGATCTGTCATCTCATCATCGCGATTTAAAACATCCTTTGTTAAGCCAATCACACCACCTGCATTTACAAGAAAATCCGGTATATAAAGCATTCCATGAGAATGGATTTCATTGTAAAGGTTATCATTAAGCAATTGATTATTTGCACCTCCGCATATTACTTTAAATGTTGAGTTTTTAATAAACTCTTTATTCAAAATTCCTCCGATCGCACATGGAGAAAATATAGATGCACTTGTTTGATACATTGATTTAGATGGATGACAGCCAAGCTTTAAAGCTGAATTAAGCCTCATTTCATCAGCCTCATCAACGAAGGTCTTTGTGCCATCATCTAGGAGATGAGATGCAAGATTTGAACCAACACTGCCAAATCCTTGAATAAGAATATCTTCGTTATTGCCATTAAAGTAATGATCTTTAATCGATCTTAGTGCATAGTAGATTCCTTTTGCTGTATAGGGACCTGGATCAACGTTATCCAATACATGCCTAGATAATTGAGAAACAATTCTTATATCAGTCAGAGATATACCTATATCTTGTGCACTTAAATAAGCTCCATCCAAATGATTAATAAATGTAGCAAACAATTCCAAATGCTCTTTATTATTTTGATTATTCTTGATGATGACCGCTTTGCCTCCACCAAATGGAACTCCAGCCACTCTATTTTTTAGAGTCATTGCTTTTGAAAGCTTTAATACATCTTCAATAGCATGAGTTTCGGATTCATATTCTTTGAATCTACACCCTCCAATTGCCGGACCTTCTTTAGAAGAATGGATAGCAATGAATGCCTTGAAATTCTTATCATCATCTTCGAAAACAAATAAATGCTCATGATCAAAAAGCTCATGTTCTTGTATTTCAATTCCTAGATAATTTTCTGCTGATATTTCTTTAATCATAATAAGAATAAGATTAATGAAAGAGTTATTATATAGCTCTAAATGCTTAAAGATAGAATAAGAAAATACTTACCTGTTGTTCTAGACCTTGAAACCGGAGGGTTAGATAATAAAAGGAATCCTATCTTAGAAATTGCTATTCAGCTTTTGGAGTATAAGGACAATAAATTTGAATTAGGTGAATTGATTCGATATCACATCGAGCCATTTAAAGGTCTTGAAATTGATCCCGAGTCATTGGAGTTTACAAAAATTGATCTATCACATCCCTTACGGAATGCAGTTGAAGAAAATGTTGCTCTTAAAAATATCTCGAAGTCGATTAATAAGCAACGTAGCAAATATGAATGTTCAAGAGTTATATTGGTTGCACATAATGCGCATTTTGATTTGGGTTTCTTGGTAGAGGCCTTCAAAAGAAATAAAATTAAAAATCTACCCTTTCACCCATTCTCAGTCCTTGATACCGTTTCTTTGGGCGCTCTTGCTACTGGACAAACTGTTTTAGCAAGGATTTGTAAAGAATTAAATATAGATTATGTCAATGAATTAGCTCACTCAGCAGCTTATGATGCAGAGGTTACAGCTAAGGTCTTTTGCAAAATATTTAATGACTTTAACTAGCTTGCGCTAAATTCCTTTCTTCGGCCGCCTTCCAATCTTTTGGAAGAAATTTTGAAACTAGCAGAAAGCTAATTACTGAAGGAATAAATACACAAGTTGTAACAGTCAGTGAATACCGTATTGACTCAATTTCATCAAAGCTATTGCCAAATACATCCATTAACCATCCAGCGAAAGTTGGACCCCCACCCAATGCGATCATGTTTAGGATAAAGAAAAAAAGTGCAGTTGACATTGCACGCATATGAATTGGTGCTAGTGTTTGTGCAATTGCAAAACTTGGACCTAAATAAATTCCAAGAAGCAATAATGCAAAGGTAGCAAAAACTAAGTGCATTTCTACAGAGTCTACCCACCAACCAATTATGCCCACCGGTAAACACAAGAACATTGCTATTGCTGGCAACCAGCCATATGCTCTAATATCTTTTTTTCCCCACCTATCTGCCAATCTTGCGCCAAAAAAAGCACCGCCAGCATACGTTGTTCCGTTCATAATTCCGAGGATAATCACTAGGGTCTGAAAATCAAATGATGGATCTAGAGTTACAAGATACTTTGTTTGAAATGCTGATTTTGCATATGAAACGAATGATCCAAATGCTATTCCAAAACACATTGCCCACCATGCCGGTATACGCATAAGTACTTTCAACGACTCCATAAATGGAGGTTTAGTGATTTTGGTACCTGAGGTCAATTCCATTGCACCACGAATTGGTTCTTTTAATACTAATTTAACTAGGGCTGCTAAGGCTATGCCGGTTAAACCTAAAAAAATAAAGATCTGCCTCCAATTTACCTGGTCTTCTGAAACATCCATTAAGGAGGCTGTAACAAAATATGCAGCCATAATGCCAAGAGGTATCCCCATTGAGTAGACACCTAATGCACTTGCTCTTTCTTCTTTGGGATACATGTCAGATATTATTGAATGAGATGGAGGGCTGCCACCTGCCTCACCAATTCCGACACCCATTCTTGCAAGAGCAACCTGTAAAAAATTATTTGCTAATCCTGTCAAAGCAGTAAATGCACTCCAAGTAGCCAGGGCAATTGAAAGGATATTAACCCTGTTGAAGCGATCTGCTAGCCAAGCAATTGGTATAGCAACAAAGGTATAAAAAACTGCAAAAGCCAAGCCTATCAGTAAACCAAGCTCAGTATTCGTTAAACCTAAATCTTTTTGAATAAAAGGAGCAAGGATGCCCATGATCTGTCGATCAATAAAATTAAATCCATAGACAAGAGTGAGCAGTAATAGAGCAAATGTTCTATATCGTTTGGTATGCATTTTTTTAGATTACAAAACTATCATACGAAATAGAGCAAACTCTATTATCATCAAATATATCGTTTTGATTTTCTTCTTTTATATATAAAACCCGTGAAAGAAGTCCCTTTGAGTCAGATGGTTTAGATCCTGTCGGCGCCATATACTCAACATGGTTCTTATCAATTATTTTCCTGAGCTTATTGTAGCTCATAGAAACCATGACCATACCAAATACTTTAACTAGGTCAGTTGTACAAATTAGTACTTCAATTGGATATTTTGATATAAAGTTTTTATTGATGGTATGTGGTTCGTGAAAGACTGTTTTACCATTTGAATGAAGATAGTATGCAAAGCTAGCGGTATTGTAAGGTTTTCCAGCCTCCTCAATCTCTAAAGTCATATCATTGATATCAAACTTATCCCCTGTTTTAACTACAATTATATTTGTGAAGCCTAGTCTTGAAAGAACGTGTGAAGCATGTTTAGTTGTAAAAATTCTTATGTCTTTATCAAAGTATTTTAATGATTCTGGATCCAAATGATCTGAAAAATGAGCTGTTATTACGAGATGAGTTACTTTATCAATTAGGTTGTAACGCAGCACATAATGATCAGAAGTCTTTTCTCTATAGAGAAGCCACCTAGCACCAGGAATCTCCTGTAATTCTGACAACCACGGGTCAACTAATATAAATGCCTGATGACTTTTATAAGCCCAAGACTGATAATTATTGCATTTGATTAATTGCATTTTCTAATCATGTCATAAGTGAGAATAAAAACCAAAATGATAATGATTATCATTAAAAAAATACCTTATATCAGTATTTTACAAAATATTATTATATTTATATACTTATGCTATTAAATAAAATGGAACCAAGAAAAATGAAAGCACTTAATACTACAGAAGTATGTGAAATCTTGAATAAAATAATGGAATATGAATTAGGGGGTGTAGTTAGGTATACACACTCATCTTTAATGATTACAGGCCCTTACAGAATTCCAATTGTTGCATTCTTAAAAGAACAAGCAACAGAATCTCTTTTGCACGCTCAACAAGCTGGTGAGCTACTGGTTGGCTTAGATGGTCATCCAAGTCAAAGAATAGCAAAGATTGAAGAAACAAATCGTCACTCCATAAAAGACATTCTTGAAGAATCACTTGAACATGAGCTTAAAGCATTAAGTTTATATAAAAAACTTCTTAAAAAAGTCGAAAATAGGTCGGTTTACCTTGAAGAATATACTAGAGGAAAGATAGGAGAAGAGGAACAACACTCGCTTGAGCTAAAGGCAATGTTAAAAGATTTTGGTTAATCTATTTTAATTCATCTATAGCTGATTGGAGTTCACCCGCTGCATGCATTTCAGTTACTATGTCACAGCCTCCAATCAATTCGCCATTTAGAAATACCTGAGGGAAAGTTGGCCAATCTGTTATGTTGGGTAATGTCTGTCTGACTTCAGGATTAGCTAGAATATCAACATAAGAAAACTCTGCTCCACATTCAATGAGTGCTTGAACAGTTTTTGCTGAGAAGCCACATTGAGGTTCGTAAGGTGAACCCTTCATGTAGATCAAAATATCATTTTCTTCGATTTGTTCTTTTATTTTCTTTTCGATATCCATGCTATTTTTTTATTGTTTCTATATACATATTTATAGTGTCTTTAAACCCATATTTCAATGAATCAACGATAATAGCATGCCCTATTGATACCTCATCAATATCTCCGCATTCTTTTAAATAAAGTAAATTATCCAAGTTTAGATCATGACCCGCATTAACTTTTAAGTTATTTAATTTAGCTGATTCAACAATTTTGCTGATCTTATTTTGAGCGTTATGAATTTCATGTTTCTTGCCGTTTTTGATGACTTCTGCAAAAGGGCCAGTATAAATTTCAATACTATTAATTCCTATTTCATTTAATTTATCAAAATTACTAAAATCATCATCTATAAAGATGCTTATATGGTTAATATTTTTTTTAAATTTGGAAACCTCAGATTTAAAGATGCTATCAAGTTGTTCAATGTTCCATCCATGATCTGACGTAATTTGCCCATCTGCATCGGGTACTAATGTAACTTGGTGAGGATTATGAGCATTCACAAGAGAAATAAATCCAGGATAATCTTTCGAGCTAGGTGAAAAAAGATTCCCTTCAATATTAAATTCCTTATTAGCTTTTAGGCAAATCTCGTCAAACACACTAATGTCGCTGGGTTTAGCATGCCTTAAGTCAGGTCTTGGATGAAGCGTTAAGCCATCAACTCCTAAATCAATAGATTGCTGAGCATAATCGTTAATACTTGGATTATCTAATCCTCTAGAATCACGTAACAATGCAATCTTATTAAGATTGATACTAAAATTCATAAAAAATATCTAATTTGAGGAAATAGAATTCTGGTCCCAAAATGCTCTGCCAGAAATAATTTTTCCAGAGTCATTAATAACGAAATGATCTACTATTGAAATATCCATTGAAGTTCCGTTCGATTCATTCCTTACTTTCATTACAGCTTTTAATATACCCTCATTCCCACAAACAACGTAACTAACATCTGAAGGAGTAATTGTC
Organism: uncultured SAR86 cluster bacterium; assembly: GCA_902623535.1. Taxonomy (GTDB): domain Bacteria; phylum Pseudomonadota; class Gammaproteobacteria; order Magnimaribacterales; family D2472; genus MED-G82. Next base: position 3,713 of record CACNUA010000019.1, on the reverse strand, counting down.
ATTCCCTCTGCATGAGCAAAATCCCAAAAATTACCAATAGCCTCAATTCCCTTGCAAGGATCTGATCCAACAGGATCTTCAAATACGGCATTTGAATCCCATAGCTCTATAAACAAATTTTTTTCATTTTTTGTGTACGCTTCAACATAACCTTCCATTGCTGCTCTTGTTTTATCTTCCATAATTATTTATCCAGTTTCATGCCATGTTTGGCTAAGTGATTTAAAGTAAATTTTTGATCCTTATCTATAGGGGTGACAGATTCAATAATTCTATCGTATTCAGAAAAATTTATTCGCCATCCCTCTTCTGTCTTGATATACCTATCTTTATACAATGCCGTGCCCTGAGTTAAAGCATTTTCATTAAAGTTATAAAAAATATCTTGGAGGTACCAAATTCCACTTGCATTGACCTCATCATGAATTGAAATTTCAGGATGGTGACCAGTATGCATGGCTGCTGTTTCACTGTGAAATGAGTATTTTAAAGATTCAATAATTTCTTTTTTTCCACTGGCCTTCCATACATATGTTCCTCCGCGATAATCGACCTCAATATCATCAGTAAATATACTATCTAGTAATCCATGGTCGGCCATATCAATGGCTCTAAAATATCTATGTTTTAGCTGCTTTATCATCTCGATATCATGAAGCTCTCGGATTAGTTCATTCATTTATTATTTACCTCAAATAAGCCTGACCGCCATCTAACATAATAGTTGATCCAGTGATGTAATTCATTCCATCTGAGACAAGCTGACAAACTGACTCCCCAATATCATTTTCACAATCACCAATTCTTTTAAGAGGAATGGTATCAATAAATTCATTGGCTTCTTCAGGCCTCTCATCAACCCACCACTGCATACCAACAGAATTTGCTAAAGGCATAATAGTATTCACTCTAATATTATCTTTGCCCCATTCTACAGCTGCAGCCCTAGTAAGCGATCGAATCGCTTCTTTAACTGCAGCATAAGCACCATATCCTGATGAGTCTGGTCTAAGAGCTGATGAACTCGCAAGATTAATGATAACTCCATCACCCTTTAAATCTTCATAAAATAGTTTCATTAATCTAAAAGTGGCAAGAGGACCTGATTCCCATCCTGCATTAATAGCTTCATCAGTTACATCTAAAATACTACCCAAAGGTACCTCTTGCGCGTTATTGATCAAAACATTAACTGGGCCAAAGATTTTTTTTATCTCTTCTTGTGAGTGACTAATTGAATCAAGGTCTTTTACATCGCATTCTAATGCAAGAGTTTCAAAACCAGCTTCATTTAGCTTTGAAGATTCATTCTTTACTTTTGAAAATGTTCTTCCAAGCATGGCAACCCTCGCACCTTTTTTGGCCATAGCTGATGCTATTCCCAAACCAACACCTTGTCCTGCACCAGTGACAACCGCAATCTTTGAAGATAGATCCATCAAAAGTTTGCACCCGTAATGTCTTTTGCAGCTAAATATCCAAATGTCATCGCAGGTCCAAGTGTTGAGCCGGGACCAGGATATTTTGGCAGCAATGCTGTAGTACAGTTACCACATGCATAAAGACCTTTTATGGGTTGATTATAGATATCCAAAACTCTTGCATGAGTATCTATTACTAGGCCTCCAGCAGTACCCATTTCTCCAGGATACAAGACCATGCAATAGTATGGACCTTCATTTAAGGGAGCCAAACATGGATTAGGTTTCACTGATGGATCTCCATAATATCTATCGTAAGCGTCATCACCTCTTTGGAAATCTAAATCTTTGCCGGTTTTACTGTATTCATTTACTTTGACTTGAGTTTCAAGAAGTCCCTTTGCATCAATACCAACAATTTCTGCTAATTCCTCAAGTGTGTCAGCTTTAGATAGAAAAGATGGATCCCACCACTCCTTAGGTACTCTTGAATCAGGTTGCATTGAAGCTTGAAGCAAAGGGCCACATGGTCTGTTTTTTCTGAAATTACTATCAAAAATCATATAGCAAGGAGCACAAGGATTACCTTTTTCATACTCATCAAACATATCTGTTACAAAACTTACATAGTTTTGGGATTCATTTGAAAATCGATGTCCGTTTTTATTCACTGTATAGTTTCCGGGAACGGATTTATCTACTATTGATAGCCATCCTTTCTCATGCCCAGGTATATTCATGGTTGTAGTCCACCACCCAGCATCCATCTGATGCAGAGCTACATTTAAATCTTTAGTTGCTGAAATTGCATCACCAGTATTGTGAATATTTGCTGCACTCCAGGCTGTATCCGTTGGTTTAGGTAAATATTTTTCTCTAAGTGTTTGATTTTTTTCAAAGCCTCCTGATGCAAGAATCACCCCTTTATTGGCTTTAATTTTAATTGTTTCATTATTTTGAAGAGCAATAATTCCTTCCACCTCACCATTTTCATGGATCAAATCAGTCATAGAGGTATTTCGCCAAATTGGAATACTACGATCCTTACACGAGAGAACTAGTCTAGCTATGCCTGCATTCCCCATAGTTAATCGTCTATCTCTCCAACCATGAATAAAGCGCATTGGAATATCTAAAATATATTTGGTGAAAAGTTTCGCAAAAAGTGTTTTCCATCCGGGTAATGCTCCAAGCAATAATTGACCTTCTACTTGAGTAAAGTTCATATTTATTGGGCCCATGGTGAATGCTGTTTGCGGGTGTTGTCCTCTTAAATATTTAAAGTCATCTCCTAATTCTGTTCCCTTAATAGGTTCAGGCTCCATTGATCTATTACCCTCCTTGCCGCCAGGATTATCTGGAAAATAGTCTGGATAATGTGAAAGGTTCCTGTATTTAACTCTTGAGTTCTCATGTAGGTAGTCAACCATTCTTGGTCCTTGTTCAATATATGTCTCAATTAGATCATTGTTGATTTTCCCCTCAGGTGAAACGCTTTGGATGTAATTTCTAGCATCTTCAATGGAATCATCTACATTTTCTGCTTTGGCATACCTATTATTAGGAATCCAAACTCCACCTCCAGAAGTAGCGCTTGTGCCACCAAATTGATTTGATTTCTCAATAACTAAAACTTTTGCTCCTCCATCATGTGAGCAAATTGCAGAAGTTAGCGCGCCATTGCCAGAACCTACAACAATAACGTCATACTCGTGATCATAGTTCATTGACATATTTTTAAATCCTTTTAGCCTATAGTAATAACAATTATTATTTTAGCTCATGAAAACTAAATTAGCCGAGAAATTAGGTATTGAATATCCAATTTTTGCTTTTACGCATTGTAGAGATGTAGTTGTCGCCGTAAGCAAAGCAGGAGGAATAGGCGTTCTTGGAGCCGTTGGTTTTTCTCCAGAACAGCTAAAGGAGGAGCTTGACTGGATTGATGCACATATTGGTGACTATCCTTATGGTGTTGATACCGTGATTCCACAAAAATATGAGGGCATGGATAATAAAGACCCCGAAGAACTTCTTGAGCAACTTAAAGCCTTAGTTCCTGATGAACATAAGCAATTTGCTGAAAACCTATTACAAGAAGCAGGTGTTCCAGAAGCAGATGTATCAAATGGTCCAGATGGTGGATTGCTTGGATGGACAGAGGCTACAGCTGGACCACAAATAGAAGAAGCATTGAAAAGAAAAAATGTGAAGCTTATCGCTAATGCACTGGGGACACCTCCAGCAGACATTATCAAAAAGATTCAAGATAAAGGAATCCTTATCGGAGCT
>CACNUA010000018.1 GCA_902623535.1 uncultured SAR86 cluster bacterium | reverse complement strand
CGTTATTTAGGTTTCACGTTTAATGCTGGACAAGGCACCACGCCTCGGCGTCAATTTGCATATCTCAGCGATAAGACACTTGAACTCGACCAAGACGGAAACTTTACTTTGATTCTCAGTCAAGAACCGACTGATATTTCAGGTCAATGGGTTCAAATTCCAGATGATGCATCGGGTATCTTGGTAAGGCAATACATTGCTAATCGAAAGAAAGAGGAATTACCCACATTAAACATTGAAGTCTTAGGCTCCCCAATTCAATTTAGCCCTGTCACTGATCAAGAGATTGCAGATGCAATTATAAGTACCAGCTATGCCTTTTTAAGTTTGACTACTCTGCATCAAAGAGTTTTGCCAGAATTGATGGAGAAAACCAATGTATTTATTGAGGCTACGTCTGATAGCTTGGGAGGGGCGATAAGCGGCAATGATAATCTTTATATGATTGGTAGTTACCAACTTGCAGATGATGAGGCTTTAATTATGCTTGTTCAGCCACCAAAAACACGATATTGGAATATTGCTTTAGAATCTCGATGGCATGAAACAGCAGACTACCTCCACAGACCTACCTCTATGACGTTGGATGAAGTAAATTATAATGAGGATGGCTCGGTAGAATTTATTGTTGCGCATAAAGATCCTGGTCACCCAAATTGGCTGGACACTAGCGGCCATAATTTTGGCTTTATTACTTTGCGATGGTTAGATGCTATGGATGAAGATGTCCCCATGCCAGAATTGCAAGTTATTAATTGGAGTGATCTAGTAAACTAAATTTAGTCCGAATAGTAGGATTTCAAGTTTTTCATTTTTGCTAAACTAATCTATTATTAAAATCATTTCCTACTTAAATTTAGTCTTGAAGAAAAAGCAAAATTATTCGCTTAAAACAGTAATCTCTTGCTTCCTGGTCGCTCAGCTAATTGCATGTTCAGGTGGTGGCTCAAGCAAGGCTCCAACCATTATTCCTCAGGAAGCCACTCAACAAGAAACTGACCAAAGAATCGCTTTTGAGGCTTTTACCAATGAGATGGTATCACCTTGGGGAGATGTTACAGCAACCTATTCAACTTCGGTTTTTTTTGCAAGCTCCTATTGGCCTTCAAATGACAAATATAAGATTGTTGATTATGGCTTTCTAGAAGTTACCACGGAGGGCACGCATCCAGGGGACTCTTATAATCCTGACGAAATCTCTGACGCCGGTCCTTACTCAAGTAACGCTCAATGGTTTGAAGCCAATTTAAACAATGATGAGCATGTTGATTTAATTTACGTGGGTAATAATTGTTGCAACCGCAATTACGTCTTAGAAGATTTAATGTTTACGTTCATTAATGATGGCAACGGTCACTATGCTTTGAGTCCCGAGATGTTTAATGATGGAATATTTCCTTGTGTTCAAGGAGGTAGGAGTTGGTTATCCGATGAAATTGATACGATGCATCCCTGCGGCAATCAACAGGACTATACCAACGGCAAAATTGTTGCCGATTTTAATGGCGATGGCATCAGTGATTATTACGACACCAGCATTCTTTTTTTGAGTGACGGAGAGGGTAGGCTTGAAAATTTGAGTCATACAAATTTACCTGATCTATTTTTCAATGATGCCCACGGCCAAATTTTTGTTCACGATGCTCATTACGGAGATTTAGATGGAGATGGAGATTTAGATATTTTTGTGCCGATTGTAGACTCTACAGTTACAGGCTTTAAATTTGGTGGTGCGACCGATGAATGTTCCGGATGCACCCAACCCATACCCTTTACCGCACTAATAAACGATGGCAGTGGTTTCTTTACTGCGAATCATAATATCCCTCAGTTTACAGAATGGGTCGAAGTTGATTACGACAATTGGGGGAACAATGTTGATAACATTTGGCCCACCACCGCAGCAATTGGAGACTTTGATAATGATGGTTATGGCGATATTGCTTTAGGTTGGTTTAACCCAATAATCGCTGACCGATATGGTTTTTCCAAAGACAGTGCTGGAGTTGTTTATTTTAATGATGGGAATAATGATTGGACGCAAAGAGAATCCATTGAGCTGCCAACAAACTTCTTTGAAGCGAATGGCAACGCAAATGATATGGAGGTTTTTGATTTTAATAACGATGGTTATCTTGATATTGTTCTTGCGTCCACCATTCATGAACCATATTACAACTCTCGCGTAATTCAGTTCTTTCAAAATGAACAGGGTAAAAATTTTATTGATGTTACAGCAGCAATTAGTCCTGATCATGCCAAATATGCTGACGGTAACCCCTATTCATCATGGTGGGTTGGCCAAGGAAAAATGCACATTAAAGACTACGATCATGATGGCGATCTAGACATTATTGATGTGAGCACGCGAACCAGTGTTTTTGTTAATAATGGCAACACCTTTGAACTTTATGATGATTTTGTGGATGCCGATGAAGATGTTTTACTTTGGCCGGTTGAGATAGATGGTAATCATCATTATGACTTTATTGGATCTAATCAGACTTGTGCTGAAACAACATGCACAACTTCTTTTTATCAGCTATTAGATCCACCAGCTGAATCATTGCTTGCTGATTTCCTAACTAAAGCAGATGGTTTTTTGAAGGCTGTGACTCAATCAACCTATCTTACCGATCATCTTAAGCATTCAAATGCTTTCACCAATGTTTTTAGTTATACAAATAATAAGGCTTCAATTCTTGGATATTCAACTGAATCAAATAATCTATCTTTTACTGCAGGAAAAGTCTCGGGGTTGATGGCTGGTAACTTTATCGGGTTTTCAATACAACCTGGGTATCTAAAGATCGGTCTGGTTGCAACCGACATCTCAACAATCGCAAACAATGAAACTCGATGGTTTGGAAATAATCGAGCAGAGCTTCGTTCAAAGAATTATGAAACTTACTTTGAGGCTCCATTAATAACTACAAACAATATTCAATTTGCTTTGGGTCATGCATTTTCTCATGTAAAAGTTGATCAATTTGCTGAACAGGGCAGCCAACTAAATTTAACGTTTCGAGCAAATGAATTTAACTTTAATTCTTCTTATATTCGTTTTGGTTATGAATTTAGTTTTCTCAATTTAAGAGGTTCGTTCAATGGAGGTTTTAGGGAATCCAATCAGTCTAATTTGTTAATGATAGATACAGTGGATAATCTAACTTTCTTTCCATCAAATAAAATTAAGAATCAATATTTAAGCATGATCTTTATGCAAGATATTTTTTATTTTCAGATCGTTAAAGACACTTTTGGAGAAAAAGTTGCAACTGGCTTCCAAATAAATCTATAACTGATAAATTATTAATTAAATAATTCGCTAAGGAGATGTCATGAAATTTTATGCTTTGATCACACTCGTTTTAAGCTTCAATGTATTTAGCCATTCAGCCAATGATGGTGATCTAGAAGGAACTTGGATATTGGCAGAATCAAAATGGAACAATCAGGCTTTGGAGCTATGCCAACCTAAAATGACAAAAATTTATACCGAGGAAGTTGTTATGTACACATGGTATGAATCCAGTGAAGATAATTTTTGTAATAAGCTTTCTGTGGGTCAAGGGACTTATGAACTCAAAGATGGCATTGTTACAGAAACAATCATCAACCATTCTAATAGCACTATGATTGGACAGTCATTTTCTTACAAGCCGAACTTTATGTTTGATAAGAAATCTTTTATTCAAGAAGTTACTTTTGGCGATGATGTCTTATTTGAAAGGTGGGGAAGTAAGTCCTGCGATCAACAAAAATGCGCAAGAATTAATTAAGTAAGATGAAAAAAATTCATGAGACAACTTTATTTAGTGTAAGAGGTGATCAGGTATGGGAAGTGATTTCAAATGTTTCAAGATGTGATTGGTTGCCAACAGTTAATCATGTTGATCTAGATGGCAATATTCGAAGCTTTGAAATGGAGGGCATGGGGAAAATTAAAGAAAAAATTATTGAATTGAATCATGAGACAAAGACCTTAGTTTATTCTGCGATTGAGACTCGTACGCCTATTGAGCATCACCTTGCAACTATGAAAGTTGTTCCCATAGGTGACAATGCTTGTGAATTGGAGTGGTCAACAGAAATTGAACCTGAAATATTTGCAGATGCAATAAAGCAAGGTATGCAAATCTCAATTAATGGTTTAAAAAGTGTTTTAGCAAGTAAATAGGTTTTGTGTTAATTTAACTTCAGAGTAAAAATCTAGGAGGAGATAGATGAAACATTTATTTATAACATTTACTTTAGTCTCGAGCTTATTCGTTAGTTCCCAGGAAGCGCCTGATCCCATTCGAGCAGAATATTTCACATGTTCACTTAATGCAGGTAAGGATATGGATGACATGATGAAGTGGGTTGAAAAGTGGAATCGATGGATGGATGCAACAGATGAAACTAACTACACAGCAGCAATGCTCTTTCCAAGGTACAGAACCCCAACAACTGAATTTGATTTGATCTGGGTTGGTCATGTAAAAAATTCTGAAATGCTTGGCAAAGGGAATGATAATTGGCTCTCGGCAAGCAACCGGTCCTTACGAGAATCAATTCCAGTTACTTGCGGTGAATCCTTTAATGCTTATCAATGGGTGGCAGTCTCAAACTTTTCACCCAGTGATCTATCTGATTCATACCCAGTTTCCTATAGATATTGCGACCTAAAAGAAGGCAAAAATTTAGGCGATGCTTATGCAGCACTTAGTGGGATACAAGAAGCTCATCATGCAAGCGGAATGAAATCAGGTGCGAGGATTATTCGACCTTCAAATGGAGCTCCAAGTGATCTAACTAAGTATGACTTTGTTTTATCTTACGCCAATCCAACTTGGGCTGACTGGGGGAGGCTGGTAGACAATTATTGGGGCAATCTAAATGGCTCCGAGGCTGCTAATCAGGTTCGAGAAACTTACAGCTGTGAAGGCTCAAGAATGTATGCCGGAACAGTCATTAGAAATAATAATTAATTTAAGGAGAAAAATATGAAAGCGTTTAAAAATTTATCAATCGTCTCAGTAGCTTTATTACTTACGTTGCCGGTCATCAGCGGGCATCATGAAGAGGGTGCGAAAGATCCCATGAAAAAAAATATGATGACAGCAAAAAAATGGATCGAAGCTGGCTATACCTCAAAAGATAAAACCATGAAGATGGTCAAAAAGTATATGGCTGAAGATGGTTACAACTACGGAAGTCGCTTTATTGGTTTTGGCTTCTATTACGATCCTAATTCAGAAGATCGATTGGTGGATGGCATTATTGAGGGTAGCCCTGCAGCAAAAGTCTTGAAAGTTGGTGATAAGTTTGTTTCTGTAAACGGTGTTCAAGCAACTAAAGAGAATTGGGACAATGGCAAGCTTACCTTTGGTGGTGCTCCAGGAGGCAAGGTTGAAGTTGAGGTTCTCAGGAATGGGAAAACCATCAAGCGTTCATTCAAACGGGGTATGGTGAATCCAAAATCAACCAAAACTCAGGTTTTAGATAATATGAACGATGCCGTGGCTGAAGATTGGCCGGCAATCGATTACAAGATTATAGAAGTGGCTGGCAATCCTAAAGAAAAGGTTGTTTATGTTTGGTCATGGAATAAGTCCATGAACACTATCTATGACAAGGAAGCTGAATCAAATGTTGTAACAAGATTTAGATTTAATGATGACGGTAAGGTTGTTGCCCTAAGCAATCTTTCTGAAGAACTACTGGTTCAAAATCAGCTAGGCTTTAGGCTCACGCGTTAATAAATTTATTTAGGTAAATAAGAGGAGCTATATGCTCCTCTTTTTTTTGTACAGATAATTATTTTACTTTATAGTTAAATCATTATTTTTGGAGAACAATATGAAATATTTTTTATCGTTATTTGTCTTGTGTTTTAGCTTTAATGCAATGTCACAAGGATCAACTTATGAGCCTTATAAAGCCGAGTATTACATTGGTAAATTTAAACCAGGTAAAGATATGGGTGATATGGTGAAATGGGCAAATGACTGGGCTAAGTGGGCTGAAAAATCAGGCGCTTTTGAAAATTATGGTGTCGGGTTAATGACCCCATATTTCAGCAATCAATTATCAACACATGATTTTATGTGGTATGGCAGATACCCAGACTCAACAGAACAATTTGAAGGTCTACAATATTGGGTAGAAAATGGAGGCGATCTGTTAGCAAAACTTCCTGCTGTTAACTCAGCTGTAGTTGAGGTATGGCAAAGAGATATCTCTATTCCTGAGGGAGAGTCCTACTCACCTGGATATGTAATCTACATGGACTGCAAACTTGATGAAGGAGTTACAGGTAATGATGTTTATGACGCGTATTACACATTTGCACAGGCTGCAAAAAAAGTTGGTGATAATTTAGGAAGAAAAATGATGTGGCCGGTTACTGGTGCACAAGGCTTCAAACATGACTTTATTGTAGTGATGTATGCCAACTCTCTATCTGAATATGGAAAAAATAATGATCTTTGGTGGGATAAGGTGAATGGTCAACTGCCGGAACAACAGGCATTGGCTGAAGTGGGTTATTCATGTGAGAACAGAAGATCTTACACATCGATGAACATCAAATAAGGTAGAATTATTTAACAGCTTAATGGGAGCTGAGGCTCCCATTTTTATGGAGATATAAATATGAAGAAGATTTTATTTTTATTAGGAGCAGTAATTTCTTTGCCTGTTTTAGTTGCGAATGAGGCTTGTGAGTTTTCACGCTGGGGTGAGGGTGATGAGATAGGAAATGCTAATCTAATAAATGCAGAATCAATCTTAAAAGCAAGTCAATTAATTAAGACTGGTAAAGCTTACAGTCTGGGTGTAGTTATTGATCAAAATACTCCTGCATATCCTCCAAGATCACTTTCATTACAAGTTGTCCAACCCACAGGCCAGTTTGGTAAAGATCAATTCCCAAATGCTACTTATAACGATGATGTTTTTCAGGGTTGGTTTGGTATCGGCCCACAAATTGATGGGCTAGGGCATATTGGTGATCCTGACGCAGTATTTTATAACTGCTTTGATGGTAAAGAGATTTCTCAAATTACCGGTCTAACTAAGCTTGGAATTGAAAAAATACCTCCCATTGTTGCAAGAGGACTGCTGATAAACATCGCAGCAGTAAAAAAAGTTGATCACCTTGAAGCTGGTGAGACTTTTAATTTAAGGGACGTAAAAAAAGCACTTCGTACTCAGAATGTATCGGTTGAATCAGGTGATGTGGTAATTTTTCATACAGGATGGACACAACATAAATATGATTCAAATCCTCAAGAGTGGGGTTCGGGCGCACCTGGTATTACTCCTGAAGTTGCAAGGTATTTAGCTGATAAAGAAGTGGTTGCAGTTGGCGCTGATACATGGTCACTGGATGTGGTTCCACCCATCGAAGCCAATGAACCCTACCCAGGTCATGGAATACTCATTCAAGAAAATGGTATCTATATTCTAGAGACCATGAATACGGGTGAACTTGCAGATGATAACGTATCGGAATTTTTATTTGTCCTTGGACCTGCAAAAGTGCGTGGTGCCGTGCAAATGATAATTAATCCCATAGCGATTAATTAAGTTTCTCAATGAATTTTTGGCCTGCAGTTATACTCAAGTTTATTCCAGTATTTTTTGTTGTTTCAGTAATTGTAGCCATTAATCTCTATCCCGGTGGCAATATTCATAACTATGAACAAATTGGTTATGTTTTATCACATAATTTTTTAAGTGACCTTGGTAGGTTCAATTCATTCACTGGAGAGCCAAATTTCTTATCAATGTTTCTTTTTAATCAGGCAATGTTTGCCTTCTTAATTGTAGGCATTGCATTTTTATTTATCCCAAATCTATATAAAGATAACAAATTAACCTATACGTTAGCTTGGTTAGGTTCATTGTCTTTTTTATTTGGGACTATATTTTTTGCTTTTGTTGGCCTTACTCCTTACGACCTATTTTTTGAACCGCATGTATTCTTTGCAGTGAATGCGTTTCGATTAATAATTCCTGGCATCCTTTTATACGTTGTAGTCTTAATAAGGTCTAAATCTGAGAACGTTTTTGTAATCGCGCTTTCCTTTTTATTAGCTGCGACCGTTGGGTATGTGATCTTCCAGCTTTTTCATAATGATCCTAGGCAGAGTTATGATGCGATGGTCCTCCAAGCATCCATTCAAAAGCTTATCGCACTTACAAATGTGGTGTGTATCTTTATTTTTAGTTTTGCCTTTGAATCTAGGTTAAAAAAAATCCATCACTAATTTCATAACACATTATTATTTTTAAATTTAATAGATTAAGATATTTACTTCAGAGTAAAAAAGGAGGAAATAATGAAAAAATTACTTTTAAGCTTAATGTTGATCTCGCCATTAACATTTGCTGACGGATACATTGCTTCTTATTCAATTCAAGTCTCAGACGTGCAAAAGTTTGCAGGCTCATTTGATAAGTTGATGAAATCAAGCTGGGGTACATCGTTCCCGGGTGTTGTGACCTTGGGTCATTATGCATTTAATGGATACGATGATGCGTCTCATGCTGTCATCATTAGCTATGATTCTGAGGAAGATATGGCTAAAGGAACTGAATCTTTCTACACCCCTGAATTTGGTGCTTTTTTAGCCAGCGTTGCTGATGTCACTGAGCCTGTTGAGCAAGCTTTAAATAGAAAGCTAGCTAGCGGTGGAAACGGTGATGCTGACATGAATAATGTCTATACCATCTATAGAATGCAGGTAAAAGATCCAGGTGATTATGCAGATGCTTGGTCAGATCTAATTGATGCACAAGTTGCTGCTGGGAATATTGAAGGCGATTATGGTTTAAGAGCTCATATTGCAGGATCAGCTAACTTTTATACTCATTATGCGTTCACTGGCTCGTCATCTATGAAGACAGCTGTAGAGGGAAATAGAAACTTGCTTGCAAGTAAGTCATTCGAAAAATTTTCAAAGAAAGTTTCTGATAATAGACGAATTATGCAATCTTCAATTGTTGTAGTTCTTGCTAGATACAATTATTAAGAATCAAGAATTTCTATAAAAAAAAGAGGGCTAATGAGCCCTTTTTTTATTTTTATAAAAAAACTTAAACTTTTTTTAAAAAACCTCTTGACGATTTCATAGAGAGGAGTAATATAAATCTTACCTAACGAAACCGACTAGGGACCAACTGCAGACGGAAAACTAGAGAGAATCGAAAGGAAGAGTCCGAAGGGCGAAAGCGTTATAAAGAGTTAACGATAAAAAATAGCTTTATAACCCACCAAGAGGAAAAGAGAGAATCCTCAAGGAGCTTAAGAGAATCTCACTTAAGACCCCTTCGAAACTCGGATTAGAAGACAGAGCCTCGGCTCTGTTTTTTTTGGTTTAATATTTTTTTACCTTGAAGTAAAACATTTGGTTAATACCTGCTAAATCCTCATAAAACTGTTATATTCATTAGACAAATTTAAGGGGGAATTCATGAAACTTAATAAATTTTTTGGCGTTATTGCGCTTCCATTTCTAGCAGTTACTTTAGTTGCTCAAGAAGTTGAGGAAGTTGTGATAACAGGTTCGTACATTAAATCGAGTCCTACAGATGGTGCTTCACCTGTTGAGATTATAGGTAGAGATGAGATTGATAATTTAAATGCAACAACCATTGCAGATATTACTGCTAATATTGCTGTGAACTCTGGATCAGAAAATAATTCAGACTCCTTTACACAGGGTTCCACTCAAGGAACGTCCAATATAAACCTAAGAGGTTTAGGTTTATCATCAACCTTGGTTTTAGTTGATGGCAAAAGACATACACTTGCTGGTAATACCGCAAATGATGGGAGTGTATTTGTTAATACTTCATCTATTCCAGTGATTGCACTAGACAGAGTTGAAGTCCTTAAAGAAGGTGCTGCATCAATTTATGGTTCTGATGCTGTTGCCGGTGTTGTTAACTACATACTTAGAAAAGACTTCACAGGGTTAGAAGTAGAAGTCTCAAGCCAAGAAGCTGATATTGGTGGACAAACTGATGATAGATTTGGTGTTATTTGGGGTGTTGATGGCGATAACAGCAATTTTGTTGTTGCTATGAGTCAACTTAATCGTTCTCCAATGTCTGGCGCTGAGTTCGACCCAAGCCTAGCTCAATTAGGTATAAGTGGACTTGGAAATAGCTTCTTATTGTTTGGCCCTAGTACTGTTGAGAGTGGGCCTTATGCTGGCACCTATACTCCATTCCAAAACGTGCCAGATGCAAACTGTGTTGAAAATAAAGGAATCTTAATTCCTCAAGCCAGTGGTTCCCGTTGTGGATTTGTTTATGGACCAAGATTTAATGTTGTAAATGATGAGGATCACATGAGTGCATTTGCATCATTTACCAATGAGCTTGAAAACGGTGTAACTTTTAATATCAATGTTACTCAAACAGAGATTGATGTTAATGATAATCCACAATCACCATCTTATCCTGCTTTATCTTACTTAAGTCCCTCATTAGCTATTTTACCAGGGCAAGCCGGTAATCCATTTGGTGTTCCAGTATTGTGGTTAGGGCGACCATTAGGATCTGCTTTCCCATCACCAAATGCTCCTAGAGAGATTGAAGTAGATAGATTGTCTATGAGTTTTACAGGTGAGTACGATAATGGGTTTACATGGGATCTTTCATATACTAATAGTAGTGACTCATCGTTTGGACGACAACCAGATACCAGCACCTCAAGATTTTCAGCAGCGATTGCTGGCACTGCAGGTACCTCAGGCAATCTAAGTTGGAATCTATTTGATCCTTCAGCAAACTCTCAAGAATTAATAAATTTTATTTCCACAGCTCAAGAAACATCGGTTAGTACAGATCTTTCTGTTCTTGATTATGTTGTAACTGGAAGCCTTGGTGGTACGAACATTGCTGCTGGGCTTCAATTCCGTGACGAAACTTTTGACATCAAACGTAATGCAGAATCCCTTGCACAATTTACTGCTGATGGAAGCATTGCTGTGCCTGCCGACCTATTATTCCTTGGTGGTGGACTTAATAGTGAGGCCAGCAGAAATGCAAAGGCTGTTTTTATAGAAGCATCAAACCAATATTCTGATCAATTAGAGGTAAGAGCGGCCTTAAGGTATGAGGAACTTGAGAATGATAGTGCTGTTAATCCTAAGATTTCAGCCAGATATCAAGCTTCGGATAATTTAGTCCTTCGTGCTTCATTGAGCACCTCATTCAGAGAGGCGTCTTTAGCGCAATTAACAGCTACAACAATAGGTCTTCAAGGAATTCAAGATTTTACAACTGAAGGTGCACCTGTTGGGGGTGTTGCATTCATTAGGGTTTCTCAAGCGAATAATCCTAATTTAGATCCAGAAGAGTCTGATAACTTAAATGTTGGTTTAATTTGGTCTCCCAATGACAACTTTAATCTTAAGTTAGATTATTGGGCGATTGATTATACAGACCTCATCACGATTGAAAGTGCACAGGGTAAAGTCATAGCAAACCCACTAGATCCTGATGTTAAAAGAACTGTAGGCGGAACTTTAACAGGCGTTACTACAAGTTACTTTAATGCTTCGGCTGTTGATACTAATGGTTTTGATTTAGAAATGACTTATGATTTTGATACTGGCTTAGGCTCAGCTCAAGTAGGTTTAAAAGCCATGCACATGCTTCAGTATGAAATCCCATTGCAAACTGGTGAAGTAAAAGATGTGGTTGGCCTCTTTAATCATGATAATTTTGCAAGATCTCTCCCTGAGACAAAAATGGTACTTCATGGAGCGCTTCAGAATGGAAATCATTCATTAGTTGCTTTTGGTAGGTGGGTTTCAGATTATGAAACTACAAGACCATTAGATGCTATTGCTCAATCAAGAGGATTTACAAATGATGTTGATAGCTTCTTTACCGTTGATCTTAAATACTCATATAACTTTGAGATGAATGATAACGATCTTCTATTAACATTAGGTATGACAAATGCCTTTGATGAGGAGGTTCCACTTGTGTATGACGCTGCTAACTGGAGTTATGATCCTAAGCATCATGACCCACGAGGCAGGATGGTCTATGTTGGTTTAAAGTATTCAATAAAATAACTTAACCAAATACTAATAAATAAGAGCCCAGCATCGCTGGGCTTTTTATTTTTGTAGCGTAACTTTGCAATGCATTTTTACTCTATATAGTTATAATTCAGTTAATCTAACTTTTTAAATTTATGACAGATCTTACCGAATTACACAACTTAAAATTCTCTATTGAATTAGCTGATTTTGTTGATAACGAAATGCTTCCAGGGCTTGATATTAGTTCAGATGATTTTTGGTCGTCTTTAAGCAAAATTTTCTATGAGTTTAGAGAGGAGAATGAGAATTTTTTAAAAATACGGGAAGAAATTCAAAGCAAAATAGATGATTGGCACATTAACAACCCAAATTTTAATTTTGAGGAATACAAAGACTTTTTAAAATCAATAAATTATTTAGTAGAGGAAGGCCCAGATTTTTTAGTAACTACAGATAATGTAGATGATGAGATTGCAGTGATTGCTGGACCACAGTTAGTTGTACCAGTGATGAATGCAAGATTTGCCTTAAACGCAGCTAATGCAAGATGGGGCAGTCTTTACGATGCACTTTATGGAACCGATATGATCGATGAGGCTGATGGTGCTGAAAAAACCGGCCCGTATAATCCTGTTAGAGGCGATAAAGTTATAGCCTTTGCAAAACAGTTCTTAGATCAATATTTTTCTCTTAAACAGGGCTCATATACCGATGCCGTAAGTCTTAGTGTTAGAGATGGTAATTTTTTGGTTGAGTTGGAATCAGGAGAAACAACTTCACTAGAATCAGTAAATCAGTTTGTGGGTTTTAATGGCGTCTCAGACTCACCTAGTGCAATTTTGTTAAAAAATAATAACCTGCATGTGGAGATTCAGATTGATAGAGATCATTCAGTTGGAGCAACTGATCCAGCTGGTATAAAAGATGTTTTTATGGAGTCAGCAATTACTACTATTCAAGATTGCGAGGATTCTGTAGCGGCAGTCGATTCAGAGGATAAGATTCAGGTCTATAGAAATTGGCTTGGATTAATGAAAGGAGATCTGGAAGAAACCTTTTTAAAAGGTGGTAAAGAAATGACCCGATCTTTAAATTCTGATAGAGACTATCTTGATCCAGATGGTAACCTATTCTCACTACCTGGAAGAAGTACCATGTTGGTTAGGAATGTTGGACATTTAATGACTAATCCAGCAATCGTAGACAAGGACGGTAATGAAATTCCTGAAGGAATTATGGATGCTATGTTCACTGTGTGTTGTGCTATACATGACTTAAATAAAAGTTCAAAATTTCAAAATTCCAGAACAGGAAGTATCTATATTGTTAAACCAAAAATGCATGGTCCCGATGAGGTAGCTTTTGCATGTAAAATTTTTGCTGCTGTAGAGCAAGCTCTTGGCCTTGAAGCGGGTACAGTAAAAATTGGCATTATGGATGAGGAGCGAAGAACAACAGCTAATCTTAAGGAGTGTATAAGAGCTGCTCAAGACAGAGTAATCTTTATTAATACTGGTTTTTTAGATAGAACTGGAGATGAGATTCATACCTCCATGGAAGCTGGCCCTGTTGTTCCTAAAAGAATCATGAAACAACAAACCTGGATTAATGCTTACGAGGATTGGAATGTGGATGTTGGGTTAAGTTGTGGATTAAAAGGCAAAGCTCAAATTGGAAAAGGTATGTGGCCAATGCCTGATGAGATGTTGGAAATGTATCAAGTAAAGATTGGACATCCAAAATCAGGAGCCAATTGCGCTTGGGTGCCATCACCAACTGCAGCGACACTTCACGCCATGCATTATCATGAAATTCTTGTTAGTGATCAGCAAACTGAGATTCAAAAGAGAAAGCATGCATCTCTGGATGACATACTCCAAGTTCCCATAATGGATAACATTGAGGAGTTAACTGATAAAGTGATTCAAGAAGAGCTTGATAATAATGCTCAAGGCATCTTGGGTTATGTTGTGCGCTGGGTAAATCAAGGTGTTGGATGCTCAAAAGTCCCTGATATTAATAATATTGGTTTAATGGAAGATAGAGCAACTTGCAGAATTTCATCTCAGCACATTGCAAACTGGCTTCACCATAAGATCGTCTCAGAGGATGAGATTATTCAGTCCATGAAAAAAATGGCTGGAATTGTTGATGGGCAAAACAGTGGAGATCCTGATTATCAAAACATGGCTCCTGATTTTGATAATATCGCATTCAAAGCAGCAGTTGACTTAGCAATAAAAGGAAGAATTCAACCCAGCGGATATACTGAGCCTATTCTTCATTCGGAAAGACTCAACTTTAAATCATCATGAGTGCCTACTGGATCACTAGATGTCATATTCTAGATCCTGAAATTTATAGTAAATACCTTGAATTGGCTGGGCCGGCTATAATCAAGCATGGTGGT
The DNA here is from genome assembly GCA_902623535.1 of uncultured SAR86 cluster bacterium. Taxonomy (GTDB): domain Bacteria; phylum Pseudomonadota; class Gammaproteobacteria; order Magnimaribacterales; family D2472; genus MED-G82. The sequence goes on along the minus strand of CACNUA010000018.1, from coordinate 11,238 downwards.
AAGTTTTTAGTTCGCGGAGGTAATCAAACTGAAAAAGAGGGTGAAGGTTTTGAGAGAACAGTCTTAGTTCAATTTGACTCACTCGACCAAGCCCAGCGCTGTTATGAATCAGATGAATATGCTGCCGCTCTTCAATTCTCAAAAAAATCATCTGAGAGATTGGTTGTCCTTGTTGATGGTGTTGATGTTTAGAATTTTTAATCAAAGTCAACTGATTACGATTTTCTTTATCACTTTCTTAATTGCAAACTTGGGCGCGCAAGACACTGAAGAATTTTTTTCTAGACCCGCACCTAATTATCCTTCTCATGATCCATTACTTGGATGGATTGATTCAAGAAATTCCCTTACTTTGAATGGAAAGTGGCATTATATTGTTGATCCTATGAATAACGGACTTCCCGAAGAGTCTTTCTTTGGGGGATTTCCAGCTAATAAAACTCAAAAAAATAATCTTGAGAGAGTTGAGTTTAGTTTTGAAGATGCTGAGACAATGAATGTTCCTGGGGATTGGAATTCACAAAATGAAAACTTATTTTTTTATCGAGGACCTGTTTGGTTTTATAAAAAATTTAATTATTCACTTCAACCCAATGAACTAGTTCATCTCTATATTGGCACCAGTAACTTTTCAACAAAAATCTTCATCAATGGCGAGATAGTAGGAGCATTTAATTCAGGATACACAGCCTTTAATTTTGAGGTTTCAAAGTATCTTAAAAATGGAGATAACTTCATTATTATTCAGGTGGATAATACTTTGTCAGCTGATAGTGTACCAACGAAAAAAACTGATTGGTGGCCTTACGGAGGAATCCTTGGTGATGTTCAATTAATTACAACTCCAAGGGTATTTATTCAAAATGCCAATTTGCAGTTAAGCGACAAATCTTCAAACGAAATTAAGTTAAGTGTTCATTTAAATGAGCCTGTAAGTAAAAAGGTAAACCTATCAATTCCTGAGTTGGGCATAGACATAGATTTTGTCTCTGACCAAGAAGGATCAATTAATCAAAAGATAAATTTGGATGATCTTATATTATGGGATGTTGGATCACCAAAACTCTATGATGTGGTTATTAGTACTGATAGTGATGTCATCTCCGACAGAATTGGGTTTAGGGAAATCAAGGTAATCGATGAAAAGATTTTGCTTAATGGAAACCAAATTAAGTTAAAAGGTATATCAATGCACGCAGAACCCATTGGCGAAGAGGGGTTTGCATTTTCTAAACAGCATTTTAAAAACTTACTTAATACTGCTCAGGATTTAAAAGTAAACTTTATTAGGGCATCTCACTATCCCTATACAAGATACATTTCGCAATTATGTGATGAACTTGGGATCCTTCTCTGGGAGGAAATTCCGGTTTACTGGAATATTAATTGGTCAAATGTTGAAACAAAAACTAGCGCAAAAACAATGTTAACTCAGATGATTCATAGAGACTGGAACCGTGCTTCAGTCATTATTTGGTCAATTGGTAATGAGACTCCTTTTTCAGATGCAAGGATGGATTTTATGATTGACCTTAAAGAGACTGCAGAAGGATTAGATTCATCTAGATTGATTTCCGCTGCATTGCTATCGGGTAGTGTTGAACAGTTCCGCTCCTTAACCTACTTTCTTGCTAAAGAAGGACTTAAGCATAGTTTTGTGAGCTACTATGAAAAGGCTATTTTTAATCAAATAGTCTCGCAGCTTCAACCTTTATATGGCTCAATGGATACGTTTAAAATTAATATCAAGGATCCTCTTGCTGAGCATTTAGATATCATCGCATATAATGAATATTTTGGTTGGTACTATACATCTTTTATTGTTGATCAGCTTGGGGTAGAGGAGTCGACATTAAGAAAACTCATGTTTAAATTAATGCCTTCTATAAAAATTGAATCTCAATATAAAAAGCCCATTCATTTATCTGAGTTTGGGGCGGGCGCAAAAAGAAATTTTAAGGCTGACGGTGGTATCTGGTCTGAAGAATACCAGGAGGATGTTTATCGACATCAACTAGAAATGATCCAAAACAACGACCAAATTCAAGGTTTAAGCCCTTGGATTTTAAAAGATTTTAGGTCAATGATGAGACCTCTTGCCGGTGTACAAGACTTTTATAATAGAAAAGGCCTTGTAGATGAAGACGGTAAAAAGAAAAAAGCTTTCAGGGTTTTACAACAGTTTTATGAAGATGAATGGGAGTAATTGAAAAAACTTAAACTTTTTTTAAAAAACCTCTTGACGATTTCATAGAGAGGAGTAATATAAATCTTACCTAACGAAACCGACTAGGGACCAACTGCAGACGGAAAACTAGAGAGAATCGAAAGGAAGAGTCCGAAGGGCGAAAGCGTTATAAAGAGTTAACGATAAAAAATAGCTTTATAACCCACCAAGAGGAAAAGAGAGAATCCTCAAGGAGCTTAAGAGAATCTCACTTAAGACCCCTTCGAAACTCGGATTAGAAGACAGAGCCTCGGCTCTGTTTTTTTTTGGTTAAGTATTGTCTAAATGATCATTTATTAATTCTTTCATTTTAACTTTTTAAGAGATTCTCTAATAATTATTTCTGATTTAAATTCCTTAGAAACAGTTTCTTCGGTTAATCCATCAAACTCACCTATGAGTAATTTTGCTGCATGAAGGGCCATTTCGATAACAGGTTGTTTTACAGTTGATAAAGAGGGCCATACTTGCTCTGCTGTTGGTGTATCATCAAAACCTACAATAGAGAGCTTATTAGGAACAAGAATTTTTTTCATTTGAGCTGACTTCATAACTCCTGCTGCCATTGAATCATTACTGGCAAAAATAGCAGTTGGATGTTCAGCTGATGAAAATATTTTTTCCCCAGCTTGAAAACCAGATTCAAATGAGAAATCTCCCTGAATAATCCAATCAAAGTTTCTTTCAAGTGAATAATCATCTATCGCATTAATAAACCCGTTAAATCTTAGGTTTGATGCTGAATGCATTCCATCTCCTTTGATGAAACCAATTTTCTTATGACCAAAACTAATAATTTTTTCAGTCATTTGATAAGTAGCATCGTAATCATTTGAGGATACATATAGTGAAGAAAATTTCTTGTTGCTTGGAGTAATAATGGAGTAATGGATATTTGCATGCCCCAACTTATAAAGAAAATCATCCATATCGCTAAGAGGAGGAATCACTATAAGACCATCAATTTTCAAATCCTCTACAAAATTAATAATTGAATTTGAAAGGTTTTTATTTTTATAGTCACATTCTTGCAGAACTAGGTTATATCCTGTTTTTTTACAGACTTGCAGAATCCCATTTTGAATGTCAGCAAGATAAGATTTATTTGGATTGTCATATAATAGAGCAATAATATAGGATCTTTTTGATCTTAGGCTTTGTGCACTTTTATTAGGCGTAAAACCTAGCTTTTTAATAGATGCTAAGACTTTAGATCTAGTTGCTTCTGCAACATTTTTTTCATTATTAATTACTCTTGATACAGTCTTTATTGAGACATTTGCATGACTTGATACATCTTTTATGGTAACTGACATTTATTTTTTGTACGTTGTTTATCGAACTATTTAATGATAATTTACATTCTTTGACAACGATATCTATTTTCTATGGCTTTTTAAGGGAGTAATTTGTACTTTAACAACTTAGATTTTTTAATTCTTGGAATCTATTGTGTAGTAATAATTTCAATTGCTCAGTATGTTTCTAGAGGTATCCCTGGATCAGTAAAAACTTCTGAGGATTACTTTTTAGCTGGAAGATCATTGCCATGGTGGGCTATTGGAGCATCATTAATCGCCGCAAATATATCTGCAGAGCAGATTATTGGAATGTCTGGTCAAGGCTTTGTTGTTGGGATAGCTATTGCTACTTATGAGTTGACTGCTGCAATTGCATTAATAGTGATGGCTAAATATTTTTTACCATTATTTCTTAAGAAAAAGATTTATACAATGCCTCAATTCCTTGAGCAACGCTTTGATAAGCGTGTTAGTTTGGTTTTATCTTTTTTTTGGTTAGCGGTATATATTTTTATTAATTTAACTAGTGTTTTATGGTTGGGATCTTTAGCAATTAATTCATTAACAGGATTAGATTTAATTTATGGTCTAGTTTTTTTGGCTGCTTTATCTCTCGCTTATTCATTATGGGGGGGATTAAAAGCAGTTGCTATGACTGACATTATTCAGGTAGCTTTACTAATTTTTGGAGGACTAACAGTTTCTTACTTAGCATTAAATCAGATTTCAAATAATCAGGGCTTAATTGCGGGCTTTTCAGAGTTATATGAAAGATTACCTGATAAGTTCGATATGATTCTCTCTAAAGATAACCCTGCATACAATGACTTGCCTGGAGTTTGGGTTCTTATTGGCGGATTATGGATTGCTCATTTTGCATATTGGGGCTTTAATCAGTACATAACTCAAAGAGCACTTGGTGCAAAATCATTACTTGATGCTCAGAAAGGAGTAATGTTTGCAGCATTTTTAAAGATACTAATGCCTCTTGTTGTCGTTCTGCCCGGTATCTGTGCAGCCATTATTTATCCAGAGCTCCAAAAATCTGATCAGGCTTATCCAATGATGATGTCATTATTGCCTAATGGTCTTTTGGGACTAACTTTTGCAGCTTTGATTGCGGCAATAATTTCTTCATTAGCATCCATGTCAAATAGCATAAGTACAATTTTTACCATGGATATTTATCGTAACTTTGCTACAAATAAAGTATCTGAACAAAAGCTAGTGATTGTTGGAAGAAACGTTACATGGATTTCCCTAGTTATAGCTGTTTTTTGTGCTCAACCTTTACTGGGAAGCATGGAATCTGCATTTCAATATATTCAAAATTTCACTGGGTTTTTTACACCAGGTATTTTAGTTATATTTTTAGTTGCCTTATTTTGGAAAAAAGCTACCACCCTAAGTGTTCTTGTAGCTGCGATTGTTTCTCTTTTTATTTCGTTAGGTATTTTCTTAATATTTCCAGATTACCCATTCATACACAGAATGGGTGTAGTATTCATAATATCTGGGCTTAGTTGTTATATGACAGCACTTATTCAAGGATATCAAAATCAAGATAGGGCTATTGATATTAATGGGATGAGTTTTAAAACTGAAAGCTCCTTTAACATTGGTGCAGGATTTATTATCTTAATTCTGTCGATAATTTATTTTCTTTTATGGTAGAAGTATCAATGGCTGTTAAGCCTAACCTTGATAAAAATATTGAAACTTTAAATAGATTTGTGATGTGTATAATTGTAAGCTACCGCCTGACTCGCCATCGTTGAGAAACTGTGAACTTCCAGCATAAAAAATAGTATAAGGATCAGGACTCCACTTAAATAAAGTCTCTAGATAATAATCGTCTGAAAAATCATTTGATTCAATATTTATCTTAAATGAAAGATCATTGCTAAAGGAATAATTTGTAGTAATTCTATCAACACTTCCGTTATAGAAATCGTTACCAGATTGTTTATCTTTTAATTGTATTTTTCTTTTATTTAAAAATATTGATAATTTATCCGTAGGTCTTAATGCAAGAAATATAGTGTAATTCGCTTGATCACCTATTACTGGTATATCTTTGTTGTATGCAATCCTATCTCCGAAATCAGCATTAAGGTTAATACCCCAAAATTCACTTGGAGAATATCCTATCCATAATGAATCTCTAATCTGATTTTCATCAAATAAATAATTTTTGAACTGCTCTTTCTTAAATATTTTTCTTTCAATATTACCTCTTAAATTTATCGATGTTTCAAACCTAGCTCCAATTTCCATCATGTCTGAAATCTGATTGCCTTCATAATCTGATCTTTCTCTTAAGATTATTCGAGGACTCATCAATCTAAAGAAATTATTTGATCTGTATTGGCGAGAGTGCCAAAGGTTAAGTTGCTTAAATCCAGTTTGACGAACGAAACCCACATCTGCCCTATAATTTGGAGATATTTCTTCTAATCTTGCACCCCAGGTATTTCCTTCTCCCTCCCTAACAAACCTTATGTTCTTTGCGTCACCTCTGAAATTTTCTCCATCCATTGCATACGTTATTCCGTTTAAAGAATCTTCAGTTTCAAGAAAGTTATTATGTGATTCCTGAGTATAAGATTTAGCAAAATCTAGTTGCAATCTATACAACTCTTGAAATTTTATATTTGCATCAACTTCCACCAGTCGACCATGACCTCCGCGATGATAATCTCTGTTGGTAAGCAACAATCCTACATTAGATTGATTTTCAAAATTTCTCACTGATCTTAGAATGCTCACTTCACTTTTTCCAGCATTGCCCGAATATGATTGATAAAGTCCTCCTGCAAGATACGGACTATCGGTATCTTGGGCTCGCATAAATAAAGAGGAAGTCCTATCACCTTGATTAATAAATTTGATTGCATTTAGAGGGTTATTAATCGATCTTGTATAAACACTATCTAAATCAGTATCAAGTAAATCAGTACCTTCTAAGAAAAAAGTTCGTCTTTCATCTAATGAGACGGCAAATGTTTCGTTTACAAGAATCTGTGCAGCATCGGCTTCAACTTGAGAGAAGTCTGGGTTAATTGTGTATTCAATTGTGTTATTTTCATCTAGGTCCAATAGGCCGCTAATACCAATTTCATAGTCAGGATTTTGATACTTGAGGTTATCAACAGGACGGTCAGCTTTCTGATTTAACGTGATGTATGGGTATATGTAATTTCTATCAGTTTCTTCAAGATCCTGGATGATGTAGACTTCATCTGTTGCACAAAAAAAACACTGGTCTTGGGCATAAACCGTAAAATCAGCAAAAATAGTTTGAGTTCCAGGTTCGAATGACTTTCTTACAAAACCAATTGACCACTCTTGCACCTCTTCATCTGGATATCTCAATTCTGCAAAAGGAATTTTAAATTCTGCACTATATCCGTAGTTAGTAAAGCTTGTTTCTGCAAAAAAAAGAATATTCCAAGATGTATCTTCATCACGATCATCAGGTGTTTGTTTTAAATCAAGTTGCGATCCAAGAGCATTAACACCTAGAGCAATTGCATAACGATCATCACCAAACGTATCAATTACTACCCCAACATAATCTTCTAACCAGCCTGTGTCTCGAGAACGAATTGTTGCTCTTATTTTATCTTTATTAGCAAATGCTCTAAAAGCTACATAAAGATTTTCATCATCATGTTTAATTTGGGCAAAAGTCTTTAGAAGGGCGGGTGCATTTCTTGCAGGACTTACTTCAAACTCTAATTCATACTCAATTGCATCATTCCATTCCTCTTCATCGATCATTCCATCAATAATTGGCGAGTCTGCAACAGCAAACACAGAAAAAAATGAAGTAAATACAAAGAACTTTAAAAAATGTGAATTTCTAATCATGATTTAGAGACATGCATTTTAGTTGAAATATTCCACTAAAAACATATCTTTTAGCTAAAAATAGTTCTATGAAATTAACTACATTTATGTATAATTTCCACACCATGGCTGACTCAAAAAAGAAACAAACCAAGGTTTACTTAATTCCTGAAAGTGAATCTAGGGATAGTCATACCTATCACTATCTTGCAGTTAAAACTAAAAAGCTAGTTATTGAAAATCAAAAATTACGTATTAAAAAGTTTAACCCTGTAAAAAGAGTGCATGAGTGGTTTATAGAGGCAAAGCTTCCACCTCATTCAAAGTAGATTATTTTTTAAGTTTACTCTTCTGACTTTCGTCACGATGTTTTTTTAAATATTTCATAAAGGGTGTTCCACCCGTGCCAGTAATGGTAGAACCACCTCTACCGAAGGGATTTTTTAATTGAGATTGCTGATGAATGTATGTGCCAGCATATTCTAGGTGCATACTCCTGAATCTCCTTATTTCCTCAAGACAATCATCATATATTTTTTTTAATTTACTTGAATCCTTAATCAAATCTCTTGTAATTGATTTTGATTCAAGATTTTTAATAAACTGATTATGCTTCGGAGGCATATAATGCCGCATTTCATTTAAATAATGTCGCAGGCTATCATTTGAGTGTTTGACTCCAAGCGCCGCATCAAGGGACGGAATAATGCTACTCTGTGCTCCTGTCTCTCCTCTAAAAAATTGCGGTTCTCCTTGAAATTCGCCTTCATATTTTAGTCCTGATTTTAAATCAGGATTATCTTTTGATCCAAAAATAAAAGGCCTTACACGGTGGTAGTAAACATATGGATCACACTTTTCTGGCATTCTAGAGAAAATCTCATTAACACCAATCATTGATTTCAGAATATTTTTTAATTGTTCTTTTATCTCAGTTTCTGATGTCTCTGAATCAAATTCAGTCATTTTCATACAGGCCTCAATGGCTCCCGAGGCTTGATTTTCAATAGCTACGTGAATGGTAACAAACCAATCCTCATCAACTCCCCCTAAAAAATTATTTATAAGTGCGACGTTTTCTAGACTAATATCTTTATCAATATCAATTTTGTACCAATTGTCCAAGCAGTAAGATGCATAGCTAAGAATAGGGGGCCTTCCAAGTTCATTTGCAACTTGAACCCAAGGCTTAGAAATTACTTTTGGAAGTGAATCATGGGGCTCTAGATCACCCCAGATGAAGCCATGTGCTATAAAGCTTAAATGTCGCATTGCAACATTCATGTCAGATGGCTTTTTATTAATTAACAATTCATTAATATCCAATTCGTTGTCCTTGAGTAGATTAATTTTATTCTGCAATTGGCCTGTCAATAAGAGCTTAGGAAGATCATTAGCAATGTCTGTTAATAAATCTAAGGAATTATTTTTAATAGAATAATTTTTTGATGGTTGCCGCTCTGGCAAAAAACCCTTCATAAATCCCCCAGTTAATAATGTTAGCTACATTGATTCTAACCGAAGTATTGTAGATGATATATCATCTCTAAATATTTCTTCATCAAATCCAGTAAACCTCCTTTCTATGTGTTCAGGTAAAGAAACATTTTTAAGAGAAACAAACTTTGAATCTACTTTTCTTCCAAATACTAAAAAATTAATATTGTGCGAATTAAATAAATCTAATTTATCCAGCATATCCTTTCTATTTTTATAAAATTTCTCATCCAGTATTCTGACAAGAGTATCGGCACCTATAATAAAAACGCTATTTGGAAACATGCTTGATTTATCAAAAAACATTCCAGCCTTTGTCATGACCCAATTTTCACCATTTGAAAACTGATCAATTGTTCTTTTAATTTCATGGTAGCTAAGGGGCGGTTTATCAGCATTTTGAATACATATCTCAAATGAAACCTCCAAACCTGTTTTCTTCTCAGCAAGGTCTTTCATAGCGATATGACCACTGTGAAGGGGATTGAATGCACCAGGAAAAATAAGCTCTGGGACTCGCTTGGTAGATGAAACAAAGTCAAGATCTCCATTTACTAAGTTTATCCAAGACTCATCTGCTTCAACTTTCTTAAAGACTGGCTGCTCCTCGTGATCCGGGTAATCGAAAGGTAAATGTATTGTTTCACCAAGCAAATTAACTAGATACTCGGTAACTAATTGCTCTTCTTCCTCTCGAGATCTTTTTCCTTTAAGAATTACACATTCGATGCTTTTTGAATAATTTCTTGTTTGCAGAGCTATATAAAACCTATGCTCACCTTTTTTTTCATAGGTGGTGGCAAATGATGCAGTGATGCCAATACCTACTAATTTATCAATATTTGTTTTGGTATCAATTTTCTTAGCCGCGCTGTAAGCTTTCGCTGCCATGCTCAGGGTTGTATCCAAAGAACAATACTGATCAGGCTCTTTAAGTAAGTAATGAGCCAATGACTCTCTGGCATAAGGAATGTAGCTTTCAAGCACAGTTTTTGAAGCTCCTGGAACTTTTAGCAGTGAAGCAATCGCATTAGTTCCACCACCACTTGAGACAATCACGAGCTTTAGAGGTGACTGATGAATTTGTTTGATCAGTTCAGTTATATCAGTTTTTGAACTCATTTAGGGCATTTTAAAAAAGTTTATAGGATAATATTGTAACTAGAAAAACCTTTCTTTATGAAAACATTACTACAAACATTTTTATTAACACTTTCTTTAATTGTTTTTAGTTTAGAAGCTGAATCAAAGCCTAATATAATTATATTTCTTGTTGATGATCTTGGTTGGGCTGATATTTCATTAAGAGGTGCTCCGTTCGATACTCCCTACATCGATTCTCTATTTCAAGAAGGCATGTCGCTTGATAGATTTTATGCAACTCCAATATGTAGCCCAACGAGGGCCGCTCTTATGACTGGAAGAGATCCAATGAGACTTGGAGTAGCTTATGGGGTAATTATGCCGTGGATGAATAATGGCATTCATCCAGATGAGCATTTTATGCCACAGTCTTTTCAAGCCAATGGCTATCAGACTGCAATTATAGGCAAGTGGCATTTAGGGCATTCACAAGCTGTCTTCCATCCAAATTATCGTGGCTTTGATGATTTTTACGGCCATCTTCATACCGAGGTAGGGTACTTCCCACCATTTGCAAATCAAGGGGGTACAGATTTTCAAAGAAATGGCGAAACAATCAATGATGAAGGCTATGAAACTTATCTGTTAGCTAATGAAGCTTCTCGATGGATTAGGGAAAGAAAAAAAGATAAACCTTTCTTTCTTTATATGCCTTTTTTAGCCCCTCACACTCCTTTAGAGGCTCCTGATGATCTAGTTGAAAAATATAAAAACTTGGAAGATAAAAGAGAATTAACACGAAGTGAAGTTATTGATAGAAGTAGACGCTTTAATGTATTAGGAGTATCAGCTAGACCAATGTTTGCTGCTGTTGTTGATGCTTTAGATCAAGCAATTGGTCAAGTTCTCAAGACACTCAAAGATGAGGGGATTGAAGAGGAAACTTTGATTTTATTTAGCTCGGATAATGGCGGAGCAGCATATGCAGGTGGTGGAGCAGATAATTTTCCTCTCAGAGGCGGCAAAGGCGATACTTATGAGGGAGGTATCAGAGTTATTGCAGCAATGAAATGGAAAGGCGTTATTAAGGAAAATTCAAATATGGATCAAGTCATGACCGTTATGGATATCTTTCCTACATTAAGTAGCGCTGCCAAGGTGAACATGAATGTTTCAAAAAAAATAAATGGAAGAAATATGTGGCCGGCAATCGCTGAAAACAAAAGAATTAGACTTCAAGATGATATTTTCTTTGCCTCAGAAACTCCAAATTACGGT
>CACNUA010000017.1 GCA_902623535.1 uncultured SAR86 cluster bacterium | reverse complement strand
TGCAGAAATTATTCTTCTAAACACTTGCTCTATAAGGGAAAAGGCTGAAGAAAAGGTTTATTCAGAACTAGGAAGAATCAATAAACTTAAAGAAATGAATCCAAATTTAAAAATTGGGGTCGGTGGTTGTGTTGCCTCGCAGGAGGGAGAAAATATTTTCAAAAGAGCGCCCTATGTAGATCTTATTTTTGGACCTCAAACACTCCACAAGGTACCTGAACTATTAGATCAAGAAGATAAAATTAAAGCCGTTGATGTATCTTTCCCGATAGAGGAAAAGTTTGACTCACTATTGCTGCCTGAAGCATCAGGCCCTTCTAGTTTTGTTTCAATCATGGAGGGCTGTTCAAAATTTTGTACTTTTTGCGTTGTGCCATATACACGGGGCGAAGAAGTTAGCCGAAAACCAAGGCAAATCTTTGATGAAGTTGCAAGATTAGCTGAGCAAGGTGTCAAAGAAATAGTTTTTGTTGGTCAAAATGTAAATAGTTACAAATATTCTGAGAATGGCAGAATCCTTGGTTTAGCGGATTTAATTCAAATAAGTGCAGAAATTAATGGCATTGAACGCATAAGATATACAACCTCACATCCTCTTGATATGACCAACGATTTAATAGAAATATATAAGTATGTGCCTCAGTTGGTTGATCACCTCCACCTACCAGTTCAATCAGGGTCAGATAAAGTTCTTTTAGATATGAAAAGAAATTATTCTTTTGATGACTACCTCTCTATTATTCAGAGGCTTAAACAAATAAGACCAAGTATTAAAATTTCTTCAGATTTTATTGTTGGTTTTCCTTCAGAAACTAAGGAAGATTTTGAAATGACCATGAACTTAGTTAATGAAGTAAAATTCGATGCCTCCTTTAGTTTCATCTTCTCTGCCAGACCAGGAACACCAGCTGCAAAGTTAGCGGATTGCTCAACATTAGGTGAAAAAAAAGATAGGCTGTATGAACTTCAATCAAGGCTAAACGAGTTTCAGGCCTCATACAGTAAAGAATTGGAAGGAACAATTCAAAGGTGTCTCGTAACTGATTTATCAAAGAAAGATTCACGGGAAATGCAAGCAAGAACAGAATGTAACCGAGTGGTAAATTTCCACTTCCAAAATCCAAATATTCTAGGTAAATTAGTAGATATAAAAATTGATGAAGCACTTTCCAACTCTCTCAAAGGCACCCTTTTTACTCGATAGTTAATGCAAGACCAGCAGATCTCATCCTTACATCTTAAATTGGAGCCTGAGAACCCAAAGTATATTGCTGCATTTGTTGGAGAGTTAAATGGCAACATAAAATTGATAGAAGATAAATTTTCTGTCAGGATTTTTCATAAAGGTAATGAAATTAAAATTGAAGGTGACGAAAAGGTCATCGAAGAGGCCTCTAATACCATTCAAAATCTTTATGCCAACTGTTGTTCGGGAATTGAGCTATCAAGTGATATTATTCACGCTGCATTAAATAATAAAAAAGAAGATTTAAGGTCATTGAAAGAATACGTTATTAAAACTCCCAGAAAACAAATTTCACCAAGAACCACTAACCAAGAAAATTATTTAGCAAGCATAGACAAGCATGAAATTAATTTTGGTGTAGGACCAGCTGGTACAGGTAAAACCTATCTAGCAGTTGCAAAGGCAATAGAATTTTTGCTTTTAGAGAAAGTGGATAAGATAGTGCTTATAAGGCCAGCGGTCGAGGCGGGTGAGAAGCTAGGGTTCTTGCCTGGAGATTTAAATCAAAAAGTAGACCCATATTTGAGGCCACTTTACGATGCTTTATTTGAAATGTTAGGAGTTGATAAAGCCAATAGATTATTTGAAAGAGACATCATTGAGTTAGCTCCATTAGCTTATTTGCGAGGTAGAACACTAAATAATGCATTTATTATTATGGATGAAAGTCAAAATACCACCATTGATCAGATGAAGATGTTTCTTACAAGAACAGGCTTTGGTTCATATGTTGTTGTAAATGGAGATATGTCACAAGTAGACCTTCCAAAAAATGTTTTATCAGGGTTAAGGCATGCTATTGGAGTTCTTAAGGATGTTAATGGCATATCTATTACAGAATTTAATTCCAAAGATGTTGTAAGGCACCCATTGGTTAAAAAAATAATCGATGCTTATGCTGACCATGAGAACTCCTAAAATTCATGCCATTGAATATATTTAACAATACAGATTTAGATATACGTTGTTTCAAGAGCGAGATGGATCAATTAGTAAACAAACTATTAAAGGATATGAACTCAAAACAAAATGTAAATCTCAATATCGTCGATGATGAAGAGATGCAAAAACTTAATAAAACATTTCGCAACAAAGATATGCCGACAAATGTACTGGCTTTTCCAAACATAGGTATCGGTGCAGATGATGAGCTTGGTGATATAGCTATCAATACAGATGCTGTGACAAGAGAAGCAAATCAACAGAATATGACAACCAGAGATAGATTCTTGCATTTGTTGGCACATGGAACTTTGCACCTTTTTGGATATGATCACAAAGAAAATAATGAAGCAGAAGCCATGGAAGAACTTGAAATAAAATACCTTAAAGACTTTAATATAAGGAATCCATATATATATGAAATCTGAAGAAGAAAAACCTCCGTCGACAGCATTTAAAAAGCTAAAAAATCTAATATCTTTTAAACCTAAATCTCTAAATGAGGTGTCAGAGGTCTTACAGCATGCGCTTAATACAAATATTATTGATAAAGAAGCCCAATTAATAGCTGAGAAGGCTATACGGCTCGGAGATACAACTTTGAAGGAAATAATGATTCCAAAGGTTGAAATGGTCACAGTAGATATAAATGAAAACCAAGATGTATTTATAAATAGAATTATCGAATCTGGACACTCAAGGTACCCTGTTATGGGCGAAAATAAGAATGAGGTTAAGGGGCTGCTTTTGGCCAAGGACATATTACCCGCTTTGCATTCTAAAACCCCTATTTCTCTAGAAAAACTAACAAGAAATATAAAAGTAGTTCCTGAAAATAAGAAAGCCGATACTATGCTTGAAGAATTTAAAAACGATAGATCTCATATGGCAGTGGTTATAGATGAGTATGGATCAGTTTCAGGCTTGATAACCATCGAAGATGTTCTTGAGGAATTAGTCGGAGAAATTGAGGATGAACATGATACCGGTGATGTTGATGAATTAATTCAAGTTAGTCCTACTGAATATATTGCTGATGCTAGATTAGATATAAATGTATTCGAGAAAAAATTTGACTTAAAGTTTGATGATCTTGACGCAGAAACTGTCGGTGGATTATTTATTCATAAATTAGGTTTACTGCCAAAGGTTGGTGACAGGATTGAAGTTAACAATATGACTTTAGCTGTCACAGCTGCTGATAAAAGGAAAGTTAAAAAGATTGGCATCACAATTAATAAACCAACGTCTGATTAAATATCTCACAACCGCATTAGTTGGAATATTATCATTTCTTGCTTTTGCACCTTATGACCAAAAGTGGATCCTAGTATTATCCTATTTATATTTGGTCTCGATACTAACTAGTTCTACAACTGAAAACAAATGGTTTCATATTCTCTTATGGGGATTTGGACTTTGGTTTGCTGGAACTTTTTGGTTAATAGTGAGTATTCACTATCATGGAAATGTTAACATAGTATTATCAGTCACTGCATTAGTTTTTCTAGGATTTTTACTTTCAAGTATATTCGTGCTCCCTCTTATGCTATTTATGTATATTAAAAGAATATCTAACTTTACAAATGCACTAATCCTATCTTCAATATTAATATTGCTTGAATCAGCAAGATTTTTTATTTTAGGAGGATTTCCATGGCTGCAACCAGGAGTAATTTTCCTTGATACGGTACTTGATTTCTTGATACCAATAATTGGTGTGATCGGATGCTCATTATTTTTTTATTTAATAGTCTCAACAGCAGCTCTTAGTTCAAGAAAAGCATATAAGTTCGGTTTGAGTATTTTATTAATGATTGCACTTGCAATACCTTCATTAACCACAAAATTAGACATCAATAATTCAAGCGATGAGCATTTAAAATTTGGAATAGTTCAGCCTTCTTTTGGACCACGTCAAAAATTTGAAAGTGATTACGGGAAATCAATTGAAGATAGATTAGTCAGCTTGAGTTTAGAGAAAGAAGGATTGGATCTAATTGTTTGGCCTGAATCTCCTTTTCCATACACATTAAAAAGTTCATATGGAAACAATCTTGTAAGGAGGCTTGAAGAGAATAATTTGAATGTAATTTCCGGTATCTATCAATCTGAATCAGCTCCTACATCAATTAATTATTTTAATACTTTGACAATCTTGTCTAGAGAAAAATTATCCGGTTATAAGAAGGTCAATCTCGTTCCGTTTGGGGAATTTCTACCATTTGAATCAATTCTTAGAGGTTTAATAGATTTCTTTGATTTACCTATGTCTTTTTTAAAACCTGGAAACATAACTGACGAAACTATTCCATTTAGAAATCACTCTATCTTGCCACTTATTTGTTTTGATACAGCATATATAAATAACTATATTCAAAAGGTAAAAAAATCGACAATTATTGTTAATGTAAGCAATGACAGTTGGTTTGGAGAGTCAAACGGCCCACATCAGCATTTCCAGATTGTTAGATCAAGGGCAAAAGAAATTAATAGGTGGATTTTACGATCTACAACAAGCGGGATATCAGGAATTATTGATAATAAAGGAACAATTGTTGATAAAATGGAGATTAATGAACAAGGAATTATCTTTTATCATGTCCCCCAGACAACAAATAACTCTTTTTTTGTAAATTTTGGTTATGATTTAATGAGGTATCTGGTAATTTGTTGTTTATTTTTTATTATAATATTGTTTCTAAGAAAAGATATAAATGAGAATTCATAGTACAGCATTAATTCTTTTTATTCTTTCGGGTTTTTTAAGCGCTAATAAGTCTATTGAAATTGATATATCACAGCAAAGACTATACGTTTATGAAGATAAATCGATGTTAGCTAGCTACCCTATATCTAGTTCATCTTTTGGAGAGGGTCAAATTGAAAATTCCTATAAAACACCACTAGGAAAACATAAAATTCTTACTAAAATAGGAACAAATGTTGAAAAAAATACGATTTTTGTTAGTAGAGAAAATATGAATCAAGTTGCTGAGATAGTTCATGAGCGACAAAATAATGAAAATGACTACGTTACATCAAGAATACTATGGCTTGATGGACTTGAAGAAGGCCATAACAAAGGTGGAAACGTAGATTCCTTTAAAAGATACATATATATTCATGGCACCCATGAAGAAGGACTCATAGGCGAAAAAGCATCACATGGGTGTATCAGGATGTTCAATAATGATGTGATTGAGCTGTTTTCTTACATCCCTGAAGAAACAGAAGTAAATATTAAAATTTAGTACTTAACTTCTTGCTTAAATGCTAATTTCTCTTTTTTGAGATCATCGGTTGGCGCATCAGCAAATTTCCCACCATTATTAGCCATTGCAACCAGTAAATCTGCTGGTTTCCAGAAATCTTCATCTTTTTCTGCAAATTTATTTATCTTTTCAAGTACTTTGTCTAGACCAATTGAATTTGCATAAAACATTGGACCTCCTCTCCATATAGGAAAACCATAACCATTGATATAAACGATATCCATATCACTTGATCTTTGAGCAACACCTTCTTCCAAGATCTTCGCTCCTTCGTTTACTAAACCGAGAATACATCTATCAACTATTTCTTCATCAGAAATATCTCTTCTAGTGAAACCATTTTCTTCTGCAACCTTGACATAGATCTCTTCATTTTCTGGCGCCGGGTTAGGGGCACGAGATCCATCAGAATAATTATAGAAACCCTTACCATTTTTTTGGCCGAATCTTTCTTGTTCACATAATGCATCTGCAATTTTATTAGTAAGAGGTGTTTCAAGTTTTGCAAGTTTTCTTGCTCTCCACCCTAAATCTAATCCAACTAAATCCATCATTCTGAAAGGTCCCATATTCATTCCAAAGGATTCAAGTGCAGTATCAACTTGATTAGGTAATGCGCCTTCTAGCAACAACATATTTGCCTGTTGGGTATAACCAAAAAGCATTCTATTGCCTATAAAACCTGGAGCATTTAAGGACATAACCGCAGCCTTCTTTATAATCTTTCCCAACTTCATTATTGTGGCAAGAGTTTCTTTTGATGTTTTCTCTCCTCTTACAATTTCCAACAACCTCATGATATTAGCCGGACTAAAAAAGTGAGTACCCACTACCTTTTCTGGCCTATTAGTAACTGATGAAATTGCATCAATATCAAGACCTGAAGTATTGCTTGCGAGAATAGCGTCGCCCTTAACTACATCATCAAGTTTCTTAAATATTTCTTGTTTCAAATCAAGATTTTCATAAACCGCCTCAATCACAATGTCACAGTCAGTTAAATCCTCATAATTGAGTGATGGTGTAATTAAGCTCATGACACCATCTTTCATTTCTTGTGAAAGTCTCCCACGGTCAACCATCATTTGATAATTTTTTTCTATAACACCTATTCCCCTTTCTAGGTTCTTCTCATCTTGATCAAGAACAATTACCGGTATACCTGCATTAGCAAAATTCATTGCAATACCACCACCCATTGTTCCTGAACCAACAACACCGGCAGATCCTATTTTTTGGGTTTCTGTATCTTTAGGAACATCCAATATTTTTCCAGCTGTTCTTTCACCAAAGAATATATGGATCATTGCTTCTCTTTGAGGATGAAGCAAACACTCTAGAAACAAATCAGATTCTTTCTTCATGCCCGCATCAAAATCATCTTCTTCAATTGCAGCCTCTACACATTTGATAATTTGACCAGGTGCAAATTGACCTTTTCTTGACTTAGATGCTAAAGCTTTTGCTTCTGCCATTACGTTTTCATTGCCACGTGCTTCAACTAATTTTTCATTTAAGTCTCTTACCTTTGGATGTTCAGTTGTTTCATCAAGCTTTTTATGCAAAAAGCTAATTGCGTCATCTACTAAGTCACCGGTAGAAATGCCATCTAATATACCTTGATCAAGTGCTTTTTTTGCAGGAACTGGCACCCCAGAAAGCATTATTTTGAGTGCTTGTGATGGCCCAACTATTCTTGGTAATCTTTGCGTTCCACCTGCACCGGGCAATAAGCCTAAATTAACTTCTGGTAATCCTACAATTGATTTTTCAGTTGCAATTCTGTAATTACAGCATAGAGCTGTCTCTAGACCGCCACCTAATGCAGGCCCATTTATTGCTGCAACAACTGGTTTTTCGCTGTATTCAATGTTTTTTAGTGCAGTATGGAGGTCCGGACCTTCCATTTTTTGACCAAATTCAGATATATCTGCACCTGCAATGAATGCATTTCCTGCTCCTTTTAAGACAATACCTCTAACATTTTCATCACTATTAGCTTTATCAAATTGATCACAAAGACCAACCCTAACACCGCTGCTTAAAGGGTTTACAGGCGGATTATCAACCTCAAGGATTGCAATATCACCTCGTAATTCGTAATTAACTGTACCTTTCATTAAATACCTCTTATTTTCTGTAAATTCTCTGAATAGAAATAAAATTATATAGGCATTATTTTGTTAAATATACTGAAAATACACTTTACATATCCTAATATTACTGATTAATTCATGATGTTTATATCTTAAAATTAATAAAAATTATTTATAAATAGTATTGATATTTAAATATAAATAAATATAATAATAAGAGTCAGCACTCCTCTCCCCCTATGTATTGCTGACATTCTCTGGAAATAATGGAGGGCTCAATGCCCTCCTTTTTATAAAAAAAATATGAGCAATAGGCATAAGAAAAAAATCATTGAATCAGTAGAGGTACTTACTTTAGTAACCCTATTCCTTTCAAGTATTTATGCTGTTGCGCCTGTAGTATAGTATTTCCCTATGCGCTTAGTACTAGCTTTATTAATATCACTGTGCTTTTTTGGGATCACCCAATTTGTGAGTGCCTGCTCAGAATTGTTAGACCATGAAATCAGGTTGCTTGATTCTGATGAAAAGCTAAATCTTTGTGAGTTAACTGGGAAATCAATTCTTGTTGTAAACGTTGCGAGTAGATGTGGATATACAAATCAATATACTGAGTTACAAAGACTATATGAAACATACTCAGAAAAGGGTTTTATTGTTTTAGGTGTCCCATCAAGAGATTTCTATCAAGAATTTAGAGATGATTCCAAGGTCTCTGAGTTTTGCTCAACTGAATACGGCGTAACATTCCCTATGCTAACGACCAGTAAAGTGAAGGGCTCCAAAGCACTACCATTCTTTAAGAAACTTGCTGAAACTTCTGGCATGGAACCTAATTGGAATTTTAATAAATACTTAATTTCAAAAGATGGTTTGACTGTAGAGGGTTTTCGATCAAAAGTTAAACCAAGTTCCGAAGAACTAACCTATAAAATTACAACTGACCTAAATAGTTAGGCAGTTAAAACCTTGTTTGGTTTTCTGATAGCAAATATCCCATTTTCAACAACACCTGGTATTGAATTTATTTGAATTTCCATATCCTTTGGATTTGATAAATCAAGTTTTGAAACGTCGATGATATGATTGCTTTGATCTGTAATGATACCGCTCCTATAAGTTGGAACCCCTCCTAGTTTTACAATTTCTCTTGAAACAAAACTTCTACTTTCGATCAAAACTTCAACAGGAACACCAAAGTCTCCTAGACATTCAACATGCTTTGATTGATCCACAATACAAATAAACTGATTCGAAGCCGAGGCAACTAATTTTTCTCTTGTGTGAGCTCCGCCACCACCCTTAATTAAGTTATGTGATGGGTCAACTTCATCAGCTCCATCGATATAAAACTGAATTTCATTTACATCATTAAGACTAAAAATCTCTACATTAAACTCTTGAAGAAGTAGGGTAGAAGCCTCAGAGCTAGATACGGCACCTTTAAACTGAATGTTGCTTTGTTTTAAGATCTCGATGAAGCAATTGACTGTGGATCCGGTTCCAATTCCTAATATAGATTCTTTATTTATTTGAGGAGCCATTTCCTCAAACGCCTTTTTAGCAACCTGCACCTTTGCGTCACTCATACTTGTATAATAAACAAAATATTAGCTTTTACTATGCGTTTAAAAATAAAAAAAACGGGATCATTCAAGCAATCCAAGAAGTATATTGATTTAATTAATCAGGCCACTGTTTATGATACTGCTATTAAGACCCCGATTACTTTTGCTAAAAATATTTCTAAGAAATTAGCTAATGACGTTTTCTTAAAAAGAGAGGACTTGCAACCAGTCTTTTCTTTCAAAAATAGAGGTGCTTACAACAAGATTTCACAATTGTCTCCATCACAAAAAAAACTAGGAGTTATAGCTGCATCTGCTGGAAATCATGCTCAGGGCGTTGCTAATGCATCACAAAAATTAAAGATCCCATGTTTAATTGTTATGCCTGAAACAACTCCAGAAATTAAAATCCAATCCGTACAATCATTTGGCTCAAAAATCCTTTTACATGGTGATAACTATAATCAGGCATACAAAAAGGCATCTCAGATTGCTAAGGATAAAGGGATGGAGTTAATTCCTGCCTTTGATGACCCACTAACCATTGCTGGTCAGGGTACGATAGGTAAGGAGATTGAATCTGAGGAAGAAGCTTTTGATGCCGTATTTGTACCAGTTGGTGGAGGAGGCTTATTAGCAGGAGTATCAGCTTGGATTGCTCAACATTCACCAAAAACTAAAGTCTATGGTGTAGAAGTAGAAGATTCAGCATGTCTCTTGGAAGCAGTTAAATTTAACAAGCGTGTAAAACTAAGAGAAGTTGGACTGTTTGCAGACGGGGTAGCTGTTGAACAAGTTGGTAAACATACTTTTGAAGTTATTAAAGAGTGTGTTGACGGTGTTATTACTGTGTCAATTGATGAAGTTTGTGCTGCCGTAAAAGATATATTTGAAGACACCAGAGTTTTATCTGAGCCGGCAGGGGCATTAGCTCTTGCTGGTTTAAAAAAGTACTGTAAAAAAATTAATAATAAGAAATTAATTGCAATTAGCAGTGGCGCAAATATAAATTTTGAAAGACTTAGCTATATTGTTGAGAGATCTGAAGTAGGTGAAGATCGTGAGAAATTATTGAGTATAAAGATCCCTGAAAAACCAGGGAGTTTCCTCAAGTTATGCAGAATCTTTGGAAAGTCACAAATTACTGAATTTAATTATCGTTTTTCTGATCAGGCGGAGGCACACGTATTGGTTGGCATTCGTCTAAAAAATGACAGTGCTTTCAAAACATTAAGAGCAAAGTTAAAAAAAAGTCGCTTCTCATATTCCGACTTAACTCGCAGCGTTATTTCCAACGATCATTTACGTCATATGATTGGAGGCCACTTAATTAAAGCCAACAATTTAAATGAAAGGCTGTTTAGATGTAAGTTTCCTGTGAAACCAGGTGCTTTATTGGATTTTCTTAAAGCCTTTGGATCCGAAAGAAACATTTCACTTTTTCATTACCGAAATCTTGGAGCTGCATTTGCAAATGTTTTAATTGGTATCCAGGAAGAAACGGGTAAACAAAAATCTCTAATCAAGCATCTTCAGTCACTTGATTATGAGTTTATCGAAGAGTCTGACAATGTCGGCTATATAAATTTTTTGAAATGAAAAATATAAAAGAATTTGAAGTTTATGTCCCGCAATCAAAAATTGATTTACTACATGAAAAAATATCGCTCACTCGATGGCCAGATGAACTAAATGATAATAAGTGGTCCCTCGGAACAAGCCTAGATTATTTAAAAAAAGCTACGCATGTTTGGGTTAATGATTTTAGTTGGCGAGATCATGAAGCCTTAATCAATAATGCTGGTAGCTATATGTTCCATTCAAGTTCTGGGTTAAATATTCACTTTCTTCATAGTAAATCAAAACATGAAAATGCATACCCGTTAGTGATGACGCATGGTTGGCCAGGAAGTGTGCAGGAGTTTTTATCGATCATACCGATACTTAATGAAGGAATTGACGGAGTTTCATTTGATGTTGTATGCCCTTCAATGCCTGGTTATGGATTTTCTTCTAAACCTAATGATTTTGGAATGAATTCTCAGGAAATTGCAAAGATTAATCATGAACTTATGCTTGCTCTCGGATATAAAAAATATATAGCTCAAGGTGGTGATTGGGGCGCAACAGTGAGCAAGTGGACAGCGGATCAGTTCAAAGATAACTGCGAAGCCTTGCATTTAAATTTAGTCCTTGCTTGGCCTCCTGAAAGTGATGATCCTATGCAAGGGGTTACCGAGGAAGAGATTGAAGGCATGAAAAACTTTGAGAAATATCAAGAGAAGGGGTTTGGTTACTTTGCTATTCAAAGCACAAAACCTCAAACCGTTGCATATGGTTTAAATGATTCTCCAGTAGGTTTGGCTGCATGGATTATTGAAAAGTTTCATGCATGGACCGATGACAATTCAGATCAATTAGTTATACCTCTTGATCATGTACTCAGCATTGTTTCACTTTATTGGCATACAGAAACTATCTCCTCCTCGATGAGGCTTTATTATGAAAATGGTCAAACAGGTTTTTCGTTTGATTATGTCGACCAACCTACAGGCTGTGCAGTTTTTGATCATGAGATCGCAAAGCCTCCCAAGGCTTGGGCTGAGAAAATATATAACATAAAGCATTGGGATACTCACCCAGGAGGGCATTTTGCTGCAATGGAAAATCCTAAGATTCTTGCCGAAAGTATCGTAAACCTTGTTAAAAAAGCTGATTTATTAGCAGGCAAATAACCCACTCTCATTACAAATGTAGTCCATTGGAACATCATGAGGTTCACTACCAAATGATAGATTTTGTAATTCGAAAGCAATTCCTATTTTTTTAGCACTACTTGAGGATAGGGCTTTATCATAATAGCCGCCCCCATAACCCAATCTGTTACCTGAGTTGTTGTACGCCAGACAAGGACATATAAATAACTCAATGTCATAAACTGAAATCTCTTCATTATCAGTTTCCTTAATGCCGAATTTATTTACAACAAAATTATCGTCAACCTGATGTAGGGTAAAAACCATGCTGTTTGAAATAATTTTTGGGAGAACAATTAATTTTTTTAAATCAAAACAAGTCTTAATAATATAACTTGTGTCCACTTCATTTTTTATTGGTAAATAGCAAGCTATCAGGTTTGCTTCATGAAAAAATTCAGACTCAATAATATTTGTTTGTATTTTATTTGACCGATCAAGGTACTCTTCTTTGGAAAGATGTAGCCTCCGATTAAGCTGTGATTTTCTTATATCAGATTTCACGATTACGGAGGCTAAAAACCAATTCACCGCTACACATTTTTTCCTGAACCGAAAGTCCAGGTGGCAAAGCTCTTATCGAATCAGGCTTCCCTAAGGTATTGCACAACATCGACAGTGGAATATTGCCTATCATTTAAGTATCGGTTCAAAGATATCGAATGTATTGGCAAATGAACCAGTTGTTAAATTATACATCTTAAAATTGATTTCAACATGCAAGATTTTTCAAGCAAGATTAATTCAGGGCATCTTCAATGGATGAGATTACTTGATTTATTTTATTTGAATCATTGTTACTTAGTTGCGATCCCTTCAGTGACTGAAACGCAAGATTAAGTGCAGCTAAAATTAGCGCGTTGCCTTTATCGGGTATCTGTTCAATTTCTTTGTTAAGAATTGTTGAAGCTTCTAATAGAAGTGGCTTATCTTCAGGAGGACAAGCAATTGAAATATCTCTTCCCATCACTCGTATTGATAGAATTTCTTTATCACTCATGTTCTGATTTAGATTGCAGTTTTTTTAGATCTCTCTTTAAAGACTCAATTTCTTGTATCTGTAAGATTTTATTTTCTTTCCAAACTCTTTCTTGCTTGATGTAGTGATCAATAATTCCTTTTTGCTCATTGAACCTATTGAGTAAGTCATTTACTTTTTTAATTAGGTCAGAGACCACCGTTTCTTTCGATTCCATTAAATATCAGTTTAAATCTTAGATGTAATTTAGGGAAGTTTGATACAAAAAAAGAGTAAAATGCTTTTATGGATACTATGTTTGCAGACAGAAGAAAGGCAGTTGGCAGTGCAATGGGCCCCAATGCATGCCTACTGATCGCTAGCAATGATCATGTTTCTAGGAACATTCATCATACTTACTCTTTCAGACAGGATAGTTATTTTTGGTATCTATCTGGGTTTAATGAGTCAGATTCCATAATAGTTATTAAAACTGATAGCGAGGCAAAATTAAGCTCTTATATGTTTGTCCCTCCCAAAGATGAACATTCAGAACTTTGGGACGGATATCGTGCTGGACCTAAAGGCGCGGTAGATGACTATGGATTTTCTCAGGGATATAACAATCATGAGGCAGATCAAACCATTCCAGATTTATTGGCAGGATGTAAAAAGGTTTTTTCATTAATTGGTTACAAAGAAGATTTTTCTAAGAGGGTTGCAGGTTGGGTTAAGCAGGCAAGATTGAAAGATCGCCATACTGCAGCCATTGAGCACCTTGATGCTGGGCCATTTTTATCCTCGTTAAGGCGAGTTAAATCAGAAAAAGAAATTCAATTAATGAAAAAGGGTTGTGAGATTTCCGCACAAGCGCATAAAGCAGCCATGCAATTTGTTTCTCCTAATATGAATGAACAAAGTCTTGAAGCATTTTATTTATATAAATTTGCTGAGCAAGGTTCAAGGTTTCCTGCCTATACACCCATTGTTGCAGGTGGTGAACATGCATGCATTTTGCATTATGTTGAGAATGATCAAATCCTAAATGACGGTGATCTTGTTTTAGTTGATGCAGGTGGAGAATATGAGTGTTATGCGTCTGACATTACAAGAACGTATCCTGTAAATGGAAAATTTAATGATGAGCAGCTGGCAGTTTATAAGGTTGTTTTGGAAGCACACAAACAGGCGATTGATGCGGTCAAAACAGGTAATCATATTATGCAGCCTCAAGAAATTTCTGAACAGGTTATTACTGAGGGATTAGTTGATTTAGGCATACTTGATGGAAAAACCGAAGATTTACTGGAAGAGGGTGCTCACAAAAACTTTTACATGCATAAAGTTGGCCACTGGATCGGCCTAGATACACATGATGTGGGAACTTATTCAGATGGCAATAATTTCACTAATTATGAGGCAGGAATGGTGCAAACCATTGAGCCAGGAATTTATATTTCTAGCAAAAGTTCTGTTGATGAAAAATGGAAGGGGATCGGCGTTCGAATCGAAGACAATATTCTTGTTACCGATCAAGGCAATGAAAACCTAACGCAAAGTGCTCCGGTAGATCCAAAAGAAATTGAAGCCTTGATGTCTTCATAAATTCAATGAGTATTTTAATTGCAGGCAATGGCCTGGTTGCAAAAATACTATCAATCAAATTAAAACAATCAGGCATTTCATCACAGATCCTTGAGAGGGATTCTAAGCATTACCAAAATATTAGAACCATTACCCTCAATCCAGCATCGATAGATTTTTTGAAGAGCTTGGATTTAGGAATTTCGTATGCTGAGGTTCAAGATATTCATGTTTATGATGCTGAGGGCAGTGGCCGGATTTCTTTTTCAAGTAATGACATTAGCGAAGATTATCTTGCCAGGGTAGTTTTTTACGATGAACTAAATAATGCTTTGGCCAGACATGATTTCAATTTTTTCTCAAAGAATGATTTCGAACAAAATAAAAAATCCACTGATCTGGTTATTTACTGTGATTCAAATCAGCAAAACATGCTTAGTGTGAAAGAGGCTCAAAGTTATGAGCAGATCGGGCATACATTTTTGGTCTCTAGCAATGACTTGAATGATAATTCGGCAAAGCAATACTTTTATAAAAATGAAATTTTTGCGATTATGCCAACTAATAAAAATAATTTATTTACTGTCGTTTGGTCGATCCCAAAAGCCAATGCGTTATCTGATAAAGAATCAGTCAAGAGGAGTCTTTCAAAGATCTCTAAGAAATTTAATCTCAAATTAGAGCTTGAAAGTGAAATTATTTCATTCCCCTTGTCGCATCATCACACAAAAGATTATGTTAAGCCTGGGCAATGCATATTGGCTGATGCCGCACATTCAATTCATCCCCTTGCAGGGCAAGGACTCAACTTAGGTATTGCAGATGCTAACGTTCTTTTAGAAGAACTGGTCAGAGCTAGAAATGCAAATCTTTCGTTTGGAGATATCTCTGTTCTTAAAAGATTTGAAATTAGAAGGAGAACAATAAATAAATCTATGTTATTTGGTATTAATTTTTTAAACGACTTATTTAAGGCAGATAATCTTTATTTTAGATTTTTTAGAAACAGAAGCCTTAGCTTGGTGGACAATATTCCGCAATTGAAGAAATTTTTTATAAAGAATGCTTCAGGAAAAATAAGATTTTAAGCATTCTAAAGCTTGCACGTAAAAATGAGAATGATTATCATTCTCATCAATACTTTTTTACATAATGAATCACCCTAAAATTTTTCACATATTAGCCATTTCTCTGTTCTTAACAGCCTGCGATCGAAGTATTGACCAAGATACGCTCACCATATATACATCACGTCAGCCGCAATTAATAGAACCTATTTTGGATAAATATTCAGAAGCGACCGGTATTGACATTGTATTACTATCAGGAAATTCTCAGCAACTTCTTGAGAGAATTGAAGTTGAAGGTAAAAATTCTCCGGCTGATCTATTTATCACTGTCGATGCAGGAGTTTTGTGGCAAGCCAGCCAAGCAGATATTTTTGAACCAATTTCTTCCAGTATTCTAATTAATAACATACCAATGAGCTTTAGAGACCCAGAAGGTAAGTGGTTTGGACTATCAAAACGTATAAGAGCAATTGTGGTCAACGATAATGGCAATCAAAACCCACCAAAAAGCTACCAAGAGCTTGCTGGAAAAGAATGGGAAAATAGGCTTTGCCTTAGAACTTCAGCAAAAGTTTATAACCAATCACTGATTGCAAGCATGCTTTTCAGGCTAAGCGAAGAAGAAACGCATAAAATTCTATCTGGATGGGTTAATAACCTAGCCACCAAGGTATTTTCAAGTGACACCCTGGCGCTCAAGGCAGTTCAATCAGGCCAATGTGATGCAACTATAGCTAATTCGTATTATTTAGGCAGATTAAAAGACCAACAAATTGGAAGCAATCTTTCAATCATTTGGCCTAATCAAGAATCATCAGGGGTGCATGTAAATATTTCAGGTGGTGGCGTGGTGAAAACCTCAAAAAATAAAGCTGAAGCTGTGAAATTGCTTGAATGGTTGTCAGGCAAAGAAGCGCAAAAAGATTATGCTTTCGTAAACTTTGAATATCCAGTCCTTCAAGATCAAGAACTCCACCCAATATTAAAATCATGGGGCAACTTCAAAGAAGATACTATGCCGGTTTATCAATTAGGGGTATTGCAAAGACAGGCTGTCTTAGCAGCGAGGAAAGCGGACTATAATTGAAATTGTTTTAGAAGTTTAAGTGCTTCAAATAGCGGCAGACCAACAACATTCGAATAACTTCCCTTTATTCCTTTTATAAACTTTTCTGCATAACCTTGAATTGCATATGCTCCAGCCTTATCGAGGGGTTCATCAGTTTCACTGTATTCTTTAAGCTCAATGGCTGAAATATTTCCAAATTCTACGAATGTAGATACTGATATCGTTGCTATATCTGCTTTTTCAGAATCCCAAGCACCAACTGAAACACCGGTTATGACTTCATGAACTTGTCCGGAGAGTTCTGATAGCATCGTAAAAGCATGATCTGATGACTTAGGCTTGCCATATATCTTATTGCCCATAACAACAATGGTATCCGCTGCTAATACAGGGTAATTTTCAAGATTGGTAGCAATTGCATTTTTTATCCCTTGAGAACACTTCTCTTTTGCAAGTTTCTCTGCATTAAATGCTGGACTACCTTCTAAGACGAGATTCTCTTCAATTTCTGCTTCAAGAAACAAAAACTCTACATTAATTTTTTTTAGTAATTCTGCCCTTCGTGGAGATTTTGATGCAAGATATATCATAAATATATTTTATAGCATAGGTGGAAAACATCATGACAGATAAAGGAAAAGTTATTCTGATTACCGGAGCAAGCAGGGGAGTAGGCAAAGGAATTGCTGAAAGTGTTGGCAAACCCGGTGACACAATTATTTGTGTTGGACGCTCCGTGGATTCCGGCACCACAGTAAGCCAATTTGGTTTTGAAATAAATTCAAGCTTGATTGATACGGCCTCAAATATTGAAAAACAAGGTATAGAGTGTGATGTTTTGCCAGCAGACTTAAATCTAAAAAACGACATTCAAAACATTCAATCCATTATTGGGAATAAATATGGCAGACTCGATATGCTTATCCATGCTGCATGCCAAATACATGACGACCTGGTCTTACCCAAACCCTTTTGGGAAAAATCAACAGATTTATGGTCTGTTATTGAAGTTGGATTAAAGTCAAACTATTTTCTTAGTCATGCGCTAGCATCAATGTTGATAAAAACACCCAAATCACTGGTTGTTCAAATTTCTTCACATGGCTCAAGTTGTTATATGCATGGCCCAATTTATGGAGCTCAAAAAGCAGGATTAGATAAAATGGCTTTTGATATGGCTTTTGATTTTAAAGATCATGATGTATGTTCCATTTCACTTTGGTCAGGTATTGTTCTAGATGAAAAAACTGAAAAAGTTAGTAAAAATATGGATGAACAATATGCTGAATTTCTAAAAGGAGCCGCTTCCCAAGCTTTTGCAGGAAAAGTCATTAGAGCGTTTTACGATCAGGAAAATAAAATGCGGCATAGTGGCAAAACACTTATTGCAGCAGAAGTTGGTAAAGAACTAGGAATTACAAACCCAGATGGAACTCAACCGAGAAGTGATAGAGAGATGCTCGGAGGCCCTAAAGATTTTAATGAAGCAGTAGTTTATTAATTAAACTTTTTCGCCTCTAGCTCGGATATCTTTAAGAACGGCACTGATACCTTTCTTATCAATAATCCTCATACCCTTAGCAGAGACTTTTAAGGAAACAAATCTATTTTCAGATTCAACCCAGAATCTGTGGGTATGTAAATTAGGCATAAACTTTCTTTTCACGCGATTATTAGCGTGTGAAACATGATTTCCAGACTGAGGCATTTTGCCTGTTACTTGACATACTTTACTCATAGGCAAGCGATTTTAAAGTACGAAGGGGTTATAAGCAAGATAGAATAACTAAGTGAATCAATTATTTTTATTACGTCATGCTAAGTCATCTTGGGCAAGCAATCATCTTAGTGATTTTGATAGACCATTAAATAATCGTGGCAGAAGAAACGCTGTAGATCTTGGAGAATCATTTTTTGAAAAAAAGCTCAAAATAGATCATGTACTATGCAGCCCAAGTGTTCGAACAAAAGAAACTTTTGATATTATCCAAAGCATTTCTAACTTTGCATTAGATTATAAATTTATTGATAGTATTTATCACTCAAGCGTTGGGAATTTAATAGAGATTCTTTCTCAAATCAATTTAGAAACTGCGTCTGTAATGATTGTTGGTCATAATCCCTCCATGCACTTAATGACTGAACTGCTAGCAAATCAGACAATAGATAAATTTCCTACTTGCACACTGGCACAAATAAGAATTGTGGATTCATGGGATAAACTAAGAAAACATCAAAATAAATTGATTAATTTTAAAAAACCAAAAAAATAATTATGGAAATTGAAATAAAAATTATTGACTCCAAACTTGGAACCGAAATTGCCTTACCCGAATATGCTACCCAAGGATCAGCAGGCATGGATCTAAGAGCGTGCCTCAATGAACCCATTAAAATAAAATCTAATGAGACTTTTTTAATTCCTTTAGGATTTGCAATGCATATTAATGATCCAAACTTGGCAGCGATCGTAATACCGAGATCAGGGTTAGGATTCAAACACGGACTTGTTTTAGGAAACCTAGTGGGCTTGATTGACTCTGATTATCAAGGTGAGCTAAAGGTGCCAGCCTGGAATAGATCTGATAATGACTTTGAGATTAACTCTGGGGATAGGATAGCCCAAATGCTGATAGTTCCTGTAATCCAGGCAAAATTCAACATCGTTGATACATTTAAAGAATCAAAAAGAGGAGTAAAGGGATTTGGTAGCTCAGGGGTTCGTTAGAAAACTTATTTCTTTCCAAACCTTTTTTCAAATCTTTGAACACGACCGCCGGTATCAACAATCCTTTGAGTGCCTGTGTAAAAAGGATGAGATGCAGATGAAATATCAAGAGGATAGTACGGATAAGTTTTGCCTTCATACTCCCTTGTTTCACTAGTTTCTAATGTTGAAGGTATGAGAAAGTACTTATCAGCACCAGAATCATGGAATAAAACTTCTCTGTATTCAGGATGTATATCTGCTTTCATAATAAAATTAGTTTCTAAGGATGTGCACTATATCAAAACCTGATAGCTTTACAAAGATAAATGAGTAAATTTTTTTATAACATCTCTTTACCACTTGCTGTTCAAGGAACATTTACTTATTCGTCAGATATTAGGCTAGAAATTGGATTTAGAGTACTGGTTGGCTTCTCCAACAGAGAAAGAATTGGTGTTGTAATAAAAAAAGTTGATAAGCCTGCATTTAAGACTTTAAAAATAAAAAAGGTTTTTGATGACTTTGAAATTTTTAATACCAATGAATTGGCATTGCTGCATTGGATATCAGACTATTATCACTTTCCAATTGGGCAAGTCATTGATAATTTTATGCCTCCCTATCTAAGAAAAGCTAATGCAGTTGAACTACAAAACAATGATTTAGTTAGTGAGGCAGTGCCAGACTTTAATTTAGATTTAACCTCACATCAAGAAAAAGCATTTTTAGCTTTAAAAAAATTAAAAGGTTTTGATCCCTGTCTTTTGTATGGTGTGACGGGTTCTGGCAAAACTGAGATCTACATTAAATTAATTCAAGAACAACTTAAGACCAATCAATCTGTATTAATGCTTATACCTGAAATCTCTCTAGCTCCGCAAATGGTAAAGAGGTTAAAGAAAATTTTTGGAGAGTTGGTAGCTTACTACCATTCTGGAATTACCAACTTAAATAGGTGGAAGGTTTGGAGGGATGCTAGAAATGGTAATAAAAAAATTATTATTGGAACTCGATCTTCTGTTTTAATACCATTAAAAAGCCTTGGTCTAATTATTGTTGATGAAGAGCATGATCATTCTTATAAACAAGTTGAGGGCCTTAGTTATTCAGCTCGTGATGTAGCAATCAAAAGAGCTAGCGATCTAAAGATACCAATAATTTTAGGCTCTGCTACCCCATCCTTGAGTATCTTACGTCAGGTTGAAGATAAGAAATTTAAAAAAACAGAGTTACTTGAAAGGTTTAATCAATCATCGCCACCTAAATTAACTTTTGTAGACATCAATGCAAATAATTTAAAGGGCGGGATTTCTGAGATTGGCCAAAAAGCTATCTTAGATGATTATGCAAGCCAAGTACTAAGCATGGTATTTATTAATCGGCGAGGATTTGCACCTGAATATCGATGCAGTGAATGTGACTGGGTTGCGAGATGTAATAATTGTGAAACCAACATGGTATTCCATCATGATAAAAATCGATTGATATGCCACAGATGTGATTCTGCATATGGAATACCTGAGCAATGCCCAGATTGTGGGAATATTGAGCTTGGAGGAGTAGGCTATGCCACTGAGAGTATATCGAAGTATTTACAAGATAATACACCGATTGGTAGGGGCGAGGTTTATAGATTTGACAGTGATACAACTAAAAAAAAGGGCGCTTTAACTGAGATATTAAAAAATATTAATGATGCCAATAAGGGCGTAATTGTTGGTACTCAAATGCTCATCAAAGGACACGATTTTAAGAAATTAAAAACAGTAATCGTCATGAATATTGACTCGGGGTTAACCAGTATTAATCCATCAGCATTAGAAGATCTTGGTCAACAATTAATTCAAGTTAGTGGGAGAGCAGGGAGGTTGGATACTGAAGCAGTAGTCCTAGTTCAGACTAGGTATCCTGATCACCCTTTCTTAAAGAAACTTAAATCGGGAACATATATGCCGTTTGCAATGGATCTATTAACAGAAAGAAAAAAGCAGAGCCAACCGCCTTTCGCTTATCAAGCTCTTTTAAAATCTTCATCAACTGTGATTCAAAAAAATATTAACTTTTTAGAAGCTATTTTAAAAAATTTTGAATTACCAGGATGTGATTTTTATGGACCGATGCCTGCATCGATATTTAAAGTCAGAGGACGATATTTTCATTATGTTCTTTTGCAAGCTAAGAAAAGAACGGTACTCCATAATGCTTTAAATCAATTGGAAAAAAGAATTGGTCAATTAGCAAAATCAAGTAGCGTGAGATGGAAAGTGGAAATTGACCCTTTGAACTTTTAGTTAGATATCAAATTCTTGATTAACAAGTTTTTCAGATAGCCTCCACAATTTTTCTGCTTCCGCTTCATTCTTTGAGTAGTGTGATGTTTTGGCAACTCTTCCATCCACCCAGTAAGCTCCAGTAATACTGAGACCGTCTATCTCAGCCAAATAAATTATTGTATTTGCACCTTTAAGAGGTGATCTAAAAAATGGTTTTAAAATTATTTTCAATACTCTTCCTAATGGTGAATTATTTTGATTACCCAATGAGGTATTAACTCCGCCTGGATGAATTGCATTGACAGTAATGCCATCTTTTTGAAGTTTTTTCGCTAATTGTTTTGTAAAAAGAATGTTTCCGAGTTTTGATTGACCATAAGCTTTTAGCCCCATTTTAAAGTCATCTTTATAATTTATGTCATCCCACTGCATTCCTTTTACAAAATGATGTGCTGCTGAAGAAACATTGATGATTCTTGATTCACTTTCCTTTTTAACAAGATCTAGCAATAGGTTTGTAAAAAGAAAGTATCCCAAATGATTGACTGCAAATGTATTTTCAATTCCATCAATGGTTTCACTGTATTCGGTATTCACCACTCCTGCATTATTGATAAGCAAATCTATTGCTTTAAGGTCATTTTTAATTTTATCAGCACATTCTCGTATAGAGCCTTGAACAGAAAAATCACAAAAGAAACTATTGATTGAAAGATTTGGATTAATTTTTTGCATTTCATTTTTTAAATCTTCAGCCAGCTCTTCATTGCGATAGGTAAAAGCAATTGATTTTGCTGATTCAGCAAACTTTATCGCGGCAGCTTTGCCAATACCGTTCGTAGCACCCGTTATCAAAATTGTTTTCTTATTTGTCCACTTCATCAGATATAGATTTTAATTTTTTGACCCGGAAATATACTAGATGGATCTAATTCATTCCACTTAATCACTTCGTTGACGGTTACCCCAAAACGAATTGCAATTTCAGAAATAACATCTCCTTTTTGGATGGTATATGTCAAGAATTCGGGTAAGGGATCCATAATGGTATTAGGTTTTGGCTTAACTTTGAAATATTCATGAATTCCAAGAAATATACTTCTTGCAATCATTCTTCTACCAGGTTTTTTTGATAATCTCTTAGAGTCATCAGGGTTAGTTATGAATCCAGACTCAACTAAAACAGATGGGATATCTATTGATTTTAAAACTCTAAAGTCAGCAAATTCAACATTTGGTTTATGCATGTGTGTGAAAGGATCTCTTTTTAATTGCTCTAATATCTTTTCACCAAGAATTATACTATTTTCAATTTTTGCCTCATAGGCTAGCTGGTATTTTGCTCTGGCAGCATCCTCATCAAAGTCTTGGAAATCAAGCCTTCCAACCTTTGACTTTATTGAGCTATCTGCAACAAGCTTAGCTTTTGACAAATTCTCTGCTGTAATCGAGGAGGCTTCTTCAGACCATACATACACTGATGCCCCCTTTACTCTTGAGAGTCGAAAGCCATCAGCATGAATAGAAACAAAAAGATCTGCTCCCAATTCTCTTGCTTTTTGATAGCGATCATCTAAATTTACAAATTCATCTGTAGATCTAATCATGATTGGCTTGTAACCTTGGGTATCCCTAAGAGTTCTCTCAAGCTCTTTGGCAATCATCAAAGTTACGTCTTTTTCAAGAATGTTGGTTCCAACCGATCCAGGATCCTTTCCCCCATGGCCAGCATCAATTGCAATTAAAATATCGCGCGTATTTTTTTTAACTTTTTGCGATTGCTTGATTTCTAGCATTAATTTGACGTGGTCTTTAGACTTAATCTGCAATGGCTTTTTCCAGTAAACAGACTTTTCAAGGTCAATTACAATCCGAGAGAGGTTATTTTGATCCGATGCGCTTACAAGCTTTAATGGCCCAAGGTTATTTTCTTCTGAAAATGAACTTACCTTGGTATCTAGAACATCAATGACAATTCTTGATGGGTCATCTAGGGCATAGGCATTAATTAAGGCAACCTTTTGAAGCTTGAATGAAATTCTTACATCACCATTGGGAAGTTCTTTTATGTTTTCAAAACTTAGTGAGTTTGCACCGAGAGGTTTAAATAGACACAAAAAAAATACAAGTGAAAAGACAATTCTATGCATGCTTAGATTCAACAGTTTTTATTATTTTACTAGCTGTGCCTGAAAGTTTAACTAATCGAGATTCATTTTTATGCGCAATAGAAATTTTTAAATCAAATTTTCTTTTGTTGGGTAAATTCTCCGGCCACTCAATCAAGATTAATAATTTTTTTTTAGAAACCGTCTCAAGATCTAACATATCTACATCTTCCTGATTATCAATTCTGTATAGGTCAATATGTTTACAAAGAAAATCTTTGACTTGGTATTCTTCATAAATTGTGTAGGTTGGACTTTTAACTTTACCCTGCCAGCCAAGACCATTTATCAATGAGCGTGCAATGGTTGTTTTGCCCGCTCCAAGATTACCTTCTAAATGGATTTCAAATTTTTCTTCATCAGCGGATTGCAATGCATCTGACAATAATTGTCCAAGTTCAATTGAAGCAGATTCATTCTCAAGCAAAATATTCATAGAAAACTAATTAATGTTCTTTTTTATAAGCCCAATCAGTGTTTTAGCATCTAAACCTCTATCGCCAAAATTTTTTGAGTACTCGGTGCCAGATCTTCCATGAACAGCTACAGCAAGCTTAATTGCGCTTAATGAATCCAGCTTGTTACCAATTAGACCTGCAATTATGCCCGCAAGAATGTCTCCTGATCCGGGAATTGATAGGGCTGGAGAGCCCTCATTACAAATATAATTAGCATTACTTGAAATAACGGTCTGATGACCTTTGAGAACAATTGATGCCTTGAATTTTGTTGCTAAATTGGTTGATGAAGAGAGTCTGTTTTCTTGTATTTCTTCAGTGGACAAGTTTAACAGAGCTGCTGCCTCTCCTGGATGCGGTGTTAGGATTAATTTAGAAGGAAGGTCTCTATCTTGAAATGGCTTATTGCATAAGAGCCTTAATGCCCCAGCATCCATGATCAAGGTTTGATTGTTTTCTTTTGCTGATTCAATTGCCATATACAATAGTTGTTCTGACCAATAGCTGTCTTTAAATCCAGGACCGCAAACGATTACTTCAGCACTTTTAATATCGTCTTTAAAATCTTGTGGATTATCAGATCCAGAAACCATAAGTTCTGGTAGATATGACAGCGCAGGGGTAATAGCATTCTCCTGACTTAAAAGCCTTACAAGTCCAGCTCCAACAGACAGAGCTCCTGCACTTGCAAGTATTCCAGCACCCTCATACCCTGCATCGCCTGCTAAGATAGCTATCTTTCCAAACATGCCTTTATGAGAATCTAACTTTCGTTTTGGTAAAAGGTCTTTCACATCTTCAAATGAAAATAAATTGGCGGCTTCTGTCATTTCTTCATCTATATTTTTATTTAATTTAAGTAATTCCATTTTACCAGTGAAATTTTTTCCAGGATCAAGAATTTGCCCAATTTTATATCCAAAAAAAGTCAGCGTATTTGTTGCTAAAAACGTTTCTTCTGATGCCTTACCACTTGATACATTTAAGCCAGTAGGGACATCAATAGCAATCTTATGTTCGAATGTGTTTGCTATTTTATTTATTGATTTGATTTCATTTGAAATAGTTTCTCTGCCACCAATTCCAAGCATGGCGTCCACAATGACAGTTTCTTGTTTATTGAAATCATCAAGATCAACCAATGCAATCAAGTGATTTTCTATATCTTTTTCAGCAGCCATAGTGAGGTTGGATTTAGTTTTTTCTTGAAGTACCCTCAAAAAATAAACCTTATAACCATGATCAATTAAATATTTACCTATATAGATCCCGTCACCACCATTATTGCCAGGACCAATGAGAATAATGAAGCTTTCATGTTTGAGATTACTGATTATCCATTGTGCTGCAGCATTTGCAGCATCCTTCATTAGACCTAATTCATCAATGCCTGATGCAAATAATGATTTTTCAAAATCGTATATCTGAGATGGGAAATATATTTTTTTCAAGACTATTGCGTTATATAGCCAAGGCGATTAGATCTAAATGAACCCAGCCAAACTCTCTCATTTTCTATAAGAGCAACTGTCCCTGGACCCATATTTGTATTCTTAAAAGAGATTCTATTTTTTAGATCTAGTGTATTCCTATTTAGGATTGAAATTGACCATGGCAAGGTACAGTTTTCGTTAAGGCCGCATCGAGCATAGTCATAAATATTTGAATCATGAGAGACAACCCAATAATCATTGTCTTGGAGAATAATGTTATCAGGAGAGTTTGTTTTATAAGTAGCTAAATGCTGTTTACTTTCAAGGTTAAATAATGAAGTTGAATCACCCAGATTATAATTTACAGCCAAATAATTTTTTTCTGGATCATAGCTTAGGCCATTAGGGTAAGCGCCTGAAGTATATCTAAGCTCTGTAAATCCATTTTTCTTTTCCCATTTAACTACAAAACCCGTATTAAATTTAAAGTAATATGCGAGAATCCATTTCTCCATACTAAAATTTCTAGGAAACATATGTGTTGCATAAAATGATCCTGAATTAGTCAAACTTACATCATTCAAGTAGTATTTATTTTCTGTTGAAACACAGCCCTTCCATTCAAGATTCCAAGTCTGATTTTGTTTAAAAAGTTTATACATCTCAATCCGCTCATCAGGCAGATGAGAAACAACCGCTAACTGATATTGACCATCTTTACGTTTAACGAGGTCAATGCCATGCGGCCCGATCAGATCTGAGTCTTTACGTAAGCACTTCCCATCCCCCCATTCATTACTACCATATAAAACATCGATTTTTTCTTTCTTTAAGGTTTTAAGGTTTAGCAAACTAATTTTGCCTACCCCTTCTTCTTGAATAGGTTTTTGTCCACCATATTCGGAAACGATTAGCCCACTTCCATCTGGAATCATTACTAGGTCCTCAGGATTTTTAAAACCGCAAACAACTTGAATCTCATCATTACTTTCACATCCGACTAATGGCTCAAACGGGGTTTTATCTCTTCCACTCTCTAAAAGAAGAACCGTGCCTATTGCAAAGAGAAAAAGAGTGCCAAAGATCATAAATTTTTTGAAATGATTTAATACGATTGTTTTGGCCCAATCACTAAAAAATAAA
>CACNUA010000016.1 GCA_902623535.1 uncultured SAR86 cluster bacterium | reverse complement strand
TCTAGCTTTTGTGAATCCCTCTTCATTGTTAAAAGTAAATCTTATGGAGGAGCCATTATTAACAGAGTTAGAGTAACGAATACCCTCCTCTCTAAATTGTTGTCGAAATGAATTTAAAATTCCTTCAAGTCGATTTGAAACGGCATTTTCAATATCAACCTCAAGCAAAAAATGCACTCCACCGGATAAATCAAGACCTAGTTTTAAGGGCGAACCTCCGATACCTTCCAACCAGGCAGGTGTTGATGGCTGAAGATTTAAAGCCACAACAGCGTCATCCAACAAACTTCTTTGTAAGATAGTCTTTGCTCTTAGCTGATCATCCAATGAAGTAAAGTTTGCAACGATATTATTTTCATCAAGCTTAATGGCAGAAACCGCAACTTCAGATGCATCTAGAGTTTGGTTAACTCTTTCAAGCAAGTTCTGATCAGCAGACATTCCCGAGTCTGAGTAAGCAATTTGAATGGATGGTTTTGCAGGATATATATTTGGTAATGAGTAGAGAACACCCAGCAGTAAAACTGCTAGAATCAATCCATAGGTCCAAACAGAAAACTTATTCACTGTAATTATTTGTTGATTGAATCAATGGTTCCTTTAGGTAATGTGCCAGAGATTGCTGTCTTTTGTAATTTGAAAGTTATGCTTGGACTAACTTCAATAGAAACATAATCTCCTTTGATATCTCTAATCTTTCCTAAGATTCCACTCGCAGCAACAACTTCATCACCCTTTTCGAGTGCACCCAGCATTTCTTGAAGTTCTTTAGCTCTTTTATTTTGGGGACGAATAAGCATGAAATAAACGATGGCCAACATTCCAATTAATAAAAAAAGAGTTGGGTCGAAAAATCCCGGACTTTGAACTGCTGTTTCTTCCATGAAAACTCCTTACTGTAATTGCTTTGGCACTGATTTTTGACGCTTATTATAGAAGTCTTTTATGAACTTAGCGAATGATTCTGTTTCGATGGCCTGCCTTATTTCAGACATCAAAGTTTGATAGTAAAAGATATTGTGATAACTCGACAAAATTGATCCTAAAATCTCTTTAGTTTTATCCAGATGATGAAGGTAGGCTCTCGAATAATTTTTGCACACCTTGCAGGCACAATCTGGATCGATTGGCTCAGAAGAATTTTTATGCTCAGCATTTCTGATATTCAATTCACCAAAGGAAGTAATCAATTGGCCGTTTCTTGCGTTGCGAGTTGGAAGCACGCAATCAAACATATCTATCCCATAATAAACAGCCTCGACAATATCCTCTGGTTTTCCAACACCCATCAGATAGTGAGGCAATGTTTTTGGGAGTTGTGGTGCAAGATGTTCAAGGATGGTCACTCTTTCTTCGTGGGTTTCGCCAACACTTAAGCCACCGACAGCTATGCCATCAAAATCTAGATTCATCAGCGATTCTAGTGAGTATTTCCTTAAGTCGGTATACATTCCGCCTTGAACGATTCCAAAGAGAGCGCTTTCAGACTGATGAGCATCCTTTGAGCGCTTTGCCCACCTTAAAGAGAGCTCCATGGATGTCTTTGCATCTTCATATTTAGCAGGATAGGAAGTGCAATCATCAAAAATCATAACAATATCTGAACCTAAATTATTTTGAATTTCTATGGAGCGCTCTGGAGTAAGTTCTATCTTACTACCATCATAAGGTGACTGAAAACGAACGCCCTCTTCAGAAATTTTTGCCATCTCACCTAAACTCCAAACTTGGAAACCTCCTGAATCAGTAAGAATAGGTTTGGACCAGTTGATAAAATTGTGCAGGCCACCAGCATCTTTAATTAACTCATCCCCGGGCCTTAACATCAAGTGAAAGGTATTCCCTAAAATAATTTCTGATCCTGTTTCTAAGATATTATCAATCTCAAGAGCCTTAACGGTGCCATTCGTGCCTACTGGCATGAATGCTGGTGTCTGTATTTCACCCCTTTCAAAGTGCATAACTCCTCTTCGAGCAAAACCTTCTGTTTTGGAAATATTAAATTTCATTTTTTTGTGAGTAGCATAGCATCGCCATAGGATAAAAATCTGTAGCGCTCTTTTACGGCTGTTTGATAAAGTTTATGCATTTCTTGATGACCAATAAAAGCACTCACTAGCATTAACAAGGAAGATTTAGGTAGGTGAAAATTCGTAATCATCAAATCAACAACTTTAAATTTATATCCTGGATAAATAAATAAATTTGTCTCTCCATTATATTTCTCAGGAACATTTTGGAAGGCAGTCTCTAATGCTCTTACCGAAGTTGTTCCTACAGCTATCACCCTTCCATTTTGTTGTTTTGTTTGTTTGATTTTTGAAACAATATCTTCACTCACCTCTATTTTTTCATAATGAATTTTATGATCTTTAATATTCTCCACTTTGACTGGCGTAAATGTGCCTGAGCCGACGTGTAAATTTAGAGTTGCAGTTTTTATGCCTGCATCTATTAGTCTAGTTAAAAGTTGATTGTCAAAATGCAATCCTGCTGTCGGTGCTGCAACAGAAAATTGTTTGTTATTGTTTGCATAAACAGTTTGGTATCGGCTCTTATCACTATCATCTGTATCTCTATCAATATACGGAGGCAAAGGAATGGCTGCATGTTGTTTAAAAACCTCTTCAGCTTTAGCCCTCCATTCCAAAATAAAGAAATTGTTCTGTCTCCCAAGCACTTTTGCAGAAATTTTATTTTTGGGTAATGTAAAGTTTATGATTGATTTTTCTTTTGGAGATCTTGAAGATCTTATTTGCACAAGCGTTTGTGAAGAAGATAAAAATCTTTCAAGCATGACTTCAACCTTTCCCCCTGTTTCTTTTTCACCAATTAAACGAGCAGGAATAACTGCAGATTCATTCAAAACCAGAAGGTCATTGGGTTGAAGATAATTTAGCAAACTTGAAAATTTCTCATGTTTGATTTCCTTATCACTAAAAACCAAAAGGCGAGAATCAGTTCGATCATTGGGAGGATATTTAGCAATTAAATCTTCCGGTAAATCGTAGTTAAAATCACTGGTCTTCATTAGGAAGCTCATTCTAAAAGATGTTGAACTCAGCTACAATGACACGCTTGCCCCATTGGCGGAATTGGTAGACGCGCGCGATTCAAAATCGCGTTCCTTCGGGAGTATCTGTTCGACTCAGATATGGGGCACCAATTTAATCTGAGATCTTTCAAAAAAATATAAAAAGCGAATTGCCATAGAATAAAAAAAAATATGGTTTTAGAATGTGGCTTAAATAATTGAACCACACATTAATTAGTAATTCATCATCCATGTCCAGACTTTCAAAACATCATCAAAAAATTATTGTTAAGGTTGGTTCAGCTGTCCTTACCGATGAACATGGCAGGGTTAGAAAAAAAATATTGAGTAATATTGCCCAAGATATTGCGGCCTTGAAAAACAGACAAATTATCTTGGTTTCATCAGGAGCTATAGCAATAGGCAAAAGATTATTAAATATAAAAAATGTTGAATTAATTGAAGAATCTCAGGCTCTCGCAGCCGTAGGTCAATTGGAGTTGATTAAGGCATGGAAAGCAGCATTTAGAGCTCATTCCATCGATGTAGGTCAAGTTCTCTTAACCCCTAAAGAAATTCAGGCTGCTAAGGATGCACGAAATGCTTTAAAAACGATAAATCAATTGCATCGCTTTAGGGTGCTTCCTATCGTTAATGAAAACGATACAACAGCTACAGATGAAATTCAGTTTGGGGATAACGATTTGCTTGCTGCAAAATTAGCAAAAATTTTTAAAGCTGACTTATTGATCATGTTATCTGCAGTTGAAGGTCTTTATGAATCATTTAATGACCAAACCAATCAATCAACACTCATTAGACAGGTATCAAAAGTCACAAAAGACATTCATGCCATGGCTGGTAAGGCAAGCAAAAGCGGTAAAGGTGGGATGACTTCTAAAATTGAAGCTGCAAAAATAATGTTGAGCATGAATTCAAATATGGTTATTACTAAGGGGGATGCTGCTAATCCTTTGCTAAGATTAAAAAAATCTGTGCAATCCACATGGTTTAATAAATCATGAATAAATTAGTACAAGAAATTAGTACAAATTCAAAGGCTGCGGTGTCTGTACTTAATTCAATGTCCACCGAATCAAAAAATAATCTTCTAATCAGAGCTACTAAGAATATTCATCGATCTAGAAAAGAAATTCTATTAGCTAATAATCTTGATGTTGAAGATGCACTTGCAAACTCAAAAGACGATGCTTTTGTTGATAGGCTTCGCCTCGATGACGAACGAATTGATGGAATTATTGATACAATGAATAATATCGTCAAACTCCCTGATCCTGTTGGAACTATCCTTGATACATGGAAGCGCCCAAATGGTCTGGAGATTTCAAGGGTTAGAACTCCACTAGGAACCATAGGAATAATTTTTGAAAGCAGACCAAATGTATCTGCTGATGCCAGCGCTCTTAGTATCAAGTCTGGTAACGCTGTTGTATTAAGAAGCGGTAGTGATAGCTTGAGATCCTCACAAGCAATCGTTAATTGTTTTGGAGATGCGT
Organism: uncultured SAR86 cluster bacterium; assembly: GCA_902623535.1. Classification (GTDB taxonomy): domain Bacteria; phylum Pseudomonadota; class Gammaproteobacteria; order Magnimaribacterales; family D2472; genus MED-G82. The sequence continues at coordinate 23,082 of CACNUA010000016.1, read as the reverse complement.
TAAATGATATGAACTTACCAAAGGGCATAGTTCAAATTATCCCTATTAAAGATAGAGAAATGGTAACTCATATGTTGAAAGGTCTTGACGGGGCAATCGATGTAATAGTGCCACGAGGTGGGAAAAGTCTAGTTCAGGCCGTGCAAGACTCAGCAACTATTCCAGTGTTTGGTCATTTGGAGGGCATCTGCCATACCTTCATTGATAAAAGTGCTGATCTCAATACTTCGATTTCAGTAGTAACAAACGCAAAAATGAGGCGGCCAGGAATTTGCGGGGCTCTTGAAACTCTTTTGATTCACAAAGATTCAAGTGAACACTTAAGTAGTATTTTAGATAGCCTGATTGGAGCGGGATGCGAAATTCGAGGCTGTGAAAAAACTGTAAAGCTTGATGATCGCGTAACACAAGCAAATGACATTGACTGGGATACAGAATATCTAAGCCCAATCCTGAGTATAAAAATAGTTGATGATATAGAGCAAGCGGTTGAACACATTCAAATACACGGTACGGGTCATACTGATGTGATTATTAGTGAAGACAAAAATTCTCAAGACTACTTTATCAATCAACTGGACAGTGCGATATTAATGATCAATGCCTCATCTCAGTTTGCCGATGGTGGTGAATTTGGAATGGGTGGAGAAATAGGAATCGCCACTGGGAAATTTCATGCCCGTGGGCCTGTTAGCCTGGAGCAGCTTACAAGTTTTAAATATGTGGTGCGCGGCTCAGGACAAACTCGTAATTAATTGAGATAGATATCAAACCTAACTGATTTACCTGTAATCTGATAATTAATGCTGCCTTCAAAAGCATCAACCTTGAGCGGCCTTTTAACAATTAACTTTGTCTTCGGGATACTTCGAAGATAGGTGAATGTTGACTCCGGATCGCTAGCAAGACCCTCAATCTCAAGAATAGAATTAATTTTCTTTAAATCTGATCTCCTTGCACTTGAGGCTTTATCTTCAGGATACATAGGATCAAAATAAATAATATCAAAACTCTTCTCATTAAAGTTTGCTTCGCAAACATTAGAATTAATCAGTCTAAAGTTTAATAAATTAGAATCTGTTTCAGCTAATTGAGTGATTTCATTAGTTAACATTGTGTATAAAATTTTACTTTGTTCATAAGCAGTGACTGAGTGCCCAAGTGCAAGCATGATCATTGAGTCTCCAAGCAAACCAGCAGTTGCATCTAAAATTCTTAATGACCGTTCTGTTTTACCAATGGCTTTTTTAAGATGCGTTTCGTGCTGAGGTCTAGCCAATCGCCATCCGAGTGCGCCCTTTTGGATATCGATCTCAAGAGGAGTTAATGCCCTCTCCTTTTTAAAATTAAAATAAAGGTTATCTTCCTGAAGCACCAAACTGTCATGATCAAGATTGATTGTTTTATGAGCGATGAGATTTAATTCGGTCTCAAGCTCTTTCAACTTCTGAGATTCAAACCCATCAAGATTGATCAAATCAAGGTTCATATCATCAAGATAGCAGCACCCAAGATAATTCTATAAATAACAAACGGCACCATCCCAATTTGATTTACAAATTTTAAGAAATATTTGATGGTAAAAAAGGCAATAAAAGCCGATACAGAGATACCAATCAACATCAGATAGATCTCAGTAATACTGATTAAGCCAAGCTCATCAAAGACAAGCAATATTAGTGAGGCTAGAATTGTTGGGATACTCAATAAAAATGCAAATTTAGAGCCAGATTTAAGTGAAAAACCCATAAAAAGTGCGCCGGTGATTGCCATCCCTGAACGAGAAGCTCCTGGAAATAGTGCAAAAACTTGAAATAAGCCAATAACTAATGCTGATAACAAGGTTATCTCAGCATAAGATTTTGTTTTAGAACTAATTAAAAATGCACCTAAAAGAAGTCCTGCAAAAATTAAATTTGCATAAGCAATTCCATCAAGACTTGGGCGAACAGAAAAATAATCCCTGAAAAAAAGTCCAATGATAACAATGGGCAAGGTTCCAACGATCAGCATAAGACCTTCGTTGAAGCGTTGCTCATTATTTTTTAACTTGGGGCACCACGCTGCAAATATCTCTACCAAATCTTTTCTAAAATAGGTTATCACTGCTAGCAATGTCCCTAAATGAGTTGCCACATCAAAAAGTAAACCCAAATCATTGGTTCCAAAAATAAGTGTAGGGAACAGCAAATGGGCTGAGCTAGATATTGGTAAGAACTCAGTTAAACCTTGGATGACAGCCAGTATTATTGCAAGAAAATAATCACTCATGAATTTAGTTTCTTAAAGGTTGTTTCTGATAAGTAAATAGGATCAACATCAATGTTATCAAAGTGATTGCCTTGGTTTATGTAGTGCAATGCCAAAGATGCAACTGAACTAGCATTTGCTTTAACAGATTTCAGAAGATTGTCTTTGTCTGTTAATAACAACCATCCCTCACCAACCAAAATCATATCTTTATTAGCTACCTTTTTTAACTCCTCTGAAGAGGATATCTTTGGCGGGGATACTGTTTCAATATTTTGTGATGAAAGCCTATACGATCCTTGGTAAAACTTACCTTGATCAGCATTTAAAGCAACGTTTATCTCGGCAGGAAATGAATCCATCCAGTCCTTAGCTTGCCAAGCCAACGCCTCAAGATTTGAGATTGGAAAAATAGGTATATTCTTTGCATAAGCTATAGCTTTTAAGAATACAGCCGTACTCCTCAAAGAGGTATAAGAACCTGGCCCATTCGCATATGCCAAACCATCCAGAGAATTTAATATTTGGTTTGGTATCAATTCAAGTTTTGAAAAAAGATAGTCCCAATCAGGTCTTTGTCTTGGTGATGCTGGCACGGTAAAAGAATTTATGTTGCCATCATCATGGAGTGCAATTGAAGAATAATTCGATCCGATATCAAAAGCTAATATTTTCAAATTACCTAAATATGATTTTGTATTTCTTTAAAGACATCATCCACGGACTGATCACCATTCACAGTTGCATAAATAAGGTCACTTTCAGAAGATTTATTTGTATAAAAATCCACTAGCGGTTTAGTTTCTTGATGATAAACATCTAGACGTTTCTTTACGGTCTCTGGGAGGTCATCATCACGTTGAATTAGGGGCTCGCCCGTCTCATCATCAATACCCTCATTTTTGGGAGGATTAAAAGTTATGTGATAAGTCCTTCCAGAACCAGGATGCCAGCGTCTGCCCGACATCCTATTAATAATTTGTTCATTATCAACCTGTAACTCAAGAACATGTGTGAACAAAATATTGTTTTGATCAAAGAGATTTGCTTGACCTAAGGTTCTGGGAACACCATCAAAAAGGTAGCCATTAGCGCAATCACTTTTTGCAGTTCTATCTAAGATTAATTCTAAGATAATCTTATCAGATACTAGGGCACCGGATTTCATAATCTGATTTACCCGCTCACCCAATTCATTGCCAAATGCAATAGCCTCTCTAAGCATATCGCCGGTGCTGATTTTTGGAATGTTTAAAGTTTGACAGATCTTATCTGCTTGGGTGCCCTTTCCAGCACCAGGTGGGCCCAATAAAATTATTTTTTTCATGCTTCAAGTATTACAAATGCAACGGCATAACCACCGTCATCGCTAAGACTAACATGTGAAGATTTGATGCCCAAATCATTTATAAAAGATTTTATTGATTCATCAAATTCAATAATTGGCTTACCTTCATCATTTCGTAGAACTGAAATTTGGTTCGGCATCATTGGTTTTTTAAACCCTGTACCCAAGGCTTTTACAACTGCCTCTTTGGCTGCAAATTGCAATCCAAGGAATTTAATTTTTTGTGTTTCTTCTTGTTTTAAAAATATCTTTTTTTCGTTTTCAGATAATATTTTTTTAGCAAATGCATCAAAGCTTTTCATCGATTCGATTCGGGTAAGCTCGCAAATATCTGTTCCTATTCCATAAATCACTAGCTTAACCTCTTAAAAGTAGATCGGCTGTTTAAGTCTTTGCCATCCAGACATGCAGCAATTGCAGCTTGGGTAAGAGCTTTAAGTTTATACTTATCGATCTCAGTTAATTCTCTATCTTTTACTTTCACAAGTTCTGCTTTAGTGAAATTTCCACCATCGGTAGAGGCTCTAAACCCTGATTCAGGAACAAATTGATATTTCTGATCAGTTTCTAAATCTGAATTATTAAGTGAATCCGTTTCAAAATCGATTCCAAAGCCCAACACATCCAAAAGATCCAACTCAAAACATCTTAGACTTTCTTCCCTGAATGAAGAGGAAGTAAAGCTATCTACAAAATCTTTATATAAATGAAACAATTCTTTATTTGGAATATGCTGAGGCAAGATCTTTAGTAGCAGCTCATTAATGTATAAATAACTATAAGTTGAGAGTTGATTTGAGTTTCCTTGGTCAATCAATGATGAATCAATTTCATTTAAAGTCTTAAGATCAGATTTGCCTGAAAAAGTTAGTCTTACATTACGAAAAGGCGAGAGATGTCCAAAGTACTTCGACTTAGGTTTTTTGGCACCCTTTGCAAGCACTGACATCCTTCCATGATTTAGAGAAAATATATCGGCTATCAATGAAGTGTCGCTAAATGGTCTTGTGTGTAAAACGAAACAAGGCTCCCATTCCTTATGCATCTTGATTACCTCCAATTCCAAGACCTTGAATATGTTCTAAACTCTTACTCCAATTCTTTTTTACTTTTACCCAAGATTTCAACATAACTTTTTCATCCAAAGACTCTTCAAGATCAAGTCGAGCTGCCTTTCCAATCTTTTTAAGGATGTCACCATTATTGCCAATAACAATATTTTTTTGGCTTTGTTTTGCTACATGAATTACCACACCAATGTTTCTAACTTTACCTTTAACTTCATTAGTCTCAACGCTTACATAAAGCTCATAAGGTATTTCATCTCCGAGTGTTCTAGTAAGCTTTTCCCTAACAATTTCACTTATGTAAAAAGAGTTATCAGCAAGATTGCTGCCATAATCTTCTGGAAATAAATGAGGATTTTCTGGAAGCAAATCAATAATGGTATTAAGCAAGTCATCAATCCCACTTTTTTTAAGGGCTGAAATTGGAACAATTGCCCTAAAGTCATACTGACTAGATAGTTTTTCTATAAAGGGTAGAAGTTTTTGTTTATCTGTAAGCTGATCGATCTTATTTATCACGCATATAACTTGCTGATCAATACCCTTAAGAATATCCAATACTTTTTGATCTAGCTCATCCAGCTGGTTTCTTTGAACTAAAAATAATATAAGGTCAGAGTCCTCAATCACTCCTAGAGCTGATTTATTAAGAACCTTATTAAGTACCTTTGTTTTTTTGCTGTGGATGCCTGGGGTATCCAAGAAAATGATTTGTGTCTCACCATGAGTTTTTATTCCCATGATGTTATTTCTAGTAGTTTGTGATTTGTCAGCAGTTATAGATATTTTCTTTTCCATCAACTCATTTAAGAGGGTTGACTTACCAACATTGGGTTTGCCTATAATTGAAACGTAACCAGACCTTGTGCTCATGATAGATTTAAATTAGCAATAATTTGACTGGCTAAATCCTGTTCGCCAAGTTTTTTTGATTTTTGGTTTGAAAAATAGTCCATTCCATTGAATGTCACTGCACAGTTAAAGGACTGATCATCTTCGTGAAAATCACATTGATATTCTGGCAAGGGTAACGACTTACTTTGGCAATATTCTTGTAAAAAGGTCTTTGCATCTTTAAAAGAGTCTTTAATTTCAAGACTATTCAGCTGGGCAATGAATAACTTTTCAATAAGCTGTTTAGATTTTTGATAGCCCTCAATAACAAATATTGAACCGATAACAGCTTCAACAAGGCCTGCATAAATTTTATCCTTGTGCGCATCAGGAAGGTTAAGTGTTCCTTTCGACATCTTAAGGTCTTTCTGAAGCTCATACTCTCTGCAAACTAGGTTTAAATTCTCTGTGCTGACAAGAGTTGACCTCATTCGAGTTAATAAGCCCTCATTAGCACTATCAAACTTTTTAAATAATAACTCACTGATAACCGTCTCAAGAATGGCATCTCCCAAAAATTCTAATCTCTCGTTATTATGTTTGCTGTCAAAGCTTTTATGAATAAAAGCCTGATGAAATTCAGGAACATCGTACTGAATTTTTTTAAGACCAAGCTTTTCAAACATGTTTTATTTTATCTTACCTGCTCTTTCAAAAGAGGGTAAACATAACCAGCATTCCCAGGTAGCCCAAATGACTTCGGCTGTACCCATAAAATTTTCACGTGGCACAAATCCCCAAATCCTTGAATCAGAGGAATTATCTCTGTTATCTCCCATGACAAAATAATGTCCGCTAGGTACAGTAACCTCATAAGGAAATTCTGAAGCAGTTTCTCTTAAACGAATGATTCTTGAACTTTCTTGAAAAGTTTCTTTGATAATCAATTCTCCGGGTTTACTGCTAATTAACTGCTGATCCAACGGAGTATTATTTACATATAATTTCTTATTTTGATAACGGATCACATCACCAGGCTTACCAATCAATCGCTTCACAAAAGGTGCATTGACATGCGGGGGTACAAACACCACAACATCACCATACTCTGGATCCCTGCCGCCAATAGTTGGCTCACCTATTCTGTTAATTTTGTAGCCATAGACATGTTTATTGACCAGCAAAAAGTCTCCTACTTTAAGACCCGGAAGCATTGAGCCTGAAGGAATTTGAAATGGCTCATAAGCAAAAGTCCTTAGTGCAAAAATCAGGAAAACAGGTATGAACCAACTTCTGCCTGTTTTGGTAAGTCTAGAATTTGATGCAAATACGCCTGCTAAAAGTATTAGCAAACAAATAACTGAGCCAAAAAATAATAAAATCCCTAAATCGCCAGCATTAACAAATAGCCTCCAAATGATTAACAGTGAAAAAACTAATCCAATACGATTGAGTTTTTCCTCTAATTCTTCTGAGCCCTCACCCCTCAAGTTATCTAATATCCACCAACCAATACAGCCAATAGCACCTATTAACCCAATCACAAATAGTGGATCTTTATACATAGTTACTCTCCGGTATTAAAGTAATTTAAAAAAGCCTCTTGCGGAATCGAAACTTTTCCGAGCTGCTTCATTTTCTTTTTTCCTTCTTTTTGTTTTTCAAGAAGTTTCTTTTTACGAGTCACATCGCCACCATAGCACTTTGCAGTCACGTTTTTTCTAAGAGCTTTAACAGTTTCTCGAGAAATAATTTTTGAACCTAGAGCTACTTGAATTGGCACATCAAACATTTGTCTTGGGATGAGTCTTCGCAGATTCTTAGCAATTTCTCTGCCACGTGTCATAGCAAATGATTTATGAATAATCATTGAAAGTGCATCAACTTTAGAGTTATTTATTAAAACATCGAGCTTTGTTAAATCTGAGCACCTGAAATCTTTAATTGAATACTCTATCGAAGCAAAACCTTTAGTTGATGACTTTAAGCGATCAAAGAAATCAATGATGACTTCTGCAAGAGGGATCTCAAAAATAATAGAAACTTGATTACCAAAATAATTCATATCCTTTTGAATGCCTCTCTTATCTGTACAAAGCGTTATCACGTTTCCAACAAAATCTTTTGGTGTCAGAATGTTTGCCTGGACAAATGGTTCGCGAATTTCTTTTATGTCATTGGGCGGCGGGAGCTGCGAGGGACTGTCGCAAGTTACAACCTCACCGTTTGTTTTTTCAACTTGATACTCTACAGAGGGGGCTGTTGAGATCAATTCGATTTCATTTTCGCGCTCAAGCCTTTCTCGAATGACTTCCATGTGAAGAGTCCCAAGAAATCCGCAGCGGAAACCAAAACCCAACGCGTCCGATACTTCTGGTTCATATACTAATGAGGAATCATTAAGAGTTAGTTTTGCTAAGGCGTCCCTAAATTTTTCATATTCATCAGAGTTAACGGTAAATAGCGATGCAAAGACTTTAGGAAGAACTTTCTTAAATCCTGGTAACGGTAATGTGGATTCATCTTTTGATTCAATTATGGTGTCTCCGACAGGGGCACCATAGATATCCTTAATGCCTGCTACCATATAACCAACCTGCCCAGCACTCAATTGATTCATTTCAGTCTTTTTAGGAGTAAAGATTCCAACTTGATCAACTGTAAAGGTCTGACCAGTTGAAAAAATTTTAATTTTTTGGCCTTTCTGTATCGATCCATCAATAATTTTGATAAGTGAAACAACTCCCAAATAACTATCAAACCAAGAATCAATAATAAGCGATTTCAACAAGCCATCGAGATTACCTTTGGGTGATGGGATTGACTCAACCAATGATGATAAAAGTTCATCGATGCCAACACCTGTTTTCGCACTAACCATTGGGGCTTCAATTGCATCCAGTCCAATCATATCCTCTATTTCTTGTTTAACTCTATCGGGTTCAGCTTGAGGAAGATCAATTTTATTGATTACAGGTAATACCTCTAAATCCTGTTCCACTGCTGTATAGCAATTTGCTAAGGTCTGCGCTTCAACACCTTGTGATCCATCCACAACCAACAATGCCCCCTCGCACGCATATAAAGATCTAGAAACCTCATACGAAAAATCAACATGTCCAGGCGTATCAATAAAATTTAGCTGATATTCAGTGTCCTTATGTTTATAGTTAAGTGTTACTGCTTGAGCTTTAATGGTTATGCCACGTTCACGCTCAATATCCATAGAATCAAGGATTTGATCTGCCATCTCCCTTTTTGAAAGGCCGCCGCAGTACTCTATCAACCTATCGGACAGAGTCGATTTACCATGATCAATATGGGCAATAATTGAAAAATTTCTTATATGTTGCATCGCACACTTATTTGTGTGGTTATTTTATAGGAAAAGACAGCCGAGACTAGTCAACGGTGATAGCGACGAAAAATCTGTTACCTGATCTTCTTCCAACCAAAGCAATCTTGTCACCAGATGATAGAGAATCGACAATTTTTTCAAAGCTATCAATATCGATTACTGGCTTTCGATCACCAGAAACAATAACATCTGTAATAATATCTCCGCGCATAATTTTACCTGCAGCAGAAGACCCAGGTGTGACTCTAGTTACAACAACTCCCTCCTCAGGGTCACTAGCTTGAGAATTTTCATCATTAAGATCCTCAAGTCTTAGTCCCAGTGGATCTGAAGAGGCTTCAACTCTTGCTGGTATAAAGGATCTTGCATCAGTTGGTAATTCACCCAATGAGAAGACTAAGGTTTTAGTTTCCCCACTTCTAATAACTTTTGCACGCGAACGAGTCCCAGGTTTAATTCGACCAACTACATGAGGAAGATCAGAACTAAATTTGATCTCCTTGCCGTTAAACTCTGTAATTACATCTCCCGGCAAAAGACCACCTTTATCAGCAGACTCACCCTTTTCAACATCATTAATTAAAGCTCCAAAAGGTTTATCCATGCCTAGCGCAAGAGCAAGGTCATTGTCTACTTCAGCAACCCGAACTCCGAGATAACCTCGCTTAACAATACCATCATCAATTAATTGATCAGCAACCTCCATTGCAACATCTATTGGAATTGCAAAGGCTAGTCCCTGATAGCCACCACTCCTTGAATAAATTTGCGCATTAATGCCTACAACTTCACCATCAAGATCAAATAATGGACCACCAGAATTTCCTGGATTAATAGCAACGTCAGTTTGTATAAATGGAACATAATTACCAATGTTCTGATTTTGTATGCTTCTGCCTTTAGCTGAAATAATTCCTGCAGTAACTGAAAAGTCAAAAGAAAAAGGTGATCCAATTGCCACAACCCAATCACCTACTTTAACGTCTTCACTTTTGCCGATCTTTACTTTAGGCAAGCTTTTACCATCAATTTTTAAAACCGCAAGATCAGAGAGCGGGTCAACGCCAACAACCTCTGCTAAAAATTCTCTTCTATCATTTAATGAAACAATAATTTCTGTTGCGTCTTCAACAACATGAAAATTTGTTAGTAAGTATTGGTTTTTAAAAATAAAACCTGATCCGTAAGAAAATGCCTCTCTTGTTTGCGGCTGTTGGGGAACTTGAGGAAAAGTTCTTGGAATGCCAAAGCGACGCTCAAATTCATCAAATAGATTTTCTCTAGAACTCATTTTTACTTCTTTTTTTGAGGTGATATTAACAACTGCAGGTGCTGAATTTTCTACCAGTTCACTGATATTTTCCGGAAGCGCCGCATGAATTGGGGTAACTACCAAACAAGCAAGAAATAATGTGAGTCCAAATAAGTATTTTTTTAGTTCCATGTATTTAGTTCCTATCAATGTAAGCAAGAAATGATTTTGCTTCTTGTGGGTCTATCTTTCCATAAATCGTAGCCAATCTTCCGTTTTTCATAGGGCGAACATAAACTAATTCATTATTTACGTTCCAGTATCTATCAGTTTTGAGGCCGAAATTGTTATTTTCAATGTGTAGCCTAAACTTATTATTCCCGTTTGAAAAATAAGATGGCTTAACCGGATCTTGATTATATCCAACAGGCACTAAATTTGTATTCAAATAATCAACATTTAAATTATCCGCTGCAAGAATTTTCATTACATGCTGATTAAGTGCGCCATCAATATTATTTAAATGATTTTGAGCTTCTCGACTTGAAGCGGCATCTGTAATTATCTCGTTGTTAGCTTGGTAAAAGGTATAATTGTTGCCTACCACAATAAGAGCAATGAGAATGGTAGCTGCCATTCCAGTAGCATAGTATTTAGGCTTTCTAAAAATTCTTGCATGAATATCATCTGAAGCTAAAGCTTTATCTGATGAGTGCAAATTAATTAACCCAGAAATAGATGAATATTTTTGTAGTTTTTGTCTTAGCTCAGAATCTGCTTGTAGCATCTCAAGGATCTCAGCAGATTCAGCCTCATTTAGCTCTCCATCTAGATAGGCGGACAACATTTCAAATTTATTTTTTTTCTCATCCATAATTAATTGATCTCATCAAATTTTTCTAAAATAAGTTCCCGAGCACGAAAAATACGGGATCTCACCGTACCTATTGGACAATCCATGATGGTTGCTATTTGTTCGTATGACTTACCTTCATCTTCACGCAGCAAAAAGGCTGTCTTTAAATCAATAGGTAGTTCTCTTAGGAAATTATCCAGCTCCGCTTTAAGCGATAAAGAAATATTAAAAGCTTCAGGGGATTCATTAACAGCAGTCAAAGTCTCAATATTTTCAAGATTATCTGTAATGTCATCATTTCTTGCACTCTTTGAGTTAAAGGCGTTTTTAGCTAGATTAATAGCAATTCTGTAGATCCACGTGAATAATGCACTCTCTCCCCTAAAAGTATCAATCTTCTGCCAAACCTTGATAAAGGTTTGTTGAGCAATATCTTCTGAAAGCTCAACAGACTTTGTGTACTTTATCAAAGATGCAATTAATCTGGGTCGATACTGAATGACCATCGCTTCGAATGCGGCTGTGTCCCCAGCTTGAATTCTATCTATAAGCACTTTATCTGGTTTGTTTTGCATTCATTTCCTCTTTGATGTAAACAATCCGATAAAGTTCAATCTTTTTTATAAGTTTTTATGTATTTCAAGATAAATGATTCATGTGACTTACTACCCAAAGGCTCATCTTTAAATACAAAATCAAACAAAGATTGGTCGTCATATTTAAGCACCTCTTCCAGCTCATCAAGTTGGGTGGAATCAAATTTTTCTAAGTGGTTACTGATCATCTCGCGTAACAGCAGGTCAAGCTCCCTTAACCCCCTTCTACACTTCCATTTAATGTAACTTATTCTATTGGTCATAAATTTATTGCTCTAATATAATGGAAATATGGATTATCTACTTGATAACAAGACATTCTATCTCAATGATTACGTAAAAATTGATTTTGAGGGTGATAAAGAATCAATAAAAAAGCTTTTGCAAGGCCAAATAACCTCTGATATTGAAGAATCAGGCTCTACATATTTCCAACCCTCTGCAATTTGCGATGTAAAAGGCTTCGTTATCGCAGATTTCTTTATTCTTAATGTAAATGAAATGATTTCATTAATTATTCACAACTCCTTAACAACATCCCTGAAAGCTGAGCTGGAGCCCATGCTTCCTTTTTATAAAACATCTCTTCAGGAAACAAAAATTAGTTGCTTGGGTTACATTGGCCGTAAAAAAAATGCTGGAATGCCGATAAGTTTTTTAGATACTAAAGCAGAAGTTAGCTTAAAAATTGATCATCAAGAAGAAAAACAAGGAAATCATCTCAATTTCAATGAATGGAAACTTGCTAATTACCTAAATGGAAATATTTTCTTAAACCATGGTTGCTCAAAAAAATACAGACCGCATGAATTGGGTTACGACAAATCAAGAGTAAGTTTCAATAAGGGTTGTTTTAAGGGACAAGAAATTATTGCCCGCGTTCATTACAAAAGTAAAAAAGAAATTAACTTAAAGCTCAACAAGACAAATGAAACTCCAATCGAGCAAAAAATTATTGGTGAAGTTATCAATTACGATAATCAATTTTACTTTTACACCCTAGGATAATGACCAATCCATTTCGGTAATATTATTTTTTTTGAAATAAGCATTTGCCTTCGAAAAATGTTTACTTCCGAAGAAACCTCTATGAGCAGACAATGGAGATGGATGCGGAGCCTCTAAGACTAAATTTTTGTCCAAGTTGATTAAACCCTTTTTGGATCTTGCATATGAACCCCACAACATAAAAACAATTTTTTCTTTTGAACCTAAGTGCTCAATAATTCTGTCTGTAAAAATCTGCCAGCCAATATCCTTGTGTGAGTTAGGAGAATTCAATGTCACAGTTAAAGTTGCGTTGAGCAACAAGATACCTCTTTTTGCCCATTCATCTAAAACACCATGATCAGGTATCTGAATTTCAAGATCGGTATAAAGCTCCTTAAAAATATTTTGAAGAGATGGCGGTGGCTTGATGTTTCTTGAAACTGAAAAGGCCAGTCCATTGGCTTGACCTTGACCATGGTATGGATCTTGTCCGAGTATAACGATTTTGACTTCATTCAATGGAGTTAAATTTAGTGCTCGAAATATATTTTTTGGATGCGGGCAGACAACTGTCCCTGCTTTTGACAAATCTTTTAATTTGCTTTTAATCTGCAGCATATAGTCCATGGAAAATTCATTCTCTAGAACCTCTAACCATCCTTTATCTAAGTCAATTTTTGACATAATAAAATTACAAAAAAAACCCTAAAAACTTATCCACATTATCTGTGGATAAAGTTATGGATAAGTCTTCTTACTATCATTTCAAGCATTACCACAGTAACATTTATAAAAATTGATTAAAAAGTAATCAATAATAAAAAAAATACCTTATATCAGTGATTTATAAAATATTTCTTACAATATATCAACTAATGTATAACCAAATTCAGATCTCTCAATAACATTATTTTTCGTTGTGGGCAAGTATTAATTAAAAAAAAATTCAATTACAATTAATTTCACTTATATATTCCATAAAATTTACTTATATTTATGACAAATAAATCATTATTTTCACCTTTCTATATCAACAATCATGAGCTAAAAAATCGTTTTGTTATGGCGCCTATGACAAGAAACTTCGCACCAAATGGCATCCCCTCTGACTATGCATCAGAGTACTATGCTAAAAGAGCTAAAGGGGGTGTTTCTCTTATCTTAACGGAGGGTGTAGAAGTCAGCCATCCTTCCTCAAGTGGCTATCCCGATGTCCCAAATCTGATTTCAAGTGAGTCAAAAAAAATGTGGGCACAGGTTGTGAAAGAGGTTCATAAGTATGAATCTAAAATATTCTGTCAACTTTGGCATGTTGGCGGAATTAGAAAACCAGGTATTGATAAACATAAAGATGTACCTGGATACACTCCAAGCGGACTTGTAAGAGCCAATAAAAAAGTAGCTTATGAAATGACGCTTGATGACATCCAGGAAATGATTTCAATTTATGCTGAAGATGCGAAAATTTGCGAAGAGCTTGGATTTGATGGTGTTGAAATTCATGGAGCGCATGGATACTTAATTGATCAATTCTTTTGGTCCGATACAAATATTCGATCTGATAAATATGGAGGCTCTCTTGAAAAAAGAACACAATTTGCCCGAGACATAATTCAAGCTTGTCAAAATGTAACCACTGAGGATTTTTCAGTGGGCATTCGTTTCTCACAATGGAAGCAACAAGACTATGATGCAAAGCTTGCTCTTAATAAAAATGAATTAAAAATATTTGTTGATTGTCTTTCTGAAAGTAAGCCAGATTTTTTTCATACAAGTATGCGTAGATTTTGGGAACCGGAGATCAATAACTCTACGCTAGCAGCACTAGTAAAAGGGATGACTGAAATACCAGTTATTGGGGTTGGTAGTGTCGGCCTTGATAAAGACTTTATTCGTTTGTACGCCGGTGATGACAAAACAAAGGTCAGCGACATTGATCATCTATTTGATTCTTTCCGAGCAGAAGAATTTGATTTGATTGCAATTGGAAGAGCTTTATTATCAGATCCTGATTGGGTTAAGAAGCTTGAACAAAATAAAATAGATACCATTATTCCTTTTGACAAGAGTTTTGTTGAAAATTATATCTAGTGGGCAATCGATCTGACTAGCAGCACATGATCAATTTGACTGAGCGCATCAACTGAATTTTGATCTACAGGCTTGTCTACATCAATAAGATTTATTGCTATTTCATCTCTACTTTTATTAGACATATCCTCAATGTTGTAGCCCTCGTCAGCAATTTTGTCAGCAATTTGTCCAATCATTCCAGGCTCATTCTTATTGATTACAAGAATCCTGTTACCGGTTGATTTCTCTAGGGTAATCGGCGGAAAATTAACTGAATTAGTTACATTGCCATTGACTAAATAGTCTTTAATTTGGTTTGCCGCCATGAAAGCGCAATTTACTTCCGCCTCATGAGTTGAAGCTCCTAAGTGAGGCAATAAAATTACGTCCCCATTGGATTGACTTCGCTGAATAAGTGCTTTTGTTGGAAAATCAGTTACATAGGCTGATAAGATGCCGCTTTCTAGGGCTTGCAAAGCATGCTCATCATTCACTATACCTCCACGTGAAAGGTTGATAAGTTTCATACCACTTTTCATAGCCATAAATGCATCGCTATCAATTAGATTTTTTGTGTCGTCAATGAGTGGAACATGAATGCTGATGTAATCTGATTTTTTTAGCAAAGCTGGTATTGAGCTTGCCTTCTCAACATCAGATGGAAGCCTCCACGCCGCATCAATAGAAATATGAGGATCGTAACCAATAATTTTCATACCCAGACTAGCTGCAGATTGAGCTACCATAGACCCAATAGCTCCTAAACCAATGATTCCAAGAGTTTTACCTTGGACTTCATTACCTTTGAAAGTTTTCTTTGCTTTTTCAACGGATTGATTGAGTGCATTATCATCTGAGCTTTCAAGGCTTGATGAAAATACTGATCCCTGAACAATACCTCTTGAGGCTAATAACAAACCGCAAATCACTAGTTCTTTTACGGCATTCGCATTGGCACCAGGTGTATTAAAAACAACAATCCCTTTTTCAGTTGCTTGATCAACTGGGATATTATTATAGCCAGCTCCTGCCCTTCCAATGCACTTAAGGTTGTCAGAGAACTCATCTGCTGAAAGCTTATGACTTCTTAAGACCAAAGCATCAAAATTGATTTCATCAACTTTAAAACCAGCCTCATCAAGAGCATCAGTTCCCTCTGGCGCAATAGCGTTCAGTGTCTTGTAGGTATACATAGGGGAATGATCATAATCTCTAAATAAGATAAAATCACTACTCACTATAAAAATAGTACAAAGAATTATTATGTTACTAGAGATCAAAGATCTAAATTTCAATTATGCTGATAAAGAAATTTTTCAATCGTTTAATTTACAGGCGCCGCCTGGAAAAATCCTTCATATCAATGGACCTAGTGGTGCTGGTAAAACCACCCTTTTGAACTTAATAGCTGGAATTCAATCTCCACAAAGCGGAGCTATAACTCTTGGTGAGGAAGTATTTTATAACAACAAACAAGAGTTGTTGATTGAAAAAAGAAAAGTTGGATTGGTTTTTCAGGATTATGCTTTGTTTCCCCATTTGAAAGTTAATAATAATATTTCTTTTGGGAACAAAAAAATTACCGAAGAAAAAATTAATAAAACCTTAAATCAACTTGATATTCATGATCTTAAAAACAAATATCCAGAAGAAATATCAGGCGGTCAGCAACAACGAGTTGCTATTGCCAGAACAATACTTCACCAACCAAATATTTTGATGTGCGATGAGCCTTTTTCAGCTCTAGATTCAAAGGCTTTAGAAAATACAAAAGAGTTTATTAAAAGCTACGTGGTTAAAAATCAAATTCCCTGCTTGGTGGTTTCGCATAATAAAGAAGCAGTTGGGAACAATTTCTTTGATGCAGAAATAGTGATTGGTTAGTAATTTGCTGTAAGTAACTCAAGATTAGCTTGCCAGTTTGTATAGTCTTCTTGATCAAAAGAACCGTTTGGTGAGAATGTTGCTCCAACTGATGAGACTTTCTTTAGATCATCAAGGCCTGAAACCAAACCAGCACCAACCATTGCAACAGAAGCTGCGCCTATCGCTGTGCTTTCGGGATTTTCAGAAACATTAATTTGCTCATTCAACAAATCACTCAGCAGTTGGCAAAAGGTTTTATTCACTGTCATCCCGCCATCAATCGATAGGCCCTCTACCAATAACCCCTCAGCTTTTAGAAGCTTTAGGATATCTTTTAGTTGATAGGCAATTGATTTAAATGCTGCTGTTATAAGGTCTTCTTTGTTATTATCGGCGGTAAGTCCATAAAAAGAGCCTTTGATTGTTGGGTTCCAGTGCGGTACTCCGAGCCCTGACAAAGCAGGAATAAACAACACACCGTTTGAATTCCAGTCTTTATTTATGAGTACTTCGGTCTCGCTCGCATCCTTAAAAAAGCCAAGACCATCACGCAGCCATTTAACAATTGTCCCGCATGAAAAAATACTGCCTTCCAGCGCATATGCAGTTGTATTAGAGACTCCGTAACCAATGGTGGTCAGCAGTCCCTGATTAGAATATTTAGGTTCACTCCCTGTATTAGCCATCAAGAAGCAGCCGGTACCAAAAGTTGCTTTCATCGAATTCATGCTAAAACACTGCTGACCAAATAGTGCTGCTTGTTGATCGCCAATGATTCCTGTAATTTTAATTTTTGTATCTTTGTGCTTACCAAATTCATGACTGCTTTCTTCTACCTGCGGCAATATTGTCTTGGGTATATTAAAAAGCTGTAATAAATCTTCATCCCATTCCTTACTGTTGATGTTATAGAGCATGGTTCTGGAAGCATTTGTAACATCAGTTTTATGTTCACCAGCTAACTGCCATAAAAGGAAAGTATCTATGGTTCCAAATAGAAGATCGCCTTTTTCAGCCTTTTTTCTTGCCTCAGCAACATTATCTAAAATCCAAGCTAACTTGGTTGCAGAGAAATAGGGATCAACTTGAAGCCCGGTCTTTAAAAAAATAAGCTCCTCATTGCCTTCTGCTTTAATCTTTTTACATAAATCCTCGGTTCGTCTATCTTGCCAAACAATAATTGGGTAGATTGGTTTGCCTGATTCTTTTTCCCACACCACTGTAGATTCTCTCTGGTTGGTGATGCCAATAGCTTCGATAGTATTTTTGTATTTTTTTAATAATGGTTCCAAAGTATTTTCTACAGAGGCCATCAGCAAATCGGGATGAATCTCTACCCAGCCAGATTTTGGATAATCTAATGAGTATTCTTCCTGTAAAGATTCAACTTTTCTGAGTTGCGTGTCAAAAATTATTGTTCTTGATGAAGATGTGCCTTGGTCGATTGCAAGAACGTGTGACATGGGGACAATCTTATATTTTATCCACATATTATCAACTGTTAACTCACAAATGGAAAACACCTTAAATACAGCATATTGATATATTTTTGAAATTTTTCACAATATATTGTGTTTTTTGCTTGATTCTTTATCCACAATAAAGTTAAATCACCTTTAGGCAATAAAGATTATAAAATTATCTTTCTTACCTCACCCCGGAAAAAAACTGCCTAAATTCAATTTAGGCAAACGAGGAAAGAAGGCAAAAGAGGAAAAATATGTCATTACAAGAGTTAGAAAAAACTCAGGCTACAGCAGCGCAAAATGCAAGCCTAGAAACACAAAGCAGCGAGATCAACTTAACAGCACCAGGAAAGCTAAGAGTTATAAAAAGGAATGGAAAAGTAGTTCCATTTGAAGAAGATAAAATTAAAGTAGCAATAACCAAAGCGTTTCTTGCAAATGAATCCGGTAACGCTGCTGCAAGTGAGAGGATTCATATCAAAGTCGAAGATATTACATCTGATGTGATGGAAATATTTGATCGCAGGATGCCTTCCGGTGGAACCATTCACATTGAAGAGATACAAGATCAAGTTGAGTTACAACTCATGCGCAATGAAGAGTACACCGTTGCAAGAAAGTATATTCTTTATCGCGAGGAAAGAGCACAAGAAAGAAGTAAAGATGCTCCAGAAGCAGCGGCTGAAACAAGTCAAGACCATCCAATCATCAAAGTAACCAAAAGTGATGGTACTCAAGTCCCGCTTGACTTAAATAGAGTCTCATCTGTGATAACTCATGCCTGCGAAGGTTTAACTGATGTTGATCCACAAGAAGTTCTTGATGAGTCGCTAAAAAATCTTTATGACGGCGTCTCATTGAGTGACATGCGAGCAGCTCTGATTATGTCTGCCAGAACAAAGGTGGAAAAAGAGCCGAACTATACTTATGTTACTGCGCGTATCTTGCTGGATGAACTAAGAGCGGAAGCTCTTTCGTTTTTGGGTGTTGCCGAGGAAAGCACTCAACCAGAAATGGATGAATACTACCCCAAAGCACTTGTTGCATTTATCGATAAAGGTATCGAGCTTGAAATGCTTGATCCAAAATTAAAAGAATACGATCTAGCTAAACTTGGCGCAGCCATTGAAGCTGAAAGAGATTACAAATTTACCTATCTTGGGTTGCAAACCTTATATGACAGGTACTTTATTCATTCTCAAGATATCCGTTACGAACTTCCACAGATTTTCTTTATGCGTGTTGCCATGGGTCTTGCAGCAGAAGAGGCTCAAAAAGAAGATAGAGCCATAGAATTTTATCGCCTGCTTTCTAGCTTTGATTATATGAGTTCAACGCCAACATTATTTAATTCTGGAACTTTAAGACCTCAACTCTCATCTTGTTATCTAACTACGGTTCCAGATGATTTGGATGGCATCTTTTCTGCTATGAAAGATAATGCCCTACTATCTAAATGGGCTGGCGGATTAGGCAACGATTGGACTCCTGTAAGAGCATTGGGTTCTTACATAAAAGGTACTAATGGAAAGAGTCAGGGTGTTGTACCGTTCTTAAAAGTTGCAAATGATACTGCTGTTGCTGTGAATCAAGGAGGTAAAAGAAAAGGTGCAATGTGTGCCTATCTAGAAACCTGGCATCTTGATATCGAAGAATTTTTAGAACTTAGAAAGAACACTGGAGATGACCGCAGAAGAACACACGATATGAATACAGCCAATTGGGTACCGGATTTATTTATGAAAAGAGTCGAGCAGGATGCTGAGTGGACCCTCTTTTCTCCTGGCGAAACCTCAGATCTGCATGACCTTACTGGTTTAGCATTTGAAAAAAGATACACCGAATATGAGGAATTAGCTGC
Source organism: uncultured SAR86 cluster bacterium (assembly GCA_902623535.1). Classification (GTDB taxonomy): domain Bacteria; phylum Pseudomonadota; class Gammaproteobacteria; order Magnimaribacterales; family D2472; genus MED-G82. The sequence continues at coordinate 3,265 of CACNUA010000016.1, read as the reverse complement.
TAAAGGAGAAATACAACAGCACAAAAAAGTTCCTGCTAAGGAGATCTGGAGAAAAATGCTTACCATGCTCTTTGAAACAGGGCATCCATGGATCACTTTCAAAGATTCATGCAATCTGCGCTCCCCACAACAACACACAGGAGTCATTCACTCATCGAATTTGTGTACTGAAATAACACTCAATACCAGTCAAGATGAGATCGCTGTTTGTAATCTAGGTTCGGTCAACCTTGCTAATCACATGGTAAACGGTGCGCTGGATGGAGAAAAAATTAAGCAAACCGTAACAACCGCCCTAAGAATGTTGGATAACGTTATAGATATTAATTACTACTCAGTGGATACAGCAGAAAATTCAAACCTGAAGCACAGACCCATTGGTCTTGGGATGATGGGCTTTCAAGATGCACTTTACATGCAAGACATTCCATATTGTTCAGAGGCGGCGGTAGATTTTGCTGACAAAAGCATGGAAATGATCAGCTACTACGCCATTTCAGCCTCATCTTCACTGGCCAAAGAAAGAGGCAGCTATAAAACGTATGAAGGTTCTCTATGGAGCCAAGGCATCTTCCCCAAAGACTCAATCGAGATCTTGGAGAAGAACAGAGGAGCAGAGTACCTTAAAGTTGATAAATCAGAGACCTTAGATTGGGATGCTTTACGTAAGCAAGTTGAGAAGCATGGCATGAGAAACTCAAACGTTATGGCAATTGCTCCAACCGCAACCATCTCCAACATTACAGGTGTTACTCAGTCAATTGAGCCAACGTACCAAAACTTGTACGTCAAATCGAATCTATCGGGTGAATTCACGATTGTGAATCCACACCTTGTCACAAAATTAAAAGAGCTTGGACTTTGGGATGATGTCATGATCAATGACTTGAAATTCTTTGAAGGTAGTCTTGCTCAAATTTCAAGAATTCCAGATGAAGTAAAGACTCTATTTTCAACAGCGTTTGAAGTGGAGCCTAGATATATAGTTGAAGCAGCTAGCCGCAGGCAGAAATGGATCGATCAAGCACAATCGCTCAATCTATACATTTCCAATGCGAACGGTAAGAAACTAGACATCACCTATAGAATGGCGTGGTTGTGCGGACTCAAAACGACTTATTATTTGAGATCAATCGCCGCAACAACCACAGAGAAATCAACAGTTAATCAGGGTACGCTGAATGCAGTTAGCTCTGGTACAGAAAATACTGAAAACGGTCAACTTGGAACACCTGCCCCGGTACCGAGTGCCTGCTCTCTGGATGATCCAGATTGCGAGGCATGCCAATAAAGTATAAGGAGTAAAAAATGTTAAATTGGGATGAATATAATAAAGACGAAGCCGCTGTAGCTCAGCAAGAAGCCATGACAGCCAAACCGGTTGTGCAAGAGGCTGTTGCTGAAGTACCAGAGGTTAAAGAAGAGGCTTCAAGTATTGAGTCTGGAGCAAGAGCAGCACAAGCAGCTCAGTCACTACAAGACTTAGATGTAGAAGAAGGCGTCAAAGAGCTGGAAGCTCTTGGCGGAAGAGTGGAAGTCGATCAAAAAGCAATGATTAACTGCAAGGCAGATCTAAACCAACTGGTCCCTTTCAAATACGACTGGGCATGGCAGAAATACCTTGATGGCAGTGCCAACCATTGGATGCCGCAAGAAGTTAACATGACGGCAGACGTTGCATTATGGAAGTCTGAAGAAGGGTTAACCGAAGACGAGCGCATCATTGTGAAAAGAAGCCTTGGTTTCTTCTCAACAGCAGATTCATTGGTAGCTAATAACTTGGTTTTGGCGATTTACAGACTGATCACCAACCCAGAATGTCGACAGTACATTCTCAGACAAAGCTTAGAAGAAGCGATCCATACTCACGCATACCAATACTGCATTGAGTCCCTCGGAATGGATGAAGGTGAGATCTTTAACATGTACAGAGAAATACCATGTGTGGCTAAAAAAGCTTCCTGGGGTCTTAAATACACAAAAGAAATATCCGATCCAAACTTCACCACCGGTGATGTCGAGTCCGATAAACAGTTGCTAAAGAATTTAATTGCATTTTATTGCGTACTTGAAGGCATCTTCTTCTATTGTGGATTCACTCAAATCCTATCCATGGGTCGCAGAAATAAGATGACAGGAACCGCAGAGCAGTTCCAATACATCCTGAGAGATGAGTCTATGCATGTGAATTTTGGAATCGATGTGATTAACCAAATCAAATTAGAAAATCCGCATCTTTGGGATGAGGCCATGAAGCAAGAAGCAGCTCAAATGATTCTTGAGGGCACTCAACTCGAAATTGAATATGCTAGAGATACCATGCCAAGGGGTGTGCTAGGTATGAATGCAGCAATGATGGAAGAGTACCTTCAGTTTATTGCTAACAGAAGACTCACCCAGATTGGACTAACTGAAGAATTTCAAGGAGCTACGAACCCTTTCCCATGGATGTCAGAAATCATGGATCTAAGAAAAGAAAAGAACTTCTTTGAAACCCGAGTCATCGAGTACCAAACAGGGGGAGCACTCAGCTGGGACTAAGAAAGAGATGAAACTTTACAGTGCCAAGGGGGCGAATAGCCCTCGTAAAGTTCTGATCTTTATTGCCGAAAAGAATATCTCTGATATTGAGGTGATTAACTTGGATCTGATGCAAGGAGAGCATAAGTCTCAAGAGTATCGAGCCATAGCACCCAATGCCAAAGTCCCAGCTCTAGTGTTGGATGATGAGACCATTATTACTGAATCCACAGCAATCTGCAGATACCTAGAGGACTTATATCCTGAACCAAGTTTATTTGGGAGTTCAGCCATAGAAAAAGCTGCCATTGAGATGTGGCAAAACCGTGTGGTATTTGAATTAATGATGCCCTTGGCCATGACCTTTAGGCACACCCATCCGGCAATGGCTCAAATGGAAAATCAAAATTCATCTTTTGGAGAGCAACAAAGAGGCGTTGCGCTAGGCTCACTAAAATACTTTAATAAGCACCTTGCCAGTTCAGAATACATTGCCGGCGATGCTTTTAGCTTTGCTGATATCCAGGTAATTACAACCATTCAGATGTTTTTGCCCCTTAATCGAATTCCAATGGAGGATTTTAAGAACATCAGCAGCTACAACGAGCTCATATCTGCTCGACCTAGCTGCCAAGTCTAGGAAAACTAAGCTTTATCGGCTTGTTCTAAAATTTTAATCGTTTGTTCAGGTCCGCTGAAGAGCTCTCTGGCATCATCCATATCTGCAACGGAGCTCCACCCAGCT
>CACNUA010000015.1 GCA_902623535.1 uncultured SAR86 cluster bacterium | reverse complement strand
GAGAAGCCCTGACACCACCAAATTTCACCTTTAGCAATCTTCGGCAAAAACTCTTCTTTTTGATCTTCTGTTCCAAACTCTAAAATTACTGGTCCAAGCATAGAAATTCCAAAATTTATTTGTGCAGGACGACATCCGAAAAACTTTAAGCGACTACTCAAGATTTGTGACTCCTCAAATGACAATCCTCCTCCTCCATACTTAACTGGCCATTCTGGAGTACACCACCCTTTTGATACCATTGCATCAAACCATTTCTTTGAATCAGCATTAGGAAACTTAATATTTGAAGAGGCCCATACTTGTTCGTGAGCAGGCATAGGTGTCCTCATGGATTTAGGACAATTATCCTCTATCCATTTATCAACTTCTTTTGTAAAGCTAGTCAGTTTTTCATCCATATTTTATATATCAAATAAAAAAGTAACTGGTCCTTTATTTATAGAATGAACATCCATATCGGCTCCAAAAATACCTGACTTGTGTCTAACAGAAAAATCTGAAAGGCGTTTTAACAATAAATTATATAAAGTATTGGCACTTTTTGAATCAAGTGCCATGTGAAAGCTTGGTTTATTTCCTCTTTTAGTTATCGCAGCAAGTGTAAACTGGCTAATTATCATTAGTTCTCCTTCTATCTCCTTCAAACTTGCAGACATTATGCTGTTATCTTCTTCAAAAAAGTTATAATTTAGTATTTTATTAATAAACTTATCAATTACTTCCTCATTGTCATCTTGTTCAAAACATACGTAAGCTAAGATGCCCTTTTTTATTGATGCGTAGGTCTTATCCTTAATGCATACTTTTGCAGAAGAAACTCTTTGAGTTATAGCTTTCAATTAGTAAATTTTATTATTCAAATCCTTTATTCCAAGCACCATTAGCAGCCAGCTTGTTCATTAAAGCTCTATGAGAAAGAGCTTCTTGAGCAAGAGAAACATTCTCTTTCTTCCCTTGCCATGCCTTTAGCGAAGGTTGTTGAAGGGCTCTTCCAAAGGAAAAGCTAAGTTTCCATGGAAAGCTACCTATTTTATTCATGGCGTCAAGATGAGCCGTTGCAGTTAAATCTGACTGACCACCTGATAAAAAGGTTATACCTGGAAGCTCTGATGGAACATTTTCTTTTAGACATTTTACTGTCATTTCAGCTACCTCCTCTATTGGTGCTTTATGCGCAGCTATTGACCCAGAAGTCACCATATTTGGTTTAAGAATTGTACCTCTTATATTTATATCCTCATCTTGCAGACATTTAAAAAGTTCTTTTAAAGTTTTGCTGGTAACCTCATAACATTTCTCAATAGAATGATCTCCATCCATTAAGACTTCAGGTTCAACCATTGGCACCATATTGTTGTTTTGAACGATTTTTGCGTATCTTGCTAAGGCTTCCATGTTGGCATGAATACACTCATCAGTTGGAATGTTATCAGATATATTTATCACCGCTCTCCACTTTGTAAATTTTGCACCAAGAGAAAAATACTCTTTGCATCTTTTATCTAGGCCATCAAGACCTTGGGTTATGCTCTCTTCAGAAGACTCATTTGGAAAGGACGCCAGTCCTTTATCTACCTTTATACCTGGTAAAGCTTCCTGATTCTTTATTAATTCAACCAAAGGAGTGCCATCTTGAGCTTTCTGTCTCAGCGTTTCATCAAACAGTATTACACCCCCGATATTATCTTGAATTCCTCTTGATCGAAATAGCATTTCTCTGTAGTCACGCCTATTAGCCTCAGTTGAATCTACACCAATGGAATCGAAGCGTTTCCCGCAAGTAGGATTACTTTCATCTGCCGCCAAAATTCCTTTTCCATCAGAAACTATAAATTCAGCTATCTCTTCAATTGTATTTAATGACATAAATTCTCCAAAATAGTTAATCGCTCAGTGCACTAATGGATGGTAACTCTTTTCCTTCGATAAATTCAAGAAAGGCGCCGCCCGCTGTAGAGCAATAGGATATATCTTCTTTGTTTATAAACTGATTAATCGCGCTGAGTGTTTCGCCGCCACCTGCAAGTGTATAGGCATCAGACATGCCAATTAACTTACTAAGCTCTTCTGTACCTTCTGAGAAATTTTTATTTTCAAAAACACCTAAGGGCCCATTCCAAATAATCGTATTTGATAAATTAATAAATTGCTTTATGTCTTCAGAGATAACCTGATCCAAAATAATTTCATTATCTTCGATCTCACTAATTTTTTTCTTTATTGGCGGGCCATCAAAACTATTTGAGACCACAACTTCCTCCGGAAGCATGATATTAAAATCATTTAATAAATACTTTGCGGTCTCAATCATATCTTTCTCATAAAGTGAGTTACCGACCTTAAAACCTTTGGCCGCCAAAAAGGTATTGGTTATTCCGCCTCCGGTAATGACCTTGTCACATATCTGGCCTAAATTCTGAATGATCTCTAACTTTGTTGAAACTTTTGATCCTCCAATGATTACAGCAAACGGAGATGAAAAATCTTTTAATGCCCTTGATAAGGCCTCAACTTCTCTTTGCACTAAAAAACCGGCGCATGAATTAGATGCCACTTTGATTGCTCCATAAGTAGAAGCTTGCTTTCTGTGCGAAGTTCCAAATGCATCGAAAACATATACGTCAATATCTGCGCTGATTTCCCTTGCAAGCGAATCGGAATTTTTTGATTCTCCCTCAAAAAAACGAATATTTTCTAGCATACAGATTTGTGAATTTGTATCAGAGAATTCTTTCATAGAATTGATTAAAGAAATGGAGATGCCTAATTCATTACCAAGGTGACTAGCAACAGGTCTTAGAGAAAGTTGGTCATCAAAAGTGCCTTCTTCGGGTCTGCCAAGATGAGATATGATCACAATCTTTGCTTCTGCTTTAATTAAGTAATTTAAAGTTTCAAGCGATGCCAAAATTCGAGTATCGTCTGCAACAACACCATCTTTAATAGGAACATTTAGATCTAACCTTAGTCCTACTTTTTTTTTCTTAATATCTAAATCGGACAATAGTCGCATAATTTAGATTAACTTCTTGGCTGATGAAATAATGTTCTCAATAGTAAATCCAAATTCTTTCATTAATTCATCTCCAGGTGCACTTTCTCCAAATGTCTTGACGCCGATAACAGCATCCTCAGGTTTTGCAATTGTCAGCCAAGAATCTGGATGAAGTGCTTCAACAAATAAAGTTGGCTTTGTGGGATCAATTACCTGATTTTTGTATTCATCTAACTGTGCTTTAAAAATATCAAGACATGGAATTGATGCAATGTTGCAAAAGATATTTTCAGCTTCAAGATGATTGGCTGCATCCATAATTAAGTGGACCTCACTACCAGATGCTACTAAATTTACTTCCGAATTATCATTAAACTTTAATGCATAGCCACCATGTTTGATCAGCTCAGCAGTATGTTTGTTATCTACAATCGAAGGTAGGCCTTGTCTGGTCAAAATAAGGGAAGTTGGTGTAGTCCCTGATGAAACAGCATTATGCCAGGCCACTGCAGTCTCTGTTAAATCTGCAGGGCGCCAATTATTTAAATTCGGAGTTGCTCTTAATGTCACCAAATGTTCAATTGGCTGGTGAGTAGGTCCATCTTCACCTAAACCAATTGAGTCATGAGTATATACAAAAATATTTGGTATCTTCATTAATGCAGAAAGTCTTACTGCGTTTCTTGCATAATCCATAAATACTAGAAAAGTTCCGCTATAAGGTTTGATGCCACCATGAAGAATCATGCCATTGGTTATGCCAGTCATTCCAAACTCTCTTACCCCATAGTAGATATGAGTTCCTTCTGGGCTTTCTGGTAAAAGCTCCGTATTCGATGAGCTCAAAGTATTATTTGAGCCAGTTAAATCTGCGGAGCCTCCAATCATTTCTGGAAGTTGAGCACAAAAGAACTCTAAACAGTTTTGAGAAGCTTTTCTTGTTGCAAGCTTTGATGATTCTTCAACACAGTTAGATAAAAACTCATTAAATTTATCCTCAAAATTGTCTGGTAGCTCATTTGATGACGTTCTCAGTAACTCAGAATGATCTTCTGGATAATCTGCTTGATAACTTTTTAAAAGATTATTCCAGTCATCTTCATATGCTTCTCCTGTTGCTTTTGCATCGAAAACCTCATAAACCTCTTTAGGGATTTTAAATGGAGGATATTCCCAACCCAGTTTTTCTCTTGTGAGTTTCACCTCATCATTACCCAATGCAGCACCATGAACACCAGATGTACCTTCTTTATTAGGAGAACCAAATCCTATTTTTGTTTTGCAGCAAATAAGTGTAGGCTGATTATCATTCTCTTTGGCAGTTGAAATAGCTTCATCTATTTCCTTCAAGTTATGCCCATCGACTTTGATCACTTGCCAGTTATAGCTCTCAAAACGTTTTTGAGTATCATCGCTAAACCAAGAATTAACTTCTCCATCAATAGAGATTCCATTGTCATCATATAGACAGATAAGTTTTCCTAGATTGTGGGTTCCAGCAAAGGAACAGGCTTCATGGGATATTCCTTCCATCAAACAACCATCACCTAAAAAAACATATGTGTAGTGATCAACGACATTTAAATTTTCTTTATTAAATTTTGCAGCCAGATGCTTCTCAGCCAAAGCCATGCCGACACCATTTGAAAGGCCCTGACCAAGAGGACCTGTGGTTGTTTCAATACCAATCTCAATGTCATACTCCGGATGTCCGGGAGTTTTAGATCCAAGCTTTCTAAATGATTTAATGTCATCAATTGAAAGAGGGTAGCCTGAAAGATGAAGCAGGCTGTAGAGCAACATTGACCCATGACCATTGGATAATACGAATCTATCTCGATTAAACCATTTAGGATTTTGAGGATTATGTTTAAGGTGATTTTTCCAAAGGACAACTGCTATATCCGACATACCCATCGGCATTCCAGGATGCCCAGAGTTTGCTAGCTGAACTGCATCAACAGAAAGAAACCTAATCGCATTACTTACTAGAGGTAAATCTGACATATATGATAGAAATAAAAGCTAATAATAGTACGCCTGAATAATTAATTAAACGTTTAATTGTCTCTATCTCTGAAAAACTATAAAATACCAAAACTTAAAAAGTGATTTGTCCCTGCTTGCATGCTTAAACTGCTAAATGGGGGCGCCTTTGTGGTGCAGAATAATGAATATATCTTTAGAATTTTTTCCACCAGCAAACTTAGACTTTAATGCTCTATTGTCTGAATATAAAAAACTAGAGCACCTTGATCCATCTTTTGTTTCAGTCACTTATGGAGCAGGTGGAGGTGCAGAAAATAAATCACTGGAACTTATAAAAGCACTTAAAAATAATAATCTGGACATCGCTGCTCACATCACCCTTGTTAACAAAAGCATTGATGATTTAGAAAAAATAGTCACAGATTTTGCGAAACTTGGAGTAAAAAAATTTGTTGCATTGAGAGGCGACAGTCCAGAGGGAAAATTTAAGCAACATCCTAACGGATTTTTTAATACTTCAGACTTTGTGGAGTTTATTAACAATAAAAACTTTGAGGTTATCGTTTCAGCATATCCAGAACCACATCCGGACTCTAAAGGATTTGATTACGATTTACAGCTTCTTAAAAATAAATCTGAATCTGGGGCAAAAAAAGCCATTACGCAGTTTTGTTTTAGCAAAGATGGTTATGAAAAGTTAATTGAAAGTGTTCTAAAAGAAAATATTCAAGTAGAAGTAATACCTGGAATCATGCCAATTTATAACATAAAAAATATAACAAGAATGGCAGAAAAATGCGGTACTAAAGTTCCAACAAATATCATCGACAAGTTTGGAGATGACGATATATCAAATCAAAAGTATGCTATTGAAATTTGTAATAATCAACTGGACTATTTATCTGAGTTGGGCTGCCAAAAATTTCATTTTTATACACTTAACAAGTCTTATTTAATCAATAAAATTTTTAGAGAAAGGAGTTTTTCATGAGTTATATATTTACATCAGAATCTGTTTCAGAAGGTCATCCAGATAAAGTGTGCGATCAAATATCAGATGCAATCTTAGATGCATACTTAAAAGAGGATCCGGACAGCAGAGTGGCTTGCGAAACTCTTATTAAAAATAACATTGTCGTTGTTGCAGGAGAGATTACCTCCAAAGGAAACCCAAATCTTGAGCCGGTGATAAGAAATACAATAAATTCTATTGGTTATGATAATGATGAGTTAGGATTTAATGGATCAAATTGTGAAATTCAAAATCATATTTTTCAGCAATCTCCAGATATTGCTCAAGGCGTAAATGAGGGTGAAGGTGAGTATCTTGAGCAGGGAGCTGGCGACCAAGGCTTAATGTTTGGATATGCTTGTAAAGAAAATGAAGCTCTGATGCCTGCACCTATCGATTTATCACATCAATTGGTAAAAAAGCAGTCTGAGCTAAGAAAAAATGGTCGCTTAGATTGGTTAAGACCTGATGCAAAAAGCCAAGTAAGTGTTATATATGACGATAATGGTAAATCTATAAAAGGCCTATCAGCAATTGTATTATCAACTCAACATGATGAGGGTATTTCTCAGGATGACCTAAAAGAGGCTGTTTTAGAGGAGATAATTAAGTCTGTGATTCCATCAAATTGGTTATTAGATGAAACTAAGATTCTTATTAATCCTACTGGAAAATTTGTTATTGGTGGACCTGTTGGAGACTGTGGGCTTACTGGAAGAAAGATAATTGTAGATACATATGGTGGGATGGCACGTCATGGTGGAGGTGCATTTTCAGGCAAAGATCCATCAAAGGTAGACAGATCAGCAGCATATGCTGCTAGATACGTAGCAAAAAATATTGTTGCAACTGGTCTTGCTGAGTGGTGTGAGGTCCAGGTTTCATATGCTATTGGTATTGCAGAACCAACTTCAATTAATGTAAACACATTTGACAGTGGAAAAATTGATCAAGTTGAAATAGAGTCGATGGTGCGTAAGGTTTTTGATCTTAGACCAAAAGGAATTATAAAAATGCTTGATTTAAAAAGGCCAATCTATCAAGATACGGCAGCCTATGGTCATTTTGGTCGTGAAGATGATTCCTTTACATGGGAAAAAGTAGACCAAATAGAAGCCTTAAAGTCTTAATTTTTTGGAGATAGTTATGAGCGAAGATTATAAAGTTGCAGATATAAATCTTGCAGAGTTTGGTAGAAGAGAGATATCTCTAGCTGAAAATGAAATGCCTGCACTTATGGCGTTAAGAGATAAATATAAGGATGATCAGCCTCTCAAAGGAGCAAAAATTCTAGGCTGCATTCATATGACAGTTCAAACTGCTGTATTAATGGAAACTTTGCAAGAACTTGGTGCAGAGCTTAGATGGTCTTCGTGTAATATTTTCTCGACTCAAGATCATGCTGCTGCTGCTATGGCTGCAAAAGGTATACCTACATTTGCTTGGAAAGGTGAAACTGAAGAAGAATATGAGTGGTGCATTGAACAAACGATATTAAAAGATGGACAACCATGGGATGCAAACATGATTCTTGATGATGGCGGAGATTTAACCGGATTAATACACCAACAATATCCAGAGATGTTGGAGAGAATTCATGGTGTTTCTGAAGAAACAACTACCGGTGTTCATCGTTTAAAAGAACTACTTAGAAACGGAGAACTAAAAATCCCAGCTATTAATGTTAATGACTCAGTTACTAAGTCAAAAAATGATAATAAATACGGTTGCAGGCATAGTCTTAACGATGGCATTAAAAGAGCTACCGATATGTTGCTGTCTGGAAAAAAAGCACTCGTTATTGGTTATGGTGATGTTGGTAAAGGCTCCGCATTAAGTTTAGCCCAAGAAGGAATGATCGTTCGAGTAGTCGAGTCTGATCCAATATGCGCCATGCAGGCTTGTATGGATGGCTTTGAAGTGGTTTCAACATATGAGAATGGTGTTGTATCAAGAAAAGATGAGGACATTAATAAATCTTTACTTCAAGATACAGATTTGTTGGTTACCACTACCGGCAATGTAAATGTATGTGATGCACCGATATTGAGAAATATTAAAAATACTGCCTTGGTTTGTAATATTGGCCACTTTGATAACGAAATTGATACTACATATATGAGAGATGCATGGCATTGGGAAGAGATAAAACCTCAAGTTCATAGAGTTTTTAGAGATGCAACTCCAGACGAAGAGCCTGATCTTAGCAGTAAAAATTATATTGTTTTGTTGGCAGAGGGCAGATTGGTAAATCTTGGAAATGCAACTGGTCATCCGAGTAGGATTATGGATGGATCATTTGCAAACCAAGTCCTTGCTCAAATTTTCTTATATGAACAGGCTTTTGCAAACATTAATGATGATGAAAAAAAGAAAGAGTTAATTACTGTAAAAGTTTTACCAAAAAAACTTGATGAGGAAGTTGCTGAATTAATGGTTAAAGGTTTTGGAGGAACCATTACTAAGCTTACTCAGGAACAGGCTGATTATATTCATGTCCCTGTCGATGGCCCGTTTAAAGAAGAAGAATACAAGTATTAGAAAGTAGGATTTTAAGTATTATTTATTCATAATACTTTGATGAAAATTTTTATTGCAGTGCTTCTGTTCGTATTTCTATCTAGCTGTGGTTATAAGGGTCCCATACAACCAAATACTCTTAGCCCGGGTACTCAAAATATAGATGGATCACTTTAATTTTAAACAAGGGGAGCTATTTTGTGAGGATGTTCCCATCAAAAATATTGCTGAGAAGTTTGGAACCCCAGCTTATGTTTATTCAAAAGCTACGCTGTTAAGGCACCTAGATGTCTATCAAAAAAGTCTTGAAAGCCTTAATGGAATCGTTTGTTTCTCAGTAAAAGCCCTGTCAAACCTAAGCATTTTAAAGTTACTAGATGAGCATGGAAGTGGTTTCGATATTGTCTCTGGCGGTGAGCTCCATAGATGCATTAAGGCAGGTATTGACCCTAAAAAAATAATATTTTCAGGAGTAGGGAAATCTGCAGATGAAATAGCACTTGCCCTCAAGATTGGAATCTTATCTTTTAATGTAGAGTCCGAGAGTGAGTTGAAAAGGATTCATCAAATCTCCAAGGACATGAGCTTAATAGCGCCTATTGGCTTAAGAGTTAATCCAGATGTTGATGCTGGTGGACATGAGTACATTAAGACAGGCAAAAAAGAAAACAAATTTGGAATATCCTTCGAAAAAGCTTTAGATATTGCAAAAAAGTATTCAAACAAGCCAGAGTTAAATTTTCTAGCAATTACTTGCCACATTGGCTCTCAAATCTTAGATCTAGGAAGCTTTAAAAATGCTGCGGAGCAAATGTTAGATTTAGCAAATCAATTAGATCAAATGGGTTTAGAAATTAAGATTATTGATATGGGTGGTGGTTTGGGAGTGAGATATATTGATGAAGAGACATCTGCTCCTGCTAAACTTATGGAAATCTATCAGGATGTTTTCTCAGCAACTAATAAAAGAATATTTCTTGAGCCGGGCAGATCTATTGCCGCAAATGCTGGAATTCTATTAGCAAAGGTAGAGTACCTAAAGAATAATTTTCTTATTACAGATGCAGCAATGAACGATTTGCTTAGACCTGCTTTATACAAAGCCAATCATCAAGTTGTGCCCTTACTGGAACAAAACACCAGTCATAATAAAGTAGATGTAGTTGGGCCTGTTTGCGAAAGTGGAGATTATTTGGCCAAAGAAGCTAAGCTTGAAATAAAACAAGATGAATTCTTGGCAATTCGAACTGCTGGAGCTTATGGTTTTGTAATGAGTTCAAACTATAACTCTAGACCAAGAGCATGTGAAATTCTTGTTGAGGGAGACGACTATAGGTTAATAAGACAAAGAGAGTCTCATGATGACTTGTTTAAGCATGAAATAGATTTATTAAAATGATTGCCTTTGAAAAAATGCATGGTAACGGTAATGACTTTGTAGTTATTGATGCTTTGACCTCAAATATTACTTTTTCAAAAACGTTTATTAAAAGAATTGCACATAGAAAGCTCGGCGTTGGGTTTGATCAATTGATAGCCATTTATCCACCTAAAAAAAAGCAAGACGACTTTTTTATAAAATTCTTTAATGCAGATGGTTCACAAGCTGACATGTGTATGAATGGCCTAAGATGTGTAGCTTATTTTATTTGGGAAAATAAATTGGCCCCAAAAAAAGTATTAAATCTTGGTACTAAAACTAAGGGCATAAAAGCAAAACTTCTAAAAAATTCTATGATCGAACTTTCCTTCGATTTGCCAAAAAAAATCACTTTGCCTGGATCAGTTCTTAAGTTTTTAGAAAAAAAAGGCTTTAAAAACTCTCAAGCTATTCATGTTGGTAATAAACACTTAATCTTAAGAAAAACCGATCTCGATACTCATGACTTAGCAAATACTGATATGGTGTTGCGTAAAAATAGTTTTTTAAGTGACTTTAATATTTCCATAATAAAGATAACAAAAAATGCTATAAATGTTCGTACAAGCGAATATGGTGCTGGTGAAACGTTGGCTTGTGGTTCTGCAGCAGCAAGTATTGGTTTTGCTTTTGGAAAAGATGATGCCAAAACAACTTTGAAGTTTAGAGGTGGTAAAATTACAACTATCAAAACTTCTAACATGAAGCTGATAGGGCCAGCAGTTAAGCTATTCGAAGGAAGATGGGAAAGTTAAAAGAAAAAGATGTAGAGTTATTCCTGCTTGAAAACAGGAATTTTTTTGTTAAGCACCCTGCCATCCTTGCTGAAATGGATTTTGAAGAAGAAAAAGGAGATATATCTTCATTGCTTCAGCGCCAAGTTGCTCGCTTAAGAGATGAGCAAAATAAACTTACAGGGCTTTTATCAAATTTTTTGGAGACTGGTAAGGAAAACGAAATTCTATTCTCAAAAATTAGATCACTTGTTCTTCAGGTTTTAGACGCTGACAGTCATGAGATGACAAAAAAAGTTTTTGAATCATCTTTAAAAAAGGATTTTCAAATAGAGGCATGTTCACTAGAATTTCTTGACCAAAAATCACTAATTAATTTGGGAGATGCAACAGAGCTTAATCTCCTTAAATCAGAGGTTTTCACAGGAACATTCAATATAAAAAATCTTAAAACATTCTTTAATAGTAAAAAAATAAAATCAGCTGTGGTTGCAAGCTTTAATTATGGTGAAGAAAAATTTGGATTAATTAAGTTTGGTTCTGAGGATCCTATCAAGTATCTCGGCGAAGCGGATGTTACTTTTGTTGAGTTTCTTAGAGATGTTCTTGCGGTTTCATTAAAGCGTCTTGATCATAATGTCTAATAAAGAAATTTTTTTTGTTTTTGAAGATGCTCTTAGATATACAAATTATTTAAAAGATATAAAAGGATTATCTGAGAATTCTCAAAAAGCATACTTAAGAGACCTTAAAAAATTTTCTGATTACATAGCAAAAAAAGATTGTGGTTCATATAAGCAAATTACTTCTGATATTTGCTCTGAATGGCTAGGTCAGTTATATGCAGATGACTTGAGCGCTAAAAGCATTCAGCGCCATGTGTCTTCAGGAAAGGGATTCTTTAATTTCTTGAAACAGAATAGCTTAGTTGACTCATCTCCATTTGATGATGTGGTAGCACCAAAGGCACCAAAGAATCTTCCTGAAGTCCTAAGCCCTGATCAAGTAAATAACTTGCTCTCATTTCCAGCAAAGAAACCTCAAGATTTTAGAGATCTTGCAATTCTTGAGCTTATTTATTCTTGTGGTTTGCGTGTTTCTGAAGCAAGCAATATCAACATTGATGACTTTGAAGATAACAAATCATTCTTGAGGGTACTGGGGAAAGGCTCTAAAACCAGATTAATTCCGGTTGGAAGTTTTGCTGTAAAGTCAGTTGATGTTTGGCTGAAGCATCGTAATAAAATTGATCCTGATACAAAAGCATTATTCATTAATCTTCGTGGAGAAAGGTTGTCTGTTAGGTCAATCCAAGAGAGGATTAAAAAAATAGCAATTACTCAAGGTCTTCCGCCCATTCACCCTCATATGCTGAGGCATAGCTTTGCAACCCATCTGTTAGAATCAAGCGGTGACTTAAGAAGTATTCAAGAGCTATTAGGGCATAGTTCTTTGTCAACCACCCAAATATATACAAAATTAGATTATCAGCACCTGATAAGAATTTATGAAAAATCACATCCAAAAGCTTTTCTTAATTCATGAGAGCTAAAATTAAGGCTATTACTTTTGATCTTGATGATACGTTTTGGGATATAGGTCCTGTAATCATAAATGCGGAAATAAAAACACGAGAGTGGATAGAAAGCAGATTAGATGAAGAAATAGCTTGGGGAGATTACGAATCCTTTATCCTTCTTCGAGAAGAACTAATTAAAAAAAATGAGAGTCTAGCGTATGATTTGGGAGCACTTAGAAGAGAAAGTATTAAGCATCATGTTAAGCATGCATTTAGCAATGAAAGTCAGCTCAATGATTTTGTTGAATTAGCATTTGAAATGTTTTTTGATTTGAGACAACAGGTGACACTTTATCCACATGTAAAAGATTTCTTAGCTGCTGTCTCTGCAGAGTTGCCTCTTGGAATTCTTACTAATGGAAACGCTGACGTAAAAAAAATTGGTATTGATAAATTTTTCAGATGCCACTTTACCTCATTAGATGTTAAGTCAAACAAACCCTCATCAAAACACTTTAAAAAAGCAGTCGAGTTCTTTGATGTGCTTCCTGAGGAAATCCTTCATATTGGGGATGATAAAATTGCTGACATAAGTGGATGTATAAGGGCTGGTCTAAATCCTTTATGGTTTAACAATAAATCTAATAAATGGGACTTAGATCTAGAGGAGCCTCCTCAGATTAGTTCTTGGGAAAATGCAATGGAATATATTGAGCAAAACTATGAATTCTAAAGAGTCTTTGCGAGCCTTAGTCGGTGTTATTCAAGAAAAAATTGAAGAACTTGGTTCTAATAATCCTTCTGATGAGGTAGAAAAACTAATTAAATCTATGTTAGAACCATTCCTTGAAAAGCAAGGCTATGTCAGTAAAGAAAAATATGAGGGTGTACTTAAGATATTGGAAAGCTTAGAAAAACGTCTTGAGAAACTTGAATCAAGATCAGAAAAATAATTTAAAGAGTATTCAACATATATTCTACTGCTAGACCGATTTCTTCTTTTGTACAATCGCCACAAAGACCTTTTGCAGGCATTCCACCAATCCCTGACCAAGCATTGTTAATTAGAGTATCTGTTCCTTTTGTTAGCCTTTTCTTCCATTGAATTTTATTAGCAAACATTGGTGCCCCAGCAACACCAGCTGAATGACATGCTGCACATCCTTTTTCATAGATATTTTTTCCATTATTTTCTAATTGGCTAAAGTCTTCGTTTTGAACCTCTGCATAAATAGGTATGCTTAGTAACAAAAAAAATGAGCTTAATTTCAAATTATTTATTTACAGTTGTGATAAATAATTATCTAGACGATCGGTATTCATCATAAATGAAGATTTTTTTATAGCTGCTTGTCGTTTAATCTCATCAATATTAATTGCCTCACCTACCTGAATAACACCAACCATGGCCATTACTAAGTGAGGGTCACATTGATAAACATAAACACCCTCAGTATCAAGTACCACACTAATATCTTGACTGAGCTGGCCCGCCCATGAAGATGCCCCATTAGGAATCATGCCTTCAATTGAAGCTGAATTATGAGCTGCATCAACTGATTTAAAATGAATAGTATCCCCCAAAGAGACCTTTAAAACAGCGGGTTCAAAGATCATCTGGCCGCCTTGACCCATATTTAACATATTTACAGTATGCTCAGAACCTTCAGACAATTTTATCTTTTCAAAATTAGGGGCTCTTTTCTGATTTGCTAATGATGGACTGGCAGATGACTGAATTAACTTTCCACAATCTTGGCCTTCCAGGCAAATTGCGACATCTGTGGAAAGTCTTGATGAAACAAGTTCATCGTATTTTTTACCATTAAAAGTAAATATAAAAGCACAAACAACGGTAAGAATTGGGATTATTTTTTTCATATTAAGAATTTGGTTTTTCAATATTAACTAAATAATCAACTGTATCTAGCATCTTGCTGGTGGATCCCTTTACTTGGATTTTATATTTGCCATCCACGAACATCATTGGGACAGCGGAAACTTTAAGCTTTCTTGATAATTCAATTGATCTTTTAACTTTTTGTTTAACGGAAAATGAGTTCATCTGTTTGTAAGCCTCTTGCTCGCTAATACCAAGTTTTGATAAGAATTCTAATATTGACTTCTCACTTGATAAATAATTGCCCTCTTTGTGAATTGCCGTAAAGACCGCACCATGACCTATTTCACCAATTTTTAGAGCCTCGATAGTGTAATAAAGCGTAGCATGAAGTTGATGCATTGGGCCCCAACCCACTGGAAGCTTTGCAAATTTAACATCATCGTTTAATTCCTTCTTCCACTTGTTAATTACAGGTTCAAACGAATAACAATGACCACATCCATACCAAAAAGCTTCTATAACCTCTACTTTGCCGTCTTGCTTAATAGGCAATGGAGAAGAAATTCTCTCATAATCTCTTCCAGCTTGATATTGAGCAAATGAATTTAAAGAAATTAAAAAAATGAAAAGAAGAATAAATACATTTAAAAAGCTCTTCATTCTATTTCCTATAAAGCCCGTGCATGTAGTTAGCTAGCGCCTCTATATCTTCATCTTTGAGATTAGCTGATGCTTGTTGCATTACAATAGAATAATTACCAGTATCTCTAATTTGTGAACGATATTCTTTTAGGGTACTGACTAAATAGCCCTTTTGCTGCCCAGCTATTTTTGGGAAGCCTGCTTGGATATTTCCTTCTCCATATATCGAGTGGCAAGCGGTACATGCTGGTATACCTCGACTTAGGTCCCCAGCTCTGTACAAAGATTCACCTAAAGAAAGTAATTCAGGATTAGAGTCAGCCTGACCAACAGACGCTGAGCTATCTGCATAATATGCTGCTATATCAAGAAGGTCATTTGAACTAAGAGATTTTAAGTAAGGGATAACTGACATCATGAGAGCATTTTCTCTCGCACCACTTATAAAATAGTTCAATTGATTGTATAAATATTTCTGGTTTTGCCCTGCAAGACTTGGCCAATCAGCATTAATACTATTTCCATCATTCCCATGACAAGCTGCACAAGTTGCTACCAATGAAGAGCCATTTGAGGCGTTTCCAGTTTTAAGTTCATTTGGAATATTTAATTCTGCTGCATAGGAATTAATACCAATGAAAACTAAACTGATAGCTAAAAGTATTTTTTGCATTTTTGATATTTGTAAAAGAAAGCCTATTATATGCGCAGAGACGCCTGCATAAAAGATAAATATGAAAAATCCCTTTAAAAATACAATGTTTGAATTTGGTGTTCTGAACTATAAATCCATGCCTAATGAAGATTGCTCTGAAGTGCTATTATCTGGCAGATCAAATGCTGGAAAATCAAGCGCCTTAAATGCTCTGGCTGAGAATCGTAAACTTGCAAGAACGAGCAAGACGCCTGGTCGCACTACAGAGATAAACTTTTTTCGTGTTAACAAGTATCTTAGGCTGTTAGATCTGCCGGGTTATGGTTTTGCCAAATCGGACAAATCAAAGAAGAAAGACTGGGGGCCGATGCTTGGTGAATATTTTCAAAAAAGATGCTGCTTGAAAGCAGTGGTTGTCTTCATGGACATTAGGCACCCCTTAAAGGAAATCGATATTGAGATGATTGGTCTCTGTAGAGATTTTGATATTGAATTTCTGCCAGTATTAACTAAGTCTGATAAGGTTTCAAACAATGAAAATTTTAAGGCAAGGCAACAGGTTCAAAAGCAAACTGGAGTGAAGGAGGTCCTTACAATCTCAGCCTTAAAAGATCAAGGAATTAAGAAATTAAGAGATCATTTGATAAGCTATTCCTTATATGAGTAAATTAAGTTTTCAAAAACAAGCTTGTACATTGTCACTTGAACAAGGATTAATTGAATACAGATCCTACCTACAAATGAATAACAGAAAAATGCTTAAAGATTCCTATGGCTCAAACATCATAAGAGATCATGATATAACCCATGTAATTTTTGGCTTAGATACTTCTCTTGAACAAGAATCTCTTCTTGATTCATGGGTATTGTCTGGGACCAGTTGGAAACTAAAAGATCTTCGCGCCTATGGAAAGTTGCCAGAAATAAAGGAGCTTAATAAATATCTTAGTAATGAAGTTGGTTATTTTAGGCTCATCAAAATGGTTATTTCTCTGATTCCTTTAAAAATTCTTGTCTGGAAGCGTGCTCGGAGAATGAAAAAAAAATGGCCATTCAAATTCTATGAAGAATATTTAAAATCAAGAATTTGTGACATCAGAGATGAGTTTGGTATAGAAATTTTATTACCAGAGGAAAGAAATCTAAAAAATCCTGTTATTTGGAGTGGTCTAATTAATAATTAAATTAATGTGCCTCATTCCAGTTATTTCCAGATTCTGCTTCAACAATTAGCGGCACCGAGAGTTTAAATGTATTTTCCATGAGGGAGACAATTTGATCTTGATACTCTTTGGTTTTTGATTTTTTAACCTCAAAAACTAATTCATCATGGACTTGCATGATCATTCTTATTTCTCTTGAGGAACCTGAATCTTCTATCCAATGATAAACATCAATCATAGCTTTTTTAATAATATCTGCAGCAGAGCCTTGTAATGGTCCGTTAATAGCTGCTCTTTCCGCAGCTTGTCTTCTAAGGCCATTCCCTGAATTTATTTCAGGTACATGAACTCTTCTACCCATTACGGTTTCAACATAACCTTTTGTTTTAGCCTCACCTCTAATTGACTTCATGTATGCGTTCACCCCCTGATATTTATCAAAATAAGAGTCAAGGTATTGTTGGGCGTCTTGTCTTGAGATTCCGAGCTGACGCGTAAGACCAAATGCTGACATGCCATACATTAAGCCAAAATTAATTGCTTTAGCTTTGCGTCGATGATCAGAGGTTACCTCATCAATTGGAATTGAAAATATCTCTGAGGCAGTTGAAGCATGAACATCAAGCCCTTCTTTGAAGGCTCTAGTTAAATTTATATCTTTAGAAAGATGCGCCATAATCCTTAGTTCAATCTGTGAGTAATCGGCAGAAATTATTATGTTGCCTGGCTCTGCAATAAAAGCCTGCCTTATCTTTCTACCCTCTTCTGTCTTTATGGGAATGTTTTGAAGGTTTGGTTCAGTTGAAGAAAGTCTTCCGGTTGAGGTCACAGCCTGTTGATAGGAAGTGTGGACTCTATTTGTTTGATTATGAATCATTTTAACAAGACTGTCAGTATAAGTTGATTTAAGTTTGGCTAGGCCTCTATACTCCAAAATGACTTTTGGAAGTTCATATTCTTCAGATAATCGAACAAGCGTTTCCTCGTTGGTAGAAGGCTGTCCTTTTGGAGTCTTCTTAAGAATTGGTAGTCCAAGTTTATTGAAAAGAATTTCGAGTAACTGCTTGGGTGAATCTAAATTAAACTCTTCTCCTGCAATTTTATATGCTTGTTTTTGGAGCTTATCAATTCGTAATGAAAGATCTTTGGAATAGCTTTCAAGAAAATTTTGATCGATTTTTACACCATTAGTTTCAATTTTTAGCAGTGCACTGAGAGCAGGTTTTTCAATGGTTTCTAACAAAGTATTTAATGATTTTTCCTTAGCTAATTTGTCTGAAAAATATTTGAAAAGTCTTAAGGTGATGTCAGCATCTTCTGCGGCATAATCTGTTGCAATATCAAGATCCACTTTGGAAAAACTAATTCTTTTTTTTCCAGTACCAACTACTTCATCAAATTTTGTTGGCTCATAGTCCAAGTAATTTTTTGCTAAATAATCTAGCCCATGTCGTGACCCAGTGCTATTAAATACATAGGATAAAAGCATGGTATCGGCAAGAAAATCGTTGATGCTAAAGCCATGCCTTCTCAACACAGGTAAATCAAACTTTAAATTTTGACCAACTAACTTATTTTCATTAGCAACAATTACAGGTCCTAGAATTTCTTCTGCATCTGATAATGAAATCTGATCAGGCGCTCCATCATAATCATGGGCAAAAGGAATATAAAAACCTTCGCCTGATTTAGTGCTTATAGATATCCCAATTAGTTTTGTGGTTTTGGTATCCAATGAATCTGTCTCAGTATCTATTGCAAAGACATTTGATAGGTTGATTTCTTCACAAACTTTAAAAAGAACATCTTTATCTATTACGCAAGCATAATTGCTTTTTATTGCCTTAGATTTAGCTTTATTTTGTTGGGTTGAGATCCAGGCATTAAATTCAAGCTCGATGAATAATGCTTCTAGCTCCTTACTGTTTTCTTCTACTGCAATTAATTTATCAATGCTAATTTCAAGGTTGACATCCTTTTTAAGAGATACTAGCTCAACATTCCTTGCCAAATCATCTATGGAATTTCTAAAGGATTCTCCAACAGCTCCTTTAAGTGATTCAGCATTATCAATTATTGTTGAAAGGTCTTGATATTCATTAAGCCATTTGGCTGCGGTTTTTGGCCCTACCTTTGGAACTCCTGGAATGTTATCAGATGAATCTCCAACTAAAGCCAAGTATTCAATAATTTGATTTGGTTTCACATTGAATTTCTTTTCTACCCCTTTTTCATCAAATTCTTCACTGGTCATTGTGTTCATCATCGATACACTTCCGTCTTCGACAAGCTGCATAAGATCTTTATCAAGACTGGAGATAATGATTTCGTATTTTGACTTAAGCTCCTCGGCAAGAGTTGCTATAACGTCATCTGCTTCAACTCCCTTAACCTCAATGACTGGAGCTGCCATAAAATTACAAATAGATTTTAATGGTTGCAGTTGTTCAACAAGCTCATTTGGCATAGGTGGACGATTTGCTTTATAGGTATTAAGTATCTCATGTCTAAAATTTTTTCCTTTTGCATCAAATACAGTGATTATTTTTGATTTCGGATGTTCTTTTTTTAAGTTTCTCAGCATATTAACAACCCCTTTAATCGCTCCTGTGGGAAGTCCTTTAGATGTTGTTAGGGGTGGCATTGCGTGAAAGGCTCTATAGAGATATGAGGAGCCGTCAATTAAAAATACTTTGTTTTTGGATGCCATATTTTATTATCTCACCTACATAAATTTTGTTCCAACAGATATATAATTTAACTATCTTAATGATTGCTCTGTGAATTACTTAATTAAACATCATAACTTGGCCATATTTTTTTTATGCATGAGCCTATTAATTGGAGCTTTAATATTTGATGCTTTGGGTGTTTATCCTTGCCCTATGTGCATTGTGCAGAGGTGGTGTTTTGCTTTTGCCGGATTATTTGCATTAGGGTCATCAATTTCTAAAAATAAGCACCTGAACATATTCATGATGGTCGGGTTATATGCATTCTTAATTTTTGGAATACTGTTCTCTTCAAGACAAATTTTTGTTCAAAACCTACCTATTGATGAGCTCATGTTTATTGGTGGCTGCGGCATGCCATTTAGCACCATGGTTGAATATCAGGGTTTAATTAATGCCTTAAAAATGTCTTACCAGGGTGGGCCCTCTTGTGCTGAAGATGGCTGGAGATTTATTTTTAATTTTGCAGAGTGGGCCCTTATTGCATTTTTAGGGATGGTGTTTTTAAAAACAATTGGTGCTTTTAGCCAAAGATAATGTAGCAAAACTACATCTTATTGTGTCTGTAATCCCTTTTTTATATAGTTTTCTAAATTTCTTGACCTAAATTACCTTTTAAAATTTAATTTCACTACATACAGATAGACACAAGTTTTAATCAAACTATAATATTTTAATATGAGTAATAATCAGCAATCTTTGACCAAAGAATTTAATTTGTCTGCACAAGAGCTTTTTGATAAAGCTATTAAAAATGGTGAGGGTGTCATTGCATCTAATGGAGCTTTATCTGTTGAAACAGGGGAAAGAACTGGCAGAAGTCCTAATGATAGATTTATTGTTAAAGAACCTAGCACAGAGGACCTAATAGATTGGGGGGACATTAATAAACCGTTTGAGGTTGATGCATTTAATTCACTTTGGGATAAAGTTCATTCTTATTTAGCAGAAAAAGACAGATATAAATCTAATGTTCATGTTGGCTCACATGATGAGCACTATATTCCAATTAATATTACAACTGAAACAGCATGGCATAACATGTTTTCGCAATTAATATTTGTCTGTCCAAATGAATTTAATCCAAAAGAAAAACAGTGTTGGGAGATTTTGAGCGCTCCAAATTTTCATTGCGATCCTGCGGTTGATGGAACTAATTCAGAGGCAAGTGTGATAATCAATTTTGCTAAAAGAAAAGTTATCATTGCTGGAATGAAATATGCAGGAGAAATGAAAAAAGCAATGTTCTCTGTTCAAAATTTCCTCCTACCTGAAAAGGATGTTCTGCCAATGCATTGTTCAGCAAATGTTGATGCTAATGGAAAAGTTGCTTTGTTCTTTGGCCTATCTGGTACCGGAAAAACAACCCTATCTGCCGATCCAACCTGTCACCTTATTGGCGATGATGAGCATGGGTGGTCTGAGGGCTCTGTATTTAACTTTGAAGGTGGCTGTTATGCAAAATGCATAGATCTTTCTGAGGAAAATGAACCTGTTATTTGGAAAGCCATTAAAAAGGGCAGCATCATTGAAAATGTAATCTTAGATGATCAGATGGTACCTGATTATACTGACACATCTCTTACCCAAAATTCACGTTGTTGTTATCCAAGGTCCCATGTTGAAAAAGCAGTTCCCACAAACAATGGACCTGAACCTGAAGTTGTAATTTTTCTCACTTGTGATCTAACTGGTGTTTTACCCCCAGTTTCAATACTTAGCAAAGAAGCAGCTGCATACCACTTTTTGAGCGGCTATACCGCAAAAGTAGGCTCTACAGAGGTTGGTTCTACGTCTGCGATTGAATCTACATTTTCAACCTGCTTTGGTGCGCCTTTTTTCCCTAGGCCTGCAGGCGTTTATGCAGATCTATTAATTAAAAGAATAGAATCTTTTAATTCTCAAGTTTATTTAGTTAATACAGGCTGGACTGGTGGTCCACATGGTGTTGGAAAAAGATTTAGTATCCCTACTACAAGGAGAATTGTTAATGCTGTTCAGGCTGGAGAACTTAAAACTTCAGAAAAAACAATGCTTGATGGTTTAAATCTAGAGATCCCAAATCATATTGAAGGGGTTGATAAGAACATACTCAACCCTAGACAAACATGGGATAATGCTGATGATTATGATGAGGCTGCAAAAAAACTTATAGCTCAATTTGAAGAAAATTTTAAAAAATTCAACGTTAGACCAGAAATCTCAAAAGCCGGACCTAGCATGTAGGGTTAGGACAAATGACTAGTGCTAATTTTGAAAAAGCACTTGCTGCCCTAATTAATAGAAAATTCTTTAAGAATATTTCAATTTCAAGAGGAATTGAGAGAGAGGCTTTGCGGTCAAATCTTAATGGGGTCATTTCAAAGAACCTTCATCCAAAATCACTAGGATCTGCATTAACAAATCCTTTTATAACAACTGACTTTGCTGAGGCGCTAATAGAAATGGTTACTCCAACTTTTAATACAGTTGAAGGTTTGCATAGTTTTCTTGAAAATTTAGATTTTTTTGTAAAAACAAATCTTAATGATGAAATTCTGTGGAACGCCTCTATGCCATGTGAATTAGGTGATGAAAAAAAGATACAAATTGCTGAATACGGCGTTAGTAATACAGGAAGGTTAAAAAACATATATCGAAGAGGCTTACGTGAACGATATGGCTCTGCCATGCAATGTGTTTCAGGTATTCATTACAATTTTTCTCTCTCAAAAAATAGCTGGCAAGATTTTTTTAATCAAAATGAAGCTGATCAAGCAAAAATAGACACTGCTTATTTTGGACTAATTCGAAATGTTAAAAGGAATTATTGGCTTATAGCATATTTATTTGGAGCCAGTCCGATATGCCACCAATCATTTCTCCAAAAAAGACAGCATAAATTAGTAAAAAGAAAAATGGATCTTTATGCAGAAACCTCTACAAGCTTGAGAATGAGCGACATTGGATATCAGAGCCTTGAACAAGATAAACTAAAGATTTCATACAATGATTTGGACACTTTTGTATCAGGTTTGGTTGATGGAATTAAAAACCCATCAGATAAGTTCAAAGAGATAGGCCTCTATGATGAAAAAGATTATCCATTACAAATTAGTAATGGAATTCTGCAAATTGAAAATGAGCTTTATGATGTAATAAGGCCAAAAAGAAAAGTTTTTGCTGGAGAAAGGCCGGCAAATATTCTGATGTCAAAGGGTGTCGAGTACATTGAATTTAGAGGATTAGATATTAATCCGTATGAACCTATTGGTATTAGCAAGCAACAAATACAATTTTTGGATCTTTTCTTGCTGCATTGTTTGATTAATAAGTCACCAATACTTAAAGAGAATGAAAGTAAGATGATAAAAGAAAATAATAGAGCTGTTTTATATAAGGGCAGAGACGAACATACAACAATTTTTATTGAGGGTAACGAAGTCTCATTAAAAGAAGCAGCAAAAAATTTACTTGAAGAAATTTCAGCAATAGGTAATGAAATGGCTTTATATGATGAGTCTCTTAAAAAAATATCGGAAGCATTTATTCCAACTGCCATTCCAATATCTAAAAAGCTAATGTCAGATATTTTTGATAATCAAAAAAGTCATTGTGAGTTAATTCTTGAATTGTCAAAACACCATCATGAAAACAGAAAATATAATGATGCGTCTCAACTAGATGACTTTGAAAAGGCTTCAACTCGATCAATTGATGAGCAGATGAGGCTCGAAGAAAAAGATAAAATTGATATAATCCAATATCTTAAGAATTTTAACCAAAGTCTAAGAGGATAATATGAAGGCGCTTAATTGCATCGAGTTAGCTGGTCAGGAAAAATGGTCAGAAACACTTCAGTACATAGAAGTTGATGACCCAATCCCGAGCGATAATGAAATTTTAATAAACCTAAAAGCAGCTAGCGTTAATTTCCCTGATGTTTTGATGGTTCAAGGCTTATACCAATTCCAGCCACCCATGCCATTCATTCCTGGGGCCGAAGCAGCAGGCGTTGTGGAAGAAGTTGGATCAGGAGTCTCTGGCTTTGTTGAAGGTGATCATGTTTTTGTAATGACAGGAAATGGATGTTTTGCTGAAAAACTAGCTGCAGATAAATCTAGAGTCCAGAAGATTCCAAAAGAAATGGACCTTCAAGTCGCAGCAGGTCTTGCCATGACTTATGGAACATCCCTGTATGCACTTAAACAACGAGCTAGTCTTCAGGCAGGAGAAACATTATTGGTTCTTGGAGCTGCAGGTGGAGTTGGTCTAGCAGCTGTTGAGTTAGGCAAGTCTATGGGCGCAAAGGTTATTGCAGCAGCTTCAACACAAGAAAAAGTAGATATTTGTCTTGAGCATGGAGCAGATGAAGGATTTGTTTATAAATCAGGCAATATGAATAGAGATGAACAAAAAGAGTTTTCAAATAAAATTAAAGAACTTACTGGGGGTATGGGTGCTAATGTAGTTTATGACCCTGTTGGAGGATCCTTTAGTGAACCTGCTATTCGCGCAACATCCTGGGAGGGAAGATATTTAGTGATTGGTTTTGCTGCTGGTGAAATACCCAAGCCACCTCTTAATCTTGCATTATTAAAAAGTTGTCAAATTGTAGGTGTCTTTTGGGGTGCATGGACCGCAATGTTCCCTAAGGAAAATCAAAAAAACTTTGAGGAGCTTTTTAAGCTTCTAGAAGCAGGCAAAATTAATCCACGTATAAAAGATAAATTTAGACTTGAAGATTCAGTAAATGCAATTGCGCACTTAGCTGAAAGGAAAGCAACTGGAAAAGTAATTGTTGAAATTTCATAAATTAGCACTTTTTGGTTTTTTGTTCTTTTGCATTTCATGTACTAATGAATCTGAAAAAAAAATGAAAGTAATACATAAAGACAATACTGAATATCAAACTGAAGAATATCGAAAGATTTTTCTGGATGGTACTCATAACACTAGAGAGCTTGGTGGATATGAGACCACAAACGGAAAAAAAGTTAAATGGGGGGTTTTATATCGATCTGATAAATTATCTGACCTCTCAACAGATGATCAACAATACCTAACATCACTGGGTATTAAAAATGTTATCGACTTTAGGTCAAGTAATGAGAAATCTGAAGATCCAGACTTAATACCCGACGGTATGCGATATATCCAATTACCTATTGAGGCAGATGGTGCCATCCGCCCTAAAGTTGAAGCCATGATGAGAGGACAAGATCAGGGTGATTTGGGAGAATTGCTAGTTGAAGCAAATGCAGAATTTGTTTCAAAATACAAAGGTGTCTACAAAGATTTCCTTGAGACTCTCGCAAATGAACAAAAACCAGCCCTTTTTCATTGTACAGCTGGCAAAGATCGGGCTGGATTTGCAGCAGCCATAACGTTGTTAGCAGTTGGCGTCCCAATGGACACAGTTATAAATGATTACATGAAAACAAATGAATACACTAAAGAATTTGTTGATGATTACTTAAAGAAGATTAGGCTTTACTCCCTTAATAAAGTAGATATAGACCAATTAAGACCAATAATGGGTGTGGAAAAAAGATTCATAGTTGCTGCAATGGATAGAATCATTGAAGATTACGGGTCAATAGATAACTTTATTGCTGACGGACTTGAAATTGATGACGAAACCCTGGGAAGGCTTAAAAGTTTTCTATTAGAGGAATCCTGATTAAAAAGCTACCGATTGGTAAGTTAGAAGTAAATTCTCTTTAATGAAAGGTGGTCTAAAATAGCCTAAATACTTTTGATCGGGTCCAATCAAAATAATGTTGTTCATATGATTGTCTAAGTGATTTGCGTTGCCACCATGGTCTTTTGGTTCGGGTGATGTGACCATAACATCGAGTTGTGTTGCCAGATTAACCAACATTGGGCGAATTGCCACTGCTCCAAAGAAATTTTTATTAAAACCTTTTGCATACATATCAATTTCTTTAGGTGTATCGTTTTCTGGGTCAATAGAAATTAAAAGTACCTGCTTATCATTCAAACTCATTCCTTTTTCAGACAATGTTAAAAAAAGCTCTCTGATCATAGACATAGAAACAGGGCATTCATCTGGACAATTAGTAAAACCAAAATAAAGCAGCGTCCATTTATCCTTTAAAAAATCTTTAGTGATCTTCATATTATTTGAAGAGATGAATTCAAAATTAGAAATCTCTTTTGGCTGACTAAGTGCATAATAACCGTTGACTAAAAGTTCGCTTCTAGACAATTCTCGTGGTGTAGTTAATTTATTGACGAATAAAGTCAGGACTGTAGCCATAAATAAAATTATTAATATGATGGAGATCGAAATATTTCTATTCATAAAATGAAATGATCTATTAACAATGCTAGAAAAATAAGAAAAATATAATAGATTGAATATTGAAATGTTGGCATGGCAAAACTATTTGAGTCATCGCCATACAGCCTAAATGCATACCATAAAAAAATTAACCCAAGTAAAAGAGCCGAGACTAAGTAAAATGCTCCGGACATCATTACAAAATAAGGAAATAGGCTGACCAATAGCATTATGATCGTATAAAGAATAATTTGTAATTTTGTAAATGAAATGCCATGTGTAACTGGAAGCATTGGGATATTTTCTTTAGCATATTCATCTTTTCTATGGATAGCTAATGCCCAAAAATGTGGTGGCGTCCACGCAAATATAATCAACACAAGTAAAAGAGCATTCGGATCAATACTGCCAGTGATGGAACTCCAACCTAAAAGAGGGGGTGCGGCTCCAGCAAGACCACCAATAACTATGTTTTGTGGCGTTGCTCTTTTTAAAAAAACTGTATAGATAATTGCATAGCCTATCAAAGAAGCAATTGTTAAATATGCTGTCAGTGCGTTTACATATCTGAATAAAATGGCATAGCCAATCAAGCCAATGACAATAGCAAATGAAACTGCGTTGCTCGATGATATATGTCCCTGAGGTATTGGTCTCTCACTTGTTCTTGACATATTGGCGTCAACTTTTTGATCAACCACTTGGTTAATAGCAGCGGCAGAGGCTGCGCACAAACCAATGCCTATGAGTGAAATCAATATTAATAGTGGATTAAAATTAGTAGCATTAGTTGCCAACAACGATCCAATTAATGATGTTATAAGCATCATATAAACCACGTTCGGTTTACATAGATGATAGTAACTTCTGAGTATGCTCATTTTTTCCAAGCTAGCATATTTACATAAAGAGTTGTTAATAATAGCAGTGCTGCAACTAAATTATGAGCAATTGCGATATAAAGTGGTAATACATAGACAACGTTCATTATTCCAAGAGATATTTGAGTAAGCAGGACGATTCCTAGAGTTGATGCGAGAGGTGCAGCACTAGAAAACCATAACTTGGAAATTAATACTAGAAAAATAATTGTTAAAAGTATTGCTGTAATACGATGAGAATAATGGATCGCAACCCTTGCTTCGTTGTCTAAAAGACCATAAAGATAATTTGGTCCAACCTCTTGAGCAAGATTAAATCCAGATGAAAAGTCCATATCCGGTAAAAAACTACCTTGGCAAGTTGGAAAATCTGGGCATGCCAATGAAGCATAATTTGTTGAAGTCCACACCCCTAGAAATATTTGTATGACCAAAATAAACAAAGCAAGCATCCCAAGATTTTTTAAGTGACCAATCTGAAAGTTTTTGAAAAAGTTAGAATTCTTAATGTATAAATAAAAAAATGTAGAAAGAGTAATAAAACCCCCAAATAAGTGGGTTGTTACTATGATAGGCAGCAGCTTTAGGCTTACAGTTAAATAGCCAAATAATCCTTGGCAGCATATAAATATCAATAAAAAAATTGAAATTCTTTTGTTTTGCTTATTTTCTGTTTTATGGGTTAAGTACACAATAAAAATAGCTAGCAAACCAAGTGCAGCTGCAAAATACCTATGAACAACCTCCGGAATAGCTTTATCTATCTCATAAGGAAATGCAGGGTACCTTTGTTCAGCTAGGGCTACTTCTGCCTCAGTGGTTGGGAAAAAAACAAAACCATAACAACCTGGCCAGTCTGGACATCCTAGCCCAGCATCAACCAATCTTGTCCAAGCTCCCAGAGCTATAACCACGAAAGCAAATAGAATTCCGAAGAGAGATACATTTTTTATATTCATATAAGCACCTTTAAATCTTTTAGGATTAACTTTGGGTCCATTGAAGCATCAAAAAACATTACTGCACGACCATATGGATCTATTACAAAAATTCGGGTTGTTGAGAAATAATCTTTAGTATTTTTTTCAATTTGATTTATGAACTCATCATTTACATCATTAAAAATTTCTATTCGTGGAAAGTCCTCTAATAATCGTGCATTTAGTTGAATAGAGTTTGATTGAACAAAAATTCTTTTAAGCTTAAATATATCTCTGTTAAGAGCAACATTTAACTGTCGCATTACATAAAGTGCATTCTCAAAATTAAGATCATTATTGTAATAAACACCCAACACCCACTTACCATCTTCGAACTTAATTGCAGATCCTTTCTCATCAATTAATGAACTTGGATTTACTTCAAAATAGCTGTTAAAAAAAGTGCCATTATTTTTTGTATTCTCGGGTGAATATCCAAGATTGAATGCTAACGTTGA
>CACNUA010000014.1 GCA_902623535.1 uncultured SAR86 cluster bacterium | reverse complement strand
GAGAAGTGATTATCATTTTCACTTACGTCTGAATCATTCCAATAACATACTGCATTCTCATTTAGATCAATGTTTTGTTGTAAATCCATCAATATAAGACGATTCATTTCAATATAATACTATTAGTTAAAGATTAGTCCTGATATGGCCTTATGGTTGGTTCGTGCTCTAAATAGTTATATATATCGCTTATAAAAAAAGGTTTCACGGTATTGTAAAAATCTTTCATCTTGAATGCCCAAATATCCACACCTGTTTTGTGTTTAGCATGATGAATTAATCCGGATGAATCCATGGCTTCGAAATAGTGCTCATTTAGTTTCTTTCTTTTCTCAACTCCTGCTCCGCTGTAAATAACTGACATGTAAAAAGGTTCATTGACAATCTTATTTGCTCTTATGACAGGATGAATAAATTCTTTTGTATATCTATAAGGAACCCCAATAGTTGTTTCTATATGATGAATCAGGGTTACGGCTTTCGATGGATGAAGTCCAAAGTTCACTTGCATTACATCGAGCTCTAAAAAATAACTCCATGGAGAAAATATACCGTAAGAATGCCTTGTAACATTGTTTAGTATTTCTGCATTTAATCCATTTCCACATACTGACCAAAATGGATGAAAACTTCTTAATGTATTAGTTTGTTTTCGTAAATATTCTGCAAGTGGCCCCATTTCATGTGAGGG
The DNA here is from genome assembly GCA_902623535.1 of uncultured SAR86 cluster bacterium. Classification (GTDB taxonomy): domain Bacteria; phylum Pseudomonadota; class Gammaproteobacteria; order Magnimaribacterales; family D2472; genus MED-G82. Next base: position 27,734 of record CACNUA010000014.1, on the reverse strand, counting down.
TGTGTCTTTAAGATCAAAAGGTACTGATGTATTACATAAATTCATTGAGGCAGCAGGAGAAAATATTGTTCCATTGCGGCCAATTGATGATCTAAGAGCTCCATTAATATTTTTTAGAATCTGTTCTTTTGGAATTCTGGCTCTTGCAAATTTACTTATATTGCCTGTAGTGTAAATATCCTGGCCTTCTTGGATACCTATTGTGTTGAAAAGATTTATTAGTTCTTTTTTAAATGAATTTTCTTTGGTCATTTACTTGTGGTTAGATATGTTTCAAATAGTTTTGAGCTGCAAAATATTGATGAGGTGGGATAAATCTATTATTTGAAACTCCAAATGACCTTTTGTTAGCCCTATTGGCTTCAAAATCATTAATTATTTCAACAGCAAGCTTCTTTAAATCAGTTATATCTCTAGGATATTCAATAAATTCAAGCTTATTCTCATCTGCTTGTTCAGATAATGATAGTTCAGCATTTAATGTACAAAAAACTATGCTGTTAGAACTGTACCTTTCTTTCATAAAATTAATCATTTGCCAAAATAGAGCTGGGTCATTTGTGAAAGGGAATGGAGTATGAATGAAATCTTTTTTATGTTCATTACTAACCTCAATAAACTCATCTATAAGATACCAATACTCTAAATGATTGGGATCTAGAAATGGCCATTGCTTCTGATCAAGAGCAAAGTCGAAATGCCCGTAATGAAAAGCTTTTATAGATGGGTGTGAAACGATTTCATTCTTAAAATCGTTTCCTTTTACCGTTTCTATCATCGGAACAACTTTCAATTCATAAGATATATTTGAAATTAATTTATCAATATCTTCAGCAGATTCAGTTTTTGGAAAAAATATGCCTTCAAAGAAAAAATTATCTTCTCCAAGCTTATTTATAAGCTTTATATCCTCTTCAAAAAATTTTGAAGAAATGCTATTAATTCTAATATATGGAGTTGCCTGAAAATCTGAATTATTGAATCTCTCGCTTTTTATGTAAGAAATGAGATTTTTACGAGCATCTGATTTAATTATTTCAGTTTCATTTAATGAAAATGGATTTTGAGCACTATCTTCAAGATCAAGAATACTGGTAACTTTATGCTTATGTAATTTTGTAACTAGTCTAAATGTTGCTCTAGTATGAGTTAAAGGAAGATATTGGAAAATTTTGTTTGAATTAAGAATCATATAATTTCTTGTAGAATCTTGTTATCTAAGAGCCTATTTACCAGCTCATAAAGAACCCACACAGGTTGCTCAATAAGGTTTGCAATATCAATTAGGTCATTAGTTCCATCAGCATAAGATATTAAATCCATCATTACTTGAACTTCTTTTTGTGTTTCTAAAGTTGAATTTGAAGGATACATTCCTCTTTTACCAAGCATTGGCTCGCAAATGAAATTACTTCTTAAAATAGAATTATTTTCTATTGCTTGAATTGTTTTTAAGAATATATGAGCACTTTCCTGAAGACCATCACGTGAGATAAAATTTAGATCATCTTCAGAGGTATGATATTCAGGATACTCGCCATACTTAGATCTAATAATTGAGGCAATTGGTAGATCTACACCAGGTGCACAATACTGTCTTTCATCGCTGCCTCTATGAATCCACTTATATTTCTTAAAATTTGCATCAATATTTTTTAATACGTGGAGGGCTGCCTTATCTGAAAGTGTATTACCATCCCTTGATGGTAAATATGAAAGATTTTTGTTATCACCTACACAGGTGACCATAAAGCCCGCAATTATATCTTTCTTCATCCTCTTAATATTTGAAGAAATATATGCTATTGAGCCAATCGTTTCTGGTAAAAAAACAAATCTGTACGAATAAAAATTATCTCTTTTTGAAATTTCTCTTGCTAAAGCTGCTGTGACAATTGGCCCAGAGAGTTCATTGTTTGCCATGGATGGGTGGCAAATGTAAGTTGAAAGAAAAATTTCTTTATTTGATTTACCCTCTACAAAATATTCTCCGTAATTCATCTCGCCATCAACAAATTCTGAGTCAATATAAACATGAAATTTTTTATTAGAATCAAGCCTTTTTCTTTTGCTATCCTCGATACAGAAGCCCCATGATTTGGAGTAATATGAGGTCACATAAGGGATAGCATTTTCTTTTTCTGGAATACTAAATAAATGCTTATCTAGTTCATCGTGAGTTATTAAATCATCAACTGACTGCGAATAATTTAGTACATGCAAATTATGATCTTTAAAATTTATTATTTCATTTCCATCTTCATCTTTAATCCATGCAGCATGAATATGCCATTCTTTTGGGATTTTCCAGTCATAAACACTTGTTCCTGACTTATAACCATTAATCTCTAGATTTGGAATAATTTTCTTAATATAGCCAAGGGTTTCTAAATTACCTGGGCCTGCAACACTTCTACATATTGGAAAAAGGTCCTCAGCCCATTTATACATTTCTGTTCCATCAAAAATATTCATTTAAAGTCTTTAATGTCTATTGGTGAAAACTTTTTAATATCTCTTAAAAGCTTCTTGCCTACAATTTCTTTTGAATGTTTAGGGTGAATTCCATAACCAGGTCTAACGCTTTTAAAATCTGAAACCTTAAGTACAGAACCTGCTTTTAAGTCTTTAACATAATAAAGAGATCTTCTGAATTTAATATTTGGGATTTCAGATTTCTTTTTATCATAATTTATCTTACCTATTGATTCCCAAGCTATTCTTGAGTCTTCAACAAGAGCTTTTAATTCTTTAGGCTCTAGTGAGAATGAGCTATCAGGACCTTTATCTTTCCTTGATATTGTGAAATGTTTTTCAATTATTGAAGCTCCAAAAGCTATACTTGTTATCGATGTTGTATTACTCACAGTATGATCAGATATACCAGTAACTACATTGAATTTTTCTTTAATATCTGAAATAGTTTTTAGATTGTAATCAGTGTGAGGAGCTGGATAGCCACTTACACAGTGAAGAATTGCTAACTGATCGCAGCCATTTGATCTAGCAGTTTCAACAGCCTCTCCAATTTCTTGAAAATTTGCCATTCCTGTTGAAATGATCATAGGTTTCTCTGTTTTAGCAATGCACTCAATCAAGGGCAAGTCTGTTGCCTCGAAAGAAGCAACTTTATAAGCAGGCGCACCAAGTGACTCAAGAAGCTCTACAGCTGTTGAATCAAAAGGAGAGCTAAATATTAATATGCCAATTTTATTTGCTAATTCAAATAAATCTTTATGCCACTCCCAGGGAAGATGTGCTTCTTCATATAACTCATATAATGATTTTCCACTCCATAAACCATCATTAATTACAAATTCTGGATCTGATGAATCAAGAGTGATTGTATCTGGTTTATATGTTTGTAGCTTTACTGCATCAGCTCCGCAATCTTTTGCAAGCTTGATTAGCTCAATAGCTCTTTCAATCGAACCATTATGATTTGCAGACATTTCAGCAATGATAAATGGATGATGATTTTCTGAAATAACTCTATGAGCTATCTTAATTTTTTGTTGATCCAACTTTCTCTAGTAAATTCAAAATTAAAAATTCCGTAGAGCTTATTATCTCTCTCAAATGCATCCTCGTCGACTGATTTCTTTATGAAGCCAAGCTTAAGATGAAAATCTATTGATTTTTTGTTGTATGCAATAACATTTCCGAAAATTACTCTTGCATCTAAATGCTCAAATCCGAAAGTTAATCCTTCATTGCACATTCGAGTTCCAACTCCTATTGGTGATTCAGGAGAAGTATAAAAACCCCATTCATATTCGCGATTTTGTATCTCTTTGAAAGAAATAACACCAAGATTACTATCTTTTTCTGAGTAGATTAGAGCCTCTAAAGAATCTGAGTTAATAACTTTTTCAAACCAATTATGATGTTCTTGTCTCGTGATAAGTTCTTGATTCATCATATTTAATCTAACCTTGTCACTATTTCTCCAATGCAGAATTACCTCGAGATCCTCATATGAAATTGGCCTAAGCAATTTCTACCTCGCTAAGAATTCTCTTTAATCCATCTCCATCAACCTCATTGAATGAATTTACTGATAGCTCTTTTAACTGACTATCGTCATCCAAAAGATTTATAACAATTTCAATATTTACAGTTAAATCAGGAAAATTATTGAGTAATTTAACGCATCCTTTTTTCTCAAGCTCGGCTGATCCTGGATATTGATTTTCAGCAATGCAAACAACGCCTGATGGTAGGCCAAGGCAGCACCTTTCCAACGCGCTAACGCCTCCAGCCCCAATACAAAAATCTGAAGAGATATAAAGTTTGGCTAGTTCAATTGGAGAAAGCGATGTAAGTAATCTTACCTTAAAAGAATCCAATAAATCTTTAAATTCCCTAGAAGTTTTTTTAAAGCTCAGCAAACTAATAGATTTTCCTTGCATATCTCCAGTGGAAATTAAGCTTTTAATAAATTGAGAATATAAAGATTCATGATTACTAGATCCAAAATTTATTAGAATATTTTGATTATTTATTTTTTTTCTTGTTCTTAAAGCTTTATCCCTAAAGTTAGAAATATCTTGATTGATAATTGCAAATCTTGTTCCTGACAAAATTTTCCCATGATTTAAATTATGTAATTTATAGTCAGCTTCTGTTCTGCCTGCATTTTGATCGATGATATAGTCGACATAGTGACCTCTGTTGGCAAGATCATCTATTGCAAACAGCTTATCTGTTGAAGTTTTAATTTTCTCCTCCCAGACAGCATTTATCTTGTAAACATCAACAAATAAAACATCAATATGTATTTTATTCATTTTAATTTTCTCAGTTAAATAAGATGCTTCTTTTAATTGATCTTTATCTGACATTAAAGAGTTTTTTGGTAAAAAAATTAATTCAAATGAGTGATATTCAAGAATTGATAAGAAATTATTGTTCATTTCTTGACATATAAAAGAGCATAAATGCCCTCTTTTTTTTAGGGCCACGGCAATAGAAATGCATCTAAAAAAATGTCCACCCCCAATGGTTTCTGAGGCATCAACCCTAAAAAAAATATTCAATCTATTTTTCAAATTTTTTCTATGAGATGACATCCCCTAAAAGATCAATAACTTTAGTTTGGTCCTCAGGTTTTAATGAAGGATGTATTGGGATACTAAGTGCTTCCCTGTGATATTTTTCTGATTCAGGACAATATCCTTTTTTAAAGCCAAGTTCTTGATAGTAAGGTTGTCTATAAACTGGAATATAGTGAAGATTTACCATAACTCCTAATGCTATGAGTTCATCATGGATTTGCTGATGAGATTTATTTATTTCCTCTAATTTAAGCCTAATAACGTATAAGTGATAACTTGAGTAAGATTCTTTTATTATCTTAGGTAATTTAATTGGCATGCTGAGTAATTGTTTATTATATCTTTCGGCAATAATGTGTCTGGTTGAAACAAATGAATCAAGCCTTGATAGTTGACTAATGCCTAGTCCAGCAGCAATATCAGTCATTCTATAATTGTAGCCAAGTGATATTTGTTGGTAATTCCAAATTTCGTTGCTGGGAGTTTTTTGCATATAATCAGCGGAGCTTGTAATTCCATGGCTTCTATGAAGAATAAGTCTTCTTCTTAACTCTTCGTCATTTGTAAGCGCCATCCCACCCTCGCCTGAAGTAATTATCTTAACTGGGTGGAAACTAAAAACCGTTATATCACTATATTTACAATTTCCTACATACTCATCTAAATATTTTCCGCCAATACTATGTGATGCATCTTCAACAATATTAAATCCATATTCTTTACTTAGTTCATGAATTTTTTTCATATCAGGTGATTGGCCAGCAAGATGAACTGGAACAACAATCTTTGGGAGGGTTTTATCCTTTGCAGATTTTTTAAGTTTGGCCTCCAAAAGATTAACATCAATATTAAATGTATCGCTTTCAATATCTACAAAATCAACTTTTGCACCACAAAAAATTGCAGCATTCGTTGTCGCAACAAATGTATTTGGACTTGTCCAAATAGAATCACCTGGCTTAAGTCCAAGTGACATATACGCAATGTGCAATGCAGATGTAGCGCTATTACTTGCAACACCAAATTTCGCACCAACTTTACTTGCAACTGACTCTTCAAACTTTGGAACGGTGGGTCCTTGAGTAAGCCAATCAGATTTTAGAATATCAACAACACTTTCAATATCTGATTGATCAATTGACTGTTGACCATATTTAATCATCTTCATTTTTTATAATTTTGTGAGGAAATTGCCCATCAATGTAAGCCCTGTGCATTTCATTTAAGCTGTATGAATCTAGGATTTCAACATTTTCTCTATATTTTATTGGTTTATTTGCAACATTTGTATATTCATGATATTTCAACCATGAAGAGTTAGCATTTATTCCCATAATTTCAACATCTATAAGCTCTCTAATTTCAGACAAAAGCTTAGCGTAAGGATTAGAATAATCAACCTTTCCAAATTTTCTAGGAATTGAATAAAAATGTCCGTACATTCTTGGTGTCATCAAATAATCGCACCCTATAAGAATTGCTTTTGTAAAACCGAAATAGATTGACACACCAAGTGCCGCATAGAGTCCGCCTGCCATCATGCTAAATTTATAAGAAAGATTAATAAAATTTTTATCTGGTATTTTTTTATCAAAATGGTGGAAATAATATGTGTTATCAATTGGCGCACCAAAATAATTAGAAATGCTTGTAAACAAGTTAATATCATTAAAGTTTTTTATTTTTTTTCGAAAAAGGTTTCCAATAATATTTTCTTTAAATTTTTTGTCGTAAGGATTTCTAAAATATTTATAGAAAAAATATGATTCGGGTAAGACATATGCACAACAGTCCAATTCATGAAAATCTTCGTGAAGAACCATTAGGTTTATCGCAATTGATTTATTATCTTTAAAATCAGATAAATTCATATACTTGATGGATGCACCATTACCAAAAATAAAGCATGTTTGTCCGTCATAGATATTTTTAAAGCGTGTATTTTCTCTTAAAGGTATCTTCATTATAAAATCCTTTAGCATGAATCTAATATCTAGATACCAAATCTTGATATGTACCGACTAGAGTAAGTGAACCATCCTTCATTTCATAAATTTCATCGCATTCTTTTAGAGTAGATATTCGATGAGCTACTAGGACAATAGTCAAACTATCATCTAAGTTATAAATTGTTTTCATAATGTCTCTTTCAGTAAATTCATCAAGAGAACTTGTGGCTTCGTCAAATATTATTAATCCTGATCTTTTATATAATGCTCTAGCTATTCCAATCCTTTGTCTTTGGCCTCCGCTTAATCTAATCCCTCTTTCACCAACTACATGAGATAGATTGCTATCCTGATCTGTAAGAAATTTTGTGACCAAAGCTTCTTCAGCAACCTGACTTAACAAATCGTGATCAATATCTTTTTCATCCACACCAAAAGCAATATTCTTTGCAACAGTAGTATCTGCAAGGTATATATGTTGAGGAACATGTGCGACCAAAGAATGCAACCTATGTAAATTATTTTTAGATACTATCTCATCGTCAACCTCGATAGTGCCTTCTTTTGGTTCAAGTAGTCCCATTAAAATATCAAGAAATGTACTCTTACCACTTCCAGTTTCACCAATAAATCCTATCTTTGTCCCTTTCCTTAAGCATATGTTGAGATTATTAATTATATTTTTTGATTGTGGGGTATATGAAAAACAAATATTTTTAAAATTAATATGCTGGTTAAATGGGAGGGCATTTTTATGATCAACTATCTTTACCTCTGGCATTGGTTGATTAAGTAACTCTATTACATCAATTAGAGAGGCTTTGCTTCCAACAATAGCAGACCAGTTACCATAAATTTGTTGCATGATTGGTAATAATCTTTGCGCTCCTAATGCTAAAACACCAATTATAGGTAGTGCAGTTCCTATTCCTTCATCTCTAATGAAAATTACTACAATAAATACAGAAACAAGAATCATTGCTAAAGATTCCATAGCATATCTAGGAGATTGATTTATAAATCTATTACTTCCACTTGCCCTCATTAATTTTTTAATTGAATTGCTGTACAGATTTTTATAAATAATCTGTGTTCCATCGAGTAGTACATCTCTAATGGCCCCTAAACTCTCCTGAAGAGATTGGACAACATTAGTTTGTTTTGTTGCAATTGTTTCACTATTTAGGTTAAGTCTGTTATTGGTATATATTGCTGTCACACTATAAGCAAAACCAAAAATTAGCATTGCTAGGAAAGCAATCACTGGATCAATAAATAAAAGGGTTGCCATAATGGATAAAAATAGAAAACTATTGGTAATAACTGTTACAACACATATTAATACATTAGTGGCAGCATTTACCTTTTGTGTTATCCCGCTAATTACTTCACTACTGCTTCTTGAAATATGGATCTTGTAAGGCTGATAGAGCGTTCTTTCAAACACGTTGATACTCAGGTCAGCACCTGTAGCATTTGAAAGCAAAACACTTACTCTTAGAAGAAATAAGCGCATCACTCCTGCAATTAAAGCTGAAAGTCCAAAAGCTATCGCCAAGGGTATTATTAATTTATCAGCCTCATTAAGCCCATTTCTAATTAAAAATTCGCCTACAAATGAAATTGAATAGATCTTTTCTGGTTGTGTAAGAATTGTAATAAATGGGAAAATAGCCCCAATACTTATCATCTCCGTAAAAGAAGTTAATACAGTCAGTAAAATTAAACCAAAAAATTGTTTTTTTCTTCTTGGCTCTAAAAACTGCCAAAGCTCTTTTAGGAGGTCAAGCATTTAATGCCTCAGGAAATTTTTTATAGAACTCATATGAGCTTTCACACATGTCTTCTAAAGAATATTCAGCTTTCCAGTTAAGATCTTTATTAGCTTTTTCGCAACAAGCTACACTTTCAGCAATATCTCCATCCCTTCTTTTGCTAACTTCATAATTCAACTCAACATTATTTGTAGTCTCAAAACAAGATATTAATTCCATAACGCTTGTTCCTTTTCCTGTTCCAATATTAAAAATCTCATTTTTGAAATCTGTTTGTTTTGTAAGATACTCTATTGAACTTATATGAGCTTTTGCAAGGTCTGTTATATGAATAAAATCTCTTTTTGCATAACCATCCTTGCTATCAAAATCATTACCAAAAATTTCAAATTTCTTTTGATGACCAAAAGCATTTAGATTGATTATTGGCATTAAATTGTTTTGATTTTTATTTATAAACTCTCCCAATGTAAAACTTGGATCAGCTCCAACAGGATTGAAATACCTCAAAGATACTGCAAAGAACTCATGTTTTTTGTCGCACAAAGAGCTTATGATGTTTTCAACAATAAGCTTAGTTGTTCCATATGTATTTTTGGGGTTAGGAGGATGTGATTCTTTTATTGGCAGGTTTTTAGGATCGCCGTAGATGGTTGCGCTACTGCTAAATACTATCTTTTTTACTTTAGCTTCATTCATAACATGAAGTAAATTTACTGACCCAAAAATATTATTTTGATAATAAAGAAGAGGATTCACAACTGATTCTGAAACGGATTTTAGGCCAGCAAGGTGTATTACAACATCTATATTGTGAGAGTCAAATACAGATTTAATTTCATCAATATAAACTAAGTCACCTTCAATAATAGTGAATTTTTTTTTAATAAATTTTTTTAGAAACTCTGCTTTTGATCTTGGTGAATTAATGAAGTTATCAAACACAATCACTTCATGTCCCTCATCTAAAAGACAAGACAGGATGTTCGAACCGATATAGCCAGCACCACCGGTCAATAGCACTTTCATCTAAGCTCTTGATCTATTATTAAATAAAAATTCTCTTGAGATTAAGTAAATAATTGAGATCATGAATCCAAAAAAAGTACCTACAATACAAATAATCGCCCTGCTTGGCCTTGATTTTCTCTCAGGAACAAAAGGTTTATCAAGCATCTTTAGAAGATAATTTTCCCTCACATTTGCAAGCATTTCTCTTTGAAGTTGGGCTTGAATAAGTGCGTTAATCGAAAGTCTCACATCAAGGACTTCAGTTTTGCTTAATTCGGCCTTTAAAAAATTTCTTGCTCTGGTCGCCTCATTTATTGCCCTTATTCTCTCAAGATTATTTATTTCAGTGACTATCAAATCAGCAAGGAAATACGCATATTCAGGTGACTGATGCTCCACTGAAAGAGTTATTAGCGATGAATCAAAATCAAGAGATAATTGAGCTGCTGAAAGAAATTTTTTATGAGCTTCAAAGAAAGTAAAGGCTAATTGATTGCCCTGGTCATCTTTATTCACCCAACCCTTCTCAATATTAAATATTGAATCGTTATAAATAATTTTTTTTGAATTTGGATCATATTCTTGAGTTGCTAGCAAGCCTTCCAATACTCCATCAAAACCGCTTATATGCCTAAAAAAATCTCTAGAATTTAGTGTGGCTTTTGCTATCAGTGCCTTATCTGAGCTCATGCCTTTTAAATTTATTCCAGCAATAGCTGCCAAACCACCAACGCCGGTTGATGCACCTGAACCAGCTGTAAAGTCACTATCTCCAGCAAGTTCAAGCAGCGCAGTCGATTTAAAGTAATTTTGTAAGCTTAAAGAATAAAAAACTGAACTTAAAGCAAAGATAGATGTAAAAAATATTATGAAAAGTTTTCTTTGCCAAATAACTCGAAATAAATCAGATAAATTAATCTCATAGCTTTCGGTATTTTTCTCAACATTCACTTGAGGTTCATCATTATTCATTTGTACATTATAAGTTAATAAAAAAATTTTCTAAAACTTTGGTGCCCAGAGCCGGACTTGAACCGGCACGAAGTTGCCTTCGAGGGATTTTAAATCCCTTGTGTCTACCAATTCCACCACCTGGGCAAAATTTGGAGGCTGAAGCCGGAATCGAACCGGCGTACACGGCTTTGCAGGCCGCTGCATAACCACTCTGCCATCCAGCCACAATGGGAGTGATTCTATCATCAATGGTTATATAACTTAAAAACTATTTTGTTTTTTTACAAGGATATTTGCTGTGATCAAATCTTTTTTTGTATCTATATCAAGACTAGATTTTTCATCCATTTCATAAAGCGCCATATTCTTTGAAAAAAATGATCTTTGTTTTAAAAAATGTTTTACCTTTGCAATATATATAGCTCCATTTGGTAGGAAAGCATTTGGGAGCTTTTGTCTTGGCAAAAAAGGAAGCTCATCATTAATGCTTAAAATTGAATCATCAGCTTCGTAAAATAACTTCATGTACTTACTATCAATTTTTGTTACAGATATTAGAGAATCGAAGTTATTTCTTTTATATTTCTTAAATGCTTTAGTTATATTGATATGATCTCTAAATGGAGAAGTTGGTTGAAACAATCCTACGTGTTTAATATTAAATTTTCCTGATAGCCTTCTCAATACATGGATAACTGCATCCTCGGATCTAGAGTTATCCTTTGAAATTTGTTTTGGCCTTTTAATAATCTCTATCCCTAAAGATAATCCATGATCAAGTATTTCCTCAGATTCGGAAGATAAAATAATTTTTTCAAATAGTTTAGTTTTTTGAATTTCTAAAGCAGTAATTTCTATTAGAGTCTTACCATCAAGCTTAGATAAATTTTTTTTTTTGATTCCCTTTGAGCCACCTCTTGCAGGAATTATTGCTAAGTTATTTATCGTCTTCATTCAATCTCATTTTTAAGCTTCCAGCTATTACCACTCTGCTCCCAAATATGTTCAGATCTAAATTTCTCAACAGTATCCCAGAACTTTTCCTCACTTATGGAAATATACTCAAGAAATTCAGGAAAAAATTTTTCAGGAAATTCTTGATCATATTTTTTCACAAGATATACAGCTTCTTCACGAGTAATTTTGTCATTTCTTACTTCTTGAGCTGCATCATAAGAACATCTTCCTAAGCCAAACTTTATAAGTGTGGTGAAATAATGAAAAGGGTCTATTTTATCGTCAATGCTGCTATATTTTGAGTATGTGCCTTCCGTTCTAACTGGATTTGATTCAAATCCAGTATTTTCAACTGCATAGTAATAGCACTCTTGGGGATCCCATTTGAGATAATAACCTAAATAGTGCACTTCAACTCCAGCTTCAATTAAATCGTTCCTGTCCGGAGCAATGTAAGGAGCAAAATCATTCAGGCTATATTTGTTATCTTTAATATAATCTTTAACTTCTACTCCACCGAATAAGAGTTCATGCGGATTATCTGACGAAAAAAAGTCCATATTCATTAAAGCATTCTTATTTTCTTCAATTGCATTACCATATTCAGCTTGATTTTCTCCATACATAACAAGCTTAACGCCAAACTTTTTAGCCATTGATGGCCCTATTATTCTCTGGCCAATAATAAAGGGCTGAAAAGGGTGTAAAAGATTTAAAAAAGCATTTCTAGTTAATTCTCTATGAAGTACACCATTTGGTGTATAGAGAATATTATCTAAGCCCCCAACATGCATCCAGTTTTGAAAGTTTTTAAAGCCAATTTCAGTATACATATGTGGAGCCCAAGTTACTGTAAGAGGATTCATGCCATATTTATATTTAAGAATATGAGCAGTGTAAGCGCTATCCTTTCCTCCGGAACCTGGGACAATAACGTCATATCTCCCATCAGATCTTTTGAAGCTATTTAATAATTTAACTAGGGAGTTCTCTCTTTTCTCCCAATCAATATTTTTTTCCTTCTCCTCATGATATCTGCATGCAGCACAAATTCCGTTTTCATCAAAGTGAATAACTTTCTTTTTTTCTCCTTGATGATTTTTAAATTCAATAGATGAGCTAGGTCTCTGATTAGAAATAACACACTTTTTACAAAAAACTACTTTTTTAGGTAAGCCTTTTGTTTGATAACTTTTATTCATGTGTATTGGAAATATTCACAAAATTTTTAACTATCTTCAAGCCTTGTTCACCACTTTTCTCGGGATGAAATTGACAACCGAAGATGTTACCTTTTTTTGCAATAGAACAATAGCTCTTATCAAAAAATTTAGTTTTAGCTAATATATGTTCCCTTGATTTTGGCTCAGCATAAAAAGAGTGGATGTGGTAGAACTTATCAGATTGATTGATTCCCTCCAGCAAGGGCTCGCTTATATATGAGGAGGATATTTCGGACCAAGATATATTTGGCAATTTATGTTTTTGTTTTGGGGATAATCTTATTACATCGCCTTCAATTAAATTCAATCCAGCAGATTCACCAAACTCTTGACTACTAGAAAACAACATTTGCATACCTAAACAAATTCCCATAATTGGCCTATTTTCCTGAGCAAACTCTCTTATTCTAGTATCAAGTTTGTTAACCTTTAATTTCTCCATTCCATGACGAAAGGCTCCAACACCAGGAATAATTAATGCTTTGGCATTGGCAAAATCCTTGTTTGCTGATCCAAGCAAGACATTATTTTCAAATTTTTTGAATGCAGCCATAATGCTCTTTATATTTCCAATACCGTAATCAAGTACAAGTATGTGCTTTCTCATTTTTTATCCAATGCTTCTTTAATTTCTTGAATATTAAGATTTTCATAATGTAAAACTGAGGCAACAGCCAACGCATCATATTCAATACCACTCATTTCAATAACATGACTAAGTTTGCCGATACCCCCACAAAAAATTAGTGGAATGGAAGAACGTTTTGATGAGAATCTTGCTAAGTCTTGATCAAATCCTTTTTTTGTACCTTCTCTATCAATAGATGTTAGTACTATTTCCCCGGATCCCATTTCTTGAACTAACTCAATCCACTCCTCTAACATGAATCTTGATGGCTCTCGACCATTATCAAAATAAACTCTCCAGGAATTAGGCCCCTCTTTTTTAACATCAATTGATGAAACTATACATTGAGATCCAAAAACTTCTGAACCCTCTTTTAAAAAGGTAGGATTTCTAATTGCAGCAGTATTGATTGCAACTTTATCAGCACCAGAATTTAATGCACTAGTAATATCAGATACTGATCGAATGCCACCCCCAACCATAATAGGAATAAAAATATTATCAGTAGCTTGAGATATTATTTCGCTTAAACTATTTCTGTCATAGTAAGCAGCTACGGCATCCATGAAAACAATCTCATCTACCCCGTTTTCATAATATTTTTTTGCCAACTCATTCGGATCACCAACTTTTCTAAGGCCCTCGAGATGAATTCCTTTTATAACAAAATTATTCTTTACATCAATTCTTGCAATCAATCGTCTTGCTGGATTCATTTATTGTTTGATTCTTACGTTGAGATGCATTTAATTTTTACAAATTATTATTTATATCTAGCTGAGCTTTTTCATAATCATGGATTTGGCCAATGTCTATCCAATAGTTTGAAATCTCAAAATTTGAAACTTTCTCACCTTCAGCTAAAGTTGACTCTAATAAGTCAGGCATGTCTAGGTATTTATCTTTTTTAAGAATAGGTAATTGGTCAAAATTAATTGCATATATACCTGCATTAACCCAAGATTTAATTGATGGCTTCTCTTCAATCGATTTGATTATGCCATTACTAACATTAACAACACCAAAGGGTATTTCATGAATGTATTCTCTGGTACACACTGTGATTGCACTGTTTTTCTTAGCGTGGAAATCTAGTAATCCTCTGTAATCAATATCTGTAAGAACGTCTGCGTTAATTACTAAATTATTGCCAGATAATGAATCCTGAATTAACGATAGACAACCTGCTGTTCCAAGCGGCTCTTTTTCAACTACATATTTAATATTAATTCCGTAATCAGAGCCATTTCCTAAAAAATCTTTGATCTTATCTGGTAAATAGTGCAAAGAGATAATAAAATTTTTGAAACCATATCTTTTTAAGTTTTCAATAATTATTAGTAATATTGGTTTTTTTTCCGATTTTTAGAAGTGGTTTAGGTGTATCTCTAGTCAAAACTCCTAATCGCTTTCCAAATCCACCGGCCATGATAATTGCAGTATTTTCTATAAATTCAGGATATGACAGATCCTTTAAAGCATGTACACGTAATACTCTCCTATCTTTATCAAGGATAGGGATTGCTAGTAAATCTCTGGAATTCATTTCGTTTTCAATAAATATTGAATTTGCCTCATCGGTAAAATAAGTAAAATTTTTATTCATAATTTGAGATACAGAATCAGACTGATTTAAACCTGAAATTGTTCCCCTCCTAATGTCTCCATCAGTCACGGTACCAACAAGTGATTCGTCTTTATCAAGAATAAAAATAATCTTTAAAGGTTCATTGTTTAACATTTTGATAGCCTCTGAAATTTTTGAATCTGGCCTCATAATATTTTTAGAAAATTCTACTATCATGTTATTGATACCATCCGTCATTTACCTTGCCCATAAGGGACATCTCTTTTCGTAAAACCTTTTCTTTATCAAGTTTCAAATTTCCTAAAAAATCTGCTATTTTTTTTCCCGCATCACCTAACCCATACGGATTATCACAATTATTTACAACATCTCTGAATTTTTTATCAAATAAACAGGTGTTAATGGCATTTGAAATTTCATCTTTATCATAATAAGCATCGATTACATTTTCACCTCTAAGTCTATTTAGTTGTCTTGAACCTATATTGACAGTAGGGCAATTAAAAACAGGAGTTTCTTTGATACCTGATGAGGAGTTGCCTGCACAACAAATCCTTTTATTTGGATCTAGAGATAATGCCAAAACACCATGATAAAGGTATCTTCCAAGAGATGAATGAACTTGAATGTTTCTCTTATTAGCTGAGTGAAAATAATTTGTTATGAAATCTATAATGCTTTGCCCTCCTGCGTCATTATTTGGATAAGTAACTATTATCTGAATATCTTCATCAAGTGATGATAATGATTCGAGAGATGGTTCAAGCTGCTTAGTTGCTTTTTCGAATTCTGTTGTTACAGAATGTTGAGTAAACAGAACTATTGGTTTGTTTAAATCAAAATTAAAGAATTTTTTAATTTCCTCAGCCTTAGCAAAGTTACCTTCCTGAATTAGATCAATTGCTGGAAATCCTACGGTCTTTACTCTCCATGATGCCTCTCCCATTGCAAGTATTCGATTGGTAGCTTGCTGATTCGTGGTAAAGTGAAAATGAGACAGTTTAGTCATTGCATGCCTAACAGAATCATCTAAAGCACCTCCCTCTGTAATGTCGCCACCCTCAATATGAGCCGTTGGTATATTCATTTGTGTGGATGCAATAACGGCTGCAAAACCTTCAAACCTATCAGCATAAACAACAAATATATCAGGCCTTAAGCGATCTAATTCTTTTGAAATCTCTATAACACCAGAGCCAATAGCTTGAGGTGTTGCAAAATTCTTTGTTTCATCTAAGTGAATGTTTATTTCTGAGGATATTTTGAATCCATCATTGATGATTTCATTTTTTGTATTTCCAAAATTATCATCCAAATGAGCCCCAGAAACCATCAATTGGTACTCTAGATTAGGATGTTTTTCAATAGCTTTTAATACTGGATACTGCAATCCATATTCAGCTCTGTTACCAGTAAATACAGCTATCTTTTTTATTTTCATCCTTATTCCAGTAATCGGCGTATGCCTTCAGATATTTGAATTTTTGGCTTCCAATTAAATTTTTTTGAAGTTTCATCGATGTCTAAAATTAAACATGATGGGCTATCATCTTTAAGTTCCGCGACAACTTCTGCCTTGGAATTTGAAAACAATAAAAACATTTCTACCAATTCACTGATTCTTACCCCTTTCCCTGATCCCAAATTATACAACCCATTTGTCCATTTTTTTGTTAATGCAAGTATGAATTCTGCAAGATCTGAAAAAAACATAAAGTCTCTTATTGGACTTAAGCTTTTTAATACAATCTTATTGTTATTGAGTTGAGAGATGATATCAGTAAATATATTTTTATGATGCATTTGAGTGCCATACAAATTAGAAAGTCTTATTATTAATGCATCATTTTCTAAGGCTAGATCTTCACATTTTAGCTTAGATTCAGCGTATTTATTTTTACTAAAAACTTTATCTAAAGTTGATTTTGGTTTAGTAGATTGATCTCCATAAACAATAGCTGATGAAAAATAAATAAATTTTGAACCCTTGCTAGAATTAATTGCTGATTCTAGTCTCTTCATGTTCAAGTCAATAAAATATTTATCATATTCATCTTGGATAATATTTTTCTCTGCCATGTATAAAACAAATCTTGCTGCCGGCAGTGTAGTATAAGATTTTTCGTTAAAATATTTTGAATTCCTATCAACGCACAATAATTTATAATTATTTGCTCTTAGAAATATACTTAAATTTCTTCCTACGAAGCCATTAGACCCCAACAAAATAAAATCATACATAAATGTTAGATAATGTCTTCTTTTCGAAGATGAGTATTGATGGGTATAAATTTTTTTGCTTTCTTACCTAAAATATTTTGATATTCTGCAGCTAATATCTCACCGGTACCAGGTCTTTTAACCCAGAGATTCTCTTTTGTAAAAGCATCACCTTCGGAAATATCGGCAATTGTAACAACCGTTGCGAAAGCAAAATCAATGGTGACTTGCTCCTCCTTTGCAGGCTCCTTAGAGCCTCCTCTTTGCGAAAATAAGATATTAGCTCCCTCGATAAGATCTTTTGCTTGCGTTGGATCCATGGAATTAATGATGTCAGGGCCCTCTCTTGTCATTGTATCGGTAAAGTGTCTTTCCAATATCGATGCACCTAATGCAACTGCACCAAAGCAGGCATGATTTGAAACAGTGTGATCTGAGAGTCCGATTACAAGATCGGGGAATTCATCCATGAGGATTTCCATTGCTCCCAATCTTACAAGATTATTGGGAGTGGGATAAAGATTTGTTGTGTGGAGTAAAGCAAATTCAGCATTCTTTTTCTTAAGAAAACTCACAGTCTGATGAACACTTTCCAGTGAATTCATGCCTGTACTTATAATCATTGGTTTACCGAAATCTGAGACGTGATCAAGCAAGGGTAAATTATTACACTCACCAGAACCTATTTTATATGCCTCTACGCCCATTCTTTCCAGTCTGTCTGCTGCAGCTCTTGAGAAAGGCGTGCTTATGAAAATACAGCCTTTTTTTTCAACATATTCTTTAAGAGCAATTTCATCATCTTCAGATAAAGCACACTCCTCCATTATCTGATAAATTGATTTATCAGAATTACCTGGAATTACTTTCTTAGCTTCAGGGCTCATTTCATCTTCAACAACATGTGTTTGATGCTTTATAACTTCGATACCAGCAAATACAGCTGCATCAACAATCTTTTTTGCCTCATCAAGCGAACCATTATGATTAATACCGATTTCTGCAATTAGGAGAGGTTTATGGTCCGGGCCAATTTTCCTATTTGATATATTTATTTCTTTCATACTACATTTTATCGTCTAAATTTTTGCCTGTATCTATATGCTTAAAGTTTTCAGTTAATAAATTGAATACCTTATATAGTTCAGCCTTATTAGTCTCGCTAGGTTTTGTAATTTTAAAAAAATTTTCAAAATTTGTAAGACTCTCTGAATCTATATCAATTTTATTAGTAATCACGCCTATATCATTAAATTTTGATAAGTTTACGTCCTCATCCTCGAGATAAAATTCTTCAAACTTTTTCTCACCTGATGTGTTTGAAGCACTAAAGTAGCAAGGCCATTTTTTTTCTAGAATTAGGCTATCAACATCACAATTTTTTGCTTCATCCTCTGAATTACAAAGATATGGCTCAAAGCCAAGAAAATTTAGATATCTAGAGCCAACATCGCTCAACGAAATAAGATCAAATTCCTCCGAAAGTTTTGGAAAGAAAATTTCAGAGTTCTTACCAAGTAAAGCAGATAACATACATAGTTCACCAGCTTCCTTAGAGGAAACAAAATATCTTTTAACGTCGGTGGGTGCAGCTAGAGGTTGTTTTTTTTCAATTCTATACTTAAATCCTTCCAGTAATGACCCGTTTGAAAAAGCAACATTAGCAAATCTTGCGCTAGATATTGAAATGTTAATACCAAGTCTTGATAGAAATAATTCCATAATTTTTTTTGAAGCCCCCATAAAATTAACTGGATTTGCTGCCTTATCAGTTGAAACACAGAAATATTTCTTTGAATTAAATTTTATTGCCAAATTAACAGATTTTACTGTGTTAAATATGTTTGTATTTACTAGCCTAAATAAAGAGAAAATATCCTTTTCGTTTCTTACATGCTTCATAGCAGATAAGTTCAAAACATAGTCGTACCTAGGAGCATATTCATAAAAATCTTCAAAAATCTTTGAACCAACATCAATATTAAATGTTTTAAAATCCATAAGCATCAAATCTGAGCTTCTTAGATCTCTAACCAATTCTACTAAGGAGTTTTCACTTATATCTATACAGTGAAGAACTTTAGGTACTCTAAGAGCAATTTCCTTAGTCACAGCTTGCCCAATTGAGCCGCCTGCTCCAATAACAAGAAAGCTTGAATTCTTAATAATGTTTGATAACTCACTTTCTTGTGCATTAATGTCTGATTCAAAAAGCTTATTTTTTCTATTAATAATTTTAAATAAATCTTGCTCTAGCATTTTAATTAATTACATATATGGTCTATAGGTTTGATTATATCAGGGCGAAGTAAATATAATGATTAGGTTTTGGAATCTTAAGCCAACTTTAATATCGATTAGTAAGAAATTAATTTTCTTGAAAAGTATTATTTGTGTAATCAAGTGCGGTCTTTATAGATAATACAACACTTAAAAACAAGATAAATCCAGCAATGAAAAATCCCAGTGCCAAGTTATAAGCAAAAGAATAATAATAAAGTGCAATACTACAAAATTGAGTTGCAGTTTTATATTTTGCGAGAAGAGAAACACTAGTCTTTGAAATTTTACCCATTTGGGAATTATGCTCTCTCAATCCAGAAACCCATATTTCTCTTGAGATAATGATTATTGAAAGAAATCCAATATAGGTTGAGTCAATTAAAAGATTTATCGAAACTAATACACAGACTAAAAGAATCTTATCAGCAATTGGATCAAGAACTTTACCTAGACTAGATTCTGCTTGATATCTCCTTGCCAAAAATCCATCAAAAAAATCAGTAACTGACGATAACAAAAAAATTATAAAAGCTATGAGATATTGTCCAAATATATTGGCAAGGCAAAAGATGATTGGTCCAGATATCAATCTTGAAATGGTGAGGAACATTACAAAGTTCTTCATTTTTTTTTCATCCTAAAAATCTCTTGCGCAATCTGCTTGTTTATTCCTTTTATTTGTATAAGCTGTTCCTCTTCAGCTTTAAGGATAACATCAATGGATTTAAATCTATTGAAAAGTCTTTCTTTGGTTTTTGGGCCAATGCCTGAAATAGAATCTAAAATAGAAGTACTCATATTCTTTCGCTTGGCAGCTCTATTCGCCCTAATTGCAAATCGATGTGCTTCGTCTCTTGCTTTAATAAGTAAATTGAAAAGGTTTGAGTTTTTTTTAATTGATTCTTGTCCATCTCTTGAATAAATACTTTCTGTAAGGCTTTTTCTGTGATGGCCCTTTTCAATGGCCAAAATTAGAATTCTTGAATTTTGGATCATAGGAATAATTGCATTCAATTGGATCCTACCTCCATCAACAAGAATAATTTTTGGTATTTCATTTTCTTTTTTGAATCTTTTATTAATTGCATAAGAAACTGATCCTGGATCGTTCCCAGCTAAATTTTTTGGGATATTATATGCTCTATAGAATTTCTTATCTGGACCAAACTCATTAAATCTTATAATTCCAGCTTTGGCATTACTTCCTGAATGATGGCTTATATCAATGCAATCCAAAGTTGGATTATCAATATGCAAATTGAATTTTTCAAGTAGTTCCTTAAAGGCTTGTCTTAACGGTGGTTCCTTTCTAACTGAATTAAGCAAAATTTGTTTTGAATTTAATTTTGCTAGATCCGTAAATCTTTTGCCCCCTTTTGGTACTTTAGTCAAAATGCGAATTTCTAAATTAAAAGTTTTATTAAGAGCATCCTGAAGCAGCTTTCTCTCCATAAGCTGATTTGGGATTAATAATTTTTTTGGTAACTGATTTTTATTAAGATAATTATGAAAAATTACTCTTCTAAATGCCTCGTCTTTTTTTAAAGATTCATCAGACTTAATAAAATATGTTTTAGTAGATCTAACTTTTCCATCTCTAACAGATATTTTTGCAATCCCTGTTGAATCTTCAAATGTCCCATGCCAAATATCTAGATCTAAGGGATGAACATTAATTGATGTTTCATCTTCAAGTGAAATAATACTTTCTAGCCTTTTTTTGTATCTGTTAGCATCCTCAAATTCAAGCATCTCTGAATGTTTTTGCATTTTTTCTTTGAGTACTTTTTTTATATGTTTTTTTTCAGTGGTCAGGTATCTTTTTGCAGAGGATATATCTTCAGCGTAATCTGATTTACTGATAAGGTTTACACATGGTGCGCTACATCTTTTCATTTGATACTCAATACAGGGTCTTGACCTGTTGCTAAATGTACTCTTTGAGCAATTTCGAAGTTTAAAAATTTTTTGGAGCTCTTTAATTTGACTGCGTACTAATTTCGCATTTGTATATGGGCCATAAAAATTTTCATCGACAGCTTGTTTACTTCTTTTTAAATGAATTGAGGGATAATTATGATCACTGGAAAAGAATATAAAAGGGTATGTTTTATCATCTCTTAATAAGATATTAAACTTTGGTTTATATTCTTTAATTAGTTGCTGCTCAAGGATTAATGCTTCTGTTTCCGAGTGAGTTGAAAACGTCTCTACTTTTATGGCCTGTTTTTTGATTTGTTCTGTCTTTCTATCTTTAATGGCTGGAGTAAAATAAGATCTAACTCTTTTGTTAAGATCTTTAGCTTTTCCAATATATATAATTTTTGATTCATCAAAAAATTGATAGACTCCGGGCTTATTAGGGACATTTGATAAGTCTTTGATCATTAAATAATTGTATACAGCTATTTATCTAAAATTTTTCTAGCAATTCTTTTGCCCGCATTTACGCCAAATTGATCGAAAGGATTAATTTGAAGCATGGAAGCGGTAATAAAGACCCTATATTCCCAAAAAGCAATAAGAGCGCCTAATGAAAAAAGATCTAAATTATGTAATGAGAAAAAATTAGCTCCAATATTGCTATTAGCAGCATCTACACCTTTTTTAAATTTTATCTTTCCAGATAGCAGCTTGTATTGTCCTTCTGCTTGAGAACTTAGCAGGTCTGAGTGACTGCTCAAGCTAGCAATAAAATCAGCTGAGGTTTTTGAAGTGCCTTGGTGCAAAAGTTGAAAATAAGAATGTTCAGCTTTTGGGCCAAATCCACCGTAAATAGTTTGACCTGTATTAGTGAACATTGATTCAGGATTATTTGGCTTTCCAAGTGATTCCATTTCCAGTTGCTGAAGATAATTAGTTATAGATCTTAGTTTCCAGTTATAAGAAAGTATTACTCTATTTTTTTTATTCAAAAAGTTACTTGACCAAACATCATGAAAAACAATGTTTTTGAGAGCATTTTTTACAATTGATTTTTTCTGAACATTTTCGTCTATGCTTGCAGCTCCCTTTAAAAAATCTCTACATTCATTGGGCAGCAGGACTGGAGAACTTACTTGTGACCAGATTGAGTAACGTCCTCCGATGGTCACTGGAAAATCTATAATATTTTGCTCAAAAAAACCAAGGTTAATTGCCCTGCTTTTATTTGCAGTAATAGCAAATAGATTCTTCTTAACTATATTTTTAGGTAGCCATGAATGACATAAAAGCACTTCATCAGTTGAAAAAGATTTGCTTATAAAAATATATAAATTGTTTTCTTTAAGTCTTGGTTTTACTAAACTCAAGAACTCATCTTTATCTGGTCCAGTAATGAAAAATAAATTATTCTTTGTTTCTGTAAACTCATGTAGTAATTTTGGTCCCTCATAAGAGCCTCCTATTCCAAAAATAAAGATATTTTTATAAGAATTTTCTTTTATATTTTTTAAAAAAAAATTTGATGCGCTTATTGAATCAAAGTCATTATTTTTTTGGGATAGATCTCTATAACGATGATGAAGAGCTGCCCTTTTTTCCGTGAAATTAACATCTTTACCCTCAAGTAATGCGCTTATGTGAGCATCTATTTTAAGGTCTTGATAAATGTTATTCATAACAAGGAATACTTCTTTTGAGTAATTTTGATAGGTACTGGAAATTGTTAAATAGGGAAGCTTAAAATTTTTACGAAATAGACTAGAATTAGTAAGCTTTTTTAGGCTGTTAAGTTCCTTTGTATGTCTATTCTTCATAAATGGATTGATATATTTGCTCAAATGCTAATGCTTTATCTTTATGAGATGTAATTGGCCTTCCAATTACTAAATATGTAGCACCCAAATTGATTGCTTCTTTTGGTTTCATTACTCTAGACTGATCATCGGAATTAGAATCTGATAATCTTATTCCTGGTGTAATTTTAATTTTATTTTGAAGAAGATCTCCTGCGAGTTTTAGCTCATGAGGAGAACATACAATCCCATCTATATCTGTTTCATTTGCTAAATTAAACATAGAAGAAACTGTTTTTTGGATTTCTTGATTATAAACTTCTTTGGATTCCTCTTCGTTAAGGCTTGTGAGAATGCTCACACCAATACACTTAGCATTTATTGTTTTACTTGAATCTAAGGCTGATTTGATCATAGAACATCCACCAGAAAGATGAATAGTCAGAAGTTTTATTGGATAACCTTTGAATGATTCAATAGATTTGCTTACTGTGTTGGGAATGTCATGAAATTTTATGTCAAAGAATATTTCAAAACCATGATTAGCAACTTCATCAAGTATTTTTCTACCATGATAATTAAAAATTATGCTTCCAACCTTAATAATGCATTTGTTTGAATCTAATTCTTCGAGCACGCTTTGATAATCAAGTGGGTTATCTAAAGCAACAATAATATTCTTTTTAGTCATCGAGCAGATTTTTTGAAGGTGAGAATAGGATGGTATGGGTTTCACCTAAAAAAGATATTTTTTTAGTTTTAGGATTTATGAACTTTCTTGGCCTAATAGTTTTTTTTTCAAAAGTACCAAAATCTCTAAACTCTGCTCTGTTTCTTAATGAGATAGACGAGGATAATGTCCCAAATAATTGTACTAGGTAGTCGGAAGCTAAGGGTGAACTAAGATTTAATGATCTAGATATTTTTTCAGAAAGATCAGATTTATTAAATGTATTATTAGTCACTTATTTTAAGAGATATTCTTTCTCGCTCTGCATCAATACCAAATATGATACAGGAAAGCTTATCTCCTTTATTGTAATTATTTAATTCTTCTTCAGGATTTTCATTATCAGTCAAGTCTGAAAGGTGAATTAAACCATCGATATCCCCCTCAAGACCAACAAAAACACCAAAATCTGTGATTGATTTAATTGAGCCCTCTACGTTGTCTCCAATGTTATATTTGTTTTCAAATTCAAGCCACGGATTGGGTTTTGTTTGCTTAAGACCCAGAGAAATTCTTCTTTTCTCATTATCTAACTCTAGAATCATAACCCTGATATTCTCCTCAAGGGTCACAACTTTAGATGGATGTATATTTTTATTTGTCCAATCTAATTCTGATAAATGAATTAGCCCTTCAACGCCCTGCTCTAATTCTGCAAAACAACCATAATCAGTTAAATTAGATACCGTTGCTTCGTAGATGCCTCCAACAGAATATTTACTCTCAATACCCTCCCATGGATCATTTTGAATTTGTTTAAGGCCTAAAGAAACTCTAAGTTTCTCCTTATCAAAACTTAGCACCTTTACCTCAATTTCTTCACCTAAATTCAATACCTCCTTTGGATTTATAACCCTAGACCATGAAATATCAGTTATATGGAGAAGACCATCTAAGCCACCCAGGTCTATGAAAGCACCATAATCAGTTATGTTTTTAACAATACCTTTAACAATTTGACCTTCTTCGAGATTTTTTAGAAGTTCAACTTTTTCTGCAGAGTTAATCTGCTCTAGGACTGCCTTCCTCGACAGTACAACATTATTTCTCTTGTAATCGAGCTTAATTACTTTAAATTCTTGAATTGTATTCTCAAGTTCAGGTGCCTCTTTTACAGGCCTAATATCAACAAGGGAACCTGGTAAGAATGCTTTAATTACATCGACCTCTACAGAGAAACCGCCTTTAACTCTGTTAATAACTTTTCCAGTAACAAATTCGCCAGTTTCTAAAGCCTCTTCTAAGTTTTTCCATGCAGAAATTTTTCTAGCTTTTTCTCTGGAGATTCTTGTTTCACCATAACCATCCTCAACTGCCTCGAGTGCTACTTCAATCTCATCTCCAACGTTGATATCAACTTTTCCCTCAACATCTTTAAATTCATCAAGAGGAATCACTCCTTCAGACTTGAGACCGACGTGAACAGTGACCCATTCCTTATCAAGATCCAATACAACCCCGGATACAATCGTTCCAGGCTGCATCTCTAATGTGTTTAGATTTTCATCTAATAGTGCAGCAAAATTCTCTGACATATATTTTTACTTCCTTTTAACAGACTAATTCAATAGCCCTAGATAATACCTGATCAGGATTTAAACTAGATGTATCAATAATTGATGCATCTGATGCAGGAATTAAGGGTGATAATGATCTTTCAGTATCAGCCTTATCTCGCGCTTCAATATCCTTAATCAGATCGCGCATATTAACTTCTTGTCCCTTTTTCTGCAACTCTAGATACCTTCTTTTTGCTCTAGTTTTTGAGTCTGCTGTTAAAAAAATCTTGTATGCCGCCTCCGGAAACACAACCGTGCCCATATCCCTTCCGTCGGCAATAAGACCATTGTCATTCTTAAAGGATCTCTGGATCGAAATTAAATTTTTTCGTGTCTCCGGCATCATACTAATTTTAGAAGCAATTTTTGCCATACTTTCGCTTCTTAATTTTTTTGTGATTTCATTGCCATCGTGATTTACAAAATACTTATTAGATGCATTCACAAAATTGATAGATTCGAAACTTTTCAATGCTAATTCATGATCAAGAGATGATTCATAACAATAAGCATAAGCCCGATAAAGTAATCCACTATCTAAAAGAGAAAAATTTAAATGATTTGCTAATGAGGTGGACAATACGCCTTTGCCAGATGCGGAAGGTCCGTCAATAGTGATAATTTTCTTATCAAGCTTCATGAATGTTTAATCCTATCTTATTCATAACGTGCATGAATGAGGGGAATGAAGTTTCTATGTTAGAACAATCATCAACTGTTATCGCTTCAGTTGATCTTAGGGAGGCGATTAAAAAACTCATTGCGATTCTATGATCATGGTATGAATTAATCTTAATATCTTTAATACTTACGTTGTTACCTCCATCAATAATTATCCCATCATCAAGTTCAACAAAATTAATTTCAAGTCTTTCGAGTCCTCGAGCAACTGCATTCAGCCTATCTGATTCTTTTACTCGGAGCTCCTCAGCACCTTCAATTTTAGTCTGGCCAGAAGCAAAAGAGGCAGCGATACAAAGTATTGGTATTTCATCAATTAGGTTGGCAATAATACTGCCCCCTATATTTATTCCATGTAACTCTGAGCTTTTTACCCTTATGTCTGCTCTAGGCTCATTCATGACGTTTTGATGATTCATGAGTTGTATGTCAGCACCCATTTCAAGCAATACATCCAACAATCCAGATCGTGTTTTATTGATACCAACATTTTTTATAATCAAATCTGAATCCTTTGTTATTAACGCAGAAATGATTAAAAAAGCTGCTGAAGAAAAATCTCCAGGAACATCATAATCAGTAGCCTTACTATCTAATTGTCCTGATAACCTTATTTTCCTGCCTTGACCACTATTATCAACTTCAATTTTTGCACCCAAAAACTCAAGCATTCTTTCTGTGTGGTCTCTTGTAGCCGTTGGCTCGATTATCTCTATCTCTGCTCCAGAACATAAGCCTGCTAAAAGAATTGATGATTTAACCTGTGCACTCGCAACAGGAAGTTTATAGCTAAAACATTTATTAGGAGTTGAATTAATAAAATTGATTGGCAGCTTTCCTGCATTACTTTCGTATTTGATTCCCATTTGATTGAGTGGGTCTAAGACTCTAGCCATGGGGCGTGCTGAGAGAGAATTATCTCCTATATAGTTAGCTTTTATATTTAGGCCTCCCAAGAATCCCAGCATTAAACGCAAGCCCGTTCCAGAATTTCCAAGATTCAGAGAAGAATCAGGATCACTTACTCTT
Organism: uncultured SAR86 cluster bacterium; assembly: GCA_902623535.1. GTDB lineage: Bacteria > Pseudomonadota > Gammaproteobacteria > Magnimaribacterales > D2472 > MED-G82. The sequence continues at coordinate 371 of CACNUA010000014.1, read as the reverse complement.
TTTTTTGAATTTAAAATATTTACAGTATTTAAATCAGGCAGGTGTTGATATTTAAAACCCACTCTTTCTAATGCTGACATTGTAGAAATTGGATCTGCTGAGCTTAAAAAGTTTTCTACCGTCAAATCATGATCCAGTAAAGAGCCAAGCATTACAATTCTTTGCGATATCGATTTATCTCCAGGACATAGAACCTCACCAGAAACTTTATTGCATGGTTCGGATATCAATCTCATGAGTGAATTATTGTTTGAATTGACTTAAATATTTTTTGAGTACAGAGCTATCTTTTGAACTAGATAACTCTTTTAACTCAATTAACTTTTCGATCAACTCATCGATATGTTTATCTAGATACGTATTAGACTGAA
>CACNUA010000013.1 GCA_902623535.1 uncultured SAR86 cluster bacterium | reverse complement strand
CCGTCTCATTAATTCTATTTTCAAGCTCACCAGCTTCTGCATGAAAGTACGAATGCAGTGCGTCCTCAAAAGAACCAAGTTTTTCAACCTCAACGTCTTTTAAAAATCCTCGGTCAGCAGCAAAAAGAGTTACTGCTTGTTGAGCCACACTTAAAGGTGAATATTGTTTTTGCTTAAGCAGCTCAGTAATTCTTTGGCCGTGAGCCAATTGTTCTTTGGTTGCATCATCTAAATCAGATGCAAATTGAGCAAAAGAAGCAAGCTCTCTAAATTGAGCTAATGCCAACCTAACCCCACCACCAAGTTTTTTAATAATTTTAGTTTGCGCCGCACCGCCAACCCTAGATACAGAAATACCTGGGTTAATTGCAGGCCTTACTCCTGAATTAAATAAGTCAGTTTCTAAAAATATCTGACCGTCAGTAATGGAGATGACATTGGTTGGGACAAACGCCGATACATCACCAGCCTGTGTTTCAATGATTGGAAGTGCTGTTAAAGATCCTGTTTTTCCCTTCACTTCACCATTAGTAATTTTTTCAACATAATCAGCATTTACTCGTGCTGCTCTTTCTAAAAGACGTGAATGCAGATAAAAAACATCCCCAGGGAAAGCTTCACGACCTGGAGGTCTTCTTAAAAGAAGTGATATTTGTCTGTAAGCTACAGCCTGCTTTGATAAATCATCATAAACAATTAGTGCGTCCTCTCCTCTATCTCTAAAGTATTCACCCATTGCGCATCCAGAATAAGCAGAAAGATATTGCATCGCTGCTGGATCTGCTGCTGCAGCCGAAACAACAATGGTGTGATCCATTGCGCCGTATTCTTCTAATTTTCTTACAACATTAGCAATAGTGGATTGTTTTTGACCTATTGCAACATAAATACATTTAATACCAGTGTCTTTTTGGTTGATGATGGTATCAATAGCAACAGCCGTTTTGCCTGTTTGCCTGTCACCAATAATAAGCTCCCTTTGACCCCTACCTATAGGCACCATAGCGTCAATAGCCTTCAATCCTGTTTGAACAGGCTGATCAACAGACTGTCTTGCGATCACACCTGGAGCAACCACTTCCACAGGAGCAGTTAAAGATGTTCCAATTTCTCCTTTGCCATCAATGGGGTTACCCAAAGCATCAACAACTCTACCCAACATTTCACCACCAACTGGCACCTCTAGAATTCTTCCGGTACAGGTTGCTTTTTGTCCTTCAATCAAATCAAGGTAGTCACCCAGGACAACAGCCCCTACCGAATCCTGCTCTAAATTTAGTGCTAGACCAAGCACGCCATTTTCAAACTCTATAAGCTCTCCAAACATGACATCTCCCATGCCATGAATACGCACAATTCCATCTGAGACACTGACAATAATTCCCTCATTCTTTCGCTCTGCACTCAAGTCCAAGCCTGCGATTTTTTCCTTTAAAACGCTTGAGATTTCTGATGGGTTAAGTTGGCTCATAATTTTACCTTTAAATATTTAGTTCATTTACTAATTTTTGAACTCTTCCTTTAATTGAGAGGTCAAGGATCTCATCATCTATTTTGATAGTGATGCCACCCATAATTGCTGGATCAACTGAAAAGTTAATGTTAGAAGTTTCTCCATATTTTTTTAATATTGATTGTTTTAATCCTTCCTTGCTTTCATCAGCAAGATCAACCGGAATTGAAACATCAATGTCTAATTGTTTATTGTGTTCTGCTAGCAAGGATTCGAATAAATTAGAAATTTCAGGACAAATTTCCAACCTATCATTTTCTGCCAAAGCCCCCAACAAATTCTTTGCCAACTCATTCACTTCTCCATCAAATATTGATGTGAGTTTTTTTAAAATTTCACCTCTCGAAAGAGTTGGTGAAGAGATAAGGTCTGTAATTGCTTTTTCTGCAAATCCTGCAGCAAGGCTTTTAAGGCTCGCCTGAGTTTCTGAAGTAGATCCGCTATCAACAGCGGCATCAAAAATTGCTTTGGCGTATGGTCTTGCTAGTGGAGCTAAGTCTTGCATTAGATTTTTTGGGCAGCCTCAGAAATAATTTTTTCATGTTTTTCATGTGAAATTTCATCTCCGAGAATTTTTTCTGTTGTCGAAACAATAATTTCTGAAACATCCTTCCTTAAAGCTTCTTTGGTCTTATTAATTTCAGCCTCAAGATTTTTGTTTGCAGATGCAATAATTTTTTCTGCTTCAGCTTCTGCTTTTGTTTTGGCCTCAGAAATTATTTGTGAAGCACGCTGATTAGCTTTCTCAACAATATCTGCTGACTCTGATTTAGCTTTATCCAATTCTGCTTCGTAATTTAATTTAGCCTCTTCTAAAGAGTCGTTGGCTTTTTTAGCAGCCTCAAGACCATCGGAAATTCTTTTCTCTCGCTCCTCCATAATCGCAATAATTGGGGGCCACACATACCTCCAACATATGGCCACAAAAAGCACGAATGCTAATGTCTGTCCAAGAAGCGTCGCGTTGATATTCATTAGGCAGCAAACATAATGTATAGACCAAGTCCAACACCAATCATTGGTACCGCGTCAACCAAACCCATTACAATAAATAGCTGAGTTCTAAGAAGTGGGATAAGCTCTGGCTGTCTTGCTGCACCTTCAAGGTACTTACCACCCAATACACCCACGCCAATTGCTGCGCCAACAGCACCCAAGCCAATGATGATTGCTGCTGCGACAAATAATAGAGATTGTTCCATAATTTTCTCCTAAATTTTGAGGATTAATGATCCTCTGTTTCATGCGCCATTGCTAAGTAAACAATGGTTAGCACCATAAAAATGAAAGCCTGAAGAGCCAAAATTAAAATATGGAATAGCGCCCATATTATATGTAAGCCGACACCTAACAAGCCAATAGCTATAGAGTTAAATACGAGCATTAAAGCTATTAAGATGAATATCATTTCACCTGCGTATAGATTCCCAAATAATCTCAAACCCAAAGATATGGGTTTCGCTATAAGGTTAACAAACTCGAGCACAAAGTTTACTGGTATTAAATACTTTCCGAATGGGTGGAGTGTTAGTTCAGCAACAAAACCCTTTAGCCCTTTCATTTTAATGCTGTAAAAGATAATTAATACGAAGACTGCTAGGGCCATTCCTAGTGTTATGTTTGGGTCTGTTGTGGGGACAACTTTAAAATATGCATCCCCTGGTTCCTCAACTAATCCTGTAAAAGCCGCAATGTTTCCGGCCAGGGTTGGCAAGTAATCAACGGGCACCAGGTCCATTAAATTCATTAAAAACACCCAAACTAAAACAGTTAATGCCATTGGTCCGATAATTGGGTTTTTTGCTGAAGTGAAAATGCTTTGGACATTTTCATTTACAAATTCAACACACATCTCAACAAAGTTTTGTATTCCTGATGGCGCTTCGGTTGATAGTTTTGGGATTCCCATGCGAAAAAGGCCTATAAAAACAAGGCCCAAGAAAACAGACCAACCAAGCGAATCAACATGAAAACTCCAAAAACCCATTTGGTCGGCCAGATATGGATCGCACGTCCAGCCTTTTTCGGTTTTGCCGCAAATAAGATTGGTTAAGTGGTGTTCGATGTAACCAGTGGTTGTAATTTCTGAGCTTTCGGTTGCCATTAAATTAATAAGCTGTTCTTTTTTTGATGGGTTTGGTTGTTGCCATTATTAAAATAGTTGCCGCTATTGAAATAATTTTTGGATCTGCGTTTTGTGTGATAAGTAAAATGCAGGCCAAAACAAATATAATCCATCTACCAATAAACCCCGCTACCAGGGCCCCAACATCACTATGCATTTTTTCAATAAAACTCAAAAGCGTTAAAAGCAACACATATGATGCCAAACCAATGATCGCACTCGCCAATGAGTCAAACAACAACATTGTTAAGAGAGCAATAATTGCTGGAAAACTTTCTTTTATGTTTCTGATGTTTCTAATAAAAATTTTCAGGCTGAATTATAGGAATTATGTCCTCTTCAAACAAGGTTATTTGGAACTTAATTTTGATAATTTCTTAATGATGATTTCTCTCTCATCGGCTGAAAAATACTGAATTGTTATTTGGCCTGTTTTTTTGGATTTTTCTTGGATTGAGATTTTGTGGCCAACTCTCTCAGATAATGACTCAAAGAGGTCCTCCACATCGGTGTCTTTCTTTGTTTGTGGTTTTGTTTTTTTAACTTTGGAGGTTAGGTCTTTTACTGTTAAGCCCTCTTCGGCTATTTTTTTGGCTGCCTTTAAAGCGTCTTTTTCGGGGAGAGAAATGAGAATTTTTGCATGGCCTCTCTCTATTTTTCCGGATTCAAGCAAACTTAAAACTTCGGGGTTAAGAGATAAAAGCCTCACTGCGTTTGCGATTGTGCTTCTTGCCTTTCCGGTAACACCAGATATTTCTTCTTGTGTTAAGTTAAATTCCCTTTTAAGCCTGTCGTACCCTCTTGCCTCTTCAACCGGGTTTAAGTTTTCGCGTTGAAGGTTCTCAATTAGTGCTATCTCTAGAGACTGTTGGTTTTCAGTGTTTTCAATGAGGCATGGTACCTCTTTAAGTTTTAGGTTTTTTGCTGCCCTAAACCTTCGTTCACCGGCAATAATTTCATACTGATCAAGTGAAGCTTCTCTCACTATAATGGGTGAGAGGATGCCGTGTTGTTTTATTGAGTCTGCAAGCTCTGATAGTTTTTCATCATTAAATGAGGTTCTGGGTTGATACCTGTTAGGTGCTATTTTGTTGGTTGGTATGTTTTTTACTATGTTGGCATTTGGTTGTTCTACATCACCGAGCAAAGCATCCAAACCCTTATTAAGTATCGGTTTTTCAGGCACCCTCTATCCTCCTTAAAAACTCACCAGTTAATGCTATGTATGCCTTTGCTCCAAGCGATTCTGGCATATATTTTGTACCAGATAGTCCGTGGCTTGGCGCTTCTGCTAGCTTAACATTTCTTGGAATAAGCGTGTTAAATAACAGGTCCGGGAAGTGTTTTTCAAGATCGTCTGACACGCTTTTTGCTAGGTTGTTCCTCATGTCTACCATTGTTCTTATAATCCCAACAACTTTATTGCTGCTCAAGCCCCTATTTCCAAGGGAGGTTATTGTATTAAGCAGCGAGGAAATACCTTCAAGAGAATAGTATTCGCATTGAAGGGGAACAAGTGTACCAACAGAAGATATTAACGCCTCTACCGTAAGTGAGTTTAGGGCTGGGGGGGTGTCTATAATTACAAAGTCATACTTTAGCTCTGATAGAGATTCCTCAATGAATCCTTTTTTGGGTTCTGTTCTGATGTGGGCCTCTAGAGCAACAAGATCTTCTCCTCCGGGAATAACATCATAGCCATTGTTTGAGTTTGCAACTATTTCGTTAATATTCTTGCCTTCAAATAAACCCAAAAGTGTGTTTTCTTTTTTTAGACCTGAGGCGGTGGTTGCGTTTCCCTGGGAGTCTAGATCAATTAAAAGGATCTTTCTTTTGGTGGATGCTAAAACCGCAGCCAAGTTAACGGCTGTTGTTGTTTTGCCCACTCCGCCCTTTTGATTTGCGACTGATATGATTTTCATTGCGTGTTAATTGTTATTCTAACAAGATGTCTTTGTTTGTCTGTTTGATCGCTTTTAAATACCTCTGTTTTGTATTTCTTTATTCTTGCTATCTCCTTTTCGACTATTTCCTTTTTGCCTTTAAATAGTAAGTATTCTCCATCCTTTTTTAGAAGGTGTGACGACATGTTAATAATTTTCTCAATCTCGCTAAGGGCTCTTGCTGTTATGTGACTAAAGCTTTTGAGTTGGGTTTGTTTGTTTATGCTTTCGTTAAACACGGAGGCATTTGAAATGTTAAGTTTTTTGATTGTTTTTTCTAAAAAATAAGCTTTCTTTTGATTTTTTTCTGCAAGGGTAATTTGGGTTTCTGGGAGGTGGATTGCCAAAACTATTCCCGGGATCCCCGCACCTGTTCCTATGTCTAAAATGTTTTTTGCTGCTTTAAAGTGATCTAAAAACAAGAGTGTATCGAGAATGTCTTCTTTATAAATTTGTTCCTTTGATGACCTTTTAACAAGGTTGTGAACTGAGTTGTACTTTAAGATTTCCTTGATGTAGGCATCAACCTGTTTCTTTCTCAGCATTTTGATTTGGTTGTTTTCTAAGATAAATTCTTAACAGGTTAGTGCTTGCTGGGGTTACCCCCTCGAGCTGGGCTGCGACCCCTATGCTTGGTGGCCGAATGTTTGAAAGTTTTTCTTGAATCTCGTTTGATAATCCAGGTATCAATGAATAGTCAAGCCCCACAGGTATTCTTGTTGAAAAGTGTTTTTTGTTTGTTTCAATTTCTCTGAGTTGTTTTTTTATATACCCACTATACCTCTGATCTATGATTGCTCGTTCGATTTGGGGGTGGGATGCAAGCTCTTCCCCGATAGCTTCTTTTAGTTTTGCTGTACTTACATCTGTTCTCTTTAAAGCTTCAAGAGCTGTTACCCCCTCAAAAGGTTTTGAAAGTTTTTTATTGTCGAGAAGTTTTTTAAAGGCTTGATATTCCTCCTCTTCTTTTTTGAAAGACTTAAAATCTTTTTGGTTGATTAGTCCGATGCTATTCGCTTTAATTGTGAGCCGTTCTCTCGCAGTATCTTGAGACAACATTAGCCTGTGTTCTGCTCTGCTGGTAAACATACGATAGGGCTCTGTAACACCATGAGAGATAAGGTCATTAATTAGTACTCCGATATAAGATTCGTGTCTTTCTAGAATAAAAGGCCTTTCTTTTAACAAAGACTTGCACGCGTTAACCCCGGCCATTAGTCCTTGTGCTGCTGCCTCTTCATACCCAGTAGTTCCGTTAATTTGTCCGGCAAGGTAAAAGTTGTTGAAGAATTTTGTCTCAAGCGTGTCGTTAAGGTTTCTTGGGTCTATAAAATCATACTCAACAGCGTATCCGAACTCATCTATCTCACAATTTTCTAGACCGGTTATTGTTCTAATAAATCTTTCTTGGGTTTGTTTGGGTAGGCTGCTTGATATGCCGTTGGGGTAAACCAGATCAACATTGATTCCTTCGGGCTCAATAAATACCTGGTGGGTTTCTTTGTCTTTAAATTTAAAAACCTTATCTTCGATAGATGGACAGTAGCGAGGCCCGATTCCTGATATTTGACCAGAATACATTGCAGAAAGGTGTAAGTTTTCCTCAATAATTTTCTTGGTTGCCGGTGTTGTCCTGGTTATATAACAAGAAAGTTGTGTTGGGTGGGGGTGTTTTTCTTGAAGGCTACTCATGAAGGGTGTTGGGCTGTCGCCTGGCTGCTCCTCCATTACCTCGAGATCCAGAGAAGACATTTTTATTCTTGCTGGGGTGCCTGTTTTAAGTCTTCCCATTGGGAGCTTAAGATCGTAAAGTTTTTGAGATAGAGGGATGGATGGTTTATCTCCAACTCGCCCTCCTGACTTTTTCTCATCCCCGGTATACAAGATACCATTCAAAAAGGTGCCTGTTGTTAAAATGGTTTTTTTAGCCTCTATGGCTCCCAAAGAATCTGTGATTACGCCCATCACATTGTCTTTTTCAACAATAAGGTCTGTAACCTCGCCCTCCATAACTTCAATGTTTGAATTATTGATGATTGATTGAATGGATTGTTTGTAAAGATCTCTATCACATTGCGCTCTTAGTGCCTGGACTGCTGGTCCTTTGCGTGTATTGAGTGTTCTGAACTGTATGCCTGACATGTCAGTTGCCTGAGCCATAATCCCGCCCATAGCATCAATCTCCTTTACTATATGAGATTTTCCCAACCCACCAATTGCTGGATTACAAGACATCTGACCGATGGTATTTTTTTTATGTGTTATGAGGCCGCACTTTAATCCCAATCTATAACATGCATGAGCTGCCTCGACTCCTGCATGACCACCACCAACAACTAAAACATCAAACATATAAGAATAATAATAAATATAAATATATATTTTTAGTTGTTTTTATTAAGGAGTGTGTTTTCTGTTGGTATCTCTCTGTAAGACTGTCCGCGCATATGTTTGGGGTTGTTGATAAACAGGGATAAGCTTTCTGACTCTTTTGTGGCATGTGAATGTATAAGCTGTGCATATTATTTTTTATACCAAAATCCCAACAAGATACCCCCATCATTTCCCAATACAAAAATTTGCAAAAATGTCACCCAGCAAATCATCTGAAGACTTGGACCCAATAAAATCATCAAGACGGGCGCGTGACTGTTTGAGCTCCTCTGCAGCCAACTCAAAATCCTCTATGGATATTTTTTCCAAGCAATTTACACAACACACAGTTGCCTCATCAATAAGCTTTGCTTGCCTATTATTAATAAGAAAAAGACGCTCTTTATCTTGGTTGACTGAACTGATTAATTCAGCCACCCCTTTTACTAAGCCACTTATACCAAAACCAGTTTTTGCGGAGACTGTAAAATTCACATCTGGGTGAGAATCACAGTCACCTAGGTCAGATTTATTTAATATGACGATGTGGGGAGCATCTTTTAAAATCTTTTTTGAAACCGCTATAAAATCTAAACAAGTGTTATCAACCACTACCAGCACCAACGATTGATTTTTTGCTTCCTGTAAAACCAACGATATGCCGCTAGACTCAATCTCATCGTTCGTATCTCTTATCCCAGCAGAATCAAAAAGACTGAATTTATTTGAATTAAAAACCATCTCACTTTCAATCATGTCGCGAGTTGTTCCCGCAATATCAGATGTGATGGACCTAGTTCTCCCTAACATACTATTAAACAAAGATGATTTTCCTGAGTTGGGAGGACCCACCAACAAAACACTTTTTTTCTCACCGACATCATCCACCAGCCTTGAATTATTTCTAATGTCACCTAACCGCTTGATTATGTCGTTACACATAACACCCATCCGATCAATATTTTCTTCATTAACCCCATCTTCATCTGAGAAATCAATTTGAGATTCTAATTCCACTCTTAATAAATCAATTAAATCTCCAACCCTTACAACCCTTTCAGACAAAGCCCCAGAAATTGCAGCAACACTTAACATAACCTCATGCTCATCAATGGAGTCAATAAGAGTCGAAACCATTTCAGCCTCATTGAGAGACATTTTATTGTTTGCCACTGATAGTCTTGTAAACTCTCCAGGTTCAGCCTCACGCATGCCAAGTTGCTCCAAAAAACCAACAATACCCCTAACTACACCAAGCCCCCCATGTGAAAAAATTTCCACCATATCCTCACCGCAGTAGCTTTTTGGACCCTTATAAAAAACCAACATACAACTATCAAGAACCCCTTCTTGAGACCTTAAGTCTCTGAGAAAAATTTGACCAAAAGTATTTATTGGCTTGTCTAATGAAGAATTTATTTTTTTATGGCAGCCTTCCCCAGCAACCCTTATAACTGCTATAGCTGACTTACCTACAGGGGTTGCAAGGGCAAAAATCACCGATCTGAGACCTAACCACCAGGGGTGCTGAACGAACTAGCACCATATTTTCGATACATCATACGCTGTTGAACGAGTGAAAATAGCGCGTTGGCAACCGAGTACAAAACCAATCCCGACGGCAGAAAAACAAAAAACACAGAGAACACAACAGGCATGTACTTCATAACTTGAACCTGCATTGGCTCCATGTTGGGCGGGGTTGGGTTTAGTTGCTGAGTTAAATACATAAGCCCACCCATTACGACTGGTAAAACAAAATAGGGATCCGGGGCCGAGAGATCCTGCAACCAAAAAAAGAAAGGAGCATGTCTAAGCTCCACAATTTCTCTAAGAGCAAAGAAAAGAGCAATAAAAACAGGAAACTGCAACAACATTGGAAAACAACCACCGGCTGGATTTATCTTCTCTTTCTTGTACAGCGCCATCATCTCAACACCAAGCTTTTGTCTGTCATCTTTATAGCGCTGCTGAATCTCCTGAAGCCTTGGTTGTACGACACGCATTTTTGCCATTGATCTAAAACCAGCCGCAGAAATTGGCCAAAGCAACAACTTAACCACAACGGTCAACAACAAAATTGATACACCCCAGTTATTAATTAGGTCATTTATTACTACAAGCAACATTACAAGGGGTTGGGCTAAAAACCAAAACCACCCCATATCAATAGATAGCTCTAAGTCCTTGGCAATTAACATAAGATCGGACCTGATTTTTGGCCCAAAAAAACAACTTATGTGAAACACCCGAGTTAATTTCAGAAACTGTTTTTTCTCTAACAATGGAGCCCATTGAGTAAACGCCACCAGGAACACTGGGGGGATTTGCAAACATTGTCACCACATCATTTGGGTTAACCAGCAAAGCGGTTAAAAAATACTTTTGAATAAAACCAACCCAGCCGCCAACCTGATCAAACAGAAGCCTTTCATCAATAGAGCGCAGCCTGTAACTATCATAAGGATCATCAGGAGTATTAAAGGCCACCCCAACATATGAGGCGTTATCAATCCAAGAATCTGTGGCGTCCAAAGGCTTGCCGTCAGTTCGATACATTGCAACAAAAGGATCTCCAGGCTTATTCCCGCCCAGATAACTATCATTAATATCAACCAAATACCCCTCTTTAATTGATATAACTTTTTTGTAAAGGCCGTCATCCGAAACAAGCGTGATACTGGAACCATCATTGTTTTTTAGAGAAAAGGCAGGGCTTTCAATACCAAAACCACTTTTGACATAAAACTTAAAGGCACCCTCAGACCCCAACAACCTAACGTTTGGAGAGCCCTCTTTTTGAAGCACAGGATACTCGCTAAGCTCTACACCAATTATTGAGCCGCTTAAATTATCAACAACAAGGGCCAAAGAGCCATTGCTTATTTTTGAAGTATTTAAGCTATCAACACTATCGACACCAGAAGAAACCTCATCAACTCTTGTGGTTGCAACAAGCTCTGCCTTTGCAGCTGATTCTTGTGACCACTCCCAAAAAAGAAGGTAAGCAAACAACCCCACCATCAGAATCCACAACAACCTAAAATTCATTATTTAACCTCATCTATGCCACCTTTAGACCATGGACCACATCTTAATATCCTTACTAGGGAATACCAACCACCAACAATTACCCCATGTTTGTGAATGGATTCTACACAATATTCTGAACAGGTGGGGTGAAATCTACAATTGTTACCAAGCAATGGACTTATAAGCCACTGGTAGCCTCGAACTAAACGTATGGCAATATTACGCATTTACCTTAGACAGCTCAAACGAGACCAATTTTTTTATTTCCACATATGATTCAACTAACAAATCACCACCCACAACACAAATAAGATCTTTAGATTGATCATTTTTATAGGTTTGAGCAAGAGCGCTTTTTATTTGTCTTTTTATCCTGTTTCGATCCACGGCTCTAGGATAGTCTTTTTTTCTTACCACTATAAATATTCCCGGTTTGACGGAATAAGATTTTTTAAAAAAAATTTTTAAATTAGCTCTCACCCTATGAGCGTGACGTAGCTAGGCTGATAGAACTTTCCTACCCTTTTTTCTTCTATTAGAAAGCACAGCTCTGCCGGCTTTGGTTGCCATTCTGGCTCTAAAGCCATGAGTTCTTTTTCTTTTAATGTTGCTGGGTTGAAAGGTTCTTTTCATGGTTAATTCTAAATAGGAGCAAAATTATATAGTAAAGTATTTTTTTTTCCATAAAATAAAAAAAGAATTTCAATGTAAAGATAGCCACAAGTTATCCACAAAAAATTCATTGGTTTATGCTGTAGATATCTTGTTAATTTTTGCTAGACTTGTTTCAAAACCGGAGAGATATATTGGAACTTTGGACACAATGTTCAGGCCTTCTTGAGTCAAGGCTTTCATCAGAAGACTTTAATACCTGGATCAAGCCCTTATCTGCAGAAACAATCAACAACTCATTAGAGATAAAGGCGCCAAATGATTTTATTTTAAATCATGTAAGAGAAAATTTTTTAGACGACATCAATGATGCGCTTAACGGCATTGATCCAGAAAAGGAAATAATTTTTAAAACTCTTGATAAGTCAACATTTGTTGACAAACTTGACTCTTCTGAAGATAGAAATCCGGGCTTAGTTCAAGCTTTCACATTTAGTACTTTTGTTGAGGGCAAATCTAACCATATGGCACTAGCTGCTGCCAAACAGGTTGCCCAAAACCCAAAAGGAGACTACAACCCTCTATTTATATATGGGGGAGTTGGGCTTGGAAAAACCCATTTAATGCACGCTGTAGGAAACGAAATCCTTAGAAACAGCCCAAAAAAGAGAATTGTTTATGTGCATTCTGAAAAATTTGTAGCTGACATGGTAAAGGCTTTGCAATTAGGGGCTATGAGTGAATTCAAATCTTTTTACAGAAACGCTGATGCGCTATTGATTGATGATATTCAGTTTTTTGCCGGCAAAGAACAGTCACAAGAAGAATTTTTTCACACATTTAACACCTTATTGGATAGAAACCACCAAATGGTGCTGACTTGTGACAAATACCCCAAAGAAATTGACGGATTAGAAGAAAGACTAAAGTCTAGGCTTGGTTGGGGCCTGCCTGTTATTGTTGAGCCACCAGAGCTAGAAACCAGAGCAGCTGTATTGCTAAGAAAAGCACAACTTATGGGTGTTGAGCTGCCCAATGATTGCGCTATATATATTGCACAAAGAATCAGATCAAACATTAGAGAGTTAGAGGGGGCGCTAAAAAGGGTGGTTGCAAATGCAAGGTTTTCTAATACAGAAATTGATGTGCCTTTCGTTAAAGAGTCTCTAAAGGATTTGTTTGTTATTTCTGCAAAAATGGTTTCAATAGAAAACATCCAGAAAACAGTTGCAGAGTATTACAATATAAAACTTTCAGACCTTTTGTCTAAAAGAAGAAGTAGGTCCATTACCAGGCCAAGACAGCTCGCTATGGCTTTAACTAAAGAACTTACCAACCACAGCCTGCCTGAAATAGGTGAGTCTTTTAATGGTCGCGACCACACAACAGTCATTCACGCATGTTCAAAAATAGCTGAGCTCAGGAAAGAACTACCTTCACTTGAGGAAGATTATAGAAATCTCACTAGAACACTCACAAATTAATGCAAGCAGTATTTAAAAAAGAGGACATTACCAAAGCTCTTGGAGTAACCCTGGGTGTTGTTGAAAAAAAACAAACCCTTCCGATTTTAGCAAACGTACTTCTTGAGGTTAATGAGTCAGGTTTTCATTTAACCGCAACAGACTTAGAGTCAGAAGTGAGAACAAGCGGCCCACTAGAGAGTGTTTCTAGCGAGGGAAGAACTACAACCTCTGCTAAAAAATTAAACGATTTATGTCGATTAATACCTGATGGTTCAAGCATAGAAATTAAACTCTCAGGAGATAAAATTCAACTTAAAACACCCTCAGGAAAGTATTCACTAGCAACACTTCCAAGTGATGATTTTCCTATATTTGAGAATCAAGAAAGTGGAGAACAATTAAAAGTTAACTCAAAAGATCTGAGAAAAATCTTTTCAACAACATCTTTTGCTATGGGAAATCAAGATTGGAGACATTATTTAAACGGACTCTACTTGGAGCTCAAAGATGACTTTTTAACAGCTGTAGCAACAGATGCTCATAGATTGGCAATAAATACATTTGAAGTGTCTTCAGGAAGCTCTTTTTCTGGAATAGTACCCAGAAAGTCTGTAAATGAGATGACAAAATTTCTTGCTGATTCAGACGGGGAAGTCTCATTATTAATAACCGATTCCTCAATTGAGCTTAATACAGGAAATATAACCTTTAAAAGCAAATTGATTGATGGAAATTACCCTGATTTTAATCAAGTCATTCCATCTGGTGATAGTTTTGTTCTCGAGGTTGATGTTAAAGAGCTTTCTGAAAGTTTAAGCAGGGTTAGCGTTTTATCAAGTGATAAGTATAGGGGGATTAGGTTGAATGTATCTGATGGAAGCTTGATGGTTTCCGCAAATAATCCCGAGGAAGAGGCTGGAGAGGAAACACTTAGCGTTAATTATTCTGGTGAAAATATTGATATAGCTTTTAATGTTAATTATTTGCAAGAAATATTGACCCATCAAGAAGGAAATATTTGTAATATAAAATTCTTTGGATCTGATAAAAGCTGTTTAATGCTTCCGCCCGATGCTGATTTTCCAAAATATGTTGTAATGCCACTTCTTATCTAGGTGGCAATAAAAAAACTTTCTTTAAAAAATTTTAGATGTTTTCAAAACACATCATATGATTTGTGTGATGGACTAAATTTTTTTCATGGAATCAATGGGGCAGGCAAAACATCTATATTGGAAGCAGTTTATATTTTAGGATCAGGTAACTCTTTTAGAACTACAAAATCAAATAACCTTATTAAGTTGGGCTCTGATAGTTTCAAGATCTCTGCAGAAATTGGTGACCCTGCACAAAAGATAACAATTTCTAAAGCGAAATCTAAAAATTTATCAATTAAGGTTAATGAAAAGAATAAAATAAAAAGAGAGTTAGTGAGTTTGCTACCAATAAATGCAATAGACTCTAAAATGTTTTTTTATTTATCATCTGCTCCAGACTACAGAAGAAAAAGTTTAGACCGCTCATTATTTTTAGTTAGTAACACATATCAGAAATCCTGGTTTTCATATTATTCAGCTTTAAGACAAAGAAACTCATCACTAAAAAGAAATTCTCCACAAGAGGCAATTTCTTGGAATATGCCTTTGTCGGATGCTGCATCAGTAATACAAAATGAGAGAAGTTATTTTATAGATAAAATCAAAGCGAATTTCTTTAATCTTGTTAAAGATCAACTTGATGATGGTTTTGCAGAAAGACTATCAATAATGAACATTAGCTTAGAAAAAGGATTTAGCAATGAGGTTTTGCTTGATGATCTGGAAGCATCATTAGCACAGGACCTATTTAAAAAGACTACCCAATGTGGACCCCATAAAGCCGATGTGGTTTTTAATTTTGATTCATCCATGGCAAAAGATTTATTTTCAAGAGGAGAAGAGAAGGCCTTCTCTATAATTTGGGGGCTTGCTATTTCAATGACGTTAATTGATCTCGGTATTGAT
The DNA here is from genome assembly GCA_902623535.1 of uncultured SAR86 cluster bacterium. Lineage (GTDB taxonomy): Bacteria > Pseudomonadota > Gammaproteobacteria > Magnimaribacterales > D2472 > MED-G82. The sequence goes on along the minus strand of CACNUA010000013.1, from coordinate 13,633 downwards.
AACTTAACAGTTTTAGATGACCTCTCTTCAGAGATTGATGAAGCACACCTTGAAACTTTATTAACAATAATTAAAAAAGCACCCAATCAATTCATTTTTTCAAACATATCTGACCTGTTTAATAGTAAAATAGATGAGAACTTTAATATTAAAAAGTTCCACGTGGAACATTAAACTTAATGCCAAAAAAATCTAAAAAAGATCCCAAATACGACTCATCAAATATCCAAGTTTTAAAAGGCCTTGAAGCTGTTAAAAAGAGGCCAGGAATGTATATTGGAGATACAGATGACGGGACTGGTCTTCATCATATGATCTTTGAAGTCCTAGATAATAGCATTGATGAAGCAATGGCCGGCTATTGCAGCAAAATCCTATTGCAAATAAACAAAAATGGCTCAGTAACGGTTAAAGATGATGGTCGAGGAATACCAGTTGATAAGCATGAGAAAGAAGGAGTTCCAGCTGCTGAATTAATCATGACGACACTTCATTCCGGTGGAAAATTCGACGACAACTCATACAAAGTTTCTGGCGGTCTACACGGTGTTGGTGTCTCAGTTGTTAATGCGCTATCAAGTGAATTAGTTTTGACTGTTTGTAGAGATGGGGGTATGTACCAACAAAAATACTCAGAAGGAAAAAAGAAAACTAAGCTTTCCAAGGTTAAAGCTTCAAAAGAGTCTGGCACCGAGATAATATTTACCCCTTCCGATAAAATTTTTACATCTATTAAGTTTGATATCGACATTATCAATAAACGAGTCCAGGAACTTTCTTTTCTTAATGCGGGCGTAAACATTGAAGTAAAAGATGAGAGAACAGGAAAGTCTAAAACATTTAAAAATTCTGGTGGGGTCGCTGGTTACGTAAAATTTTTAAAGGGAAGAAAGCAAAGTGTTTGTGAGACCTTCCATTGCGAGGGTAATCAGGACGATATAACTGTTGAAGTTGCTATGCAGTGGAACGATTCTTATTCTGAAAATGTCCTATGCTATACAAACAATATCCCGCAAAAAGATGGCGGTACTCATTTATCTGGATTTAGAGCCAGCTTAACCAGAGTTCTAAAAGCATTTATAAAAAAAGAAGAGTTAAATAAAAAAGCACCAATAGAGTTGTTAGGCGAAGATGTCAGAGAGGGACTTATTGCTGTAATTTCAGTAAAGGTTCCAGATCCTAAGTTTTCATCTCAAACTAAAGAAAAACTTGTATCCTCAGAAGTAGAGGGTGTGGTCAGCACAGTATTAAGTAAATACCTTAATGAGTTTCTTCTTGAGAACCCCAAAGAAGCAATGCAAATACTTACAAAGGTTTCTGAGGCAGCGTTAGCAAGAGAAGCAGCGAGAAAAGCTAGAGAAATGACAAGAAGGAAAGGGGTGTTAGAGGTGGCAGGATTGCCCGGGAAACTAGCAGACTGCCAAGAAAAAGATCCAACACTTTCGGAACTATATTTAGTTGAGGGAGATTCTGCTGGAGGATCAGCAAAACAAGGAAGAAACAGACAAAATCAGGCAATCTTACCTTTAAAAGGAAAGATTCTTAATGTTGAAAAAGCAAGAATTGATAAAGTTCTTTCTTCACAAGAAATAGGCACCATGGTTACTGCTTTGGGATGTGGGATTGGAAGAGATGATTTTGATATTTCAAAACTTAGATATCACAGAATTATAATAATGACCGATGCTGATGTTGATGGATCACACATAAGAACCCTGCTCCTAACTTTTTTCTATAGACAGATGTTTGAGATTGTTGAAAGTGGGCACATCTATATAGCCATGCCACCTTTGTATAAAATCACAAAAGGTAAAACAGCTTTATACTCATCAAATGAAGATGAAAAAGAAAGCCACGTTAAAGAACTTTCTAAAGGAGGTACCAAAGGCCTCGAGGTTCAAAGATATAAAGGTCTTGGCGAGATGAATCCTGATCAGTTATGGTCGACCACCATGGATCCTGAGAACAGGAGAATGATGCAGGTAACTATAAAGGATGCCAAGGAAGCAGATGATGCTTTTGAGGTCTTGATGGGTGATCAAGTAGAGCCAAGAAGAGAGTTTATAGATGCTAATGCTTTGTCAGTATCTAATTTAGACATTTAGGGCTTTATAGTTTTTTCTAAACCATTTTTCTATTTCCGGAACATCTAATTTTTCATTCTTAATAAAAAAAGGCTTTCCTATTTTTACTTTGATAGTTCCCGGATTCTTAGTAAAGGTCTTGTTTATCCAAAACTTTCCTGAGTTATGGCATACCGGGACTATCGGTGCACCCGAAATCATTCCAACTCTTGCGAAACTTGCACTAAATTTTGAGGGGCCATAGTCTGCACTATTTCTAGTTCCTTCAGGAAATATAATCACAGACGATCCATTTTTAAGCCTATTCACACTTTTTGACACAACTTTTTTTAAACTAGATAGCTTTGTTTCTCTATTAATTCTAATGGGCTTCAATGCAGCTAAACCCCAACCAAAAAAAGGAATCAAAGTAAGATTTTTCTTAATAATACTGCTACTGGGAATTTTTAGAGTTTGAACAAACAATGATTCCCATGGACCTTGATGATTTGCAATAACAATGCAGGGCTCTTTTGGTATGTGCTTATACCCAGAAACCTCATAATTGATATTACAAAGTAAAGTTAGAGCTTTATTATTTAATGTAATCCAATATTTGCAAATATTTTGTAGGGTTTTTGTCGAAGCAAACAAATAAAGAATATTTATTAATAATGAAACAAGTACTATGCTAGAAATAAAGAAAATGTAGAAGAAAAGAGATCTAATAAACAACATTTGTTTATTTATATCAACAGATGTTTACTTATTTCATCTATATCTATGGTTTTTTGATCCATTGTATCTCTATCTCTAAGAGTAACCGTTTTCTTCTCTAAACTGTCGTAATCAATTGTAATACAGATTGGCGTTCCAATTTCATCATGTTTTCTGTAGCTTTTTCCAATGTTCCCAGTATTTTCGAGAATTATTCTGCGGTTTGATGCTTGCTGTAATTGATTCTTAATTTCCTTAGCTAAGTTTACTAAGTTATCATCATTCTTTTTGAGCGGGATCACCGCAGCAGATATTGGAGCAAGATGTTTTGAAAGCTTTAATACAGTTCTGGTTTTTCCATCTGGAAGGCTTTCTTCGTTGTATGCTTCATTAAGTATTGCTAGGAATGCTCTATCAACACCAGCAGAGGGCTCAATTACATATGGTATCTCCCATTTTTTTTCATCTAAATTATGAACAGCAAGCTTAGAATTAGATTCTTTATTGTTTGTAACCTTGGCTGTTATTTCAAATTCATTTTGATTTTTGCTATGAGAACCAAGATCAAAGTCTGTCCTGTTAGCTATACCCTCTAATTCTTCAACTCCGTGTGGAAACTTGTACATGAGATCATATGTTTTTTTCGAATAATGAGAGAGCTCATCTTTAGGTACATTCAAAATTTCAAGACTTGATCTTGGCACCCCCTGGTCCTCCCACCAAGAAAGTCTTTCTTCTAACCAATATTCATGCCATCCTTCATCTTCACCATTTTTTACAAAAAACTCTAATTCCATTTGTTCAAATTCACGCACTCTAAAAATAAAATTTCTCGGCGTAATTTCATTCCTAAAAGCCTTACCAATTTGAGCTATTCCAAACGGTAAATTTTTAGGATTTGAATCTAATACATTTTTAAAATTTGTAAAAATTTGCTGGGCTGTTTCAGGCCGTAAATAAGCAAAATCTTTACCATCATCAACAGGCCCAACTGCTGTTTTAAACATTAAGTTAAAAGGGCGCGGATCAGTAAGATTTGGCGAACTACACAGTGGGCACTTACTATCATTTAAATGATCAGCTCTAAAGCGCCCGTTACAATCTTTGCAATCAATTAATGGATCTGAAAAAGTATCTTCATGCCCGGAATATTTAAGTACTTTTGGGTTAGTTAATATTGATGCATCTAAGCCCTCAATATCGTCTCTTTTATAAACCATTGATGACCACCATGAGTCCTTAATATTCTTCTTGAGCTCTACGCCCATCGGACCATAATCATATATGCCTTGGAGGCCACCATAAATTTCTCCGGATTGAAATATAAATCCTCGTCTCTTACACAAAGAAACAAGCTCATCCATTGAATTTGCTGGCATATAAAGATCCTAAAAATTAAATTATATACTTTAATATGATCATATAATTAAGTATGAAAACATTACTCTATGTTTTAACAATATCTGGCCTAAATTTTGGAACAAAGCTCATTGAGGTTGCTTATGACCTCGGTCTTAAACTTTTAATAACAAGAACAAACTTATACAAAATAACTAGAGCAAATTTATCAGTTGTTTTTGCAAATAAATCAAAAGATGAAATAGAAAAGTTAACCAATGAAAGCTGCAAAGAAACACTCATCTCATTTTTTGAAACAGCATATTCTTGGGGACGTGGCCCTAAAAAAACCTCCTTTAATGTTAACAAGGTTGTAAACCGCTACTTATATACTCAAGAAAATGTTCATAATCCAAGGTTATGTTTTTCTTTTCATAATCGCAGTATAGATTTTTTGCTCTCATGGCTATTGGTTCAAAACGAATGTACAACAATGTATAAACCAATCAAATTAAAATCTTTTGATGAGTTTGTAAGAAATCATCGCTCATATAATAACTCATTGCCTGTTGAAGCATCCTTAAAAGGTGTAAGACAAATGCTCATAGATATAAAAAGCAACAAAACAATAAACGTTGCCTCTGATCAAGTTCCACAAAGAAAATTAGGTACCGAGTCATGCTTTTTTGGAAAAAAGTGCTATTCAACAACAATTGTTAGCGCGCTAGCAAAAAAAATTAACAATCTTCCAATAATGGTCCATTTTAGCAAACCAAATAAATCAATCTATTCAATAATATTTACCCCATCTTCATCACAAATTAAATCAGATGAAGGTCATAAGTATATGAATCAATTGTTTGAAGCAGAAATTTATAAAAACCCAAAAGAATATTCATGGGAATATAAAAAGTTTAGAAGAATAGAAGAAAACAAAGATTTATATAATTTCTAGCGTTTCCAAAAAGCAGGAGTCAGCAAGACCAAAAGAGTAAAAATTTCCAATCTTCCAAGTATCATTGCTAGAGATAAAACAATTTTTGTAAAGCTTGAAAGTGATTCATAGTTTGATGAAACTTCGCCTAGTCCTGGTCCAAGGTTGTTTAGGGTTGCCCCAACAGCTGAAAAGGAGCTTTCAAAATCAAGCCCAGACATTTGCACCAGAACTAATAGAACTATGAATGTAATTACATAAACAGCAAAGAATCCCCAGACTTTCTCAGAAATAGAGGCATCAACAACTTTTTTTCCAATTCTTGAAGTCACAACAGCATTTGGATGAATAGTTTTAATTATTTCTTGCCTAGCTTGATCCAAGATTATAAGAACTCTCCATGATTTCAGGCCACCACCAACAGATCCAGAGCAAGCACCAATGAATGCTCCAACCAGAAGCAAGAAAGGGATATAGCCTGGCCAAAGCGAGTAATCGTCTATAGTAAAACCCGAAGTAGTAATTATTGAAATTGTTTGGAATATAGATTTTCTTAACGTATCCCAATCGAGCATTGAAAATGTCGCAAAACATATAATTGTAAGCGTAAGAAATATTACAATTACGGAGAGGAAAAACTTAAGCTCCTCACTGTATAAATATTTAAGAAATTTCCTTTCATACAGAGCAGCATAGTGCAGTGAAAATGATGTAGCTGACATCAACATGAAAATAATGCAAACAAACTCTATAGCAAAACTATCAAAATGACCTATGCTTGCGTCATGAGTAGAAAAGCCACCAATCGCAACAGTTGATAAGGCATGAGCAAAAGCATCAAATAGTCCCATTCCTGAGATTAAATATGCTAACAAACAACTGATCGTCAAAAATAAATATATTTGCCAAAGAGCTTTTGCATTTTGTGTGATCCTTGGTGTTAATCTCTGAGAAGATTCAAAGCTAGGAACCTCCATCTTAAATAATTGGCCACCACCAATCCCAAGAGTTGGCATAATTGCTACAACAAGAATTATCAGCCCCATTCCCCCAACCCATTGAAGCATTTGCCTATAGATCAAAAGTGATTTTGGTAAATCATCTAAGCCTACAAGCACCGTTGCGCCTGTGGTTGTTATTCCAGATGTTGACTCAAAAAAAGCATTGACCGGAGATATTCCATAAGCAATAAAAGGGATAGCACCCACAATACCTAACACGAACCAAAACATAGCAGTAACAATGAAGCCATCTGATATTTTAAGAGCATCAATTGAGTTTTTGTTCGGAAGCCACATTAACAAACCCATAAACATCACACCAATGAAAACTAATATAAAGCTAAAGTAATTTATTTCATTGAATATGTATCCCACAAATGCTGGTACAAGAAAAACAGCACTAAATGAGCACAATAGGATTCCAAATAATGAAAGAATAGGCCTAATATTCAAATTTATGACTCCTTGAAGAGTTTTTCAATCTGAGATTTGTCTGTCTTGCCGTTTATAAAGACTATTAAATGATCGTCTCTCTCGATAGTGAGGTCATCAGACGGAATAATGTTTCTTCCATTTCGATAAATTGAACCAAGAACTGAATTCTCAGGCAGAGGAAGCAAGGCATATTTTGATCCAAATAAATCCTTTGTATCATTGTTGAAATGGATTACGCCCTCCAAGGCTTCAACTCCTGAATTCATTTTCAATAAAACCTCTTGTGGCATATCTACTGATGTCAGATGTTGCATTACCAGAGAAACCGTCATTCTTTGTGGCGAAAGAGGAAGATCTACAAAGCTTTTAGGCAAAATGTTAATGTATGAATAATTATTGAGGATTATGAGGGTTTTCTTAGCACCTAGTTTTTTTGCAAGGAAGGCTGACATAATATTTGTTTCATCATCATTTGTAAGTGCGCAAAATACGTCTATATTTTCAATGTTTTCGCTTCGCAACAACTCTTCATCAGAGCCGCTTCCCTTAAGCACTATTGCTTTGTTTAAATCTTTTGCAATTGATGCACATTTTGTATGGTCTTGCTCCAAAACTTTAACTTTATAATCTTTTTCTAGGGTCATTGCTAAAGAAAGGCCTATCCTGCCACCTCCTACAATCATTATTCTTGATGTTGTATCTCCTTGATCTCTAAGTTCATTAACAATTTTGTCTATATTCTCTTCAGACGATAAAAAGTAAACCTCATCATTTTCTTTAATAACTGTGTTTCCATCAGGGACCAAAGGCTTATTTTTTCTAAATATAGTTGGAACAAATGTATCTATACCAGGCAAATCGCTCTTTATGGACTTAAGCTCCCTATTCACAAGCTTTCCATCTTTTTTAGCCTTCACCGAAACCAGCTTAACTTTACCCTCTGCAAAAGATTCAATTTGTTCTGCACCTGGATGATTAATTAAGTCAACAATGTGCTGAGTAACTTCTAGTTCAGGACTTATGGCAACATCAATATTATCTTTGCCAAGAGCATCCAAATTTTCAATATATGTATAGTCAGATAGCCTGCAAATAGTTTTTGAAACACTAAATAGTTTCTTTGCTAGCTGACACGCAACAATATTCACTTCATCATCATTAGTAACAGCAAGAACAACAGTCTCTGAATTGGCGCCTGCTTTTTTAAGAACCTCAGGGCTTGACGCATGTCCTTGAACAATAGCCAAGTCATGATCCTCCTGTATACTTTTTAATCTTTCAATATCAACATCTACAATACAAACATCAAAAGTTTGTCTAGCTAAATTCTTAGCAATATTTCTACCTACTTTGCCAGCCCCTAATACAAGAATGTTCATATGCGTAACTTAAACCTGTTTTGCTTTAATGGGAAGTTATTGAAAATAATTTGAGTACGCATTATAGATATCACTTTTATTGATAATTTTCTTCCCTGGCATTTGTAAGTGAGTGATCACTATCTTTGAATCTTTTGCTTTAATCAATAATCCATCTTTAGTCACTTTAAAAATTGATTCAGAATCTTCCATGTGAATATCATTATTAGAGTCTAAAACCTTTAGCCCATGTATTTTTATATCTACACTTTTATATCTAAAAAAAACTCCAGGCCAGCCTTTATATGCCCTAAACTTGAGGAGCATTTTTTCTGCATTATCTTTATGAAAATCAATTAATCCAGACCCCTTTTTAATTTTCTTGCAATATGATGCTTCACTTTCATCTTGATCTACAGGCTTTATTTTTTTGTTTTTTATTTCAGATAAAATACTAGTAATATTTTTAGCTGCGATGACTGATAGTTTATCCTCGAGCTCTTCCTTATCTGATTCATTAATATCAATTTTAAACTTTTTATAAATTGGCCCCTCATCCAATTCCTTTGTCATTTTCATTATTGATATTCCAGTAACCGTGTCACCTGCTAAGATCGTTGATTGTATTGGAGAAGCTCCTCTATGTTTTGGCAAAATAGAATAGTGAATATTTATTGGTTCACAAATAGGAGCTCTCAGCATCCAATCGGGCAGAATCTTTCCATAGGCTGCAACAAGAAGAAAGTCAAAATTAATGCTAGTAATTAGTTCTTTAATTTCATCTAAAGATCTTGGCTCCAATAAATCAATCCTATTTTCAATAGCATTAATTGCGACTTCTGTGGGTATAAGCTTGTTACCTCTTTTTGCTTTTTTAGGCTCTTGTGAAATAACGTACGGCACCTCTACCTTACTATCATCAATTAAAGATCGGAGTATTGTTGAAGATGATTTTGGAGAACCTGCAAAAACAATTCTTAACTTATTTTCCATTAAATTCTTTTAAAAGTTGCTAAATACTATTAATTTTAGCTAAATTCGTCTATTTAGCTTTTTTCTTATTCTATCGCGCTTTAATGTTGATAAATAGTCAACCATAAGCTTGCCTTCTAAATGATCTATTTCATGTTGAATACATACGGTTAACAAACCCTCTGGTTCATCTTCTAAATGATCGCCATCAAGGTTCTGCCATTTAAGGATTATTTGATCAGGCCTAGTAATTTCCTCATTAAAACCTGGTACGGAAAGGCATCCTTCCGAGAAGGTAAATAAACTTTTGTTGCTTTTTATCTCAAATTCTGGATTTATAAAGATCCTGGGTTCATTTCTTTCTTCACTTATATCCATAACAATAACCCTTTTATGAACATTTACTTGAGTTGCAGCTAAGCCAATACCATTTTCTGAATACATAGTTTCAAGCATATCATCGGTTAACTTTTTTAAACTTTTGTCGAACTTTTCAACGGGATCAGCAACCGTCCTTAATCTAGGATCAGGAAAAGTTAATATTTTCATTATAGACATATGGATATTATAGGTTCTTTATTTATAATCTAAACTATATTTTTTAAGGAATCATAATGTCTAACGAATCAGTATCCGTAGGAATATTTATGGGATCTAAATCAGATCTCCCAATTGTTGAAGAATCTGCAAAGATTTTATCTAATTTTGGTATTTCTTACGATCTAAATGTGCTTTCTGCTCATAGAACACCTCATGAAGTTGTAAGAAAGCTCGAAGACCTCGAAAACAAAGGAGCTAAAATTTTTATTGCTGCTGCTGGTATGGCAGCTCACCTTGCTGGAGTAATAGCTGCGCATACTCATAAGCCTGTTTTAGGAATACCTTTAGGTGGAGGTGACATGAACGGATTGGATTCTTTAATGTCAACCGTTCAAATGCCAAAAGGTATTCCAGTAGCAACCTTTGCTATTGGAAAATCTGGCGCTATAAATGCTGCGTTATGTGCAGTTCAGATTTTATCTCTTGCTGATTCAAATCTGAGCGAGAAGTTTGATCAGTTTAGAAAAGATCAAACCGAAGAAGTTATTCAGACTAACTCTGAAACAAACTAACTTTGAAAGAAATTACTGACGTCAAAGAGGGCGCAGACTGGCTTTTAAATGATCGAATATTGATACATCCAACTGATGGAATTTGGGGTTTAGGATGTATCGCAACTAGTGCAGCAATCACAAAGCTTGATAAATTAAAGCAGAGAAAAAAAAATAAAAATTACATTATCCTATTTCACGACATTAACAATGCATTACAGCATATTGTGTCCGATCAAATTGATAGAAAATTTATCAGAGAAGTATGGCCTGGACACGTAACTCTAGTAGCAGAATCAATAAGCAAAAGCCTAGAAAACTTTGCAGATGAAGATAACAATATTGCATGCAGAGTTAGCGCTCACTATCAACTTAATGCTTTAATTAAAGAAGCAAAAGCTCCTTTTATTTCTACATCAGCAAACATATCAGGAACAGAATATGCAAACAATATTAAAGATATATGTAATACTTTCAAATCAAATGAGGTTGCATTATTTAATCACAAGCTTGGAGGAATTTCTAAGCCATCAAAAATTATTATGCTTAAATCAAAAAAAGTAATAAGAGAGTAAATAAGTGAAGATCAATCCTGCTTTAAATAAACTGATTGTTAATCTTTTTCAGGATCATCAATCAAAAATATCATCTAATTTTGCTGCAATTAATGAAACTGTTGAAGAAAATATTTCCGACTGGTCAAGACGAAATGGTGGTGGAGGAAAAACAATAATTCTTTCTGGAGACAAAATTGAAAAAGCTGCAATAAATTTTTCACTAATTCATGACAATAGCATTCCAAGTTCCTCTCAAGCAAAAACATTAAATTTAAAAAAAGGAGATGAATTTATAGCATCCGGACTATCTGTAATTTCTCATCCATCAAATCCAAAAGCACCCACTAGCCATATTAATGGAAGAATATTCATTATTCATAATAGAAAAGAAATAAAAAAATGGTGGATTGGCGGCGGTTTTGATTTAACACCTTATGTTCCTTATAAAACAGATGCTGAGTTATGGCATAAAGGCGCAAAAGATTTTTTGAACAAATTTAATAAAACTTATTATTCAAAATTTGCTAAAAATTGTGATGAATACTTCTATCTTCCACATAGAGATGAACGCAGGGGTATAGGAGGAATCTTCTTTGATAACTTGAAACATAAAAATATAACAAGCTCACTTAGCTTATTAGCAAGTATGTTTGAAACATATTTAACTACTTATAAAAAAATACTTAATAGAAGATTAAATTCTAAATTTTCTGTAGATGAAAAAAAATTTCAGTTATATAGACGTGGGAGATACGTAGAGTTTAATTTGCTTTTTGACAGGGGTACGAAGTTTGGTATCGAATCAGGAGGAAGAACAGACTCTATTCTAGCCTCACTTCCTCAAAACGTTGCTTGGCCAGGTAAATTAACAAGTAAGCAAATTTCCATGAACAAAAAACTTAATGATTTTTTATCAAATAATTGGCATGCATAAAGATGGAATATAAGTTAGGAGTAGTTGGTTCCCCAATTGAGCATTCATTGTCCCCTGAGATTCATAGTATTTTTGCGCAGCAACTAAATATCAAAATCAGCTATGAGAAATTTCTTGTTAAAACCGGCGAGCTTAGCAGCTTTTGTGATCATTTTTTTGATAACCCCAACGCATTGGGATTAAACGTAACTCTTCCATTAAAAAAAGAAGCGCTAGAGCTTGAGGCTAACAGATCTAATATTGTTAAAAAAATTTATTCAGCTAACACTATAAAGAAGAGCAATGAATCATTATATTTACATTCCACCGATGGCCAGGGACTTGTAAATGACCTTGTTGAAAAAGGCATAACCATCAAAGATAAAAAAATTTTAATACTAGGAGCAGGTGGCTCTGCTATGAGCATAATCCCAGCTATTAGTGGTTCTAATCCAAGCTGCATCGAGATTGCAAATAGAACTGAAGAAAATGCAAAGAAATTTATTGTTCAGTTCGGGGAATCTGTGTCTCTTCATGAATACAAGCTTGAACCTGAAGTAATTATAAATTGCACTTCCGCTGGCCATGATTCATCAGTGCCTGAATTTTTCAAAAACTTAAAAATTTCTAAAGACTGCATTCTATATGATTTGAGTTATGGCAGTCCTCATAAACATACAAGAAACTGGTTTAAAAAATATTCTCAATACATATATTCTGGAGAGGGCATGCTGGTGGAGCAAGCAGCTCTTTCTTTTGAGTATTGGTTTGGAAAAAAACCTACTACAAAAAATATTATTAAAGAAATTTTATGAATAAACAGCAACTTAAGTTTATTGCAGGAGCCATTTGTCCAAAGTGCAAAGCTTTAGACAGAATTGCAGTCACCTACGACGATAAAAAAATCATCTGTGTTAGCTGCGATTTTGAAGAGCTTAAACCTAAAAACCCACAAGAAGAAAACAAAATTACAAAGCTTTAAGAGTCACCGAATATTGACGTTGAACTTTCCTTTAAAACCCTCTAGAAGTAAGCTTTAAATGAAGCTATCATAGCGTCCGTAAATCTTTAATTAATTGATATTTAACTGTAAATTCACATTATTTTTATTTATAATTGATTATACAAATAATTTATTTTATTCAGAACACGGCACAAGGGATCATGATGTTTAATATTCGTTCAAATTTCATCAGTTTGTTTACAATTTTTTTAGGCTTAATCTTTAGTCAGACAGCCTTTGCAGAATGGAATGCCCTTAATATGACAGAGGGTGTAACTGATATTAGTAGAGAAGTATTTGGTCTTCACATGTTCATCTTTTGGATTGTTGTTGCCATCGGAGTTCTTGTTTTTGGGGTCATGTTTTATTCAATGTATGCTCATACAAAAAAGAAAAATCCAGAACCAGCTACTTTTCATGAAAATACAAAATTAGAAATACTTTGGACCGTTATTCCTTTTGTAATATTAATTAGTATGGCAGTGCCAGCAACTAATACCTTGCAGAAGATGTATGCTGACGAAGAAGGCGACATAAACATTCAAGTAGTTGGTTATCAATGGAAATGGGAATATAAATATTTAGAGGACGGTGTTAACTTTTTCTCCAACCTTACTACCGATCAAGATGAAATTTATAATCAAACACCAAAAGGCGAATACTATCTGCTTGAGGTTGATGAGCCAGTTGTTATACCCACAGGGAAACGAATCAGATTTTTAATTACAGCAAATGACGTAATTCACTCTTGGTGGGTACCAGATTTTGCAATCAAGCAGGATGCTATTCCAGGCTTCATTAATACAGCTTGGACAATCGTAAATGAGCCAGGTATTTACAGAGGACAATGTACCGAATTATGTGGAAAAAACCATGGTTTCATGCCGGTAGTGGTAAGAGCAGTTACTCCCGAAGATTATGATCTTTGGGTAGCAGAAAAAAAACAGGCAGCCTTTGAGCTTGCTCAGCTTACAGAGAAAGATTGGACCATGGAAGAACTCGTTGCAAAAGGAGAGGGCGTTTACCAAATGAACTGTGTTGCATGTCATCAAGTGAATGGAGCAGGAATTCCAGGAATCTTCCCTGCACTAGCTGGTAGCGATATAGTTATGAATAATAAACCCCGCAATTTAGAAATATTGATGGAGGGAGTTCAGGGTGCCGCAATGCAGTCTTTTGCGAATCAGCTATCAGAAGTTGATATGGCAGCTGTTATTACTTATACAAGAAGGGCTTGGGGCAATGATGCAA
>CACNUA010000012.1 GCA_902623535.1 uncultured SAR86 cluster bacterium | reverse complement strand
ATTCCTTTAAAAGATTACCGAAACAAAACATTCCCAAGAGTGGTGCTGCAGATGGAAGCAAAAGGCCAACTAATAGTAATAGTATTAAAGGAAAGAATATTTTTTCTCTTTGAGACACTGAACGCATTTGAACCATCTCAATCACCCTTTCCTCTTTGGAGGTAAGCATTCGCATAATAGGGGGTTGTATTAACGGTACCAACGCCATATATGAATATGCTGCTACCGCAATGGCTCCTAATAGTTCCGGTGCTAGAATTGATGCTACATAAATGGCTGTTGGACCATCAGCTCCCCCGATAATTCCAGTGGCAGCTGCTTGCTGTAAAGTGAAATCAAATGCTTCAAAATTATTTAGATAAAGAGCTCCTATGACAGTTGCAAAGATTCCAAACTGAGCTGCTGCACCAAGAATTAAAGTTTTAGGATTGGCAAGCATTGGACCAAAATCAGTCATTGCACCAACACCCATAAATATTAATAGTGGTGCTATGCCTGAACCAATAGAAACAGAATAAAATTTATACAAAATACCTGAAGTGTATCCAAGTTCAGCAGCGTACTTTTCAGCATTGCTAAGGCTTACCAAATCAAGATTTTTAACAACATCTGCATTTATAAAATCCAAACCTAAAAGCATTGCCAGGTTTGATAATGTTTCTGGATCATTTTCAAAGATAATTTTTTCTAAACCACTGTATGCGAGTCCAATTTCTGGAATATTAGATAAAATCGTTCCGAAGCCAATTGGAACTAATAGTAGTGGCTCAAATTTCTTGTTAATGGCAAGATAAAGAAGAATCAAGCCTACAATAAGCATAATCACCTGACCTTGGGTAATATAAAAAAACCCAAATGAGCTCAATAGTGAGTTAATGTCAAAATTATTCATTTACGCAATATCGATTAATAAATCACCTGGAGCTACAGCATCACCAATTTGAATATGTATATTTAAAATAACTCCATCGGCCGGTGACTTGATTTCAGTTTCCATTTTCATAGCCTCAAGAATAATTAGGGTTTGATCTTTCGATACTGTTTGACCTTCCGCAATCAAAATTTTAAATATGTTCCCTCCCAATGGAGCGTTAAGCTGACTAGTAACTAAAGAAGCTTGTGGTTTGACTTGCTGGGGTTGATTAGGTGATGTGTTTGATGCATTACTTGATGCAATATCAAAATTATTATTCTCATCGATAGTTACTGAAAATTCTTTTTCATCGATGGTTACAGAATAGGAATTGCTGGATTGCTGTTGAATGTCAAGAGGTCGTTGCTCAAAAAATTCAGGGTCGCCAAGATGTTTAAAATAATTCAGTCCGATTTCAGGAAATAATGCATATATTAATGTGTTATCTTCATTTGCTTCGATATCAAGGGAGTTATCTTTAATCACTTTCTTAAATTCTTCTACGAGATCAACAAAAGAATCATCTATCAAATCTGCTGGCCTGCATGTAATTGCAGCAGCACCATCAAGTGCTTTTTCTTGTAATTCTTTGTTAACCGGAGCCGGAGTTGCTCCATATTCACCTGCAAGGACTCCTCTTGTTTCTTTGGTGATAGATTTATATCTTTCACCATTCAAAACATTAATGACTGATTGTGTTCCAACTATTTGAGATGTGGGTGTGACCAGTGGAATGTACCCAAGGTCCTCTCTTACTTTTGGAATCTCACTGAGGACTTCATCAAATTTTTCTGATGCATTTTGTTCTTTAAGTTGATTTTCGAGGTTTGTAAGCATGCCTCCTGGTACCTGGCTTATTAAAATTCTTGAATCAACACCACGCAATGATCCCTCAAACTTATGATATCTTTTTCTAACCTCTTTAAAATGTTGGGCAACTGGTTCTAATTTTGATAAATCTAGATTTGTTGGTCGGGTTGTGCCCTCTAAAATAGCTACCATTGATTCAGTTGGTGAGTGGCCATAGGTCATACTCATGCTAGATATTGATACATCAATATTATCCAATCCAGCTTCAATAGCTTTTATCCCAGTGGCTGTGGACATTCCAGTAGTAGCATGACATTGCATGTGAATCGGTATCTCTAGAGCTTCTTTTAATGAAGAAACTAGTTCGAAACCAACATAGGGCTTTAAAAGTCCAGCCATATCTTTTATAGCTAATGACTGTGCGCCTAAATCTTGTAGTTTTAAAGATAAATCAACCCACCCCTTGATATTGTGAACAGGGCTTGTTGTATAGGATATAGTGCCTTGGGCATGACCTTCAAAATCATTGACTGCTTTGATGGCTTGTTGCATATTCCTAACATCATTCATGGCATCAAAAATTCTAAAAACATCTACGCCATTAATCTTAGAACGCTCAACAAATTTATTGACGACATCATCAGAATAATGCTTGTAACCAAGGAGATTTTGGCTTCTTAGGAGCATTTGTTGCTGTGTCTTAGGCATCATAGATTTAATTTTTCTAATTCTCTCCCAGGGATCTTCTCCAAGATATCTAATACATGAATCGAATATCGCGCCACCCCATGACTCTACAGACCAATAACCAACTTCATCCATTGATGAAAGAATATCTTCCATATCTTCGTACCTAAATCTAGTCGCTAGAAGTGATTGATGACCATCCCTTAATACAACCTCTGTAATTCCTAAATTCTTATTTGTCATGATTTATGCAACCCCAAAACCTCAATAATTATTTGCTTCTCTTGATTAGAAATTATCTCAGAGCCATTGGTTTCAACTTTCTTAATTAATGAAGTATCATCGAAAACAAACCCCACAATCAAACTCATTAGTTTTGTTGCAATTATTAGTAATAACAAAAATGAGAAGACAATGCTCATCCCTATCATCATTAAATTCAAACCAGGCAAAATACTTTCTATCATTAGAATTGTATTTTACATCATCAATAAGCGTTAGAATAAACGTTGATATGCATCCCTATCTAAATAATCCAGCATGTTCGATTTTTGCCCATCGAGGTGGATCAATAGAATCTTATGAAAATACAATGGAAAGTTTTAGTTATGCTGTCGATTTAGGTTGTGAATATATTGAAACAGACGTTCAACTCAGTAAGGACGGAGTTCCATATATTTTTCATGATGATGATTTAGATAGATTTATTGGGGAGAAATTAAGATTTAATGATTTGACATCGAATGAGTTAAATCAAATTAAGTTATTTGATCGATTTTCAATACCCACATTGAATGAATGCATGGAATCTTTCCCAAATACGAAATTTAATATCGATCTCAAAACAAATGAGGTGATGGAGCCTGCAATGAAATATTTGCACTCAATCAATGCTCACTCCAGGGTATGTATTGCTAGCTTCTCAGATCAAAGACTTGATTATGTAAAAAAAAATTACCCAAAATTTTGTAGATCCATGGGTCCAAGTGAAATTTTTTCTTTGAAATTGCACTCTTTAGGATTAAAGAGATTCTCACCTGAAGCAGACTGCGTTCAGATACCAATATATAAATATGGTATTAAGCTTGCTACAAAAAAATTAATTGAGACTGCGCATGGACTAAGTTTAAAGGTTCATGTTTGGACAATTAATGATGCTGCAACAATGGATAGGCTTATAGATTTGGGTGTCGATGGTATCATCACAGATAAACCTAATCTTCTAAAAGAGAGAATAGCTACTAAGAAATTAACCACTTAAGGACTTTTCTGCACACCATATACATTGGAATAATAATAGCTGATGTAATAAGAATTTCGACTAACAAAGAATAGTCTAATACCTCTCTTATTCCACGTGCTACGAATAAGCTAAATAATCCTAGAATGCTGTAAAAAATAATTGAGGTTTTTGAAAGTAACTTCATGTTTTAACTTTAATTAATAAAAGACCGCCTAAAACAAATAAAACTGCGATTGGAATTAGTCCATAAGAAGCGTTATCGGAGATCGATACAAAAATTGCGACTAGTAAAGGACCAAGAAAAGCTCCTGCTCTCCCAAACATATTATAAAATCCAAAAAATTCACCTGCTGATTCCAAAGGAATAATTTTTGCAAATAGGCTTCTAGAGATAGCTTGAATACCTCCTTGTATTGAGCCTACCATGCATGCCATTACATAAAATTCTACAGCGTTAGAAAGAAATACCGAATAACAAACTAAGGCTAAATAACCTAGAATATTAATGTATAACACATTCTTTTCTCCCTTTTTATCAGCAATATATGACCATAAAATAGTTGATGGAAAAGCAACAAATTGAACTAAGATAAGGCCTATTATTATTGACGAACTATCGAGATTAAGGTTTAGAGCAAAATCTGAAGCCATGGCCATGACAGTATGAACACCATCGATATACAAAAAAAATGCTATTAAAAAAATAAAGACATTTTTCTCATTTTTAATTTTGCTTAAAGTTTCAAAATTTTTTTTAATTGATTTCAATAGAACGTTACTTTGCGGTTCAATGATTGGAACTGAAACATTTTTAATAACAGGTACTAAAAATATTGCCCACCAAACCCCCACAGATATAAATGACCATTTCACTGCATCAGTAGAATTAGCTAAACCAAAAATTTCTGGCTGAAGTGTCATAATTGCATTTATTAGGAAAAGAAAGCCTCCACCTAAATAACCTATTGCGTAACCATATCCTGAGACCTTACCTATATCATCTACATCGGCTACCAGCAATAACAACTTATCATAAATAACGTTCCCAGCAGCAAAACAATAATTTGCAAGACCGAAGAATATTAATGGATACAGCCAAACACCTTCCTGAAAAGCATAGAGTATTAAAACGCTTGAAATACCAAGAGCTGTTAATGAAATAAAAAATATTTTGGTAGCATTAGAAAAATCCGTAATGGCTCCGATAACGGGAGCAGTAAAAAGCAAAATCAGATTTGAAATTGTCAAACCATAACCTAAGTAGGCTGTTGCTGTTAAATTATCAATTCCTTGCGTCCAATACTCTTTAAAAAAAATTGGGAAAAAGGCAGCAAGAACGGTGGTAGCAAATGCGGAATTCCCAGCATCATAAGCAATCCAAGACTTTGCAGGAATTGAAAGCTTAGACTCTTTCATAATATGCGGTTTCATCTGTGATGTTTTTTTTAACCAACCCTCTTTCAATAAGGCAATTAAGATGAGCTATTGACTCTCCTGTAGCCATCAGGCGATTACTATCATCAATTTCTCTTCTAAATAAGACAGAAAAAACATCAACAGATCTTTTAGGCTCAGAAAGAAATTCTTCAAGCTTATCTAAAGATTCCTCATGATGCTTAATAATTGTATTTAATCTTTTATGGGCTCCTAGAAAAGGTCTGCCGTGTGCAGGAAGCACCAAAACATCTCTCGGAACAACTTCAATTAGTTTTTTGCAAGACTCCAGCCAATCCTCTAGAGGGTTAGCATTAGGCTCAGTTGGAAAAACACCAACATGAGAAGTAATTTTAGGTAATATTTGATCACCGGATATAAGTATTTTTTTAGCTCTAGAAAGGAGACAAATATGCTCCATTGTATGACCTCTTCCTTCGATGCACTCCCATTCATCATCATCAATTAAAATCACGTCACCGTCTTTTATACGATTATAAGCATCAGGAAGTTTATGAATAATAGAACCAAAAAAACCAAATCTTTCAATGTAATTTTTTATTTGACTCTCAGATAAGCCTGCCTGTTTATAAAAATTAATTGCTTCATGTGGCACATACTCACCAGTATCGGCTGCAAGAACTTTGCACTGAAGATAATCAGTTCTACTCATACACAAGGGCACATTAAATTTTTTAACAAACCATCCTGCAAGACCGATATGATCAGGATGCATATGGGTTACAATAAGTTTTTTTATATTAATTTTCTCTTTGCTTATTAAATCCGTCCAAGCACTTTTTACATCGTCTAAGAACATCCCAGTATCCACAAGTGTTGCATCATTCTTTGAACCTATGAGCCATAAATTAATATGATTCAGAGACATAGGTAGGGGCATTCTTACCCAATGAATTTCATCGTTAATTGAATACATAGTTCCATTCTTTGGAACTTCATCAATAGGAAACTCTAATCTTGTATCTGGATTCATTGTTTTTTATGATTAGATAATGGGAGAGGATAGAAAAATTATTACTAATCTAAGTGGGTTCATAGTCGGTATTGGTGCATTAGTATTGCTGCTTGGTATTTTAGCAGGTTTAATTACCTAACTTTAATATTTGGTGCTTTTGCATTACCCCTTAAAGTTTTTAAAAATTCATCAGCTTTAACAGGTGCCTGAACATCGCTGTATCGATTATAATTCCCTTCCCAAAATTCCTTCCATGTCGGAAATAGATCATGAAAGTACCCTTCATAGGGCTCTTCATTAGGCCAACGCATTTTTTTCTCTCCAAGTGGAGGCTTGTTTATGTCTGTTGCATACCAATACATGGGTAAACGTTTTTTAAATAGCCATTCATCAGCAACTCTAGAATAGACATCCCAGTAAAGCATTTGCATGATCACCCATTCGTCATTCGTTTCGTGCTCATTTTTTGAATACACCAATCCAATTGCATTATCAGAATCTATAAATTCAATAATATGATTTCCAATATGGTGGGATGTTCCTTTAAATTGATCTCTAAAGGTTTTGTCAGCCCAAGCTTTTAATGCTTGTCTGCCTTGATCTGATTTGCCGACTTTAACGTCAGGCACAAACAAATTTACATGCATATCCATTGCACGCATATCTAGAGAAACTGCATATTTTGAGGCTAATTGTCTAATTTTTTCTAACGACTCTAACCGATCAATTCTTTTTTCTAAATTGCTCATCCTGGAGGCCAGCTAAAAACTCTTCCACTCAATAAATGTAAATGGAGATGAAAAACACTTTGACCTGCTTTGGCGCCATTGTTTACAACTACGCGATATGCATCCTCAATGTCTAATTGACGTGCAATTTCACCGGTGACCCACATTAAATGCCCCAAAATATCTTTCTGTGAAGAGTCTGCATCCGAAAGCTTGGGAATATGAGTTTTTGGAATAACTAGAATATGAGTGGGAGCTTGAGGGTTAATATCTTCAAAAGCCAGTGCAAGCTCGTCCTCATAGATAATTTTTGCAGGAACCTCTCTATCAATTATTTTTAGAAAAAGATCATCCATTTCTAAAAGAGAATTCTAAAAAGACGCCAAGCAACAAAAATAACCAAGACGGTCAAGCCAAGAGATAGGGTAACCACAAGAAAATCTTTAACAAGATTTAAAAAAGTATTGTTTTTGTTTGCTTTAAGTAGCTGAGTTACTAAAAATAAAATGGCTACCAAGGTAAGTGCTGCAATAATTAATGTGATCATTCAAAAATACTTCCTACTGATATTACCAACAATATTAGAGCGATACCCCAGGCTAAGCAAGCTATTACATCGGCTCTGTAAAATTTAATTGAATTAAGGTCTGTGATGCCCAATAAAAAAGGTGTCAAAGGTCTTATTGCCGGGATAAATCTACCTAAAATGACCGTATATGGACCAAATCTATCCAAAAAATTTTCTACTCTATTAATAGCCTTTTGTCGTTTCTGAAAAAACTTTAGATTAATTATATTGGGGCCAATAGTTTTACCTAGAAAAAATCCAGCTAGATCGCCTAGGTGGGCTCCAATTACTGCCACTGAGGCAATGATATAAATTGACAAAATATCCGTATTATATAAATAAATACATATAGAAAATAAAATGGCGCTAGGTAGGAAAGCACCAGTAATAATCATTGATTCACCAAATGCAAAAGCAAAAACTAAAAGCCATGCATATTCAGGGTTTAAGTTCAGGTATTCCTGAATTTTTTCAAGTGACATTATTATTTATTAAAAAAAGCTTGAACAGCTTTTAAGTTTTCATCAGATCCATAAAGTTTTTTCATAGCTGCGTCTTCAAGATCTCTACTTAATTGAATTGAAGGTTGCATAAACTTTTTGAGGATTTTTTTTGTTTCTACCAAGGATGAAGTTGGTTTCAATGATAACGCACTGGCTTTTTCAATGGCCTTGCTAAGGGGATTTTTGCAAATATCGGTTACTAGACCAAGATCATAATATTGTTTTGCATTTATCCATGTTGAAGTGGTTAGCACATCAAAGCTCTTTTGGTAGCCCAGTTGATCGAATAATAAGAAAGAACTTCCTAGTTCAGGCACTAACCCTAGCTCAGCAAATGGATACTTCAATTTAAAATCTTCATCTATAAAAACATAATCAAAATGAAGCAATATTGTTGCTCCTCCACCGACTGCCCTGCCTGATGCAGCAGCAATAAGTGGCTTTGAAAAATTTATTAAAGCATCGATGCAATTATTGAATGGGCGCTCATAGTCAGAACCCCCCTCTCCGACCATGCTCTCAAGATCTACTCCAGATGAAAAGTTCCCACCTTCACCTGTAACTATTACAGATTTTATTGATGCATCTTGATCAGCATCATTTAAGCCATCAGCAAAAAGTTGCCATAATTCTGCATCAAAAGCATTAATTTTTTCCGGACGATTAAACTTCAGAATACGCACTGCGTTTGCAGATTCTACTAGTAACTTATTCATTTACCTTTAAATTTAGGCTTTCTTTTTTCAGCGAATGCGGTCAATCCTTCAATTGTATCCTCACTCATAAATACAGGTTCACCAATTTCAAGTTCCTTTGCTAAAGCTTCAGATTCATGCAGACTTCCATCGAACTCCCTGAGGGATTGGGTGATGGCTTTTATGGATAAAGGTGCATTTTCTGAAACTGTCATAGCAATTTCTTTTGCTTTATCTAATGCTTTGCCATCCTCAACTATGTGACCAATCAAACCAAATCTGAGTGCTTCATCAGCACTAACCCTTCTTCCTGTTAAAAGCATTTCAGCAGCAAGAGTATAGGGGATTTGTCTTCTCAGCCTAATTGTTGATCCACCCAATGGAAAAAGCCCTCTGAGTGGCTCAGTTAGACCAAAAGTAGATGACTGTCCGGCTACTCTTATATCTGTTCCTTGAAGAATCTCAGTGCCGCCTGCAAGAGCAAAACCTTCAACTGCAGCGATGATGGGTTTGTTTGGACGATTATGTCTCAGCAGAGCCTGCCAATGCAGGTCTGGAATCTCTTTGAGTTTTTCCATCATTGCAGAATCTTCATTTCCATCTTTCATTGCTGACAAGTCAGCTCCAGAACAAAAAGTACCCCCGGCACCTGTAAGGATTGCACATCGCAAATTATCATCTTCATCAAGCTGTCTCCAAGCTTCATAAACCGTTACTAACATACCAGGACTTAGGGCATTTCTTTTTTCAGGACGATTTAGGGTAATGATTAGAACATGCCCATCCTGTTCAACTATTGCATGATTTTTATCCATATTTATTTCTTATTACTTACTATCCACATTGCAAAAAATTGAGCGGCTCCTCCATAAGCATGACCCATCGCAACATTAGCACCATCCACTTGATGATCACCGGCTTGATTTGTGACCTGAAGACAAGCTTCACCAAATCGAATCATACCAGAAGCCCCAATCGGATTAGATGAAAGAACTCCTCCGGACATATTAAATGGGATGTCTCCCTCAATTTCAGTAGCGCCTTTTTCAGTTAATTTCCAGCCCTCACCTAAGTCGCAAAAGTGTAAATTTTCAAGCCACATAGGCTCATACCATGAGAATGGCACATATATTTCAGCACAATCTATTTCCTTAAAGGGGTTAGTAATCCCAGCTTGATCATATATATCTTTTGCACAATCTTGACCACCCTGAGGATTAACCTCATCTCTTCCAGCTGATAAAGTTCCCTCTGAACGAACAGCCATGCCTTTTATCCAAGCAGCATTCCTGCTTTCAGCCAATTTTTTATTTGAGATTACCATCGCACATGCACCGTCTGAGGATGGACAACTCTCCAGATATCTAAGGGGTTCCCAAAGCATAGGAGTTTCTGCAACCATGTTTTCGTCTATACCAGGAATTTGTAAATGAGCTAAAGGATTTTTTAAAGCATTTAATCGATCCTTAACAGCAACTTTCCAGCCAATATTTTCAGGAGCATCATATCTTCTAATGTACTCTCTCATATACGGAGCGAAATATCCTCCTGCTCCGGCATTTATATGTGGTGAATATGGATACTTAGGTGATAAAGCCCATGTAGCATTTGATTCAGACTGTTTTTCATAAGTTACTGTTAGCACTGTATCGAAGTTGCCTGAACAAACATGAGAAGCAGCAATAACCGCTGTGCTTCCTCCAACACTCCCTGCTGTATGAACTCTTAGCAAGGGCTTTCCGTTTGCTCCAATTGCGTCAACAAGTGAAAGCTCTGGCATCATCACGCCTTCAAACATATCAGGTGCTTTCCCTAAAATAACTGCATCAATTGCATCCCAATCCACTTCAGCAGCGAGCATGGCTTTATCTATTGCTTTTCTAACAAGACCACCCATAGAAACATCGCGCCTTTTTGCTTCATACTTTGTTTGACCAACTCCTATTACTGCAGCTTCAATCATTAATTTTCTCTAAATGAACTAACATGTTTTGTTGAAGACATGGACCGGATGATGCATGAGCAAGACCATTGTGAAAATCGCTGTTTTTTAACAATTCATATGATTTTCCAATGGAGTCTAATCCAGCGGCCATCATGACATTGCCAGCCAGTGGGCCACCTGAAAGGTTGATATCTAAATTACCAAGATCAAGTAGACCTCTTATAAAAGGAATTTCATAGGTAAATTGAGTATGCAATTCAGCGAAGTCAAGCTTTACGCTTTTGAGGCTTATTTTTTTTCCAAGCCCAATGATACTTTCTGATGTCGAGAGGTCTCTAGCTCCAAAATTCGATGATTCAATAGAATGATGAACACCAGATATCTTTATTTTAGGTTGTCCAAGTTTTGCAACTGCTTCCTCGGTACCAATAATCATCGCAGATGCTCCATCAGAAATTGGAGCACAATCAAAAGCTGATAAGGGAGAAGAAAGATAATCAGCTGAGAGGTAATCATCTTCACTAGGAACGGCTGTAACTAAT
Organism: uncultured SAR86 cluster bacterium; assembly: GCA_902623535.1. Classification (GTDB taxonomy): domain Bacteria; phylum Pseudomonadota; class Gammaproteobacteria; order Magnimaribacterales; family D2472; genus MED-G82. Next base: position 18,184 of record CACNUA010000012.1, on the reverse strand, counting down.
GCGTTAGGATTATTTTTTGCATTTGAAATAGATTGAGTTAATGCCTTAAACATATCTTTCTTTGTAAGCACTCCTTTATTCATAAGTAATTGTGCTTGCAGTGCTGCCAATGAGATTTTGTCAGGCCACAAAGGAGACATGTAATATGGATCGGTTTGAAGAGTACTTACAAAAGGAAGATCACCGGGTGATGATTTTCCGAAACCATAAATTAATGCTGTTTCGGCATCTCCCATTCGAATTTTTAAAATGGATTCATATAAAGCCCATGCTGCATCCATTTCAACATGTGATTCTTTTATCGGTGGATTAGTTTGAATGGCAGACAAACCCTCAACAAATGCAAAGGCAGCTCCCTGTAAATAATCGCAACTTCCAGAACAAGTAAAACCTATATCATTTTGCGTAAATCCTGTTTGCTCAAAAACCTGATGAACCACAGGCATAATGAGCTCAACTTCATTGGCAGCTTTTGCATCAGCAACAATAGGATTTTGAGCATAAGCTAGTATGTATATATCTTTCATTCTTTAAACTTAAACACTAATGGATCAACATCATCTTCACCGGTTGGCTTAAACCATTTGATATTTTCTAAAGTAGTGCCCCACTCAGATTTATCTTTCCAGACAGCTTGTACTCGCATCCCAATCCTAATTTCAGCTAAATCAATTTCTTGGATTAAATGTAAAAAAGAAATATCAGCACCATCCAAACGAATCATTGCAGAAACATAAGGCGGAACTATTGGATTGCCAGGAATAGGAATATGAACAATGGTAAAAGATTCTACTGCTCCAGTATCTGGTAATTCCAGTTCCTCTTCCGTAGCTATACCACATCTTGGACAGCTTCCTCGAGGCGGAACGTATACAGCACTACATTTTGGACATTTTTGAGCAACCAGTTTCCCTTCAGCAACTTTATTTAAAAATCTAGTTGTGGCGTTGCCAGCCGTATATTGATAACTAAGTGATATATCAGATACAAAAAAATCTTTTTTTTCTTCAGTCATCGATTATCTCAAAGTATTTAATGTCTCTGATGGTTGAAGTTTTTTCTTGATTCCAAACCACTTTTACTCTCTTGCCAATTTCAAGTTCATCTTCTTTGCAATTAGCTATCATATGTAGCATTGCTGAATTAGTGCCATTCATACAAATCAAAGCAAATGCAAATGATTCTTGGATGAGATGATGAGCTCTAGGTTTTTCTATCCATGTATATGACTGAACTACACCCTCATTTTTGACTTCAACAAATTCACTCAAATGCTCAGAATCTTTTGGATCGAATTCAGCTGCAGGCACAAAAACTTCACCTTTAGAGTTTTTAGTACCAACCAAAACCTCATTAGACAATTCATCAAAAAATTTTCCAATTACAGGTCCTGGAGAGCGTTCATAAGGATATTCAAGCTTAAATGAAGCTCGCAATAATTCTTTATCTGATGATTTAGTCATTCTCAATAATCATGTTATTAGCATTCTTATCTATTAAAACATGTTTCATAACTTTACCTGAAGCATTTCTTGGCAATGGTACATCAATAATTTCCCATATTGATGGGACTTTAAATTTTGCAAGATTATCTTCAAGATACTTCTCAAGCTCTGGGGTATCAATATCTGCATTGATTCTGATGAACGCTTTAACTTGTTGACCTAAATCCTCATCAGGGATACCAATAACGGCAGATTCAATAACTTTTGGATGGGCATCGAGCAAGAGTTCGATTTCTTGTGGGTAAACATTTTCAGCCCCCCTTAAAATAAGATCAGTTCTCCTTGAAGAAATAAAGAAAAGACCTTTATTTCTATAGGCAAAATCACCTGTTTTCAGTGTTCTGTCTTCAGTTAATGATTCAGCTGTAGCAGTTGGATTTTCGTAATATCCAAGCATAACTGATGGACTTTTCACATAAATTTCGCCCTCAATATTATCATCAAGGATTAATTCTCCATTATCATCCCTGAGCTCAACGTGAATGGTTGGCATTGGTTGGCCTGGTGAGGTTGGATTTGAATCTAATGTATCACCCCAGTTAATAATAGTTATTGCGCCTGATTCAGTGAGTCCGTATCCGTATCCAAAATTATGCTTTACATTTGGAAAAACTATTTTTGATTTATTAATTAATTCTTCAGGAATGGGCGCTCCACCACCCCCAACTACCAATAAACTTTCAAGTTTAGATTTTTCTTTTTCAGCAACATTTAATACTCGTCTTAAAGCGGTCGGCACTGCTCCGCCCCAAGAGGTAATCTTTGAATTTTTAATGATTTCTACAATTCTGTCAGCATCAAATTTGCCGTCATATAGATAAGACGATGTTCCAGCAAAAAGAGCTGTTACGGCTCCAGCTGATAGTCCAGAGACATGAAATAAAGGTGAGGTAATTAAACTTTTAGGTTTGTTGGCTGACCAATCTGTTCCAAGTTTTGAGCTCCTTGCTGCAACAGACGCTCCCTGCAAAAGTTGCAACATGGTGTTTGAAATCATTGAACGATGAGATGTCATGACGCCTTTGGGCGTACCTGTGGTGCCGCTGGTATACAGAAGACAAGCACAATCATCTTCATTAGCATCATGAAAATTATGATCAATATTTGAATAATCACTAAGAGCTAGCTCCTCAAATATAATTTGTGGATGATCATGAGATGAAAGTCTTGAGATTCTTTTTTTATCACCAACCAATAATTTAGGAGACGCAGCATCTAGTGCCTTGATAGCCTCTTTCCCATTCCACCATCCATTTAAACCGCAGGCTATGGCACCAATTGAGACAGTTGCCCAAAAAAAGATAATCCATTCTGGAGAATTAGCAGCATAGATAGCAACTCTGTCACCGGGACCGACGTTATATTTTGATCTCAATAAGTGAATGGTCTTTCCTACCAGATCATAATGCTCAGCAAAAGAAATCTTTTTACTTTGATACTCTAAGTAAACAGACTCAGCATGATGTTGTGATTGTGAAATGAATGCAGCTAGATTTCTTGGTCGATTAATAAAAACTGGAAGGGATTCACCTAATACATCTTCATTACCAATTTTAAAGAAGTCATTCTCGGTAATTAGGTTGTTGATTTCTTGATCTGTATGCATATGGAAATGTTATTATAGTCAATGTTTAAGGGGAGTCATTATGAAAGATCATTTAGTTGCATTGGTCACGGGTGGAGCATCCGGTATTGGTCTAGCAACAGTTGAAAGATTTATATCTGAGGGTTACAAAGTTGCTGTATTTGATGCAAATAAATCAGCAAAAGAAGTCATAAAAAATAACCTTAAATCAGAGGACAATGATGTTTTCATATATGAGGTAGATGTTACTAGTTATGATTCAATACTTGATGGATTTAAAGGATTAGCAAAAGACAATCTTTCTCCTTCAGTTTTGCTAAATTCGGCAGGCATAAGCCCCCCTCTCAATCCACTGCATAAGTATGAAATTGATGATTGGAATAAATGTGTAAGCATTAATCTTAATGGTACTTTTATGGTGACAAGAGAATTCATTAATTCATATATTGAAAATAAACTTTCTAAGGGCTCAATAATAAATATTTCATCGATTATGGGATCAAGAGCTAGCGCTGCTCAAGCCGTTTACAGTGCCACCAAACATGGTGTGGTTGGATTAGCTAAATCAGTTGCACAAGACTATGCTCATTTAAATCTAAGGGCTAATGCTATTGGTCCAGGTGTTATAGAAACGCCCATGACAAATGATGTACTGGTCGATGAAAATGTAAAGAATCATTTGCTTACGCGCATACCTTTAAAACGTGTTGCTCAGGCCTCAGAGGTTGCAAGCTTGGTATATTTTTTAGCTACAGATGAGTCCTCATACATAACAGGAACCTATATCCCTATCGATGGTGGATACCTCAGTTCCTAATTCCGTATCACTAATTACTGGTGCTGCTAGTGGGATTGGTAGACATCTTGCGATTCATGCATCCAATCTTGGTCATGATGTAGTTCTGATCGATCTTGATGCAAATGGATTAGATGAAACAAAAAAATTATGTTCAAAAGCAGAAACATTTTGTATTGATGTTGGTAATTACGAGCAAATAGTTGAAGTTAAAGATGCTCTAGATAAGAAAAACATTAACGTTAATTATCTATTTAATAATGCAGGTATTTTTATTGAAGGAAGATCCTGGAAAACTAGCCATGAAATGTGGAATAAAATTATATCTACTAATCTATTAGGCATAACGAATGTACTCAATGTTTTTCTAGATCAAATGCTTAATACTGACATCAAAGGTCACATTGTTAATACTGCATCAATGGCTGGAGTAATTGTTGGTGGTTTTTTGGCTCCATATACTGCAACAAAACACGCGGTAGTCGGTCTTTCAAGAAGTCTCTATGAAGAACTCAAAGAAACAAATTCAAACATCGGTGTTTCTGTTTTATGTCCTGGGGTTGTCCAAAGTCAAATAATTGAAAATGAAAGGCCTTTACTAGAAATAAATCAAGATGATTTGGATGGAGACGAAAATGCTAAACTTATGAAAACCATGCTATCTGAAGGTGTTAGGAACGGTCTTGAGCCTAGCATGGTTGCAGAGCACGTTTTCGAAGCAATTGATAAAGAAGAATTTTGGATTTTTACACATCAAGAATTTGCTGATACTTACAAGGAGTATTCTCAGGAAATTTTAGATTCAATGAACTCTTAATTAAGGTTCAATCTGATCAAGAACATCTTTAAACGAAATATATTTAAAGTTTTGATTAAAGAGCTTTCCTTTTTGATTAGTATTGAATCCGTCCTGAGCAACCATCATTCCTTTAGGATATCCTGGTAATGGAGTTGAGGTCACATCAATACCATCGGTATCTCTAACTTCATCAATACCTTGTGCGCCTAGAATCATAAATGTACCAACATATTGGTAAGGGGTTTTTCTGTTGTAGAGATTAAAAGTTGAATTGCCTTGGGAAGATACAACAAGGTAACCTTCTTTATTAGATGTCTTGTAGATCGAAATCCCTTCAGGATCTCCTTCTATCTCACCTGCTCGAGAATCAACATCCTGAAGATATTTAAAACCATCCACTGAGAAAGCTTTTAAAATGCCTTTGTCTCCTTCTCTAGAAATAAAAATAGTTTTATTTTCATCATCATAAACACAGCCTTCAGCTTCATTTCCCTCAACTGGTTTACCTTTCTCAAACTGAGTGATGTCAATTACATGAGTTTTAATTCGTTCATTAAGATCCCACTGCTGGACTTGTTTACCCTCTTCTTCAGTTATAACTGCTCTTAGAGCATTATTGATAAGGCCCATGCAAACACCGTAAACGCTCATATCCGTTACTAAGTGATGATGTGTTATTGATTCAGAAAATGAATTAGATGGTGTTGATTTAAAGTACTTATAAAGGTCTTGTTCATCGAAAATCCAATAATCTAAGGTGCTCATGGTTCTGTTAGATGAAACGATATGTAACTTACCCTTAACGGAACGCAAATCAATATTATTGATCTTTCCAAGATTAGAGTAACTGAGTTGATTGCCTTTCAAATCGTATACATAGATACCTGATTTCTTATCGGTTCCAAAGATAAGAGATTTTTTTGGATCGGCATTATTGATCCATATAGCTGGATCGTCAGCTGCATCTTCAGGTGAAATTACTGGCTCAGTCTCTACTGTTGGGAAAATAATAGTCGGCACATCTGCATGTAATGAAGAGATAAAAAAAATAGCCAGTAAAAAACTGGCTATTTTTAGATTGTACTTATTAGTTATTGTAGGTGAATCCAATTGCATAAGAAGTTCCGTATTCATCATATTGTGAGAGGCGATCATTATATCCCCAATAATAATATTCAGGGCGATCCTCTATATTAGTAATTTCAAACTTTAACCTGAAATTATCATTAATTTCATAACTAGCCTTGAGGTCCCATTGCTCATGTGGTGCAACAAATCTTGAGTTTTGAAGAGAAACTTTATCAATATCACTTTCCTCATCAGCCAACCAGTCAAGATACTCGCCTCTTGAATTCATCGCTAATCGAATATCAAATTTTCCTTTGTCATAACCAATGGAGAAATTTTCTTGCTTATCAGAGAGTTTTCTAAAAGGTGTTGTAAAAGATTGATTATCCTCGAATTTAAAAGTGCTATCTCCATCGGTCCAGGTTAGGTTTAACGCAATAAACATCCCATCGAATGGAGCAGGCAGAAATTCAAAGTCTTGTTGAAAATTAAACTCATACCCGGTGATATCTGAATCTTCTGCATTAATCCATGTTTCTACACCATCATTAAAAGATACCCCATTAATGGTTGCTGTTTTTTGAATTGTCTTATAGATAGCATTGTCTATTTTTTTCAAGAAAGCTCCTACTGAGAGATAAGACAAATTGTTGCCATAATATTCAATTGAGATATCAAAATTATCTGACTCATAAGGATCTAAATCTGGATTACCGTACTTACCCTTGATATCTTCACCAGTAATTTCTAGCTCAAGTACAGGAGCAGTTGAATTAAATGAAGGTCTTGAAAGTGATCGAGAATATGCTGTTCTTAAAAGAGTGTTCTCATTGATGAAATGCTTATAGTTAATACTTGGAGCAACAAAGGTATGATCGCTTGAAGCTTTAGTTGGATTGCCGTCTTGATCAAATGCAGATGAACTCATATCCATTTTTTCTACACGGACACCATAAGTTAGAACGCCATTCTCCAGATCACTAGTAAGCATTCCATAAACGGCAAAAATATCCTCAGTAGTCTTGTAATCCTCGAGATAAGTTTCCTGACCATCGAGAGTAAGAGAGTCAGTTTGGTTTTGTAAAGCATAGACTAAAGCTGGGTTAGCTTGTTGACTAAAAACTTGTCCTGGGAAAGGCCAAGATAGTTGTGATGGATTAAAGTCTGCCATAGTTCTGTCATCTTCATAGAATGATTTATTTTTATCTACATCAACTTCTCGAGAGCGAAATTTAAGTCCAAATTTAGCCACCGCTGGATTGCCACCAACCTCAATATCTTTTGAAAAATCTAACTTCAAGGCAGTTTCACTATCTTCAATAACGGAATCCTCCAACTCAAGCTCTTTAAATTTCAAATTAGTAGGATCATATATTTCAGGATAATATGAATTAAGCACAAGCTTTCTCGGATTAGAGAAATTAATTTCACCCACTGCTCCACTGACTAAGGGCGATTTTAAATTTACACAACTATCTTTTTTAGCACGTACTTCACATCTAAAAGTTAAATCAGCATTATCGGTGTCATCTTGTTCAGCAAATGAGTAACTCAATTGAAATTCTGAATTCCAATCATTAATGATTGTTTCACCACCAATATTGAATGCCGAGATAGTTCTTGTTTCCTTTCTAACCCTTGTTTCTGCATCATGACGAATTCGATCAGTAAACATTGTTGACTGCGTTGTTGTTCCAATTGAGCCTAGCTTGCCATACTCATCTTTGTATCTAAGCTCGTCATCAATGTATTCATTGTGAAAGGCGCTAATGTAAATACTTGTAACATCGCTTGTAAGTAAATTAGCGTCATAAGTAAAACCTAGTCTTTCTCTAGTTAAATCGTAATAACGCATCTCCCAATCATCATTAAGCTCTTTTAGAACTTCTGAATTAGTTTCCCATCCAAACCCTGTTTCATTGTTATAACTTACGATCTGCTTGCTTGAATAAGTAAAGCCAAGAACATGGCCAAATGTATCCGATAATTTATCTCCATAAGTAATGGCAAACCTTGGGTTATCATTTGATTTAGCTTGCTCATTGTATTGAGTATCAATTTTGATTTTTATTAATTCGCCCTTTAAATCCGTTGGTCTTTTAGTTTTAAAATCTATTCTTCCGCCAATAGAATCGGCATCTTGATCAGGGGTAAGACTTTTTGAAACTTCAATTGAATCAAGTAATTCTGTTGGGAGCCCATCCAGCAATACACTTCTATTGCCTTCAGGAGCAGGCATTAGTGCACCATTGATTGCAATTGAGTTTAGATCAGAGCTCAGTCCCCTGATGGAAACATATCTACCCTCACCTTGATCATTTTCTACTGAGATACCTGATAATCTTCTGATCGCTTCAGCAGCAGTTGTATCAGGGAAGTCTCCCAAGGCATCGGAATCAACAATTGAAACAATTTTGTCACTTTCTCTTTGTTTATCGATAGCAGCAATTAAACTTGCCTTGGTTCCCACCACAATAACCTCTTCAACAAGAGCGTCTTCTTGTGAAATAAGCGTTAAAGGGACTAAAAAAAGAATCAAGATTTTTTTCATTAATTCTCCAAAAAATTAGAACAAATATTAGAATTTTTATGTGTCAAAAAGATGGCAAGCAGATGTCATATTAAAAAAGAATTGTTACAAATTAAATAAACGAATTTGATATTTTGTAAACATTTGTCGATAATTAAATCGTGTCAGTAGTATATAAACAACAAAGAAGCCTTAACAGGGTAAATAAAATCCTCGAAACTGCTCATAATGTATTGATGGATGGAGAAATCAATGAACTTTCAATTGCTAATCTCACAAAAGTTGCGGATCTCAAGAGGACATCTACATATAAATTTTTTCCACATCCTGATGATATAAAAATTGCTCTTATTGAAAGATATATTAATGAGCTCAAAGAAAAACTAGAAAACTTTAATGTAAGCTCTTCGGAGCATCATCAAACACTAAAAGAGCTCATAAACGAAATATACTTATATTTTAAAGAAAATATATCAGCTCAAAAAATTATATTAGCAAACACTGTTAATCCCCCTGTTGAAAGTACTAAACTTCATGCACTTTCAAATATGTTAGTCAATAAAATAGAAGCTGCTAATAAACTTCCAAACATGTTTAACAAAGAGGGAGTTTTTTTGGTGATTACTCAAATTATTTTTTCAGTGTTATCCCTTAACCTAAAAGAAAACAACGAACTCAATGAAATTGGAACAAATGAAGCTTTGAGAGCTTCTTACGCCTACCTTCTTAGCTGCACAACGAAATAACTAAGGCTTTCCAGAAAAAATTACTTTGATTAGCTGTTCTTTAACTTCAGTTTGAAGAGTTGATTTAGCCTTGAATATTGTTTTTGAAATAACCCATTGGTTATTTTCATTAATGTATTCATCCTCATAAGTTCCATGAAGAGTATTCATGGTATGGTCTTTGGTGTTTATTAAATTATACGTAATTTGCCAGACTCCTTTTGCATTTTGATTATCAATTAAATCAATTATTGGATTATGAGCGTGATGTGATTCGACCATGTGATCATGGCAAGCAACAGTTTCAAATAATTTTGCTAAATCCTCTCTGTTATTGAATAAACCAACTTCGCCATAGTCGATATGACATGTGCCCTCTTTAAACGTTAACATCATGGCTTGTACGTCCTTTGCATCACATGCATTTAAATATGTATGTTTTAAATTTTCAATGTTATTAATTGCTTCAAGGCTTGCGATTCTTTTTTCTAAATCAGACACCAAAGAGCACCCTCAAGATGACGTAAAATAGAATTGTAAAAATTGCTCCAACAGGGATTGTAATAAGCCAAGACATAAAAATACTGATAACTGATCTCCAGTCTATTTCCTTAATGCTATTTGCAAGACCAACTCCAATTACACCTCCTATAAGAGTATGAGTTGTTGAAATTGGAAACCCTAAATAGGATGCAAAGACCACTGTTGAAGCTGTAGCTATATTTGCACTAAATCCAAATGAAGGGGTGAGTTTTGTTATTTTCTCTCCAACAGTTTTTATAACTTTATGGCCGTACATAGCTAACCCAGTAACAATTCCTACCCCACCTAGAAGCAAAATTAAAGGTGAAACAGTGGCATTTGATTCGATAACACCACCCGATGAAGCAATGGAGGCTATTGCAGCCAATGGACCGATTGCATTAGCAACATCATTTGATCCATGAGCAAAAGCCATAGCACATGCTGCAACTACCATTAACAACGAAAAAGCTGTTTCAATGCCTGCTTTACTTCCAAAATCGGATGACCTAGATCTTAAATATAAGAAACTAACAATTCCAATAACAAAACTTAATATGAGCGAATATTGAATAATCTCACTATTCTCCCAAATAAGCCCAATATGAACTAAGCCTTTTCTAAACGTAACCTGCAAAATAACAAAAACAACCAATATCACATATATAGGTATTAAATTAACTGCAGATTTTGATCTGTTATTGCTATCTATGATTAATATTTTTACTGATTTAAATATTAAGAATGCCAACAATGCTGAAATTAACGGAGAAGTAATCCAGCTTGAGGCAATTTCAAATATCTTATCCCAGGAAACTGCACTAGACCCTTTTGTAATTAAGACAAAACCAACGATTGCTCCAACTATTGAATGAGTTGTAGATACAGGCCAACCATTTCTACTTGCTAACATGAGCCAGCTGCCAGTAGCTAAGAGAGTAGCCATCATTCCAACAATGAATATATTTACATCATCTTGATATAGTAATGGATCTACGATGCCCTTTCTTATTGTTGAAGTAACCTCACCACCAGCAAGAAAAGCACCAAGAAATTCAAATATTGCAGCGATAATTACAGCTTGCTTTAAAGTCAGAGCCTTACTACCAACCGAGGTACCCATTGCATTTGCAACATCATTGGCTCCAATTCCCCACGCTGCAAAAAAACCTAATACACATGCTATTGTCAAGATGATAAATGGAGAAAAGAATAAAGCTTCCATATCAATTATATTAACTGGCTAATATTACAATTAAGTGAAATGATTTAAGGTTAAAGTTTAGCTAAAAATTAGGTTATATAATACAAAAATGCTTCTAAATCTTGACCAAAGAGATTATGCAAAACTAAATGATAAAGCTTACGCGCTAGAAAAAAGACGTTTGCAAATTGAGCTTCTTAAACTTCAAGAAGATGTTATTAAAAATAAACGAAGAATATGTATTGTTTTTGAGGGAAGAGATACAGCGGGCAAAAGCTCGACAATAAAGTTTTTTGCACAACATCTTATTCCAAAGAATTTTAATTATGTCCAACTTGGAATTCCTACCAAATGGGAATCAAAAAATTGGTTTGAGAGATGGGAGAAAACAATTCCAAAAGAGGGTGAAATTAATTTCCTTGATCGAAGCTGGTATACCCGGGCTATAACGGAACCAGTTATGGGTTATTGCACTGAAGATCAATATAGAGACTTTATGGAAAAAGTAACGAACTGGGAGAAGGAACTTATTTACTCAGGTGTTGAAATTATTAAATTTTATTTTTCTCTTTCACAAGACCAACAAAAAAGAAGAATGAAAGCCAGAAAAGAATCAGAACTTAAATATTGGAAGCTCTCTCCTAATGATGAAAGGATTGTTACGAAATGGGATGCTTTTACGCTCTATAAAGAACAAATGTTTGATAAAACCGCTGTTAATTTTTCACCTTGGGTTGTAATAAATGCAAATAATAAAATGATAGCTAGATTAAGTGCATTAAGGTTTTTGCTTAATCAGGCAAGTTATGAAAACAAGAAACTCTTAAAGCCACTCGAGTGGAGCAAAAATATTAGCAATTACAAGGTCTCTTTGGAGGGAGTTGAATTTGATAATCTAAATTATGATCAATACATGATTTTAACTAAATATACTGACGATATTTAAAGAATGAAGATAGCTGCAATTGACATTGGTACAAATGCTGTTAAGTCTAAGATTTTTGATACGTCATCTAACTTAATTTCATTTAGTGAATCCATTAGAACGCCAATAAGATTGGGAACAGATGTTTTTGTGGATGGTCAGCTTTCAAACATTAGTGTCAAAAAATTAATAACATCACTAAAAAAATATCAGAATTACTTTAGTAAGAATGAAATAGAGTTTTATGAAATAGTTGCAACTTCAGCATTTAGAGATACAAAAAACTCAGAAGATGCTAGAAGAATAGTTGAAAATGAAATAGAGCATCCAATAAGAGTAATTTCAGGACTTGAAGAAGCAGCCTTAATTGCCCTAAATCCCAAAATTAAAAAAAATGATCCAAAACTTTATGCTGACTTAGGTGGAGGAAGTCTAGAATTTTTTTATTATCTTGATGGGAAAAAGAAAATTAAATCTTTTCAGCTAGGCGCCGTAAGAAATATGCTTAGAAAAGATAAACCTGATGAGTGGAAAAAACTTAATAATTGGCTTGATAAATTACCTTCTTTTAATTCAGTGGTTGGGATTGGTGGAAATATAAGATCATTCTTGAATATACATAATCGAGATAAACTTTTAAAAGAGGAGTTTATTAGCCTTAAAGATGAGCTCCACAAATTAACCTTTAGTGAAAAAATTTCAAAATATAATCTTTCTGAAGATAGAGCAGATGTTATTGACTACGCAATGAGTATTTATGAATTTGTTCTTAACAGAATAAATGTTGAAAAGATAAAATCTACGAAATGGGGTGTATCAGATTCAATCGCAGTAAAACTTTATCATGAGATTTACAGCAATCAATTTCAGATTAAAAACTGAATAATAAATTGAAAAATTCAAGTTCTAGGCACTTTGCACAGTGAACCAAAATCTAGATCCACGATTTTTTCTTGGCATAACCCCAACCTCACCACCGAGTTGATTTATTAGATGCTTCACTATCGCTAGACCAAGACCACTTCCGTCTTTTGATTCTGCCCTGGCTTTGGCAGTTCTGTAAAATCGATTGAATACTAGCATTGATTCGTGCTCCTCAATACCTGATCCAGTATCCATTATTGAAACCTTATAAAAGTTATCTTGTTTTCTTATTTTGATTTCTACTGCAGAATCTGGATTACTGTATTTAATTGAATTTTCAAGTAAATTGTTTAATACCTGTTCTAAGGCGCCATGATCAGCTTTAACCAATGCATCGCCAACATAATCAAATTTGAACTTAATATTTTTTTCAGCAGCTAGATTGCTCATGGCTTCAACCACAGAATTAATCTTATTTTTTAAGTCGATCTCTTCAAGGTTAAATTGTTTATCCCCATACTCAATTCTAGATAAATCTATCAGGTTGGTCACCATCTCAGTAAGCCTTTCAGAATTATGCAAAATTGCGCTTGTAAATCTTCGCGCATCTTTTGAATTATCTAATGCGCCGTCTAATAGAGTTTCAGAGTTTGCCCTTATTACGCTAACAGGAGTTCTTAACTCATGAGAGAGATTAGCAACAAAATCCCTTCGCATCGAATCCATATCGCGCAATTGCGTTTCATCATGTAAAACCAAGATAAATTCTTTGGTGCCTTTGGCTGTATTCATTTGAGCTAGTATCCATTTATTTCCCATGTTGGACTCAATCTCAAACTCCATTGCATACTTGCCCTTTTTTTTGGCCTGATCAAACATTAATTTTATGGGCTTTAACTTGATGTCTTTAATATTTACATTTAACAGATCTTCAATTTCAAGAATATTAAGTGATTCATCATTATTAAAGGTAACAGTGCCCTCCTCATCAAATACAACAATGCCCTGACCCAAGTCATTTAAAACAGAGCCAAATTGATTTCTTTGTTTGGCTAACAATGTCATTTGATTTTTTAGATCTACCGAGATCGAGGATAGACTTCTGGCAACTGAACCAATCTCATCAACACGTTTGGTTGGTAGAGATTTAATAGTTTTCTTTTTCAGGTCGCCCGACTCCAGTCTAGAAACGGCACGCTCAAGTTCTAAAAAATTCTCTCGTGTATAGTTTCCAGCAATGATGCCTGCCAATATTGAACCGATTAAAGCAACTACTAAAATTAAAATAACTGATGTATTCAGGGATCTGAATGCTTGATCAAAATAATTATACGGAACAGCTAATCTAATAACCCCTTGTTGAGCTGAAGATGGATCAACAATCGCAAAGTAAAGCATTTCCTGTTGAATGGTATCGCTAAACCTCCTACTCCATCCCATCCCATTATTCTGAGCATCGATAACCTCAGGCCTATTGGAATGATTATCAATCTGATCCAAGTCATCAACATCTATATTTGAATCACTTATAACAACCCCTAAAGAATTAATTAAAGTGATTCTAGATTGTGATGCCTGAGCAAGAGCATCGGTTTCACCTTTAAGGGAGTTCAGATCGTTGTATTGGGACAACGGACCCAGAGATGATTGAATGATTTGCCCCTGTTTCTGCAGCTCAATCTGAATTTGATCTTGTAAGCTGGCTCCTAAATCTCTCTCAGCAACAATAAAAGCGAATATTAGTCCCAGCGATAAACAGGACATTACAATAAAAAATATCCTTCCTCTTATGCTCATTGATACTAATCTGGATTTCTGGAAAAACGATACCCAACACCTCGAATGGTTTGAATATAATCTCCAACGGGACCTAATTTTTCTCGAAGCCTTTTGATATGCGTATCTACTGTCCTGGTAGTGACTTCAGAACTATAACCCCAAACATCTCCTAGAAGCTGATCTCTTGTTTGGACTCTGCCTCTCCTGTCAAGCAGATGCTTAAGTAACCTAAATTCTAGAGCAGTTAAAACAACCTCTTTAGAATCAATAAATACTTGATGGGCTTCAAGGTTTAACTCTAATCCACCAAAATTATGCGATGAACTATCATCGGATGGAGTTTCGACAGCTCCTCTTTTTAAGATAGCCTTTACTCTTAAAACTAACTCTCTAACGCTAAATGGCTTCGTGACGTAGTCATCCGCTCCGAGCTCAAATCCCACTACCCTATCTACTTCATCTGTTTTTGCTGTCAAGATTATGACAGGGATATTTTTAGTATCTTCCGTGGATTTAATGTCCCTACAAAAGTCTAGACCAGATCCATCCGGCAACATTAAATCCAAGACAATTAAATGGGGTTGATTTTGATTTGTTAATGATTTGGCTTCACTGATGGAACCAGCAGTGGCAACATCATATGACTCTTTTGCAAGATTGTATTGCAAGGTTTTTCTGATATCTGGCTCGTCTTCGACGATAAGGATTTTTATAGCCATCAATAATAAAAATATTGAATACTTTATACATCAAATAAATAAAACTTGTAAGTTTATTTATTTACTTTTTCAAGCTTGTAACGAAGTTGTCACGCATCTCAGGTTTTGAAAACTTTCCCGATGCAATTTTAGGTAAGGCTTCATCAAAAATTATAATGTGCTCAGGTATCTGAAATGCTGCTAGTTTATCGCCTAGAAAACTCTTAATTGCTTGATCATCAATGAGATTAGAATTTTCTGAGTAGATCGCGGCACACAAAACTTCTCCGAGGCGTTCATCTGGAATACCGAAGACAGCGACTTCTCTGACTGCTTGATGCTCAGCAATTGCCGATTCAACTTCTATACAAGATATGTTTTCTCCACCGCGGATAACTAGATCTTTTACGCGATCGACAATGAAGAGAAAATCATCTTTCATGTAACCCAAGTCACCGGTTTTAAACCAACCCTCATCATTAAAAACCTCATCAGTTGCATCAGGGTTATCCCAATAACCGATCATATTTGCAGGAGATTTTATTACCACCTCTCCATGATCACCTTCATTGAGAAAATTCCAATCTTGATCAACAATACCAACATCGGTCACTGGCGGCACCGCACGACCACAACTTGAAGGATGCTTTAAATAATCGTCACCAGCATTAAGAGTTCCCAAAGCATTAGTTTCTGATAAACCATATCCAATGGAGGGTTTGCCTTCCATTTCGTCATTTAGCCTTTTAACGTGCTCAGGTGGTCTTGGTGCTCCTCCTCCACTTAAGTCAACTAATGAGCTGAGGTCGTACTTATTCTTTTCAGGATGGTTCAATATGTCCCATGTTTGAGTTGGGACTCCAGTAATCGCAGTAATTTTTTCATTTTGAATAAGTTCTAAAGCTAGGCCCACATCCCACTTCGACATTAGAACCATTTTTCTTCCTGACAAAACAGACATTAAGAAACCTGCATGAGAACCGGTAACGTGAAACAAAGGCACGCAATGTAGAATGGATGGAGCGTTTTTATCGCTTGCATCTAATTGATCATCGCTTTTACTGTCATTAGCCATTTGAGTTCGAATAGTAAAAAAAAGAGCCCAGCTAATAAGTGTTGCAAGGATGTTCCGATGTGATGATAGAACGCCTTTAGGATAACCTGTTGATCCCGAGGTATAAAAAATGGTTGCATGATCATCAGCAGCAATTTCAATCTCAGGACTTTCATCAGATGCATCGGCGATGAAATCGTTAAAATCATCAAACTCTGAATTATCATCAGGTCTAACGATGAGTTTTAAAATGTCTAAACCTTCAAGGCCTTGCAATCTTTTGAAGTCTGCAATGAGTATTTTTGAACCTGAGTTTTCAAGCCCATATATTACCTCCTTAGGAACCCACCAAGAATTTAAAGGCACCAAAACTAAACCCACCAACATGCATCCCATATAGATAACTATGTATTCAGGGTTATTAGCCATACAAACTGCTACTCGATCGCCTTTTTTTAATCCTGAATTCAAGAGCGCATTTGCTGTTTTTTTTGCTCTCGTGTGAATTTCTTTAAATGTGTATCTTTCCTCATTAAAGACCAGCCAATCCGTTTCAGGATGAAGATATCCAAACTCAAAATAATCTTTTAAGTTTTGAGGGGCATTTACAAACTCCCTGTAAGTTACACCATTAGAATTAGTTCTCTCAGCGAATTCAAAAAGTTGACCGGTTGCAGTAAAATCACTTACATAATCATGAATTTCTTTTAACATCATTACCCCATGCAGAAAACAGATATCCTAAACCATAAATCTAAAAAATACATTGCCTTAATTCCATTATTTTTAATCCTTGTTAGTTGCGGAGGTGGAGGCGGTTCAAGTGGCGGTTCACCAGGCAGCCTGGCAGACAATCCAAATAATGATCCAGCTACCTTACCTACTAATCCAGCACCTCCTACTCAGACCTTTGATCAGCTTAAAACTCAATATGAGAATAATTATGAGTACTCAAATCAATGGGGTCTAGCAACAATAAATGCATCTGCAGCATATGCCAGAGGTGCTACTGGATCAGGTATAACTATTGGTATAACCGATTCAGGTTTAGATTCAACTCATGATGAAATCTCTTTTACCCGATTAAATCCAGAAAGTAATTTAAGCTATTCAAACTATACTCCCAACACTAGACAGCAAAGACATGGAACCATGGTCTCTTCAGTTGCTGCAGGAGCGCTTGCTGAAAATGATGATTCTCCGATGCATGGAGTAGCTTTTAATTCAAATATTTTATTTACTGCAATTCAATTGGCTGAACCAGATGAAAACTACGATCCTGTTGATCTTGGTGACAGCTCTGGTGATAACGCCCCTGATTTTACGGGAATTGATAATTTTTTTAGTCAACTCTTTGAAATTTATAATATTGCGGATGTTGATATCGTAAATAATAGTTATGGATATTCAGGAAACATCAATGATTACAATGAGACACAAATTAGAAATGCTTTCCCAAATACTATTGAGGAAATGGCTCAAGCTAGCACACCTGATTCACAAAAAACAATCTATGTATGGGCTGCTGGGAATGCCGGTTCATATGCTGATCAAGGTGTTGATTATTCAAGTCCTGAATTACTTCCAGGAATGTCTGTATATATTCCTGAGATTCAAAGTCACTCCATAGCTGTTGTTTCTATTGATGAAGATGGAGAAATCTCAGACTTTTCAAATAGGTGCGGAATAGCTGCAGATTTTTGTATTGCTGCGCCTGGTGGAAGCATAACGGTTGCATATCCTGTGACTGAGGCAGATCAAGGAATCTACGACGATGGTACTTTTGACTGTGAAGCTGCAAATAATTGTTTTGCGGTTGCGAATGGAACTTCTTTTGCTTCACCATTCGTTGCAGGAGGTTTGGCAGTAATAGCAGAATATTTTAGTGGGCAACTAGGAGCAACTGAAATTGTTCAAAGAATGCTATCAACTGCTAATAAAACTGGTGTCTATGCTGATGCAGGGATTTATGGTCAAGGGCTTTTAGACTTGGATGCCGCAACTTCGCCCGTGGGACAGTTATCTGCAACTCTATCAGGAACGCTGGATTCAGTTCGTATTCCTTGGTTAGATAATAGTTTGAATATTTCCAATATCGCAATTGGGGATGCTTTAAGAGCTAATTCTCAG
>CACNUA010000011.1 GCA_902623535.1 uncultured SAR86 cluster bacterium | reverse complement strand
TGCAGGCTTAGATCAAAAAACCTGCAATGATCTCTCTGAAAAAACAAAATCTTATGCTGCAAATATGGGATCAGCAGCATTTGGAGCAGTCAATGAGACAAGGGGTGATGATTTCCTTAATGCAGGACAATGTATGGATTGCTTCTTGCCTGCATTTAATTATCGTCCCCTCGGATCTGCTCAATATGTTTTGGCTTTGAGAGATTTTACTGATCCAGAAAATCCAAAACGATTTAGATTTGGTTTTATGGGGTCAAGCGATAATCACAACGCTCGACCTGGAACAGGGTATAAAGAGTTATTTAGAAATAGAAATACTGAAGCTAGAGGGTGGGCAGATCCTATATCAGAGTTCTTAGCTGATACCAGAAGACCAAAAGGAGAGCTTGAACCTACATACCTCAGATTTGGAGGGGATAGAGAAATAACTAGCATTATCGATTTAAATATTGTCACTGATTCAGAACGTCAAAGCGCTTATTTTATGAGCGGTGGATTGATTGCGGTTCACTCTAACTCCAGATCACGCGAAGATATTTGGGATGCTATGGAGAACAAAGAAACATATGCAACTTCTGGTCCAAGAATACTTTTATGGTTTGATGCTTTTGAAAGCAACACACTCCATCACATGGGATCTGAATTGTTTGCATCAGAATCACCAAAGTTTAAAGTCAAAGCTGCAGGGTCTCTGATCCAAAAACCTGGCTGTCCAGACTATAGTGATCAGGCCCTCAGTCAAGAGAGGCTTGAAAAAATTTGTAATCTTGAATGTTATAACCCAAGTAATGAAAGAAGAAAAATTGATAGGATTGAGATTGTTAAAATCCTACCGCAACAATTTGCTGGTGAACCTATTCAGGATTTAATCACAGAATCATGGATGGTTTTTGATTGTGATGATATAAGTTGTGAAATCGAGTTTACTGATGAACAATTTAAATTTAGTAAAAGAGATGTAATTTATTATGTGAGAGCAATAGAAGAAGCTTCGCAGGCGTTATCAGCAGATCCATTAAGATGTGAATTTGACGAATTTGGAAATTGCATTCAAACAAAAGTATGTCAAGAGGGTTATAGAAAGGCAGAAGAGTGTATAGGACCAGTAGAACATAGAGCCTGGTCTAGCCCAATCTACTTAAACTATAAGTCGTAAATTTTCTCTAGCTTTGCATTGATAAATTTATAGGCGCTCTCATTAGAGAATTTTTTTGCCAACCTAATACTCTCATCAAAAATAACCTCTTTTGGGAGCTCTTTTAGGTCTCTCTCAATTAATGCATAAGCCATGATTGCTTTATCAATTACTTGATAATTATCACCCTTATTTTTGGTATTAAGTGATTTGATGATTTGTTCTTCATTTGCAAAAAAATACTGAAGCCTAGATTTCAATAAATCAAAACTAATTTTTTTTGGATTATTTTCCTTTGTGAACTGTTGCATTAGCAGTTTAACATTTGTGGGCTCCATAAAGCTTTGATAAAGGGCTTGAATAATACACTCTCGTGTCTTCACAGAGACCTTGTGCTTTGCAAGGTTTTTGATCATTGATTATTTCGAAGAGCTAGGATTTCTAGGGCGGACTGGGCAAATTCTTTTCCCTTATTTAGCTGATCAGGGTTTGCTCTTTTTAGCGCCTGCTCTTCATTTTCTGTAGCTAATAGCCCCATGATCACCGGCTTATCATTTTTAATCATAAGATCCATTAATCCTTTGGTTACTGTTTCAGAGATCAATTCATAATGAGTGGTTTCTCCTCTGATAACTATGCCAAGAGGGATGATAAGATCACATTTGCTAATTAATTTTTGGGCACCAGCAATAAGCTCCCATGAGCCTGGAACTTCACAGATCTCGATAAGCTTAATGCCAGAAGCTTCCAAATGGTTAATTACTTCTGATGCAAGCATGTTAACAATCTCATGATTCCATTTGGATTTTACAATACCAATTTTCCAAGATGGATCAGCTGTTACTGCTCGAAAATTAAAACTTGATTCACTCATTCCTCAAAACCTATAACTTCAAGTTCAAATCCAGATATGGATGGATACTTTACTGGTGTAGCTAGTAATTTAATTTTTGTAAGCCCTAATTCTTTTAAAATTTGAGAGCCAATGCCAACCGTCTTAGTTTCAGGTTGAGGTATATTTTTTTTGCCCTCCAAGTCCATCATGACTGATTGATTGTTTTGTTGAGTTCCAATCATCAACAAGACGCCACATTTAGATTCATGAATCTTTTTTAAGGCCCCTTTAATATCCATACGTTTTCCAAAACCATCCATCCCAATCATGTCATGAAGAATATTTGGTACATGAACTCTTACTAGAGGAGCATCTGATTTTTTAATATTTCCAACCTCAAAAGTTAAATGTAGGTTTTGAAAAATTGAATCTTCCCAAGCTTTTAACTTAAAACTCATTCCATCAATGGTTATTTTTTTTGAATAAATTTTCTCAACAGTTTTTTCTTTAAGTGTTCTGTAATGAATTAAATCCGCAATAGTTCCAATTTTAAGCTTATGAATCTTTGCAAATGCTATCAAATCATCGCGCCTAGCCATGGTTCCATCTTCGTTCATAATTTCACAAATCACCCCAGCCGCTCCTTTATTTGCAAACTTTGCTAAATCACAAGCAGCTTCGGTATGTCCTGCTCTACTTAGCACACCGCCTTCAGATGCTCTTAGAGGAAAAACGTGACCAGGCTGAACTAAGTCAGACGGTTTTGCATTTTTTGCTGCTGCAGCTTTGATAGTATGAGCTCTATCTGATGCGGAAATTCCAGTTGAGATACCATTTGCAGCCTCAATTGAAACAGTGAAAGCAGTTCCGTGTTTGGTTCGATTATAATTTGTCATCATGGGCAGGTTGAGCTGATCACATTTTTCTGGAGACAAGGTTAGACAAACTAAGCCTCTTCCTTTCGATACCATAAAGTTTATTATTTCTGGGGTTGCAGAGTCAGCAGCACATACTAGATCGCCCTCGTTCTCCCTATCTTCATCATCCAAGAGAATAACCATCTTTCCAGACTTAATATCTTTAATTAACTCTTCTGTTGAATTAAATTCCATTAGCTTTCTTATTTATATAAGTAACTTTTATATCTTCACCGAAATTTTCAATCGAATGAACCTTTGTAACGGTATCAACAATCTTGTCAGCTTTATTATCCATAGCTTTTAGACCCTTACTACCCAAAATTCTTGGAGCAGTATATACGATGAGCTCGTCAAAATATCCTTTTTTGATAAATGAAGAAATTATGCTTTTCCCTCCTTCGACAAGAACACTGGTATGGCCACTTAACATTAGTTCTTTAAAAAGTTTCTGTAATCCATTTCTCTTGTTTGTTTGAATGCAGGTTACTTTGTTGGAATATTTCTCAGGCACAATAAGTTTTTGAGAAGTAACGAAAAAAATTTGGGAGAAATTTTTAAAAATATTCTTTTGAATGAGTCTTCCAAAATTATTCCCTACAATTATTTTTGCTGGCTGAATTTTAATTTTTGATTCCGGTCTTGATGTTAATCTAGGATTATCCAATCTTAATGTATTGGCACCAATCAGGATTGAGCTGTGCTCTTTACGTATATTTTGCACATCTTGTTTTGAAAGGTCATTGCTTATCTGAATGCCTCTTTTAGCTTGATAGCCAATCATCTGATCCAATGTTTGAGCATATTTAATCGTAATAAAAGGTCGCTTGAATTTTTGGTTCACAATAAAGACCTTATTTAGTTCTTTTGCTTCATCTGCTGCAGCTCCAACTTCAACTTTAATACCCGCTGCTCTTAACTTATTAATACCTTTTCCATTTATCCTAGGATTTGGGTCTTTCATCGAGCAAACAACCTTGGCTGATTGAACTCGGATAATTGAATCGGTACAGGCAGGCGTGTTGTTTCTTATTGAGCAGGGCTCAAGGTTTACAAAAAAGCAAGAATCTTTTAGCAGCTCTTTTGATTTATCTTTACCAAATTTTGCCTGGCAATCTTTAATTGCATTTACCTCGGCATGATCTTTTCCATATTCTTTATGCCACCCCTCACCGATAATCTTGCCTTTTTTAGTGATGACACATCCAACCATAGGGTTTGGTGTCACTTTTCCCTTACCTTTTTTTGCTAAAGCTAATGTTCGGAAAATAAAGTCTTTCGAACTCATTTTTTAGTAGTTTTAGATCGCTTTTTTTCCTTTGAGAGGGTTGATATCTCTTGAGCAAACTCTTCAATATCTTGGAAATCTCTATATACAGATGCAAATCTAACGTAAGCGACCTGATCAATAGACTTCAATGACTTCATTACAATCTCACCCAGCATTCTCGATGGAATTTCTCTTTCTCCGAGTTGCCGAATCTGCGTTAAAACGTTTCCAAAAACTGCATCTACCTCTTCAGAAGATAAGGGCCTTTTCTCAAGCGCTCTGAGCATTCCAGCTTTAAGTTTTGTGCCATTAAAAGGCTGTCTTTCCCCATCACTTTTTATAATTCTTGGGAGCGCAAGGTCAGCTGTCTCAAAAGTTGTGAACCTAGCCTGACAGAGCTCACATTCTCTTCGCCGCCTTATTTGAGAACCATCACCAACCAGTCTTGAATCAATAACTTTTGTGTCTTGTGCTTGGCAAAATGGACAATGCATTACTTATAAACTGGAAAGGCTGCGCAGAGCTCTTCAACTTCTCCTTTAATATTATTAATCTTTTTATAATTGTCTAAATCAAGAACCACATCACATATCCAGTTGGAAAGTTTTTCGGTTTGTTCTTCTTTAAAACCTCTTGTAGTTATGGCGGCAGTTCCCAATCTAATTCCTGAGGTAACGAATGGGGATTGTGGATCATTAGGAACAGTATTTTTATTTACGGTAATATTTGCTTTACCAAGTGCTGCTTCAGAATCTTTACCAGTAATCTCGTGTGATCTTAAGTCCATTAAAACAATATGATTATCCGTACTTCCTCTCACGACATCGATCCCTCTATCCATGATAGTTTTGCACATAACTTTTGCATTTTTTACTACTTGCTGCATGTAAATTTTGAATTCTGGCTCAAGTGCTTCTTTAAAACACACTGCCTTTGCAGCAACAACATGCATTAGTGGACCGCCTTGGGATCCAGGAAACACTGCTGAATTTAGCTTTTTTTCTAGATCAGGGTTACTTTTGGCCAAAATTATTCCTGATCTTGGACCTCTGAGGGTTTTATGAGTAGTTGATGTTACTACATCAGCAAATGGTACCGGGGAAGGATAAACTCCAGCTGCTATCAAGCCTGAAACATGCGCCATGTCTACCAAAAAATAAGCCCCAACCTCATTTGCAATATCTGCAAACTTTTCCCAATCAACAATTCCAGAAAATGCTGAAAAGCCAGCAATAATTAGTTTTGGGCCATGTTTTTTTGCCAAATCCCTTACTTGGTCATAATCAATATCATGACTTTCAGGATGAAGGCCGTATTGAAAAGCGTTATAGTTTCTTCCGGAAAAATTGACTTTTGCACCATGAGTAAGGTGACCGCCATGATCAAGTGACATACCAAGGATATTGTCATTAGGCTCCAGCATTGCTAAAAATGCCGCAGCATTTGCGGATGAGCCCGAATGGGGTTGGACATTTGCGTAGTCAGCTTGATAAAGCTCTTTAGCACGCTCTATTGCTAAATGTTCTGCTACATCAACAAACTCACAGCCCCCATAGTATCTTTTGTCTGGGTAACCCTCGGCATATTTATTAGTAAGCAAAGATCCTTGAGCTTCAAGCACTCGTTTGCTTGCATAATTCTCAGAGGCAATAAGTTCTATATGATCTTCTTGTCGGATTGATTCATCCTGCATTGCTTGCCACAAATCCATATCATAGCCAGCAATATCTGAGGGATTAGAAAAAATTAAATCAGCATGAGATTTCATCATTACTCCAAAAAAATAGGTTTAATCGATTAAGTTATTCTAATTTATCTAGGGTCTCTTGTGGGCAAATGGCCGAATTCTTTTCGGATTAATTGCTTTACAAATCCTACACTCAAGTGCAAAGCATTCATGAGCTTGGCAAAACTCTCTTCCCCAAAAGATAATTTGTAAATGAAGCTTGTTCCATAATTGCTCTGGAAAGATGCGTTTAAGGTCTTTTTCAGTTTGAGTAACATTTTTACCATTAGTAAGTTTCCATCTTTGTGCCAAGCGGTGAATGTGTGTGTCTACTGGAAATGCTGGATGACCAAAGCCTTGGCTCATTACCACGGAAGCAGTTTTATGCCCAACACCTGGGAGTTTTTCTAATAGCATAAACTCTTCGGGCACTTGACCTTGATAGTCTTCAACTAGGATCTTTGAGAGCGATTTAATTGCCTTTGACTTTTGTGGGCCCAAACCACAAGGTTTTATTACTTCATAGATCTGCTTTTGAGAGAGTTTTGCCATGGAATATGGATCATTTGCCAGCTTAAAAAGCTTTGGCGTTATCTGGTTTACTCGCTCATCTTTGCATTGAGCTGATAATAACACTGCTATTAAGAGGGTGAAGTTATCAGAATGGTCCAATGGAATTGGTGTTTTGGGATAATGTGACTCTAGGATATCGATAATAATCTGCGCTTTTTGTCTAATTTTCATTAATTTAATATTTCGTTGATTTATTTGCCCAAAAAACACATATCAGTATATGATAAGACTCACGTTCAGACATATTTAGCACTATTAATAGGGGGGTGTAATATGAACCGTTATTTATTATCAACATTATTCGTTGCTGCTGGATTATTTATTCCAAGCTTTAACGCACAAGAAGAGAACAGAACCATTGAAGAAGTTGTGGTTTCTGCTCTCAGACAAGAAACATCACTGCAAGATACTGCGATAACCGTAACAGCGATTACTGGCGACAGTCTTGAAACCCAACAAATTGAAAATATGGAAGATCTTCAGTTTGCTGTACCAACTCTTGGTTTCCAAAAAGGAGCATATTCAGGTTCCGGTATTACTTTAAGAGGTATTGGTAACTTTGCTGTGGGTAACTCAACCAGCGCCTCTGTGGGATACTTCTGGAATGGTCAGATTGGATCCATATCATCACTTTATGAAGCTGAGCTCTTTGACGTAGAGCGAGTTGAGGTCCTTCGTGGTCCACAAGGCACATTGTTTGGTGCTGGAACAACGGGTGGACTTTTACAAGTTATCTCAAAAAGGCCTAACAGCGAATACGGTGGTTACCTAAAAGCTGATATTGCTGAGTTTGATTCAACAAGAATTTCTGCTGCAGTTGATCTACCCCTGTCAGATACAGTAAGAACAAGGATTGCAGCAAGTAGTCTTAAAAGAGGTGGCTTTGTGGTCAACAATTATAACGATCAAGAATTAGATGACAGAAATACTACGTCTGCTAGATTTACGCTTGAGTGGGATGTTTCGGATGAAACTTTATTTACTTTAGTTCATGAGAATGTAAATGCTAATGACAACAGATTAAGAGCTGCTAGACAGTTCTGTAAACAAGATTCGTTCTTTGGTTGTAGTCCATTTGAAACAGGAATGGATGCTGTTTTTTCAGCTGGTAGTTACGGACATTGGGTTCCCTATCTTCAGTTCCAAAATCCTGATCTACAATCAACTGTTTACAGAAATAATCCCTCAACAGATGTTAGAACTGTTGATTTAGATTACACACCAATTCACTCAGCTGAGTATCAAAATACTTTACTTGAGATTCAAACTCAGCTTAGCGATGATATTTCAGTAACCATTTCTTCGCATTATGCAACTCGAGATTACCATGATCAGGCTGACTATGATCATTCTGTTTCAGTAGTAAATTATGCTATGGGACCAATAACTACGTCTCTGGGTATTGATAGCAATAACCACACAACTGGTGGAGTTGGCACTAAAGTTTATGCTTCTGATCAGGCGGTTGATAGATCAACAAATGAATCAGAATGGTGGCAAAACGAGATCAGAATTTCATCTGATTATGATGGGAGTTTTAACTTTACAGCAGGTCTTTTCAGGTACGATGAAGACAGTGCTAATGAATATCAAATTATGACGCCCTATATGCAATACTGGGCAAATACATCAGTTGGACCTGCTTGTACATTATTTGGACAATGCGGATATGGTGGTGCTCCTTTCTGGGCTCAATCATTCTTAGGTGCAGCCGCAGCGCAAGCACAAGTGCCTGCCTTAATTGCTGGCGGCATAATCACTCCTGCACAAGCCCAAGGATATGTTCTTAATTCTGCTTTTGCTACAGGCGCGGCAGCTGCTGGTCAACTACCAACTAACGGTGTATTGCCGGATTGGCAGTCTTATTATCATAATGATTCAAACTTAAACAGGAATACTACTGCTGTTTATGGAGAGATGTACTTTGATCTATCAGACCAAACAAGACTAACAGTTGGAGGAAGATACACAGAATACGAGATCAGTGATTGGGGATACTCATCACTACTTGACCTTCAGGGTGATGCTGCTGGATATTATGGTCCAACTATACCTGCTGCAACCAATCGTGTGTTTGAATCTGATGAGACTACTTATAAGCTAGGTATTGACCACAGCATAAATGATAATCATCTTCTCTATGCAACATATAGCACTGGATTTAAGCCTGGTGGATCTAATCCAACCGATGGCGAGGGTGGAACACCAACAGAATTTGGTCCTGAGACTGCTAACGTATTTGAAGTTGGTATGAAGAGTACTTTCTTAGATGGTGCATTACAGGTTAATACATCAATCTATTCAAATGACTATGAGGGACTTCAGCTTTCAAAAATTATCAGACGTTCTTCTGTAAATGAAAATGCCGATGCTACCATTGAAGGTATCGAAACAGAATTTAAATTCTTTGCTTCAAATACTTTATTAATCGATGGTTACATTGCTTGGACTGATGCTGTAATTGATGAGTTTAAATCTGTTGATCCATTAAACATCAATGCGGCTACTACAACATTACCAAACTCAAGTATTTTTGCTCCAATTGGGGGGACAGCAACTGGAATGTTTGGTGACTTTGCTCAATTCGCTGCACCTTGTGCTGCTGGTCTTGTAACTGGAGCGCTATGTGGAGCTGCAGCTGCTGCTGCAAATCCATTGTTTGCTGCTTTAGTAAAATATCAGTTAACAGATGCTGGAATAGTATATAAATCATTTGGACCTCTATGTACTCAGCCTTTCTATGGACTTGATTCAACAACTGCACCATGTCCAGCGACTGATGGTGTTGAACAAGATCTTGCCGGTAATAAAATGCCGCTATCTGCAGAGCTAAATTGGAGACTAGGCGTTAGCAAGTTCTTTGAAAGACCTGGCGGTACATGGATTTTCAGGGTTGATTATACATACAGAGATGAGACATGGTCAGATGCATTTAACAATGCTAGAGCTTATGTACCTGAGCTTGATTATATCGATGTCTCATTAAAATATACTGCTGCTGATGATTCTTGGTATGCAGGTGTTTATGTTAGAAATGCTGGAGATGAAGATCACCTTTATGCTAAATACTCTACAGATCCAACTGTAGCTGGTTTTGCTAACGGTGTAGCGATTGATCCAAAAATTGCTGGTTTTAACTTTGGTATTAATTTCTAAAAATAATTAATTGATTAAAGCCCGGTTTATCCGGGCTTTTTTATTTATATGAAGCAAGTAGAAAAATTTTTAGTCAAACTCAAAGAACTTTTCTTAGCAGAAAATGCTGAAAATCAAAAAATGCTTGATACTTATATTAGATTTGCTGAAGGCAAGGCATCGGATGAGGAATTAGCAAAAGCAAATGATCAGCTTGCTGAAAATTTTAAAAATTTAGGATTAGGTGTGCTTGTCATACTGCCTTTCAGTCCAATAACAATTCCTTATATTTTTAAAAAAGCCAAACAATATAAAGTGGATATTGTACCAAAATGGTACAAAGATATTATTAATAAAAATAAGGAAATTAAATAGCTTTTTTAGATTTGCAGAGAGCAACTTACGGCATATATAATGCCATATTTCAAGGTATTCAGATAAAGCTTTAGAAGGAGAATAATAATGAAAACAGCTGTAATAGTTGATAGTGTTAGAACTGGTCTTGCTAAATCACATCGAGGTGGTTTTAATATAACAAGAGCTGATGATATGCTTGCACATATCATCAACAACCTAATGGAAAGAAATCCAAATTTACCAGGTGAAGCGGTTGAAGATGTCATCATGGGCTGCGGGAATCCAGAAGGACCAATGGGTCACAATATAGGAAGAAATGCTGCTGTGCTTTCAGACCTCCCAGTTACTGTAGGAGGTACAACCGTAAATAGATATTGTTCTTCAGGACTGCAAACTGTTTCCATGGCTGCTAGTCAAGTAATGGCTGGTTGCTATGATACTGTTATTGCTGGTGGAGTAGAGCAAATTTCTATGTTGCAAGGAAAGCAAAACATGGAAGGCTTTGTGAATGAAAAACTTGCTGAGCAGAGTCCAGGTATTTATCACCCAATGGGTATTACCGCTGAAACGGTTGCTAAAAGATATGATGTATCAAGAGAATCTCAAGATGAATATGCTCTGGAGAGCCAAAAAAGGACTGCGAATGCCCAAGAGCTAGGTTTATACGATGATGAAATCGTTCCAATGGAAACCAAGATGCTGCTTGTTAACAAAGAAACTGGTGATTCAAAAGAAGTTGACTATACAGTAGATAAAGATGAATGTAATAGACCTGATACCACATTAGAGGGCCTATCTTCTTTGAAGCCTGTCTTTGATCCAGAAAATGGATCAGTTACTGCTGGAAATTCTTCTCAGTTGTCTGACGGTGCTTCAGTGACCTTGGTTATGAGTGAAGAAAAAGCACTTGAACTTGGTTTAAAGCCTTTAGCTTATTTTAGAGGTTTCACTACTATGGGTTGTGAACCAGATGAAATGGGTATTGGGCCAGTTTTTTCAGTACCAAAATTACTAAAAAACTATGATTTAAACGTTGATGACATCGACTTATGGGAATTAAATGAAGCTTTTGCGGTGCAGGTTGTTTATTGCAGAGATAAGCTAGGTATCCCTATGGATAAGCTCAATGTAAATGGGGGCTCAATTTCAATTGGTCATCCATTTGGTATGACAGGCTCACGACAAGTTGGTCATATGGTTAGAGAGCTTAATCGTCAAGATAAGCAGTTTGGTCTAGTAACCATGTGTGTAGGTGGTGGTATGGGTGCCAGCGGCCTATTCGAAAGATACCCAAGTTAAAAACCATTTCTGAATTTAAGATTATTGAGAAGTACTTATCTAATATAGGTACTTCTTTTAATAAAAAGAATAAGATCTTGAAGGGCGTTGGAGACGATGCTGCGGTAATTTCGTCATCAGATAATCTCATTGTTTCAACTGATACCTCCGTAGAGGGTGTTCATTTTCCAAAGGGATTTAAACCTGAATATGCTGCCTATAGAGCATGTGTCACAGCACTAAGTGATCTGGCAGCAATGGGCTCTAATCCATTAGCCTTTCAGCTTTCCCTTTCCACTGAAGAGAATAGTCCAAAATTTTTCTCTTCATTTAAAAAAGGACTCCAAGATTTTTCAAATGATTACAAAATTGGCTTAACTGGTGGCGATCTAGTGAAAGGACAATTCCAGATATCTGTGACTGTCTTTGGCAAGCAGGTTTCAAAAATATTACTAAGAAATAATTCTAGAGTTGGAGACATAGTTTGTTTGTCAGGACAGCTAGGTAATGGTTTATTTGGTATGCAGAACTTCAAAAAGCTTAATAGAGAAAATAAGATTTCATCTGCTTATATAAAACCTAAAGCTCTAATTGATTATGGCAAAACTATTGCAGGATTTGCCTCGAGCGCGATTGATATTTCTGATGGATTTCTTCAAGATCTTAGACATCTAAGCAAAGCATCTAATGTAGGATTCGAATTATCTTCAAGCTCAATACCGTATAATTCAAATTTATCATTAAACCAATGTTTGAATTGCGGTGATGATTATCAATTAATTTTTACTGTGCCCAAAAAAAACATTCAGTCTCTTGCTATAAAAATGAAAAAAATGAATTTTGAAATGTATCAAGTTGGCACATCAATTAAAACGAAGAAAATATATCTGGATGGTAAAATAACTTCACTAAATAAAGGCTATAAGCATTTCTAAATTTATATGAGTTTCCCAAATTATAATAAAGTACCTCATGTCCTAGCGACTTGCCTTGGGGTTGGATCTATCCCATTTGCTCCAGGTACTTGGGGAAGCTTATTTGCTATATTATTAATTTATAACTTATCTTTTTTGCAAGAGTGGATCATTCTTGCAACATTTTTAATAGTAGCTTTTAGTTGGTGGGTTTGTGTTGAAGTATATAAAGAAACAAAGTCCGATAGCTCAGAAATTGTTGTTGATGAATTTGCAGGAATGTTTGTGGCTTGCATGTTCATCAATCATGATTTTATTTCACTCGCCTTTGCATTTTTATTTTTTCGTTTTTTTGACATTGTAAAACCATGGCCAATTTCATGGGTCGATAAAAATATTAAAAATGGACCAGGAATCTTGATTGATGATCTTCTTGCAGGACTATTTGCAAGCATTTTAATGCTGACCATCTTTGAAATTATAATTTGATGTGTAAAAGGATTTTTACAAAATCAAAATTTTATAACTAAATTAATTTTTTAATCTGATCGAGTATGGCATCTTTATTAAGACAAGCCATTTTTATCATTTCATCTCTGCTGGCATGCTCAATGAATACATCAGGAATACCAAATGATTTGATGGTTACATTCAAATTATTATCAGCAAACCATTCTTGAACAGCTGATCCTGCACCGCCATAGCGACTACCATCTTCAATTGTAACAATTAGTTTTTTATCATGTATTTTTTTAAGAAACTCAGCATCAAGGGGTTTCACAAATCTCATATCAGCTAAAGAGCAATCTAATTTTTCTGCAACGTTTTTACTCATCTCCATCAGAGCGCCGAAATTAAGGATAATTATTTCTGAATCTTTATTGATCACAAGATTTGATTTGCCTATCTTTAATGTTTCTAAATCCTTATCAATTTGAATATTTGGACCCGTTCCTCTCGGATAGCGAATAGCTGCAGGACCCTCATACTTGTATCCAGTGGATAACAGCTTTCTGGTTTCATTTTCATTGGATGGGGTCATGATTATCATGTTTGGGATACATCTTAGATAGGCAAGATCATAATTACCTGAATGTGTTGGACCATCCTCACCAACAAGTCCGGCTCTATCGATTGCAAAGGTAACATCTAGATTTTGTAGCGCTACATCATGAATCAATTGATCATATGCCCTTTGTAAAAATGTTGAGTAAATCGCAACAATTGGTTTCTTACCTTCTACTGCCAAACCAGCTGCAAATGTAACAGCATGTTGTTCAGCTATGGCTACATCAAAGTATCTCTCAGGAAACTTTCTACTAAATTCAACCAATCCAGAGCCTTCTCGCATTGCCGGAGTTATTGCATATAAGCTTTCATCCTCCATTGCCATATCAACAACCCATTCACTAAAAATATCCTGATATTTAGGTTTTGAACTATTTTGTTTTCTTGCAACAGGTTTTATTTTTCCAATGGCATGAAAACCTATTCGGTCAGCTTCAGCCGGATCAAGACCTGCTCCTTTTTTCGTAATGATATGTAAAAACTGCGGTCCTTCAAAATCCTTTAAATTTTTAATTACACTGAGTAACTCATCAATATCATGTCCATCAACTGGACCAATGTAATTTAGTCCCAATTCCTCAAAGATTGATCCTGGTGAAACCATGCTCTTCATTTGTGTTTCTACTTTTCGAGCTAGATGATGAGCTTGCGGTAGATTTTCTAGGAAGCTTTTTCCACCTTTTCTAATTCCTTTATAAAGTTTTGAAGCCCAAATTCTAGAAAAATAATTAGATAAGCCACCCACATTTTCGGAGATAGACATATCATTGTCATTGAGTATGATCAGTATATTTGGCTTTACGCTGCCAGCATGACTCATTGCCTCAAATGCCATACCTGCAGTCATTGCTCCATCACCAATCACAGCAATTGTTTTTTTATTTTGATTAGCAACAGCCATCCCTAAAGCGGCACTAATTGAGGTGCTTGAATGACCAGTACCAAAAGCATCATATTTACTTTCGGTTCTAGAAGGGAACGGAGCTAGACCCCCTTTAATTCTGATGGTTTTAAGTTTATCTCTTCTGCCAGTCAGAATTTTATGTGGATAGGCTTGATGACCCACATCCCATATTAAATTATCATCCGGAGTATTAAACAAGTAGTGCAAAACAATTGTTAACTCAACAACACCTAAACCACCACCTAAATGACCGCCTGTTTGTCCAACTTGATAGAGCAAAAATGCTCTTAATTCATCGGCTAAATTTTTGAGCTGCTCAAGGGTTAAAGGTTTCAAATCTTTGGGTGAATTAATTTCATCAAGCAAAGGTGTACTAGGACGAGAATTTGGTATTTCCTTAAAGAATCTCATAGCTAGTTATCTCTGCTAATAATAAAATCACAAATCTCCAGCAGGCTCTTACTATTTAAATTATCATCAAGATCAATAATTTTATTTTTTGATTGTTCAATCAATTTTTCAGCATTTTTTATTGCAGGTTCAAGACCATAAACCGACACATAAGTTAGTTTTTTGTTCTTAATATCAGATCCTGAGTCTTTTCCAAGAGCCCCTGAAGAGGCAGTCACCTCTAAAACATCATCCATGATTTGAAATGCTAAACCAACATCTTCTCCAACAGTTTTTAGTTTCATCCTAAGTTTTGAATTTGTAATCGGTAGCGCAAGCGAAGCACTAATTAATCTGCCAGTTTTTAAGGCATGGATTTTATTTATATCTCCAGAATCTGATCCTTCAGATTCTAAATCCAATTGCTGTCCAAGAATCATGCCATTAAAACCGCAAGCGTCTGAAAGTATTTTAATGATGTTAACTTTTTGCTCAATAGATAAGTTAGCATCACTAGCAACAATTTCATAAGCAAGGCTGTGCAAAGCATCTCCTGCAAGTATTGCAGTCGCTTCACCATAAGCAATATGACTGGAGGCTTGACCTCTTCTCATATCATCATCATCCATAGCTGGTAAATCATCATGAATCAACGAATATGAATGCATCGCCTCAACTGCGGTCTCCAAATTATTAATAGATTCTTTTTTTAGGGTGCCTTCAAGCTCAGCAGCAGCCCTTACAATTCCAGCTCTAATACATTTACTTGGAGCTAGCACGGTGTGAAGCATTGCTTTAGAAACTTGAGAATCACTTTTGATGATGTTTAAGAATTGTTGATTAACACTTTCCCGCACATTAGCGAGGTATTTATCAATCATGTCTTAATTCTCTTGATCTAAAATTTCACCATCACCCATAAGCTTATTAACTTTTAGCTCAGCTTCTTTGAGTTGCTTTTGACAGTCTTTTACAAGTTTAATTCCTTCTTCAAATTTTTTTAAACTCTCTTCCAGGCTAACGTCATTATCTTCTAAGGCATCAACAATGCCCTCAAGCTTTGCCAAAGAATCTTCAAAGTTAAGGTTTTTTTTAGTCATATAAATATTTTAACTGAGTTTTGTATTAATTATTAAGAAGTCTCGACGGCTGTACTTTTGCTAAAGTAATTTTTAATTGATTCAGGAACCATTAAGGCGGCTGGAGTAAAAATAAGAGTCAAGATTGTACTAAAACCTAATCCGAAAACTATTGATTGTGCTAAAAGCTGCCACCAATCTACAACTCGGCTGCCTAATTCAATTGATCTTGCAACAATATCTAGGCTTACTCCAGCAGCAAGCGGCAGCAGCCCGAAAATAGTTGTGAGGGTTGTTAATAAGATCGGTCTCAATCTTTGTTTACAAGCCATGACCACTACATCATATCTAGCTAGATTTTGGTTCTCATCTCGAAGCCTGTTAAAAGTATCAATCAAGACGATATTGTTATTAACAACAATTCCGGCTAGCGCAACAATGCCGATTCCAGTCATGGTTGTTCCAAATGGTTGACCTGTAATAAGCAGACCCAGTAAAACTCCTGTAGCCGACATAAACACTGCTGACAAAATCAGGATTGATTGATAAAAGCTATTAAATTGAGTGAGCAGCAGAACAAGCATAAGGAATATGGCTGTAATTCCAGCGACACTTAAAAAACTATTTACTTCCTCTGTTTCCTCTTGCTGACCTCTGAATTGGACAAAAATTCCAGGAGGAAATTCTTGTTGATTTATCCATTGCCTTATTTCTTTAACTTTCTCATCTATCAAAATATCTTTATTTGCACCTGCAGCTCCAATTTCATGGAAAAACTTGCCATTTCTTCTAACAACAGACTGCCTATTTTCTTTTGGAATAATTTTAATAAATGAGCTGATAGGTATCTGTCCTCGTGACGAGGGAACCTTTAAATCATCAATTCCAGTTAAGGATCTTTCATCGCGTTTAAACCTAACTCTAATCTCAACTTCATCTCTTGAATCATCAGGTCTGTACTCACCTGCTTTAAAACCGTTAGTTAGCATTTGCACAATAGCACCAACATCTGAAATATTGACACCTAGTTGAGCAGCTTTTTGTTTATCAACATCGATTTTCCACTCAATTTGGGGATAAGGAAGTGTCGAACTGACATTTGAGAGGCCAGTAATTTCATTCTGTGCAAAATCTTCTATCAATCTTGTCACTTGAACAACTTCTTGTTCTGTATTCCCAAAAACTCCAATTTCAATCGGATTCTCAAATGCAGGACCACCCTCTAGCTCAAAAATTTCAACAAGGATACCTGGAATATTTGCTGTTAATAATTTCGCTTGGTCAATTATCTGTTGACCAGTCAAACCCTTTGCATTGATTTCCTCAACCTCAAAAAAGCCACTACCAATAACATCACCACCCATGCTAAACCACTGAGAACCAGTTCTAAGATACAAGCTTTTGATTTCTTGAATTTCTAGCAACCTGCTTTCTACTTGCTCAACTATTTCTTTTGACTCAATGGCTGAAAAATTGCCTCTGGCTCTTATTGATACTTCAGCAGCGACAGGATCTACGTAAGGAAAATAAACTGTACCTTTTCCAAAGCGATCATAAGAAATGATTATGATTGATAAAAGGAAAAAGACGCTTAATATTGTCTCAAACGGATTTTTTGCAAAAACTCTTACCCATTTACTGTAAAAAGATGAAATTCGGTCAAAAACAACTTCTCCAGTTTTTTCAGATTCTCCGGATCTGAGAGAAGATCTTCTTTGACCAAATACGGCACCTAGAACTGGCACAACAATCATTGCATAGACCAACGAAGCTGATAAAACTATGAAAACTGCAATTGGTAAAAAACGCATAAATTGACCTGTGAATCCGGGCCAAAAAATAAGAGGTGTAAAAGCAGCGATAGTTGTTGCAGTTGAAGAAAGTATCGGATAAAACATACGTTTTGATGCAAGCCTGTAAGCTTCAACCCTTTGGATGCCTTCAGATATCTTTCTGTCCGCATATTCAGTGACAACAATAGAACCATCGATGAGCATCCCGAGTCCTAACAATAATCCCATCATCACAAGGAAATTGAATTCAATATTTGCAATATTTAAAACAATAAAGGTTAGAAGGAAGCAAAATGGTATTGAAAGTCCAACCAACATACCTACCCTAATGCCCATACTTGCAACTACTAATATCATTACTAGAAAAATTGCAGTTACTATATTTCCTTGAAGCTCTGTA
Organism: uncultured SAR86 cluster bacterium; assembly: GCA_902623535.1. GTDB lineage: Bacteria > Pseudomonadota > Gammaproteobacteria > Magnimaribacterales > D2472 > MED-G82. The sequence goes on along the minus strand of CACNUA010000011.1, from coordinate 16,627 downwards.
ATCATTTTTTCAGCCCAAATGGTTTCATCATCAGTCTTAACAATTTCAATATTTTCTGGGAGAAAAGGTTCAAACTGAGATAGGTTAGACATGATAGCTCTCTTGGCATCTATTGCATTAGCACCTTCTCTAAGCTTTACTTCAAGTGTAACCGCGTCTTTACCATTAACTTTTGAATATGATGAATAGTCTTTGAAAGTCCTTCTTATTTCACCAAGATCTCCAAGGGTCACAACTGCTGAAGGTGTAACCTTGACCGGAATGCTATATACATCTTGAGCAGTCTCAAAAACACCAGGTACTTCAATATTGAAGCGGCCGTCTCCAGTATCTTGAGCGCCACCAGGGATAATCACATTATTATTTGAAACAGCCAAATAAAGATCTCTAAGTGTGATCCCATAAGTTTCTAATTTTGACTTATTAATTATTGCCTCAAGAACCTCATCTGGAGCCCCACTTATATCAATGCTCAGAACTTCATCTATGCCTTCGAGCTGATCTTGTAGTTCTTTTGCAAAAAATATTTTTTGTCTTAATGGCCCATTTCCTACTAAGCTAAGATTCATAACAGGAAATGTTGCAAATGAATATTCTCTTATTTGTGGATCCTCAGCCTCTAGAGGAAGCTTGTACTTAACTTCCTCTACTGCTTGTTTAATGTCTACTAGCGCAGCATCAATATCATGCCCAACCTCGAATTCAGCAACTAATCTTGCATATCCTAGGGTACTACTAGAAGAGATTTCTTCTATGCCTGGAACACTTCTTAACCTATTCTCTAATGGTTTTGCTATTAATCTAGATGCATCATTTGGTGAAGCCCCATCAAGAAAAACAGAAACACTTACTAGAGGAAGCTGGATACTTGGATCTGCTGCAACAGGGATGATTGTACGAGAATAACTCCCAGCAATTAAAACAAGCAAGGCAATAGTTAATGTTGTCTTCCCTTTAGAAAGAGCAAAATCAACTATTTTATTCATAGACTAGCTAGATTTGTAACAGCTACAGTTTGCCCGTTTTCAACAAACCCTTGTCCTTGAACTATAAGATTTGAAAATTGAGGTATGCCACTTACCCAAAGCCCATCAGCTGTATCTTTAATAATTTTAATTGAATGAAACTCAACTTTGCTTTCTGAATTAACAGTCCTTACACCGATATTGCCTTCATCGGTTAACAATAAAACAGAAGCAGTAATTTTATGAGCTAAAATCGGCTGAGTACTAATATGCATTGTGCCAGTAATGCCATCTCTTACAGCGCCAGTTACATTCTCAAACTCTGCCTCTACTCTAAAGGTCCTTGTAGCGGGAGATGCACTTTTAGATACAAATGTTAGATTAGATGAGATAGTTTCATCAGTGATTAAATCAATTTTAACCTGAAGACCTTCAAAGATATCTTTGATTTTAGCCTCGGGTACCTCAGCAACAAATGTTATAGGGCTAAGCTCAATTATGGTTGCACAGATTTCACCTCTTTGGATAAAGTTACCTGGTTTAACAATATTTTCTACATAACCATCAAATGGTGCTTTCACTTCTGTTCGATTAAGTTCGACTATACCAAGCCTACATAAAAGCTCATCTTTTTTAACCCATTCACCTTGCCGAACACCTGTGGTCACGACCTCTCCTGAAGTTTTTGCCTTAACCGCAACCCTTTTTTCGCTAATAGCAACTGAGTTTACGCTAACAGTTGGGGAAATCATTTCTGCAATACTCTCATTAATCACAACAGAGGATAATGTTTTTTGAGCCTTTGGTGATTCTATTTTTTCTTCTTCAAGCACGCCAGTTGCAAACCAGAAAGATACTGGTAGCAAAATTAGCAAAGCCATCCTGACGTTTTTAGACATAATCTTTATATTTTATGAGCCTACTCTTATATATAGGTCCAAATCTCCTGTTTAAAAGGATGTGTATTATAGTGTAATCAGCCCAAATTGTATGTTTTTGCCTCAAAGATCATATTCTTTTCTGAGTTGTTTGAATAAACTGGAATCAAACTTTTTTGATTCAAATTCTTCAGTCTCAGGATGATCAATTGATAAATTCAAGCCCTCTTCAAGTTTAGTCAGTAATTCTGCATAATTTTTTCTAAATTGGTTAATTACATTGTATTGATTAGAGTCATTCAGAGCACTCCACCCAGTTTTGCATCCAGCAAAATAAACTATCGGATGTGACCAATTATATTTTTTTCTTGGAGAATAAGATTTTTGAGCTTCCAAAAATGCTTCATCAGCACTCGGAATGCTATCTGAGTAAGGCTGCTTTCTTACTGCTTTTACAAATTCATTTAGAGTAGGAATGAACTCATTATTGCTAATAATAAATGCACTAGCTTCGTTTAGCTGATGAATTGAAAAGTTTTTTAATGTACTGGCCCATAGTCGTTTTGCAGAAATTATTTTTTCATTAGATGAGTAAATTTTAAAAAACTGATAATGATAAGCTACTTCAAACTTATAAAATAAGTCCTCAATGAATTGAATTATGAGTTTCTTTTTAGAGCTCGAGATCCTTTGACCATGATAAGTCTTTTGTCTGCTCTGATGATTTTCCATATTCTTCTTCTTTGTTATCAGATCTTTTATTTTCTTCATTATTAATTGTATTAACTATTTCTTTTCTTTTTACAAAGTCTACGAACTTTGAATTCCATGATTTTAGAGCTACACCATCTTCTTCCCAAAACAGTACAAACTCTAATATATATGATTGTGAAACATTTTTTGGAATATTAGCCAACTCGAGAACTTCAAAGGCATCACTGCTGGGCTGCCAATTTTTATTCATTTGGGTTGGAGCACCTTTATTTGGTGATTTTTCCTTTACCCATTCTCTTTTTACAAAGTCAACAAAGATTGAGTTCCAATTATCCTTTATCAAGCCTTTTTCGCCCCAATAAATTTTAAATTCTTTTAGCTTGCTAGCACTAAACTCTTTTGATATTCCACCCATTAATAATACTTCGTAAACTTCTTGATTAGGATGCCACATAGAAGTTATTTGCTTTTTTGACCCTGCTTGAGACTTCCCAGGAAGCCTTAATTTGTAAAGATTATCTTTTTTTCTAGTTGCAGAATCGCTAGATCCAATAAGTTTTAGTTTAAGAAGCTTTTGAGTCGCATGGATGAGATTTTCTCTATTTTCAAAATTAAGGTAATTATCTAAAACAGAGATCAGTTCATCAAAGTCTTCAGTGGGGATTTTTTTCTGCTGAATTACAGCCAAAACTATTGCTGAAGTAGGTCCTATGGTATTGATTATGTCAAGTGAAACTGAAACTTCCTTCAATTAGCCCCCTCTTCTTTTTTCAACAGCATCAAAGCAAACCTTTAAACATATCAATGTATCTTCTGTATTCATACAAGCATCAGTAATACTTTGACCATAAGTGAGGTTTTCAGAAATTGACTGGTTACCTTCCACTAAATTACTCTCTAGCATGAGGCCTCTGATAAGCAAATTACCGTCTGAAATTTGTTCGGCAATCTTTTGAGTGACCATAATTTGATTTTTATGCTGCTTCTGGCTATTTCCGTGACTAGCGTCAATCATTATTGATTCATTAACTTCGGCTTCCCTCAACGCAACTAAGGTCTTTTCAACTGCCTCACTATCGTAATTAGGATTACTGCCGCCTCTTAAAATAATGTGAGCATCTGAATTACCTGAAGTCTTATAAATTGAGACCATACCTTCTTTAGTATTTGAGAAGAAGACGTGTGAGTGGTTAGCTGCTTGAATTCCGTCAATTGCGGGTTTTAGGGCTCCTGTTGTTCCATTTTTGATACCAATTGGACAAGATAATCCTGAGGCTAGCTCTCTGTGAGATTGACTTTCAGCAGTCCGAGCACCAATTGCACCCCATGAAATTAGATCGGCAACGTATTGTGGTGAAATGGGATCTAGGAATTCTGTACCTATAGGAAGTCCAATTTCAGAAATTTCTTTAAGAATTGATCTAGCTAACATCAAGCCTTTATTAGCATTAAAAGTATTATTGAGATCAGGGTCGTTTATGAGACCTTTCCAACCAACTGTAGTCCTGGGCTTTTCAAAGTAAACCCTCATTACTATCAAAAGATTATCTGAGAATTGATCTCTAGCATCTTTTAAAAATTTAGCGTATTCAATGGCTGATTTTTTATCATGAACTGAACATGGCCCACATATCACAAGCAATCTATCATCTTTGCCATGGAGAATCTGACTTATTTCATTTCTAGTTCCATACACAAGCGCTGCAACCTCATCTGTAAGAGGATATTTCTCTAAAACTTCATTAGGAGTTATTAGATCAAACTTCTCTACAATTCTTGTATTGTCAGTAAGATAATTCATTTGCAGTATGATAATTGATAAAAAACTATAAAAAATATATTAATCAAAAATATATATGTTTTTACCGAAATTTAATTCATTGACTTAAATTCTTTGCATAAGCCTTAAAAAGCTTTAAAAACACTATATATTGTGTATTATTCACTCAATGATTACACTATCTAGTAGATGAGCTCTACAATTCAAAGAGAATTTCCGTTGATTAAGGGTAAAAATATTGATGCTCTCCCAGAGGATTTATTTATTCCTCCAAATGCCCTTGAATTAATCCTTGAGGAGTTCTCAGGTCCAATGGATCTTCTTTTATATTTAATTAATAAGAAAGATATTGATATATTGGAGTTAGATGTAGCTTCAATCACAGAACAATACCTTCAATATATAGAGATTATGGAAGAATTGAAAGTTGAGCTCGCATCAGATTATATGGTCATGGCGGCAACTCTAGCGCACATTAAATCTAGAATGTTGCTTCCTCAAGATAATGAACTTGAAGATGAAGAAGATCCAAGATCAACTCTGATAAAAAGACTACAAGAATATAAACGCTTTAAATCTGTTTCGGAAAGAATCTCAAACCTTCCAAAAATTGAACGGGATTATTTTGTTGCCAATGCTGGCCTGCCAAAGTTTAATGAGCACAAGGAACAACTCCCATTTAATACAACTGATCTTCGGGATGTGTTTGCTGAAGTAATTTCAAGGCCTAAATTTGAAGGAATCCACTTTGTTGAATTTGAGGAACTATCAACTCAAGAGAGGATTGAGCATATTCTTGGTCTTTTAACCAAAAGAAATATCATTCAGTTCTTTAAGACCTTTAAAAAATCCGAGGGGAGACAAGGTGTTGCAGTTGCTTTATTGGCATCACTAGAGCTCGTTAAGGATGGCAATATAGAAATCATTCAGAATGAGGACTCAAATCAGTTGTATCTTAAATCAGTTAGTCAGGGAGTCCATTAATGGAATTAATTGCAAATCATGTTGAAGCTATCTTGTTTGGCGCAGCTCGACCAGTAAAACTTTCAGAAATGAAATCTCTTTTATCAAATCAAGGCATCAAAGTTGAATTATCGGAAATTAAGGAAGTCCTTAATGACTTGGAATTAAGATATCAAGATACTTCACTTTCAATATTAGAAGTTGCTAGTGGATACCGTCTTCAAATTAAATCTGAATTTTCTGAACTAATTTATCCAATGTGGAGTGACACCCAAGCTAGAACATCTAAAGCTTTAATGGAAACGGTTTCAATAATTGCCTACAAGCAGCCAGTTACAAGAGGTGATATTGAGGATATTCGAGGCGTAAGTGTTAGCTCTCAAATTATAAGAACACTTCTTGATAAAAATTGGATCCAAGCTGCAGGATATAGAGATGTTCCAGGAAGACCAACTCTTTACAAAACTACATCTAATTTTTTAGATGATTTACAGATTAAATCAATATCTGATCTCCCGCCATTACCCGAGATAGAAGATGCTTCGATTGGACTTGTTGATGATTTCAATCTTCAAACTGGATAATGCATTGAATGCAAAGACTACAAAAGTTTCTAGCAAGCGCTGGGTTTGGATCTAGGCGCAAATCCGAAGAGATCATAAAACAAGGAAGGGTTCGACTCAATTACGCTCAAGCAAAGCTAGGAGATAAAGTTGGTGAATTAGACAAAGTATATGTCGATGGAAATTTAATAGAATCTATTGCTCAACCCACTAGAATTATCATGCTAAATAAACAACGTGGTGTGATATGTTCTAAGAACCCACAAAAATTTGGCGCAACAATATTCGATAATTTACCTGATCCATCAACTAATTGGATTTCAATCGGCAGACTTGATGTCAATACAACTGGCCTCTTATTAATAACAAATAATGGTGAGCTAGCACATAAACTCATGCATCCATCTTCGATAATTGATAGAGAATATCTTGTCAGAGCAAGAGGGAGCTTTAGTGAGAAAATTAAAGAATCCATGCTGAAAGGTATAAATATTGATGATAAAAAATTGCAGTTGACAGATATTGTCCTGGGGGTGAAGCAATCATCCAATCAATGGTTTACTGTCTGTTTACAGTCAGGGAAAAATAGAGAAGTAAGAAATCTTTTTGATTATCATGGCTTACAAGTTAGCAGACTAAAACGTGTTAGATTTGGTTCGATATTTTTAGATAAGGACTTAAAAGAAGGACAATTAAAAGAACTTACCTCAAATGAAGTCGACCAAATCATTAAAAATGGAATATAAGAAGATTCATTTGGATTTATTAAAAATTTCTAAAAAAAATTACCATTCTAGTTTTTTAAATTTTTTAAAAAGCAGCCCTCCAAAACAGCTCAAACTATTTAATGGAGAATTGTCAGTCTATTTATCAAAGGCAATTGTAGGACAACAACTTTCTACAAAAGCTGCAAAAACTATATGGGAGCGAGCTGAGAAATTTATCATTAATCACCCATTACAAAATAGGAACTTAGAGAATGACCTTAGGGATAGTGGACTCTCTCAAAAAAAATGTGAATATGTAAAAAATATTTTAATTTCTAATACATTACAAAAGAAGAAAAATTATTACAAAACCATTGGAGCAGAGGAATTCACTAATTTATTAATTTCTTATAAGGGGATAGGGCCTTGGACAGTAGATATGGCAAAAATGTTTTTCTTAGGTGATGTCAATATATTGCCCAAAGGAGATTTAGGCATAAAAAGGGCATGCAATAATTTTTTTCCTAATGAGACCTTAGAAAGTATTGAGGAGATTTACAAACCATTTAATTCCTACCTGAGTTTGAACCTATGGGATAGTCTTGATTAATTCTGAATATCTAAAGTAATGTTCAGTTGCGGCGTCACTATCCTTTGAGAAAAACCAGTCATAACAAGGCATAAGTTCATCGAGTGATTTAAGGTCATTTGGGTCTTCGCCAGGATATGCAGTTGACCTCATATCCGTTGGAGATGCACCTGGATCAAAATTAAATATCTTTAGATCATGAATATTTTCGAGTTCATCTCGAAATATTTCAGCCAATCCCTTCACAGCAAACTTGCTTACCGAATATGCTCCCCAAAAAGCCTTACCATAATCAGCCACACCAGAAGACGTAAAAATAATTCTTGCTTTTTGAGAGTTAGTTAAAATTGGTAGCATAGTCTTTGCAAGCATAAACTGCGAAGTGAGGTTTACATTCATTACCTTGTTCCAAGTATCTAAATCATAGTCACTCAAGGCACTCATCTTGCCTAAAATTGCTGCATTTAGTACAAGGCCGTGAAGCTCGTTATAGTTTTCGTCAATATTTAATTTAATTTCATCGTAATGAGAAGCATCTAAGTTGCTTAAATCACAGCAAATAATAAGATGCTTACCTTTTGGGTTAATTGACACCAATCCATCATAGGTCTTGTTAAGACTCTCCTCATTGCTTGCTAGTAAAACTATGTTAGCTCCTTGAGAAGCAAAATGAGTTGCTAGCTTATTACCTATCCCTCTAGAAGCACCAGTGATCAAGATATTTTTATTTTCAAGCGTGTTCATCAAGCGATTTAAAATTAGTTTTTGAAAACTCTAATAAATTTCTAATTTCAATATCATCATTCTCAAGGTCAGATGATTTTAATGCATACCCATAAGTGCATGCTGCGGTAATAGTTCCAGCTGCTCTAGAAGCCATTAAATCCTTTTGGTGATCTCCAAAATAAATCACTTCCTTCGGATTAAGATTAAGTTGATTGCATGCTAACAATATTCCTTCAGGGCTAGGTTTAGCTTTTTTTAGATGATCTGGACAAACCAAGGTCATACAGGATGATAGATCAGGAGTTTCTTCAATAATTTTAGTGGCATATACATATGGTTTGTTAGTTACGATTCCCCATTTCAAATTATCAAGCTTAATTTTTTCTATCAATTCCGAAGCACCAGAAAATAAATTTGAAAACTTGCCAAGGTTATTTTTATAAGAATCAAGAAATTCTTTTTTTAATTTTTCAAATTCAGGATGATCTTCCTCAATTTTAAATCCAAGCTTGACTAACATTGCGCTTCCATCAGAAACATAAGATCTTATTAAATCTGCATCTGTTGGAGGCTTTTGATATTTTTCTAAAAGAGAATTTAAGCAATAAACAAAGTCTGGAGCAGAATCAAGTAAGGTGCCATCCAAATCAAAGAGCAATCCTTTAATCAACTTTCACACCATGCATCATATAGTTAACACCTAAATCATTATTTAGTTTTGCACTATGAAAGAGGGGGTTATAAAAAAGACCCTTGCTTTCCATGAGCTTTATATTTGCTGAAGTCATATATGACTCTAATTCATAAGGTTTTATAAATTTTGCATATTCATGAGTGCCTTTAGGCAACAATTGAAAGAGGTATTCGGCTCCAAAAATTGCTGTTACAAAAGATCGTGGATTTTTATTGATTGTTGAAAGGAACAAGGACCCATCTCTTTTGAGCATAGAGGAGCATTCGTTTATTAAAACTGATGGGTCAGGCACATGCTCCAAAACCTCAAGACAGGTCACAATATCAAAGTAGTTTTTATGATTATTTGAAAAACTTTTCGCATCTGTGAGATGGTATGAAATATTTTTTTTGTGAGCATTAGCATGATGTTTTGCTACTTCAATATTTCTTTCTGTTACATCTATTGCTGAAACCTCAGCTCCCGCATCAAATAATGCTTCAGCAAGTAGACCGCCTCCACATCCAACATCCAAAACTTTTTTGCCCTTAAGATCAATTTTATTGGAGATATATTCTGCTCTGATTGGATTAATCACATGCAAGGGTTTGAAATCACCAGTGGGATCCCACCATTGTTCCGCAATGGCTGCAAATTTTTGAACTTCATTTTGGTCGATATTATCAGTCATAGCTTATTCATTATTAGTGAACGGGATTGTAAGTATTTTTGTTATAAAAATGTAATTTCGAAAAAAGTTTTTATATATAGTATTTGGGAATTATTGTTGTTTTATCAATAAATTTATATAAAATTCACCATCTATGTCGCAAATTCTTGTAAAACAAACATCCTAGTTTGGCTATTTCTATTATTAATTTTGATTTTATTCTTTAGATTCTGTTGGAGATAGTACTATAGCTTCGCAAAAGAAAAACTTCATGCCTATCAATGAAAAGATTAGGGCTGATGAAGTTATGTTAATTGATGATAGCGGTGAAAAGCTTGGGATCGTCATGATTGAAGAAGCGCTCGATAAAGCAAAAGCAAAAAACATTGATCTTGTTCAAGTATCACCATATGGCGCAAATCCAACCGTATGCAAATTATTAGATTACGGTAAATTCCAATTTGAGAAGAAGAAAAATCAAGGGGGCGCAAAAAAACAGAGAAAACAGTCCTTAAAAGAGATTAAATTCAGGCCCTCTACAGATGTTGGTGATTACAACATTAAATTAAAAAAGATAAAAAACTTTATTATTGACGGAGATAAGACTAAAATTAGCGTCCGATTTAGGGGGCGTGAGATTTTAAACTCTAATCTAGGTCTTGAGCTGCTTAATCGAATTAAAGATGACTTAAGTGATGTTGCTCAAGTTGACCAAGAGCCTTCACTGGAAGGTAGACAACTGTTGATGGTGCTTTCTAAAGTCAAAAAGAAATAAAATATTATGGGTTATAAGTTAAAAACACACTCTAGTGCTAAAAAGAGATTTAAAAAGACAGGTTCTGGCTTAAAGCGAAGAAGTGCCAACAGATCTCATATTTTAACCAAGCAAACCACTAAGAGAAAAAGACACAATAGAGGGCTTATTAAGATGCAAGATGAAACTAAAAAAATTGCATCTAAGCTTTTAGTCAATTAAGAGATAATCATGCCAAGAACAACTAAAGCTGTAACAGCAAAAGCCAAACATAAAAAAGTTCTTTCCTCTACAAAAGGCCACTATGGTGCGAGAAGTAGGTTATATAAAACTGCAAAACAGTCAAATATAAAATCGCTTCAATACGCTTTTAGAGATAGAAAAAACAAGAAGAGAACCTTTAGATCTTTGTGGATTGCTAGAATATCAGCTGCACTAAATGATCATGATATCTCATACAGCAGGTTTATAAATAACCTTTCAAAGTCTGATATAAAGCTTGATAGAAAAATTCTATCTGGAATCGCTTACTCTGACCCAACAACATTTTCAAAGATTGTAGATAAAGTAAGGCTATAATGCTCTCATGCAAATCCCAAAGGATTTAATTGAAGAGGCCTTACGAAGTTTATCTTCCGTAGCTAACGAATCAGATTTTTTCATAGTCAGATCCCAATTCTTGGGTAAAAAATCTTTCATTCAGCTAAGTTTCAAAGAGTTAAAAAATCTAGATCCTGAAAAAAAAGTTCTTGCGGCAAAAGAACTTAATTTATTAAGAAATCAATTAAATAATATTTTTAGGGACTTCCAAGAGAATATTAATTTTAATAGCGCAGTTGATATCATTGATACCTCGTTGCCAGTTCAAGATTCTGTATCCGGAGCTCACCCAATTTCTGAATGTACTAATAAAATATTAAGGTATTTTGAAAATCTTAATTTCAAAACTTTCTATGGCAATGAAATAGAAACTGATTTTTATAATTTTGAAGCTTTAAATTTTCCAAAAAATCATCCTGCAAGACAAATGCATGATACTTTTTATATCGATACACAATCAAAAGATAGTTACTTATTAAGGACTCATACCTCTAATACTCAAATTCACTCAATGTTAGAGCATGCAGCTCCGATATATATGCTTTCTCCCGGGAGAGTGTATAGGTGCGATTCTGATACAACTCATCTTCCAATGTTCACGCAGGTGGAAGGTTTGGCTGTTGATGTGGATATAAGCTTTGCTGACTTGAAAGGAATTTTGATCGACTTTCTTGAATTCTTTTTTAACAAAAAAATGGATGTCCGTTTTAGGCCATCTTATTTCCCATTTACTGAACCTTCTGCGGAGGTGGATATTAAGTTTGATTCAGATTGGCTAGAGGTTTTGGGTTGTGGAATGGTTCATCCAAATGTTCTTAAAAACTGTAATATCGATCATCATAAATTCCAAGGTTATGCTTTTGGAATGGGTGTAGAAAGGCTTGCGATGCTTTATTACGGCGTTAAGGATATTCGAGACTTCTACTCGTCTAATTTAGAATTTTTAGAGCAAATTTAATATGAGAATCGAATATTCATATTTAAAGAAATTTTTAGTCTCTAATGAAAGTCAAAATAAACTTTCTGCGATTTTTACTGATCTTGGATTTGAATGTGAGGTTGATGGTAATTGCATAGACTTTGATTTAACTCCAAATAGGGGTGATGCTTTTTCCTTAAAGGGGCTGGCAAGAGATTATTGGGCATTCAAAAATCAAGATCTCTATAAAAAATCTTTTTCTTCAAAAAATAATCTTACTTTCAAGAGAGACTTAAAAGTAATTAAGGAGATAGAAACATCTGCATGTAAAAATTATCACCTACTTTTGTTGGATGATGTTGTTGTAAAAAAATCTCTTCCAAAAAATATTAAATCATTACTTGAAAGTGCTGGCATTCCGCTTATCCATCCCCTAGTGGACTTAGGTAATTTTGTTATGCTTGAGCAGGGAACACCTCTTCATGTATTTGATAGGGAAACCCTAAGCTTGCCAATTTCAGTTGGTTTTTCTGATAATAAAGAATCTCTAAAAGTAATAGGCAATGAAGTAAAAGAGATCACCAAAGATACACTGACAATTCGTGATGAGTCTGGAGCAATTGCAATAGCCGGAATTATCGGAGGTGCTAACACCGCTGTTTCAGATTCTACAAAATCAATTGCAATTGAAGCTGCGTTCTTCTCACCTGAAAGCTTAATGAATAAGGCAAGACAATATGGCTTGAGTACCGATGCATCAACAAGATTTGAAAGGGGGGTTGATCCGTCAATTCAAGCATTTGCGCTTGTGAGATATTTAGATTTACTTGAAGAAATAGCTTCATTCAAATTAATAGGCTGCAATAAGTTAGAAAAGAAAACAAACTTCGCAAAAAAGATCACCCTTGATTATCTAAATTTTGAATCTTTTGCGGGCGTTAAGATATCTAAAAAATTCATTACAAGAACACTTAAATTGCTTGGGTTTATAGAAATCGATTCCTTTAAAACAGGATTAACTATTTCAACTCCGAGTCATAGATTTGATATGAGCCTTGCTGAGGATCTTTATGAAGAAATCCTGAGGCATTATGGCTATGACAATCTTCCAGTGAATAAACCTAAGGCTGCACCATATGCAAATATTATTAGCAATAATATAAAGAACACCTTAAGATTATTTTTTATAAATCGAGGCTATCAAGAGGTAATGCATATACCTTTCACAGCTTCAAATCTAGATCTCATCGACAAGAAATCAGTTAAAGTCGCAAATCCATTAAATAGTGAAGAGTCTTTATTAAGAAGCAATCTCTTACAGTCATTGATTAGCGCTGTTGAAGATAACCTAAAGAGGGGATTTAAAACTATAAATCTCTTTGAGATAGGAAGATCCTATAAAAAAAGCGGGATATCTTTTTCTGAAGAAGAAGTTGTCAGTGGAGTTATCTGCAGGTCAACTAAGGCTAAATTCTGGGATCAAAATTCATTGGCATACAATTTTTTTACTTTAAAAAAAGACATTCAAGATTTGCTAAAAACACTTGGCTTCAAAAATTATGGATTCATTTTCAATACCGATAATACATTTTTTAATGAAAACTCATTGATGATTAAAAACAATCATTCAAAAGAAATTATCGGCAGTTTTGGTGAAATCAATAATAGTTTCTCATCCGAACAGTTGTACGGATTTAGTTTATTGGTTGATAAACTTCATCGAACCAATCAAAGAGATAATTTAAATCCTGTTTCCAAATTTCCATTCTCTGAGAGAGATTTAAATATTGTGCTTGATAAGAAAATTGATTATTCGGTTATCGAGAGCTTAATTTCAAAGCTTAAGATTAGCTATTTAAGAAAGTTCGAATTGATTGATATATTCTCCGGAAAAGATCTCCAGGAAGATCAAAAAAGTCTAACCATTAGGTTTAGTTTCCAAAGCCAAAGTCGGTCTTTAAAAGATGAAGAAGTAAATCAGTCAATGGATAAAATCTTGCGAAACTTAACTAGCAAACTATCTGCTAAACTTAGGAAGTGACTTTAACCAAAAAAGAACTTGCTCAAAACCTCAGTGATCAAACTGAATTGTCTTTTGCTGATGCAAAAAAATTTGTTGATTTATTTTTTGATACCATCAAGGAACAACTAAACTCTGGAAAGACCGTAAAACTCTCTGGTTTTGGGACATTTGATATTGTTCAAACAAAAGAGAGAGTTGGAAGAAATCCAAAAACAATGGAAGAGTTCCCAATTCCGTCAAAGAGAAAAGTCAAATTCACTGTATCTCCAAAAGTTAAAAAATCTATTAACTAGTTTAGAGATTTAGAGAAACCCCTCCATCAACTGTGATAAGTTGTCCTGTGACTAGTGAGCTCCCACTAGCAAGATAATAAATTATTTCACCAATAGATTCAGGCGTACAGGTCTTTCTTAATGGCGCAGTTGCTTCTATGTGCTTTTTAGTACCTTCGTAGACCTCTTCACCCATACCTTTTTTGAGCCATTCACCCTCAATGAATCCTGGGCAGATAGCATTTACTCTAATGGGCCCAAGATTTCTAGCCATTGACAGTGTCATGGTATTTAATGCTCCTTTAGAAGAGGCATATGCTATTGAACTACCAATGCCTTTGATACCGGCAATAGAGGAGATATTCACAATACTAGGGTTTGAAGATTCAATGAGATGTTGTTTGCATGATTTAACCATTTGAAATGGGCCAATCAGATTTACCGAGTAGATTTTAATAAAATCTTCTGCGGATAAAGATGAAAGATCAGAATGGTCCCAAACAAATTTTGTTGTACCTGCGTTGTTTATAAGAGAATCTAAGCCTCCCCAAAGTGATAGGCATCTTTCAATGGTTGCATCACAATCTTTTTGATTTGAAACATCCGCTTGAATTGCAACTATTTCACCTGAGAGATCATCTGACTGATTAGCAATATTTTCCGCTTCATCAATAGAGCTTGAGCATGTAATTAAAACATTCCACCCATGAGATGCTAATTTTTTTGCTGCAGCTGCTCCCACACCTCTACTTCCTCCTGTGATAATTGCTGTATATTTTTTATCTTCAAACATAATAGAGTTAGTTTAATTCATCGTTAAAAATTAAGAAAAAATAAATTTTTTTGTAGTGATACTACATGCATCTCACATATAAATTATTGTTTTTAAGCTAATTTGTGTAAAGATTGACATATGTAGTCAAATAAATTCGAATGTACTACATATTAATTAAATATTTAACATGATTATTGGTGCACTAAAAACTACTAGCCCAACTGACAAAAGATCAGTTCTTCATCCAGAGACAATCTCTAGGTTAGTTAATTTAGAAGGTGTGAAAGTTATATTTGAATCTGGTATTGGTCAAGGCATAAATGTATCTGACAGTGAATTTCAAAAAAATAATTTAACTCCTGTATCTCGACATAACTGCCTAAGTGAAGCAGATATTTTAATTGTTCCATCGGCTTTATCGAATGAGGAAGTTCAAGCACTAAAAAAGAATTCAATTGTCTTAGGCATGATTGATCCTTTCGGAAATAAAGAACATCTTAAAATGCTTGAAACTTCTGGACAAACAGCTGTAAGCATGGAATTTATACCTCGAATAACCAGAGCACAAAAAATGGATGTTTTGAGCTCTCAAGCCAATCTTGCAGGCTATTCTGCAGTCATAGAAGCTTCAAGCTTACTATCTTCAGCTTTACCAATGATGATGACAGCTGCTGGAACTTTAAAACCTGCAAAAGTTTTTGTAATAGGGGTTGGTGTGGCAGGCCTTCAAGCTATAGCTACCGCAAAGAGACTGGGTGCTAGAGTAGAGGCTTTTGATACACGTGATGTGGTTGAAGAGCAAGTGAAGTCATTAGGTGCTAAATTTGTAAAAATTGATCTAGGTGAGACAGGTGAAACAGACCAAGGCTATGCCAAAGAATTAACCGAAGAGCAGATA
The DNA here is from genome assembly GCA_902623535.1 of uncultured SAR86 cluster bacterium. GTDB lineage: Bacteria > Pseudomonadota > Gammaproteobacteria > Magnimaribacterales > D2472 > MED-G82. The sequence continues at coordinate 1,158 of CACNUA010000011.1, read as the reverse complement.
GCTAAGCAAAAAGAACTCCAATCCAAAGTATGCGAAAGGTCAGATATTGTAATTACTACTGCTCAGCTTTTTGGAAGACCTGCTCCCAAATTAATTGATCAATCTACGATCAGTAAAATGAAACCAGGAAGTGTAATACTAGATATGGCAGTTGAAAGCGGCGGCAATGTAGAAGGATCCATAGTAGATCAAGTTGTTGAAAATAATGGCGTGAAAATTGTAGGTATATCCAACTTAGCTTCTAGGGTTGCCGGCCATGCTTCGGTAGCATTATCAAATAACATTATTAACTGGATAACAGAGTTTTTTGATAAAGAATCTGTCTCGATAAATCTTGATTTTGAAGATGAGATTATTATAAGCAGTGTTCTAGTTCACCAAGGTAAAATTAGGGACGAGAGGTTTAAATAATGGAAATATATATTTTGCTTGGATTTGTTTTACTGTTATCAATTTTTCTTGGCCTAGAGCTTATCTCAAAGGTTCCCAGCACTCTTCATACACCACTTATGTCAGGTGCAAATGCTATTTCAGGTATAGCACTTGTCGGAGCTTTAATGTTAAGTGCTGAAGGTCAAATACAAAACATTTTAGCATTCTTTGCAATATTATTTGCATCCATAAATGTTTTTGGCGGCTATTTAGTAACTAATAGAATGCTGAGCATGTTTAAAAAGAAATCTTAATGAATATGTTGATAGACATAACCATTTTTCAAAACCTCGTTTATATAGTTTCTTCTGTTCTATTTATTTTAGGTATCAAGATGCTTGGTAAAGAGTCGACTGCAGTTCGAGGCAACATACTTTCTTCAGTTGCCATGTTGTCAGCAGTCTCTGTAACACTTATCGACGTAGATATAGGTATTACTATTATCGTTTCGGCAATAATCTTGGGTGCCTTAATAGGCTCTGTGATTGCACTGAAAGTGAAGATGACTGCAATCCCAGAAATGGTAGCTTTATTCAATGGGTTTGGGGGAATGGCTTCCTTTCTAATAGCCTGGTCACAATTTACTGACACTCAACCAGCTTTATTACAGAATCTTCTAATTATGATAACCATTTACATTGGGGGGATAACCTTCTCTGGATCAATTGTAGCTTATGGAAAATTATCAGAAAAAATCAACCTCGAGAAAGGATCTTTAGTAACAAA
>CACNUA010000010.1 GCA_902623535.1 uncultured SAR86 cluster bacterium | reverse complement strand
AAATGGGATGGAAGCATTGAAACAGAATCTGGAAATCTAGATCTTACGAAAGAATATGGAACCAGAGATAAATCTTGGGGTGTTAGACCAGTAGGAGAACCTGAGATTGGTGCTCCTGGAAAACTTAATGCTGAGCCAGGAGTATATTGGTGCTGGATTCCAATAAATTTTGGAGATACTTTCACTCATTTTGGAACTTTTGAAGATCATGATGGAAATTCTACGCAGCTCTCTGCAGATTTAGTTGAGATTTCGAATAATGAAGTCATTAAGCCTCTTAATAATATTTCACATAAAGTTGATTGGATAAAAGGAACAAGATGGTCAAGCGGTGCTCAGATTTCAGCTTATGAGGGAGATGAAAAAATTGAGATTAATGCAAAAACCTGTGGGCCTAGATTTCACTGTAAAGGTATTGGTTATCAACATCCCGAATGGGGTCATGGTTTCTGGAAAGGTGAGGAAGCTGTAGGCTATGAAGTTTGGGATCTGAATGAAATTAACCCTGAAGATTACTCGTTCTTTCATATACATCAAATAATTAAGGCCACAATGAATGATTCAGAGGGTTATGGAACTCTTGAAAACCTTGTAGTTGGAAGACATGATCCTTCAGGATTTAAGGATCTTTTTGATGTTACTCAATAAAAAATCGCTTTTCATACCATTATTCTTATTAATTTGCTCTTGTAATACTGATTATCAACCTATTCAATCTAAAAGTATCTTCATTGCAAATGATGTTGATGTTCGCTTTGCAGAATTAGTTCAAAAAAGATTTTTTCATGAAATAAAAACAGAACAAAGAATTAATATTTTGGATCTGAAATATTATGAGAAACCATTTTTTTCTGGTATTGGTGCAAGACCAACTAATCTTGAGATTTACTATGAATTGTCATACAGGCTGGGTAATGAAAATAAAATTCAAAACATAAATGTAAAAGATAATGTTTATATAAATGAGTTTAATCCGATAGCTCAAAATAATGCGGTCAGGCAAATCTCTTATGAGCTAATGAATCAGCTGATTGACGAATTGATAATGAAGGTAAGAAATTAGTGGAAACAAGCTATATAAAATTTATTCAGAAATCTAAAATCAATCTAAAGAGTTATTTCTTATATGGTAATGAAGAGGTTTTACGACAAGATTGTAGTGAGCTAATATCCAATAATTTCTGTTCAGAAGGTTACTCTAAATTAGTCACATTTGGTTTGAATGGTTTTGATAATCTTGAGGAAGAAATATTAAAACTTTCAGGCGGATCATTATTTCAAGAAAAATTGATAATAAAAATTAAGCACTTAGAGGGCAGGTTCCCTGAAATTCTTAAAAAACTTATCGAGGAAGAAAAATTTAATACAAATGTTCAAAATATATTTATCATTGAATCAGCCCAAGCCAAGCTCAATAAGAGTACAAAATGGGTTAAAGCTCTCGATGCAAACCTAGAAATTATTAATTGTAATAAACTTAATATTTACGAAGAAAAACTATGGTTAAAAAACCAACTTTCATTTTTACCAGAAAAATATCTCGGTGTTGTTGGATCGGCAATTCATAATAATTTTACAGGTAATCTACTAATGCAAAAGAATGAAGTTTCAATTTTAAAGCTTGTTGAAGACAAAAAGATTGAGGAAACAATTAAGAATTACTCAGTAATGCAAAATCATGAAATCTTTGATTTAGAGGATGCCATTATTAGCACTGACTTTAATAGAGCAAGAAAAATTATCAACTCAATCAGAAATAATAATTCTTCGGTTCCACCTTTAGTAAGCTGGATAGTATCTAAGATAATTTCATCATGCTATGGAATCAAGAATTCTAAAGGGAAGCCAAACTTATATGATTTAGGCATATGGCGTGATGTTCAATCTAAATACATATCTTTCTCTGGCCAAATAGAATTTAACCAAATTGATTCACTTGCAAATGCTTTTTTGCTTGATAAATCTTTAAAAGGAATGCATCCGATCAACTCGTGGAATGTGTTAGAAACGATTATTAGTGATCTTGAAAATAGTCTTTTATCGAATTAGTAAATGCCTCTTTAGCATTTCTAAATAGAACATCATCAGGGTCCATTTCATAGTTGTGATTCAAAATTGATTTTATTGGTTGAACTCCTCTTGTAGAGCTTGTAAACCAGATGGTCGATACTGAATCTAAAAATGAAACTGGGCAGTCAGCCTCTTTTACAATGATATCTTTCTTTTCCAGAGAAGAAATAAAGAAGTCTCTGGTAATTCCAGGAAGAATATTTTCTTCGAGGCCTGGAGTATAAATCTCATTTTCATAAGTCATAAATATATTGCATGCACCGCCTTCAACAATTTTATTATCCTTAATTAAAATTGTTTCATTGCAACCATCGGCATAAGCATCATTCATGTTCAATACATTTCCAAGCAGAGAAGTGGTCTTGATATTACAATGAGTCCATCGATTATCTTGATTTAGCTTTGCAAGAATAGGATCACTAGATAATCTAACTTCATGGGCATATCCGAATCTTTCAGGAACTAGTTTTTCTTTAACTATATGTGATCTTACTGTATCTACTCCTCTTGATATTTGATAATAAACATAAGCATTTTTGAGATTCTCTAAAGATTGTCCTAATTGTTCAATCTCTCTTTTCACAACAGAGAAATCTAATTCAATTTTTAAGAAACCAGCACTTAGTTTGAATCTATTAATATGCTCATCTAGGCATAAGGGCTTACCATTATAGTAAGGAATGACTTCGTAAATGCTATCTGAAAAAGTATATGCTCGAGAAAGTGGTGAAACTTTAATCTCACTAAGCGGCATAAATGAGCCTTGGTATACACCTTGAATAAGGTTAGTCATTAAAATTGAAAAGCCCAATAAACCATAAGATAATTTTTGCAATCATTCTGCCAAAAAATCCTTTTTCATCAATATCCTCAAGCGCAATTAGTGATTCAGAAACAACAATATTATTATTCGAAATGACTTCTACAAGTCCAAGCTCATCACCAGCTTTTATTGGTGCTTGTATGTTGTTCTGGATAGTATAATTTATGGTTAGGTTTCTAAAGTCTCCCTTTGGCAAAGTCACTAGAAGATCATTCTCTAAACCTATTGAAACTGATTCTCTTTTACCTCCCCAAACAGTTGAGGACTTTAGCTCTTTGTTACCTTCTAATAATTTTTGGGCTGCATAAAACCTGAAGCCGTACTCTAGAAGTCTTCGAGAGGCATCAAATCTCTCTTTATCCGACTTACTTCCAGCAACAACACTTATCAATCGCATATCATTTCTTTTTGCAGATGCAATAAGGCAATATCCTGCAGCTTCAGTGTGACCTGTCTTAATCCCATCAATAGATTCGTCACGCCATAGTAATTTATTACGATTGAGTTGCCTTATATTGTTAAATGTATATTCCTTCTCTTTATAGAGATCGTAATGTGATGGGAAATTATCAATCAATGCCCTAGATAAAACAGCAAGGTCCCTTACACTAGTAAAATGATCAGCATCAGGCAGTCCGGTAGAGTTTTGAAATAGGGTATTTCGTAAACCTAAAACTGAAGCGTACTCATTCATAACATCAACAAATACCTGTTCGGATCCAGCAATATATTCTGCAAGCGCCACCGCAGCATCATTGCCTGATTGAATTACCAAACCCTTTAATAAATCCTCGACGGAAACTTGCTTTCCAACCTCAATAAACATCCGAGATCCTTCCATTTTCCAGGCCTTTCTTGAGATTAATACATTGTCATCATTCGATATCATGCCCTGCTCGATTTGATCTGCAACAATATACCCTGACATAACCTTCGTCATACTTGCCGGCTCGATTTGAGAATTAGAGTTAGATTCAGCTAAAACTTTTCCAGTTGTAGCGTCCATCAAAATATAACTGGTAAGGTTTAGCTCAGGAGGAGTTGGAACAATTGATTGAGCTGAGATACTAACTGCAAAAACTGAGGCAAATAAGTAAGTTTTTAGTATTATGTTTCTCATAAAAATTCTTTTGCAAGGTCGTACACAACTTTTGCATAAAAATGACTCACATTGTACTTCGTAATAGCTATAAAATTTCTTGAACCAATAAAATAATTAGTACTTTTATTAGTGTCATAACTAAGCAGCAATACTTTAGTATTTAATCCATCAAAATCAGAAACACCAATGGGAGACATTGTTTTACTATCAAAATTAACTTGTTTTCTAACATTATTTATTACACCGGTAAGATCGTAACCTTCAAAGGAATTATCTACCTCCCAAATAATTGGATATCCTGATTTCCATCCATGCTGAAAAAGGTAATTAGCTATGCTTCCAATTGCATCTTCAACAGAGTTAAGCAAATCTACAGATCCGTCATCATCAAAATCAACAGCATAAGCCCTATAACTTGAGGGAATAAATTGGCCAAAACCCATTGCGCCAGCATAAGAACCTTTTAGTTCAAAAACATCGAGACTATTTTCTCTAGCTAAAAGAAGAAGGCTGATCAACTCCTGTGAAAAAAAATTTGACCTTCGAGGATAGTCAAAGCTTAATGTAGACAATGCATCCAAGACTCTATAAGAACCCATTATTTTTCCATACCTTGTCTCTACTCCAAGAATTGCTGTAATGATTTCTTTGGGAACACCAAATTGAGCTTCTGCTTTTTCCAGGGTTTCAAGATTATTTTTAATGAATAGCTTCCCATTTTTTATACGCTTCGGTTCGATGAATAATTTTCTATATTTATCCCATGTCCAAGTAAATTCAGCAGGCGAATTCATAGAGTCAATAATTTTTTGTTGCTTCTCTGCTTGACCAATAATGAACTTTACTTCATCTGCACTAAAATTATGTTTTTCAATTAATTCTTTTTGAATTAGTTCGTATTTAGGGTGATCAAAATCATATCCAAATAAATTAAAAATAGACATTGAGAGGAATAATAGAATTCTCATTTTGCAATAAATTTTCTGTGCGTTGACATGGAAGTTATTATCCCAAACATTAGAAATATTGAAAGCAGAGATGTTCCTCCCCGACTAAAGAAAGGAAGCGGCATTCCTACTACTGGAATAAGACCAATCACCATTGCAAGATTAATCATGACATTAAAGCCGAATGTAAAAATAAAGCCACCAATTACGAGTCGACAAAAACGATCCCTAGCATTTACTGCTAAATAAAATGTTCGTAAAAGAACAAATGTATATAGGATTAACAAAAGTAAAACACCAATAAACCCGAATTCTTCTGCCAAAACAGAAAAAATAAAGTCAGTTTGTGTTTCGGGAAGAAAGTTGAGGTGCGTTTGACTACCCTCTCCATAACCTTTTCCAAAAAGTCCACCACTACCTATCGCAATTTTTGATTGAATGATATTCCATCCAGAACCATAGGGATCTGACTCTGGATTAAAAAGGGTCCAAATGCGTTCCCTTTGAAATGGTTCAAGAAGATTATTCCATATGAAAGGGGAAAAAATTAAAATCGCACCAATTGTAACTCCAATAAAAACCCAACTTAACCCCGCAAGAAATAATACTAAAAATCCTGATGCCGCAATTAGTAATCCTGTCCCAAGATCTGGTTGAATGTAAACGGATAAAAAGCAAGCTAATATAAAAAAGATTGAAATAGTTGTTTGCTTTGCATTAATCGGTAGCTTTTTATTAAATAAAAATGATCCTAAAAAAAGTGGTAGGGATATCTTCAGAAGCTCTGATGGCTGAAATGAAAATCCAAAAAGTCTGATCCATCTTCTAGCACCATTTATTTCAGGACCAAAAAAATAAGCAATGAATACTAGAATCAAAGTTCCAAAAAGAATGAGTGGGGAAAACCTTCTATATATATCAGGATCAGGCTGACTAACAAGTAAAAATAATAAAAGTCCTAACATGACATAAATTGATTGTTTGATAACAATAGTTCCATTACCCTCTGATGCACTGAAAAGAATTAAGACTCCAACCATTGCTAATAATGAGATACCTATAAAAATATATGGATCTAAGTAAATTTTTCTGATCATTCTTTTAACAACTCTTTAAGCATGCTTAAAGCCACTGGCCCAGCTACGGATCCACCACTCTCGCCATTCTCTATAATTACAGTTACTGCGTACTTTGGTTTTTCAGCTGGAGCAAAAGCAATAATAATTGCGTGATCTCTTAAGCCTTGATCCTCCCTTATTCTTTCATACTCTTCTCTAGAATCTAAACTAATGATCTCTCCTGTTCCGGTTTTTGCAGCGATAGGAAAATCTTTTTTATCCCTGATTCGTCGTGCTGTTCCGTAATCAGATTCCACCACACTCTCCATTGCTTTATGAAGAAGCTCCCAATCCCGTTGATTAAAATTTTCTAGCTCTATCTCTGATGATGGTATCTTTTCACTTAAGGAATTATTTAAAAAAAGTGGTTTTTTCATTCCTTTATTTGCCAGTGTTACAGTGTAGTGGGCTAACTGTATTGGGGTAGCACTAATATATCCTTGTCCAACTCCAATATTAACTGTATCGCCTTTAAACCATCCAAAATTTAGGTTGTTCATTTTCCATTGAGGTCTTGGAACCAATCCTTCATCCTCCAAGATGCAATCAACGCAAACAGTACTTCCAAAGCCAAATTTTTCAATATCATCTGCCAATTCGTTTATCCCAGAGTTATAAGCAAGATTAAAAAAATATGTATTTGAACTTCTTATCAGGGCTTGATTAAGATTAATTAAACCATGGGCTATTTCCCCCCAGCTTCTAAATATCCTTCCATCTTCTGGTAATTCAAAGAAACCTGGATCATTAATTTTTGTTGTCCAACTTATTTGGCCTCTATTTAAGGCATGAATACCTACCAAAGGTTTGATAGTTGAGGCAGGAGGATATCTTCCGGCAACAGATCTATCAAAGAACGGTTTATCAGGATCATTTATTAAATCATCATAATCTAATTGGCTAATACCATTTGCCATTTTATTAACTGAAAAGGTTGGGTAACTGTAGATTGCCAAAATACCCCCTGTTTCTACATCTACAGCAACGATCGAACCCTTTCTTTTGCCTAGTTGATTAGCTGCTACTTTCTGAGCATCGATATCAAGGGTGGTTAAAATATTTTCTCCATTGATCGGAGGGGTATAACTCAATTCCTTGACAAGACGCCCTCTTGCATCAACCTCGAATTGCTTAATACCAAATATGCCAGTTAAACTTTTATTATAAGTCTTTTCAAGACCTGCTTTGCCTTCTATTAATCCATTGGCATATGAAAAAACTGCATCTTTCCAGCTATTTGATCTGAACCTATTTTGTTCATCAAAATTATTTTCTCTAGCACTACCTGTATAACCAAGAACGTGAGAAAAAATTTCATCATACCTCGAAACCCTTCTAAATCTTTTACCAACAAAGGCTTCTTTATGTTCAAATCCTCTTACCTCAAATCTTGCGATTTCAATTTCAGTTAAATTTCTTTTAAGAACCAGCTCTCTATTAAAAAATGCCTTAGAATTAAAATTTTTAATGTAAAGATCGATCTCATCTTTATCAAGATTAATAATGTTCTCAATCTTCTTAAGAAATCCTTCAACATCCTTAATATCCCTTGGAATAGTAACTAAATCAAACGTAGCTAAATTTTCAGAAATAATTTCGCCATTTCTATCAAGGATTTTCCCTCTGAGTGGTTGGACAGGAACTGAATAGGTTCTGTTATTTAGGGAGGCTTTATCAAATTCTATAAAATTTGAAATTTGTAAAGAAAAAGTTCGAAATAAGATAACTACAATAAAAATTAGTAAAAAAGCGATGACCAATAGTGATCTTTGCGTAAACGATTGTCGCTCTAACTGTCTTTCATGAAAATCCATTCTTTATTTATGATAAGGGTGATTAGAGATAATTGAGCATGCTCTATAAATTTGTTCTGATAATATTATTTTAAATAGTCTATGAGGAAAAGTAAGTTTTGAGGCTGAGATTACATGATTTGACTTATCCAGAGCCTCGCTAGATAAACCATGTGATCCGCCAATAATAAACTCTATTTGATGATCAATCATGGAATACTCCATGATTAAATTAGCAAATTCATTGCTAGAAATCGATCTTCCTTTAATATCCCATGCAATTGCATGATCTATTTTTTCGACTTTGTTTAATAATATTCCTGACTCAGCCTGTATCAACTCTTCAGAGTTCTTTGATGAAAGTTTATGCTTGTGATTTAAAAAAATAAGCTCATGCTCACGTAGCCTTTTTTTATAAAATTCTAACGCGGCTTCCTCCCAAACTTGAGATTTGCTTGAAATTGAGTGAACTTTAAATTTCATCGCTTGATATTGATGAGCTCATTTCAGCTCCCCAGAGACTCTCTAGATCATAAAAGTTCCTTGTCTCATCAAGCATAATATTTATTACAACTTCTCCGGAATCAATTAATATCCATTCAGATTCTTCTCTCCCTTCAACCCCTATAATTTCTACATTATTATTTTTTAGTTCTTCAACTACATTATTAGCAATCGCTTTTGCATGCCTATCTGAAGTTGCAGTAGCTATTACAAACCAATCTGAAAAATTTGAAGACTTTGATATATCTAATGTAAGTAAATTTTGAGCTTTTAAGTCATTGAGTGCTTGAATACAAATATTAAGTGGTTCGATGCTTTTCATTGAAGGTTGCTAACCCATATCTTTGTATTCAATAGGTAAAGAATAACTAAAATATATTGATCAATCCACTCTATGAGCTATAAAGTATCTATTAAATGAGCATTAGTGAAAAAATTACTTCATGGTCAAGCGTGAATAGCGATTTATTATTTCTTTTAGGCAGCTTATCTTTATTCATCCTTATCATCTCAGTTTTCATGATGGTACTAATTATTTCTTTTTTGCCAGAAGATTATTTCAAATCTGAAAATAGAAATTTAATTTCCAGTGTTCAAAACTCTCGATACCCATTGTTAAAATTGTTAGTTTTAATTACAAAAAATTTTTTTGGTGTCTTGTTATTCCTGTCTGGTATTTTAATGCTCGTATTGCCAGGACAAGGAATTCTAACAATCATCACTGGACTAGTCTTCATGGACTATCCAGGAAAATATGCATTTGAGAGGAAGCTTTTAAAGCAAAAAGGTGTAATTAACTCTATAAATTGGATTAGATCTCGTCAAAGTAAACCACCGTTAAAAGTTTAAATTTTTAGCACTTGTTTTCCAAAGTTTTGACCGGTGAAGAGTCTGTTAAGAGTTTGAGGACAGTTCTCAAGCCCTTCTTGGACATCTTCAATATGCTTTATCTTACCCTCCATAACCCAAGCCCCAATTTCTTCTAAGGCCTTTTCAGCATGAGGGAGATAATCTAAAACTAAAAAACCTTGCATTGTTGCTCTTTTAATAATTAATGAAAAAAGATTTTTAGGCCCATCAGGTAATTTTGTAGCGTCATAACCAGAAGAAATACCGCCACATAAAAGAACTCTAGCATTGATATTAATTAGGAATAGGACTGTCTCAAGAAGTTCTCCACCAACATTATCAAAATAAACATCGATGCCATTTTTAGCAACCTTAGGCAGCTCATCATGAACATTGCTATTTTTATAATCTATAACCTCATCGATTCCACAGTCTTTTAACCATTGGCATTTTTTTTCACCGCCAGCTATTCCAATAACATTACATCCTTTGAGCTTTGCGATCTGAGCTGCAACTGAACCAGTTGCACCTGCTGCTCCGGATACAAGAACAGTTTCACCCGGTTTAGGGTCACCTAATTCAACCAAACCATAATAGGCAGTGATCCCTGTTGTGCCTAAAACATTTAACATAGTGGGTAATGGAAGAATATCCGGAATAACTCTAAATCTTTCATCCTGAGTTGGCGCAACCAAGCAATGAGATTGCCATCCAACAAATCCGAAAACCAAATCTCCAACCTTATAATCGGAGTGCTTAGAATCAATCACTTTGCCAACGCCGCCGGATCGAACCACCTCTCCTATTTGAACTGGAGGTAAATATCCTGGCATATCATTCAGCCACATTCTCTGGGTAGGATCAAAAGATAAGTATAAATTTTCTAGCAGAATTTCTTGATCATTTAATTCGCCAATTTCTTCTTTAATTAATTCAAAATCTGAATCTTTGACTAATCCAATTGGTCTTTCTTTTAAGACCCACTTAGTATTTTCCATTTTCTCTCCCTTTTAGAATTTTCCTATAAAGCTATATTAAATGTTTGTATAAAAAAAAATAGTAGGCAAAAAGATTGTACTAGTTCGAAATTAAGCAACACATAAATTTAGTTCTTAATTAAATTAGGCTTTACGTGACGAACTGGAAATTTCATCAAGCAGTCTGGATAAGATATTTAATCTTTGACCCGCATCGAATGCATCTAATAATAATTGTTTATCGAGTGGGCTCAATGGTATTAAGCCTCCAAGATGAAAACTTACCGAATCAGCTGAAGATAAATTAATATCTATCGGTAACTCTCTTACTTTAGGGTGTTCTTTTAGTTGACTTAATACATTAATAAGTTCAGGAAACTTTGCTAATAATGCTTGATCATCAACAGTTGGTTCAGAGATTGGAAAAATTTGACCAACATGATAATCATCCTCATTTATTTCAGCTGAAGAAATTTCAACTCTTGTTGTGCCCTTGACTGTAATCCCAAGCAGGCCATTTGGTAAATCATTAAAATCTATTATTTCTACAAGAGTCCCTTTGTCTTTAAAGGAAATATCTTGATTTGAGTTGCTCAAAAGCGAGATAACAAATTGATTGTCACCACGCATAACATCTTTAATCATTTTTAAATATCGCGGTTCAAAAATTTGTAAAGATTGAATATTTCCAGGGAGTACAACGATACCTAATGGAAAAATTGGAAGGAATTTATTCATCTAGAATTTTTGTTATGGGATCTATTAATTTTTTACTATCGCTATTGGTCATTAAAAGAATGTTTCTACATTCCCTTAGATCTTTATTGGCGACATTTAGCAAATTTTCAAGGTCATCAAAAGCATTCTGATGATCAAGTACACGATTCCTATCAAGCCAATACACATAATCGAGCTTGTGAGCGCTATCTAAAAGAGCTTTTCCATGATGGCCTGATTTCATCGTGTTCGATGCTAACTCAATAATGCCTAGCGTCCCACCTGAGTGATCCTTAATAACGGCGTCAATTGTTGCTGAAATGGCAGTTGGATGATGAGCAAAATCATCGTAAACGATTTTATTATTTTTGTTATATACGACCTGCAATCGTCTCTTTACACCACCAAACTCCTGCAATGAATTAAATGCAGATTTATAATCCACACCATTTAAGTAAGCTGCTTGCATCGCAGCAACTGCATTTTGATAATTGTGTCTTCCAAAAAATGGTAACTTATCAACTGGAAAATGATTATTATCAGCTGAAATAATATTTTCTTGATGGTTATAAGAAATACTTTCCTCTCCCAGAGCAAAAAGATTTGACCAGCATCCCATCTGAATTAGCTTACCTACATCTTTATCATCAGAATGAAAAATGATGTTGCCATTATTTGGAATAATTCTTACTAGATGATGGAATTGCTTATAAATTTCATTAACGTCAGAAAATATATCAGCGTGATCAAACTCAATATTATTTATTATTAAAGTATTAGGAGAATAATGAATAAACTTTGATCGCTTATCAAAAAAAGCTGAATCATACTCATCAGCTTCAATAATGAAATATTCACCTTTTCCAAGCTTTGCTGATCCCTCTAAATCTTGGGCAACACCTCCAACCAAATATCCTATATCTTTATATTTGTCGTGCATGATTTTACAAAGCATTGCTGCGGTAGTTGTTTTGCCATGAGTGCCTGATACTGCTAAGACATTTTTATCTTTGAGGATATTGCCAAGCATCGCGGGCCCAGAGGTAAAATTAAGTTTCTTTTCAAGAATATATTCAACACTTTCATTGCCTCTAGAAAGAGCATTGCCAATGATATACAAATCAGCACCTGGAAGATTCTTAGCTGCATATCCAGAAGTTAGATTAATTCCTAAGTCATTAAGTTGATCTGACATAGGTGGATAAAAGGCAACATCAGAACCAGAAATATCATGATCTGACTCAGATAATATCCTTGCAAGTCCGCCCATAAAGGTGCCGCAAATTCCAAGAATATGAATTTTCATTTTTAAATTTTTATCTCTGTTGATACCATAGACGATATTTCATTAATTATAAATATATGTCAAAAAATGCATTTTATTCTCAGTCTGGTGGCGTTACTTCAGTCATTAATACAACCGCTTCGGCTGTAATTTTAGAATCCAAAAAAAGTAAAAAAATTAACAAAGTTTTTGCGGGCAAAAACGGAATTCTTGGTGCTCTAAATGAAGAGCTATATGACACATCAGTTGAATCAACATCCTTTATAAAGAATCTAAAATTTAGACCCGGTGGTGTCTTTGGATCCTGCAGATATAAACTGAAAGACTTTAGTAAAAATCAAAAAGAATATCAGAGAATCATTGATGTATTTCGTGCTCATAACATTGGTTACTTTTTTTATAACGGAGGCAATGATTCTGCTGATACTGCACTAAAAATTTCTGAGGCATGTAAAAAACTTAACTATGATTTAAATTGCATTGCGATACCAAAGACAGTGGATAATGATCTAGCCGTAACCGATTGTTGTCCAGGCTTTGGTTCAGTTGCTAAATATGTAATCAACTCAACAATTGAAGCTGCTCTTGATGTTGAATCAATGGCGGCTAGTTCAACTAAAGTTTTTATTCTGGAAGTTATGGGTCGGCATGCCGGATGGATTGCTGCATCGAGTGCAGTCGCTAAAGAAAGTTATCCTCATGCACCTGATCTCATTCTTCTACCTGAAATTACTTTCAAGGAAAGAGACTTTTTAAAGAGAGTAAAAGATACAGTAGCAAGTAAAGGTTTTTGCGTAGTCGTTGCGTCTGAGGGAATTAAAAATAATAAGGGTAGATTTATTGCAGAAAGTGGCTTGAAAGATGCTTTTGGACACTCTCAGCTTGGGGGCGTTGCTCCTAATTTAGCAAATATTATTAGTAAAAAAACAGGTCTTAAGAATCATTGGGCAGTTGCTGACTATCTTCAAAGGAGTGCTCGACATATTGCATCGGGAGTTGATCTTGATCAAGCCTTTGCGGTTGGGAAGCACGCTGTTAAGTATGCAAGCAAAAATATGCATGGAGTAATGCCTGTAATAAAACGCTTATCTAACAATCCCTATAAATGGACAATTGAACCTGCTTCTTTAAAAAAGATCGCAAATGTAGAAAAAAAATTGCCCGCTTCATTTATTACAAAAGATGGATATGGAATAACCAAAAAAGGTATTGCTTATTTCAAGCCTTTAATTTCTGGCAAATTGGAGCATAAGTTTTCATCAATGCCTAAATATAAAAAAGGCAAACTCAAGTTAGTAAAAAAGAAGCTGCCTTTATGGGTCTAAGCTATTAAGGAATGAAATTGCCGATCTGATTTCTTTAATTAAATCCTCTTTTTGTTCTTGATTAAGAAAATTACCCACCTCAATATGCTTGCCTTTAGATGAAAAAAATAATTTATTCGTTTCGTTGTTGGTTTTTTTAATCTGAAACTTAACAAATGCTCTAAACTCCTCCCAAACAAAATCTCTAAAGATCCTCCCTTTTTCAATCTTTATTTTTGAGTGGGAAAGGTAAATGATTTCTCTTTGCCTGCTCCATTTGAAGTTTGCATAAAATCCTAGGCTTACAAAAAAAATCTCTAAACCTGCAAATGGAAGAATTAGTGTTGCGCCCAATATAAAAAAAGCTAGGCCAATGATTAAGCAAGTTGAAAAAAGGAGAGTAAAAAAAATAACTCTTTGGGTTCCGTAAAGCGAACGGTTGGGCTTAATTTCAAAGAAAAAACTATTTTGTTTATTTTGTTCAACCTTTATCATGTTTACATGGTTACTCGAAGTGATTTTAACAAGTACATATTGCCTGTATATAATCCAGCTAAATTTATTCCAAAAAAAGCAAAAGGCAGTTATGTATGGGATCAAGATAATAATAAGTATCTTGATTTTGCTTCAGGTATTGCCGTATCAAACTTAGGCCATTGTCATCCAACTTTAGTAAAAACATTAAATACGCAGTCAAAAAATCTTTGGCATCTATCAAACGTGTTAGCAAATGAGCCTGCATTGAAGCTAGCAAAATTAATTTGTAATAAGACATTTGCCGAAAAAATCTTCTTTACAAATTCTGGTGCAGAAGCTGTTGAGGGGGCTGTGAAGACAGCCAGAAAATATGCTTCAACTAATTTTTCTAACAAAAAAAATGAGATCGTTGCTTTCAATGATGCTTTTCATGGCAGAACAATGATGGCTATTGCTCTTAATGGCTCCAAAAGGATGACCGGAGGATTTGGCCCTATGCCAGCTGGTATTAAGCATCATCCATTTAATCAAGTAGATGGTTTAAAAAAGATTATCAATAAAAATACTGCTGCAATTGTTATCGAACTAATTCAAGGTGAGGCTGGAATAGTGCCTGCAAAAAAAGTATTCATTAATGAAATTAAAAAGTTATGTAGGAAAAATAATGTTTTAATTGTTATAGATGAAGTGCAATCGGGTGTTGGGAGAACTGGTCATCTTTATGCGTATGAGAAATACAATATAAAGCCTGACATTCTTTGTTCTGCTAAAGGTATGGGAAATGGAATGCCAATAGGTGCAATTCTTACTACTAATAAAGTTGCAAAGGCAATGCAAGTTGGTGCTCATGGTTCAACATATGGAGGCAATCCTTTGGCTTGCTCTGTTTCATATGAAGTTTTCAAAGAAGTATCTAAAAAAAGCTTTCTTAATTCAGTAATCAAGAAAGAAAAACTCTTTTTAAGCTTATTAAATGATTTAAACAAAAAATATAATTGTTTTACTGCGGTTAGATCTGCAGGATTATGGATTGGTCTTGAGCTTAACTCTAAAATAGAGAATCTAACCCTTCAAAATATTATGTCATCTGCATACGATGAAGGATTAATGATATTAAAAGCAAATAATAATACCCTTAGGCTTGCACCAGCACTGACAATTTCAGAAAAAGAGATTAAATTGGGCGTCAAAAAATTAGAAAAAAGTCTTTCAAGACTCCTCTGACACATCGAAAACTTCAATAACCCTATCAACTTTTCGATATCCTTGCGGCAACATTAAGCCTCGCTTGGCTCTATCTGAGAGATAATTTTCAAGATCTTTAACACTGAAATTTTTAAATTGTTTCCCGCTATGAAGTTGCAGCTTTGATTCTGCTCCTAACAAACATATATGTGTCATTGCTTCTTCACCACTTTCAAATTTAGCCTTAGGAATATTAATGATTTTATTTCCTTTACCTCTTGGAAGAATTGGTAAGCTATCTAATGAAAATATCAACATTCTTCCTATAGAAGAAATGGCAACAATTAACTGATGATGCGGGAGTATCTTAATAGGCGGAACTAGTTTAGATTGAGGGGTTAATTTAATAAAATTCTTACCGGTCTTCTTGTTTGATAGAGTATTCCTAATTTCACTGATAAATCCATATCCAGCAGATGTTGAAATAATAAATTTTTCTTCATCAGCGCCAGCTATTACTCCTTGAAAAGACACACCTGACTCGGCACTTACTCTACCAGTAATTGGCTCACCCATACCTCGAGCTGAGGGCAACGAGAAAGATGGTAATGAAAAACATTTCCCCGTTGAATCAAAGAAATTTGCCATTTGATTATTTCTGCCTTGTGCAAAATGCTTTAGACCATCATCGCCCCGATAATTTAATGAGCTTGGATCAACATCATGTCCCTTTGCTGCTCTAATCCATCCTGCTTTTGAGAGGATGATGGTTATTGGTTCGTTGGAAATGACCTCCTCTTCAGAAAAAGCCTTTGCTTTAGAGCTTTCAATAATCGGAGAATTCCTTTCATCCCCAAACTGTTCTTTAATTTCAAGCAGTTCTTTCTTAATGTAAGTCTTTAATCTTGATTTGGAGCCAATGATCTTTTCCAAATCTTTTTTTTCATCCTTTAATAGCTTACTTTCTTCTTCAAGTTTTATTTGTTCCAGTTTTGCAAGCTGTCTAAGCTTAATCTCAAGAATTGCGTTGGCTTGAATTTCCGAAATCTTAAATTTTTTAATTAGTTCTTTTTTTGGTTCATCACTTTGTCGTATGATTTTAATCACCGTGTCTATGTCCACATAAACAATTAGGAGGCCTTCAAGGACATGCAATCTATCATCAACTTGTTGGAGTCTGTGGTTAAGTTTTTTAAGCACCGTCTCTTGTCTAAACTTCAGCCATTCGTAGAGCAAGTCTCTAAGACCAAATACCCTTGGCGATCCAGATCGGTCAATTAAGTTAATGTTTGCTCTGTAGTTCTTTTGTAAATCAGTGGTTGCATACAAATGGTTCATAACCTCCTCACCATCAATACGATTAGATTTAAGAGAGATAACAAGCCTAACTGGCTCTTGATGGTCAGCCTCATCTCTAAGATCAACAATCATTGGAAGCTTCTTTTTATTCATCTGATCTGCAATCTGCTCTAAAATTTTTGATCCTGATGCTTGATGTGGAAGAGCATCGATAACAATATCATTGCCCTCCTTTATCCATTTTGCTTGCATTTTAAAACCGCCTCTGCCGGTTGTGTAAATTTCGATGAGCTCCTCATTTGAAGCAATTATTGGCGCATGATTTGAAAAATCTGGGCCTTTGACATACTTGAGAAGTTTTGAAATGTCAGCTTTAGGATTATCAAGTAGATAAATACAAGCATCTATAACTTCTGAAATATTATGAGAAGGAATATCTGTAGCCATGCCCACTGCGATTCCTGTAGTTCCATTCAATAAAATATTTGGAACTTTAGATGGCAAAATTATTGGTTCCGAAAGAGAGCCATCAAAGTTAGGCTGCCAATCAACAGTGCCTAACTTAATCTCTTCGAGCAAAAGATTTGCATATGCAGTTAATCTTGATTCTGTATATCTCATTGCGGCGAAAGATTTTGGATCATCCTGTGTTCCCCAATTTCCTTGCCCATCAACAAGGGGATATCTAAAAGAAAAGTTTTGTGCCATCAAAACCATAGCCTCATATGCAGCACTGTCTCCATGCGGATGAAATTTACCGATTACATCTCCTACAGTTCTTGCAGATTTCTTGTACTTTGATCCAGCATTTAAACCTAGCTCACTCATTGCATACAGGATCCTTCTTTGAACAGGCTTCATTCCATCACCAATATTTGGAAGCGCACGATCTAAGATGACGTACATCGAATAATTTAAATATGATTCCTCTGCATAATCTTTTAGTTTAATTGCATCAATTTTTTGATTACTCATATGTCCACCCTAGCAATTTTTCCTTTTTTCTCGAGCCATGTCTTTCTATCCCCTGCCCTTTTCTTTGACAAAAGAAGATCCATCATTGCATTAACATTGTCTTTTGAGTCTATGGTAAGTTGAACCAATTTTCTGGTTGCTGGATCCATAACAGTCTCTCGAAGCTGGCTTGGATTCATTTCACCAAGCCCTTTAAACCTTTGAATGTCTATTTTTGGATTTCCTTTTTTAGAACCAAGCTCTTTTACAATCTTATCTTTTTCTTTTTCATCAACTGCATAAAATTTTTCTTTTGCGCAATCTATTCTAAAGAGTGGCGGCATCGCAACATAAATTCGGCCATCTTGAATAAGATTTTTATAATGTCTTAAAAAAAGTGCACATAGCAGTGTTGCTATGTGTAATCCATCTGAGTCAGCATCTGCGAGGATACATATTTTTCCATACCTTAGGTTTGATAGGTCTGTTTCTCCCGGATTAACACCCATAGCAGTAGCTAAATCTTTAATTTCCTGAGACTTAATTATTTCACTGCTTTCTAGATCCCATGTATTGAGAATTTTTCCTCTGAGCGGCATGATTGCTTGAAAGCCTCTTTCTCGTGCTTGTTTTGCAGAGCCTCCAGCTGAATCACCCTCAACTAAAAAAAGTTCAGTTTCATTAAGATCGATTGAATTGCAATCAGATAACTTACCTGGAAGGGCAGGACCTTGAAAAGTTTTTTTACGTGCGACTGTTTTAACTTCTTTTGATCTTTTCTGAGCAGATTCAATAGCAAGGTCAGCAATTAGTTCTGCCTCTTCAGTATGCTGATTGAACCAAATACTTAAAGAATCTTTTGTAGCTGCACTAACAAAGGATTGGTGATCTTTAGAATCTAATCTTTCCTTGGTTTGACCGGCAAACTGTGGATTTTTAAGTTTTGATGAAACAACAAATGCGGCATGATTAATTGTGTCATCAGAAGTTAGCTTAATTCCCTTTGGCAAAAGATTTCTAAATTCACAAAATTCTTTAATTGCATCCAAAAGTCCAGATTTAAAGCCGTTAAGATGTGAGCCACCTTGTGCAGTTGGAATCAGGTTTACATAAGATTCGTTTAGGAGTTTTTTGGAGTTATTCATAACCCAGTTGATAACAAAATCAATTGAATTATCTTCGTTAGATTTTGAACTTAAAATTGAATCTTTTAAGAGAAACTCTTCATCTTTAATCTCATCACCTAAATAACCTTCTAGACCATTTGGATACTCCCAAGTTTCTTTATCGTCTTTTTTAAATTCACTTGCAAAAGAAATTTTTAAACCCGGACATAAGACTGATTTTGCCTTTAGTAGATGTTTTAATTTTTTAACATCAACTTTGGAGGATTCAAAATACTGAGGATCAGGAATAAATCTTATGCTTGTTCCTGTATTCCTATTGCCAACCTCGCCTGTTATTTTTAATTCTTTTGATTTTTCTCCGCCACTAAAACTCATTTGATGAATTTTTCCATCTCGCTTTATCGTTGCTGATAAATTTGTTGATAAGGCGTTCACAACAGATACGCCGACTCCGTGGAGTCCGCCAGAAAAGTTGTAATCCTCACCAGAAAATTTCGCTCCAGCATGTAGCTTACATAAAATTAACTCAACTCCGCTTACTTTATGTTCAGGATGAACATCAGTTGGCATACCTCTTCCATCGTCACTTACTTCAATAAAACCATCCTTAAAAAGATTAATCTTAATTTGAGAGCAATGGCCAGCTAAAGCTTCATCAACTGCATTATCTAGAACTTCTTGAATCAAATGATTAGGACAGCTGGTATCAGTATACATACCTGGCCTTTTTCTTACAGGGTCTAATCCAGACAGTACCTCAATTGATTTAGCGTCGTATTGTTTTGCCATTAAGCCTTTGAATAGATTGAGTTTCCGGCAGCATTAAATTCTTTAGATTTTTCATGCATACCAAGTTCTATAAGCTCAATTTTATTACCATGCTCTTTTTTAATATCCTGTGAAATCTTCATTGAACAAAATTTAGGTCCACACATTGAACAAAAATGAGCTGTCTTTCCAGATTGTTTAGGTAGAGTTTCATCATGGAAATCTCTTGCAGTTTGGGGGTCTAATCCAAGATTGAATTGATCCTCCCACCTGAATTCAAACCTTGCCTTTGAAAGTAAGTAATCTCTTACATAGGCTCCTTTATGTCCCTTTGCGAGGTCTGCAGCGTGAGCAGCGATTTTGTAAGCCATTAGACCTTGTTTAACGTCTTCTTTATTTGGCAAACCTAAATGTTCCTTGGGAGTGACATAGCAAAGCATTGAGGTACCAAAGCTACCAATGTTCGCAGCTCCTATAGCAGAGGTAATGTGATCATACCCAGGAGCAATGTCTGTGGTTAAAGGTCCAAGAGTATAAAATGGAGCATCATGACACCAAGCTTCTTCTTTTTCTACGTTCTCTTTTATAAGATGAAGAGGCACATGTCCTGGGCCCTCAATCATGACCTGAACATCATGCTCCCATGCATGCTTTGTTAACTCACCCAAAGTTTTTAATTCTGCAAATTGTGCTTCATCGTTGGCATCTGCTATGGAGCCTGGTCTGAGACCATCACCCAAAGAAAAAGATACGTCATACTTTTTCATAATTTCGCAAATATCATCAAAATGTTCATAAAGAAAATTTTCTTTATGGTGAGATAGGCACCAACTAGCCATAATTGATCCGCCTCTTGAAACAATCCCTGTAAGGCGATTTGCTGTCAATGGAACATATCTCAATAGAACACCTGCATGTATGGTGAAATAATCAACACCCTGTTCAGCTTGTTCGATTAATGTCTCTTTAAAGACATTCCAGTTTAGATCTTCGGCTTTACCATTAACTTTTTCTAATGCTTGATAAATCGGAACTGTTCCGATGGGCACCGGAGAATTCCTGACAATATGCTCTCTGGTTTGATGAATATTTTTTCCTGTAGAAAGATCCATCACAGTATCTGCACCCCATCTTGTAGACCAGACAAGCTTCTCAACTTCTTCATCAATTGATGAGCTAAGACTCGAATTACCAATATTTGAATTCACTTTAACTAGGAAATTCTTGCCGATTATCATTGGCTCTAGCTCAGTGTGGTTTATGTTTGCAGGGATGATTGCCCTGCCACAAGCAATCTCATTACGAACAAAATCTGCTGTCACCTGATCTGGTAAGCTTGATTCATAAGGAGCCCTAATACCTAAGGTTTTAGCTTGATCAAGAAGTGCATTCTCCCTGATGGCAACATACTGCATTTCTTTGGTGATGATCCCTTTCTTTGCATAATGCATTTGGGATTTATTTTCTGAATCAAGATTTTTAATCCAATCCTTTCTATACTTCTTGATGCCTTTTGCGTCTGCTTTGAAATCTGGATCTGATAAAGGTCCTGAGGTATCGTAAACAATTAAATCTGGGTTTTTAATATTCTCATTCTCCGAAATTGTGTCGGTTTGTGAGATTTTCTTAAATGGAACTTTGATGTCCCTGGACTCAGGATGCTCAAAATAAACTTTTTCAGAAATGGTTGAGTGTTTTACTAGCATAACGAACTTTTAATAAATATTTTACTCTAAATGAAAGCTATTAAGTTGTAAGTTTTAATAATAGACTAAAGTATTACTTATGTTGAAAGTGTTATCTGCAGAACCTACAATGTTCGACCTATGAAAAGAAATAAAAACTACATTTTATTAGGTATATTGAGCATTACTTTTTCTATTGAGGCTGACAATCTTCTTGATATCTATAATGAGGCTCTTGAAAACGATCCGCAATTTAAGGCTGCTGAGTACACCTACTTATCTGGCAAAGAAATAAAAAAACAAGGGATGGCGGCATTATTGCCAAATATTTCTCTCTCAGGTCAGACCACATGGAACGAATATTATCAGTTAGGTGAACTTCAAAATGAATATAATAGCTTCGGTCAAGCTGCAAGAATTTCACAACCCCTATTAAGACTCGACACATGGTTTAATTTCAGGAGGTCAAAATTTCTTACAGATGCAAGTGAGGCAGACTTTGCATTTCAACAACAAAATCTGATTGTTAGAACAGCTGAATTGTATTTCAACGTTTTAAGATCAATTGATAATTTAAATGCAGCTATCTCAGAAGAAGTAGCTATAAAGAAACAATTGGATCAAACAAAACAACGTTATGAAGTGGGACTCTCTGCGATTACAGAAGTGCAAGAGGCACAATTAGCTTATGACGTTAGTTTGGCTGCGAAAATAAGACGTGAAGGTGAGGTTTTTACAGCTAGAGAAGCATTAAATGCACTTGTTGGCCGTGAGATTGTTTCTATTGATGCGCTAGTAAATGAGATGAGGGTTACTAATCCTGTGCCTGATTCAAAAGACGATTGGGTTCAAAAGGGAATAGAGAATAACTTTAGACTAAAGGCAGCCAACTTAAGAACCAAAGCTTCAAAAAATAATGCTAGGAGCGCTGCAGCCAATCATCTACCAAAAATAGATATTGTAGGTAGCAGAGTAGAGTCTGAGACTAATCAGTTTTCATTTGATGGCATTGATACAGGTTCTGCTTTTCAGATTACTGTTCCTGATGAAACACAAAGAGATAATTATAGCCTTCAGTGGAGCGTGCCAATCTTTCAAGGTGGTGCTGTTAACTCAAGACGAAAGCAAGCTTATGCTGACTATAATAAATCCTCACAAGATGCACTTTTTGTTCAACGTTCAGTGATTCAAGAAGTTAGATCTCAATATTCGAATGTTGTAACACTTGTTGCTAACCTTAGAGCTCAGCGTCAAGCAGTTATATCTGCTACAAGTGCACTTGAAGCTACTAGAGTTGGATATGAGGTCGGGACTAGAAATATTGTAGATTTATTGCAGGCAGAGAAAAATTTATATGCTGCTGAAAGAAATTTAGCAAATGCAAAATATGATTATCTTATGTCTACACTCAAGCTGCACTTGTCTGCTGGAACCCTTGATCCAAAAAATCTTATCGATATAAATAGCCTCTTAGGATAATCATCTAAACACCAACTGCCTTCAAGATGCCAGAATTACCTGAGGTTGAAACATCAGTGAGGGGTATTTCATCACTTACTGATAAAAAAATTCAGCAAATAAAAATCCATATCCCAAAATTAAGATGGCCGATTAGAGAAAAAGACTTTCTTTATCTCGAAGGCAGAAAAATAATTTCTATATATAGACGAGCAAAATACATAATCTTTGATTGTGAGGAAAAATTTTTAGTCCTACATCTCGGTATGACCGGAACCCTTCGGATAATACCAACTAAATCTAATGAATATAAAAAACATGATCATGTTGAGTTAGTTTTTAAAAAAAATAAGCTCATATTTAATGACCCAAGAAGGTTTGGCTCTATACATATAACCAATAACATAAATGAACATTTTTTAATAAAAAACCTGGGTGTTGAGCCATTAGATGAAGTATTTGATGAAGATTACTTATATACAAAAATTAAGAAATCTAATGCGTCCATCAAGTCACTTATCATGAACCAAAAAATAGTTGTTGGAATAGGCAATATATATGCAAATGAAGTTCTTTTTTTATCAGGAATCAATCCTAGGAAAAAAGGTAAATACATTACAAGAAAAAATGCATCCGAAATTACCAAACACTCAAAAAGTATCCTAAGAAAAGCAATTGATGCGGGCGGTACAACATTACAAGATTTTTTTTCACCCTCTGGGAATAAAGGATATTTTAAGGTTGACTTAAACGTTTATGATCGAGAGGGAGAGAAATGCTTTGAATGCTCAAACTTAATCAAAAGAATTGAGCAAAGTCAGAGGTCAACATTTCTGTGTAGAAATTGCCAGAGTTAGGAAAATTTTCTTGTTAGGGCCTTTTCAATGTGCGACGGGACGAATCTAGATACATCTCCACCGAATTGAGCTATTTCTTTCACAAGACTGGAAGAGACATAAATTAGGGTATCTTTTGGTGTAAAGAAAATGCTTTCAATGTCAGGTGCTAAGGTTCTATTCATAGTTGCTAACTGAAATTCATATTCAAAATCAGCAACTGCCCTAAGCCCCCTAATGATAGCTATTGCATTATTTTCTCTAGCCAAATCAACGGTCAATTTTTTTGAGTAGCCTATAGCTCTGATTTTGCTGTTATTAGAAAAAACTTCGTTTATAAGATCAAGGCGCTCATCTGTACTAAAAAGCGGATTTTTAGACTTCGATTCCGCAACACCTATTACTACCTGATCAAATAGCGATGAAGCTCTATCAACAATATCAATGTGACCAAATGTAATTGGATCAAATGATCCAGGATAAATGGCAGTCTTCATAGCAAGATAATACTAAACTATTTTGACTCATAAAAGCACAAGAAAAGATAATAATCTTAATATGCTTTTAATAAAGGTACTAATAACTAACACCGCTTTATTGTGCGGTGCTAGCTAAATTGAGTCTTTGACTAGAATAAGTCGTTGTTCATGACTTTGTTCCAAGCTTTCACAAAGTCTTTTTTAAACTTTTCTTCAGAGTCGTTTTGAGCATATACCTCAACGTAGGCTCTTAGTTGAGAATTAGAACCAAACACTAAATCTGCTCTTGAGGCAGTTCTAGTTTTCTTACCTGTCACTCTGTCGAATGCTTCATAAGAGTTTCCGGTACCATTTGGTTTCCATTGGACTCTCATATCTAGCAAGGTTTTAAAGTACTCATTGGTTAGCTGATCTGAATTTTCTGATACCAAGCCGTAATCACTTGCCGTGATACCCAAAGATCTCATTCCACCTAGCAAGACTGTCATTTCTGGAGCTGTGATACCAAGTAACTGAGCTTTATCAAGCATCATTTCCTCGGCTGTAACGTTCAAGCCGGAGCGATGATAGTTTCTGAAAGCATCGGATAAAGGCTCAAGATATTCAAATGACTCAGGATCGGTTTGATCGTCTGATGCATCTCCTCTACCTGGTGTAAATGGAACCTCCATACCAGAAGCTTTTTCAATCGCTAAGTTTCCTGCAAGGACAATAATATCCGCAACAGAAACGCCAGTATCATCTGAAACACCCTGATAAGCTGTAAGAACTTTTGCCAACTGTCCGGGTTTATTAACTTCCCAGTCTTTTTGCGGAGCCAAACGAATTCTTGATCCGTTTGCCCCACCTCTCATGTCTGAACCACGATAGGTATAAGCGCTAGCCCAAGCAGTTTCAGCCATTTCTTGAATGCTTAATCCAAGTCCAGCAATTTTTTCTTTCACTGCAGCAACATCATAGTCAGAATTACCAGCAGGAATTGGATCTTGCCAAATCAAATCTTCCTCAGGAACTTCTGGGCCTATGTAATTAGACTTGGGACCCATATCACGATGAAGGAGTTTGAACCAAGCTTTAGCAAAAGCATCAGCAAACTCATCTGGATTTTCATGAAATCTTTTTGAGATTTCTTTGTAACTTGGATCTTCCTTCAGAGCGATATCAGTAGTCGCCATTATGGTCGGTACTTTTTTTGAAGGGTCATGTGCATCTGGTGCCATATCTTCTTCTTTCTGATCTTTGGCATACCATTGGTGAGCACCTGCAGGACTTTTACCTAGCTCCCACTCGTAACCAAAAAGTAAATCAAAGTATCCATTGTCCCACTTAATAGGATTGGTTGTCCAAGCACCTTCTAAACCACTGGTGATAGAATCTGCTCCCAAACCCGTACCATGTTTATTAGTCCAACCTAACCCCATTTGTTCAATAGGTGCGCCTTCTGGTTCGGCTTGAACTAAGTCTGCATCTCCAGCACCATGACATTTACCGAAAGTGTGTCCACCTGCTATCAAAGCAACGGTCTCGTAATCATTCATTGCCATGCGACCAAAAGTTTCTCTAATATCATGAGCACTAGCTAAAGGATCTGGATTAGCATCAGGACCTTGAGGGTTTACATAAATCAATCCCATTTGAACGGCAGCCAGAGGATTGTCTAGTTCACGCTCACCTTTGTAACGCTTATTTTCTAACCATTCATCCTCAACTCCCCAAAGAATATCTTCTTCAGGACCCCAAATGTCGTCTCTACCACCACTAAAACCATATGTTTTTCCACCCATAGACTCGATTGCAACGTTTCCTGCAAGAATTAAAAGGTCTGCCCAACTTATTTTGTTGCCATACTTTTCTTTAATTGGCCATAGCAACCTTCTTGCTTTATCTAAGTTACCATTATCAGGCCAGCTGTTGAGCGGGGCAAACCTCATAGCTCCAGTGCCTCCACCTCCGCGACCATCTGTACTTCTGTAGGTTCCAGCAGCATGCCAGGTTAAACGCACAAAAAATGGACCGTAATGGCCATAATCTGCAGGCCACCAGTCTTGAGAGTTTGTCATCAAGTCGTTTAGATCTTTTTTTAAAGCCGCGTAATCTAGTTTTTGAAATTCTTCACGGTAATTGAAATTCTCTCCAAGTGGATTGGATTTCCTATCGTGTTGATGAAGAATATTTAAATTCAGTGCATCAGGCCACCAATCTTTATTGGATTGACCGGTTGAACTGTTGCTTGTCATTGCCCCATGCATAACAGGACATTTTCCTTCTGCTTCCTTATTCATATACATTCCCTTACATAAATATACCTATAAATGTAGCATAATCTTTATGTTTTGGTAAATATATTTATTTTGTATGTTATATTCGATTTTATCAACGATATAATTTTTGAAGATGCTTTCATTTAAACAAATAGATTACGCCCTTTCAGTAGAAAAATTTCTTCATTTTAAAAAAGCTGCAGATGCGTGTTTTATATCTCCTTCAACCTTAAGTAATGCAATTTCTCAATTAGAAAAGAAATTAGGAATTCAAATCTTTGAGAGAACAAACAAAAAAGTTATTGTTACCTCAATTGGAAAAGAAATACTAAAAAAAGCAAGGGATGTAAAACATGGCATGTTCGAGATTAATGAGCTTGCTAAAGCATTCTCAGGTGAGAAACTCCAATCTCTTTCAATTGGGATCATACCTACAATAAGTCCCTATTTACTTCCTTTGGTATTGCCCAAGATTAAACAAGACCTTTCTTTCTTAGACTTAAATATTGAAGAAAATCAATCGAATGTTTTGGTAAACAAAGTTCAAGAGGGTGAGTTAGACCTTGCAATTTTGGCATTACCTTATGAGATTGGAGAGCTAAGAAGTATTAAATTTTGGTCTGAAGATTTTTACTGGATATCTTTCAAAAAAAATCACAAAGCAGTCCAATCTAATATTAGTGCATCTCAACTCAGTGATAAAAACCTTTTACTTCTTGTTGATGGTCACTGCTTAAAAGATCATATTTTGGAAGCTTGCAATATTGATTCAAACACAAGCTATTCTCTCAAAGCTTCAAACCTCGAAACATTGATCCAATTAGTTAAAGGCAAAATGGGTACAACTCTTATACCTGAAATGGCATTGAATCAATTGGTTAAAAATAAAAAAGGTCTTTATGCTTCGCATCTATCAGAAAAAAGTCCTCATAGAGAAATAGCGATGATCTTTAGGGAAACATATTCAGGGCAAGATAATATAAATAAATTAAAAGTATTATTCGAAAACTCTTTAAAGAATCGCTCTAAAAATCTTAAGGATAATAAAAAAAGTATATAAGGATCGAATTAAATTTTAACTAAAGATACTATTAAACAAAGGTCCAAAAACTCTTGCTGCCACCATGGTGCCAACGAGTACTAAAACAATAATTGACTTTTTACTCATTCAATTAGCTCAAATGCCTCAAGATCAGGTTTAGACATTTCCCTTTTAAAATCTTCATAAGTCCAGGGCCAACTTGCGGGAATACCTGCAGCATTCAGATACCAGCTGGTACAGCCGCCTGTATACCAAACAGTTTTTTTTGCCGCCTTGGCTCTATTTTTTTCAAAGGTTTCTGTTACATCAGCTTTAACATCAATATGGCATTGTCTTTTTTTAATTATCTTAATTAACTCCAGTATGTAATTCATTTGTTGCTCAGCTATATCAATTAGAGAGAAATTTCCTACAGGACCATTGGGTCCGTTTAATAAAAATAAATTAGGAAATTTAGGAATAACAATCGATAGATAAGCTTTTGGATATTCTTTCCAGTAATCATCCAAAGAAATTCCATCAATCCCAAAAGTTTTAATCGGTCTTAAAAATTGATCTACCTTAAACCCTGTTGCAAAGACGATTACATCAAGATCAATAAGGTTGCTATCTAACAATTCAATTCCCTCATTGGTAATCTTTTTGATTGGCTTAGTAATTAACGTGCATTCAGGTTTTTGAATTGCTGGATAATAATCTGATGACCAAATTAACCTTTTGCAAAGCGGTGTGTGATCAGGGGTTAGCTTTTTTTTGAGTACCTCATCATGAATATTTTTTTCTAGATTTTCCTTACATGCAAAAGCTATTTCATTTGCACCAATCGAGTCCTTATCAAGAAGAGCCTGGGAATAGATCTCAACCGCATCAAAGTATTCTTCAAAATTCATAGCTTCACTTAGATTTTTAGGGTCTTGAAATAACAACTTTTCTTCATCGCTGAAGCTCCCATTCTCAAGAGGCATCATCCATTGCGCAGTTCTTTGGAAATGATACAAATGTCTGCATTGTCCAGATAAGGCACTTACTATTTGAATACCAGTTGATCCTGATCCAATTACACCTACCTTTTTTTCATTTAATGAAAGCCCATGATCCCAGTTGGCACTATGAAACTTATACCCATTAAAATCACTTATACCTTCCAAGTCTGGTAAATATGGATGATGCAGAACACCTGTTGCTCCAATTACAATATCAGCTTTAAAAGTCTTTGCTTTATTAGTTGTAATCTCCCAAACACCTTTTTTAAAAGAAAGACTTATAATCTCAGTCCTGAATAAGCAAATTTGATCAAGATCATTTTTAAAAAAAATCCCCTCAAAATACTTACGAATCTCTGGTCCAGAGGAATAATAATTTGACCAATTAGGATTTCTTTCAAAACTATAAGTGTAATGATGAGATGGAACGTCACAATGCAAGCCTGGATAACTATTATCTCTCCAGGTTCCACCTACCCCATCTGCCTTTTCAAAAATAGTTATGTTTTTAATTCCAAATTCTTTAAGTTTAATTGCAGCCAAGATGCCTGACATTCCTGCACCAATTATTGCTACCTTTAGATTTTCTGACATAAGTTATTTTTAGATTAATGATTTTCCTTTTGAGAATCTAAATATCCGATGAGCTGAAAGTTTTGAAATATTTGTAAAAGACTCATTAACTTATCTTAGCTTGAATCAATTTGCTTTGAAATGTCTCAGCGGTCTACTAGGATTTATTTGTTATTATTAGATTCTGATTTATGGGGTAAAAAGTATGAAAAAGAGTATCTTATGGTTCCTTTGTTTAAACCTAGTTTTTATCTTGGATGCGCAAGAGGCAAGAACTGAAAACAATGGCAATTTAATTCTTGAGGATATCCCAATAATTCCACAATCAATAAAGGATGATTTATCAAAATTTCAGAATGTTCGCTCCGCGGGATTTAGAGGTTTTAACCATGACAATGGAATTTTTATTACCACAAGATTTAGAAATGTCAGTCAGCTCCATTCTGTAGAGTCGCCAGGAGCTACACGACAACAAGTTACTTTTTTTCAAGAGCCTTTAGGTTCTATTTCAACCAATCCTAATAATTCTTCCATTGCTTTCACAATGGATAAAGGCGGTACTGAAAATGCACAAATTTATTTATTAGATACTGACAATGGTGAATCTAAGTTGCTGACTGATGGTAGCTCAAGAAATGGTGGTCCATTGTGGAGTAATGGTGGAGACATGATTGCTTTTCAGAGCACGAGGCGAAACGGAAGATCAAATGATATTTGGTTGATGAGTGTGGAGAATCCTGACAAAGCAAAGATACTCCTTAAATCTTCTGATGGAAGTTGGTGGGGGGCAAGTGACTGGGCCAAAGATGACAGTAAAGTATTGGTCCAAAATTATATATCTGTTGCAAATTCAAAAGCTTATATTATTGATCTTAAATCTAAGAAAAAGGAATTAGTCCTTGGTAAAGAAAATGAATCCTCTGTGAATGCTGCCCTAGCATTTGATAAAAACGATCAAGGCTTATTCTTTATTACGGATAGATTTGCAGAATATAATCAGCTTGCATACAAAAACCTTAATACTGAAGAAATAATAGTCATTTCAAAAGATATTTCTTGGGATGTCGATGGTTTTGCAATTAATGAAAGAGGAGACAGAGCTGCATTTACAGTGAATGAAAATGGCTACAGTTCGCTATATTTACTTAACCCTCAGACATTTAAACACAAAAAAGTTAAATCAATTCCTATTGGTTTGATAGGAGGCATGGAATTTAACAGAAATAATAAATCCTTAGGTCTAACAATAAATACTTTCCAATCTCCGTCCGATGCTCATGTGCTTGATCTCAAAAGTAATCCTCTTGGTTATGGCAACCTAACACGTTGGACTTTCTCTGAAGTGGGAGGATTAGATACCTCAAAGTTTGTTGAGCCTAAGCTTATTCGTTATCCTTCATTTGATAGCAGAAAGATTCCTGCATTTATATACGCCAATAAGACTGAAGAACCTCAACCGGTAATAATTTATATTCATGGTGGTCCCGAGGGGCAATCAAGACCTAGATTTAGCAGTACATTCCAGTTATGGATAAAAAATCTTAATGCTGCGGTCATAACTCCAAATGTTCGTGGCAGCGAAGGTTATGGAAAAGAATATCTCTCACTTGATAACGGGTTTAATCGAGAGAATTCAGTTAAAGATATTGGTGCCTTGCTTGATTGGATTGAAACACAACCTAGCCTGGATAGTGAACGAGTTGCTGTTTACGGGGGCTCTTACGGAGGGTACATGGTCCTTGCAAGTGCAGTTCATTATAGTGATAGATTAAAAGCAGCAGTAGATATTGTAGGCATCTCAAACTTTGTTACTTTCCTAAAAAATACAAAAGATTACAGGCGTGATTTGAGGCGAGTTGAATATGGTGATGAGCGTGATCCAGAAATGGAAAAGTTTCTTCAATCGATAAGTCCAAATAATAATGTAGATAAAATTAAAGTTCCGTTATTTGTTGTTCAAGGAGAAAATGATCCTAGGGTGCCAGTTACAGAAGCTGAACAAATAGTAGCTGCCTTAAGAGAAAACGGTAAAAAAGTTTGGTACATGAATGCACTTAATGAAGGACACGGATATAGAAAAAAAGAAAATCGCGATATTTATCAGCAAGCAGTGGTTTTATTTTTGAGGGAGCACCTTTAATGCTATGTATGAATTTCCTCTCTCTAAAAGAATTGAGAATCAAATTAAATCTTATTTTACCAACCTAGAAAAAATTGATCTTACAATTGATGAGAACATAAAAATCTTTGTAATTGATGAAAATAATGTTGATCCGCCATCAATTGAAATAAAGCAAGTTAAAGAAAATTATGAGCTTCATTTTTGGGACGGTTATTCGCAATCAGAAGTTATCGAAAATCTAAAAGAAAAAGAAATCACTAAATCACTTAGAAGATTTCTTAAAAAAATAAATAAGTACCTTGATGTCTCTTGAGATCTACTTAATTCTTGGAGCTATTTCATTTTTTACTTCAATGATAACTGCCATATTTAGTGTGGGTGGAGGCATGATTATGCTTGCATCCCTAGGGCAATTTGTGGGTGCATCAGCATTGATACCCTTGCATGCCTCTGTTCAGCTTCTTAACAATATTTCTAGAGTATATGTCTATAAGGAGCATATTGACTTTGGGATTTTAAAAACTATTTTATGGGCTTCATTTATTGGGTCATTGATCGCGATATTTATTTTTCAAAACCTTGATGAATATATTCTTACCTTAATCATTGGTTGTTCAATTCTTTTTCTAACCTGGGTGCCAATCAATAAATTTATTAAGCATGGCTTAGCAAATGATTTGATTTGTGGCTTGCTTGCAGGAGTCGCCGGTATTTTTATAGGTGCAAATGGACCAATAGTCACAGCCTTTATGAGACTAAAAAATTTATCGCCAGAGTCGTTGGTGGCCAATCATGGGCTGGTGATGGTCTTTCAGCATTCAATAAAAATTATATTATTTATAAGTGTTATTGGTTTCTCGTTATTAAGCTATATTCCTCTGATCGTTTTTCTTGGCTTGATGGGTTATCTCGGCACGAAAGTTGGAAAAAGATTAATTAATAAGATTGACTTTAAACTTTTTCAAACTGTTTTAAAGTTTTTGCTTTCCGTATTGGCAATCTTGTTAATATTAAGAGCTGAATAAATTCTTGATATCTTTATGGATATCTTTTTAAGAATCTAAGATTTTTTTGTTATGTTGAGAATGTGCTTTAACAAACTTTTCTAGATTATTAAAAAGCAGAAGATATAAACTCGTACTTAACAGCAGCCTGAAATCAAAAGGTATTGCCGCAATATATGTTTCAATTAAAGAGCCGCCACCAGATATCCATACGGCGCCATTAACTACAAAAAACCATAAAAGAACATTGCTTATACAGCTATAAACAAGATTATTTATCTGTCTACTTACTATTGGGGTAATGATAAAAATAAAGATAATGCAAAATAAAATTAATAAGTCTACTGGGGGCAAAAATATGCTCGTAAGTAACATTACTCCAGCAGGTAAAAATGATTGAATACTTTTTCGGCTTGTTAGGCGAGGCATAAAAATTGCGACCGCTAACATTGGCGAAAAATTAGTGGGCAGGCCTATCAGTCGGCTGACAATCAATAGACCAACAAGTAGCATTAAACTCTTATTCATGAATAGATTTATTAAATCACACCTCTAGTATTAATTCCCTAGTAGGTTTAATAATCGACACCTTTTCTTGCCATAATTTGAGAATTAAATGCATGCTTAATATCTCTTACTTCTGAAACGGTATCAGCCCAATTCTTTAACTTTTTACCTCCCCCTCTTCCAGTTATAACTACTGACTGATTTTGTGGTCTATTTTTTAGTGCTTGAATGACTTTAGACTCATTTAAATAATTAAAACTTAACATGTAAGTCAATTCGTCAAGTACCACAAGATGTAAACTTTTATCTGCAAGAGCTTTTTTTGCTACCTTCCAAGAAGAAATAGCAGCAGCTATATCCTTGTCTCTATCTTGAGTGTCCCATGTATATCCGGTCTTCATTTGATGAAAGAGGACCTCAGGGAAATTGTCTTGAATAAATTTTTCCTCTCCAGATGATTGTGCTCCTTTTAAAAATTGAATAACTGCAACTTTATATCCATACCCAAGTGCGCGCATTACCATTCCAAAAGCTGAACTTGATTTTCCCTTGCCATTGCCAGTAAGCAAAATACCAACACCCTTATCAATAGTAGCTGCAGATATTGAAGCATCAACATTTTTTTTGAGCTTTTCCATTTTAGTTTTATGAGAAGTGTGACCTTTGTTTTTCAATTGCCCTTTCCTAAAATTGATACCTTATTCCAAGATGTGCTGAAAAGCCTAAAGCTCTATACCCATAAACTTCTTCGTATGACTTATCAAGCAAATTATTAAGTTGGAAGTTGATGATAAATTTATTTTTCAATTTATATTTTGCGTTTATATTCAGTAGTGTAACTTCAGGTAAGGCGACTCTATTAGGAAAGACTATATCAATTTGTGAACTTCTGTGCCTAATATTAGCGGTCAGAAACAATCTATTGGATGAATTCCAATTTATATTAAGGCTTGAAATATGCTTTGGTCTTCTAAGTTCATCAACGTATATCCTGTTTGAGTTAGGTTCGATGGAATCAGTATAGGTATAGGATCCATTAATTTTAAATCTCTCAGAAAGCTTTCTAGAAAAATTCAACTCGACTCCTTCTCTAAGACTCTTACCTTCCAAGTTAATGGCTGTATAGCCAAAAGTAACTGGATCTAAGAAATTTCCATTAATCTCATCAACCAATCTAGATTTAAATAATGTAGCTGAAAATAAACTGTTGTAATTTTGCAAATCAAAATCAAATCCAAGATCTAAATTTTTTGAATACTCCGGCTGTAAATCTGGATTACCAATAAAATTGGTGTAGTAGCCAAAACGCTCAGTGAAAGTTGGATTCTTTATGGCCGTGCCATAGCTACCTCTTAATTTTAATGATTTAGATAAGGTTACAATCAATTCTGCTTTTGCAGTAGTTCCATTTTTAAATTGAGAATTCTTATCGTAGCGCGAGCTCACTGCAAAAATAGACCCTTGATCAAGTTTAGTTCTGTATTCAATTGATGCGCTTTCAGTTTTTCTTGTACGTTGCTGATTAGGGTCAAAGATGCCATAAATTCCGTAATCATTAATCGGGCCCTGTTGCTTAAAATCCTCATTCTCATGCTCAAGTAATAATGAAATACGTTGATTGGAGTTATTCCAAAAAAGAGTGCTAACAGATCTAATCTGATTTTTTGAGGACTTTACTCTTGTATCAAAGATATCATTAGTAAAGTCAGAGCTCTGATTGTTTGATTCTGAAATTAAAACCTGATGGCTTAAATTACCCTCTGAATTAAGATAATTATATTTAAAACCAAAGTGATGATTTTTGAATTTAGCATATTTATCTTGATCATCCACCAAACCATCGAAATCTATATCAGCATCATATTCATTATTACCCGAACTGTAGCTTCCTATAAGTGAAAGCTCAGAACTATTACTAATTTTTAAATTTGATTTAAAGTTTAGGGAATCATTTTTGTATCCATCTTTTTCATTTCCAAACCTAGAAATATTCGCACCATCTGTCTTAAATTTTGTAGCTCCAAAACGGAAATCAAAATTGCTTTTTGACGCCCCATTACTAAATCCATACTTATGAGAATTAAAGCTGCCTAGCTCTGAGAAAACATTTGTACTTTTGGAAGTTGTTGCACGTTTTGTGATGATATTAACAACTCCAGCCATGGCATCGCTTCCAAACATTGAACTTTGTGGTCCGCGAATAACTTCGATTTTTTCGATATCAGTTGGAATGATGTTTCCCCAATTAAATTCGTCATTCTGGGAAGCATTATTAACTTCAACTCCATCAACAAGAACAAGAAGATGATTTGCCTCACTCCCTCTTACTCTAACCTGAATTTGAGATCCTAGAACACCGCTTTGACTAACAGATATGCCAGGAAGATCTCTAAGTAAATCTGCAAGATTTAAGTGAGGAGTATTCTCAATATCTTCGGCTGATATAACATTTATTGAATTTGCAGAATCATCAATACTTACTGGAAACAAAGATGCAGCTACAATTGTTTCATCAATTTCTGCTTTCATAATTGATGAAAGCAATAGAGCCAAAAAACTAAAAGATACAAATCTTATGTTCATAAAATTTCTCCAAAATTTTTTGTTTAATAACCTAAAACTGGTGAGAGCCAAGTTTCATTTTCATCAATGCTTTCCCCTCTCGAATTTGAGTAGGCCTCAACCTGATCTTTATCTATCCTGCCTAGTTGAAAATAGCGAGATTGGGGGTGAGAAAAATATAACCCACTAACGCTTGCAGTTGGCAACATTGCTAGAGAATCTGTAAGAGATATATTAATTTTTTTCTCAACATCTAATAAATCCCAAATATCATTTTTAAGACGATGATCGGGACATGATGGGTATCCTGGAGCAGGACGTATGCCTTGGTATTCTTCTTTTATAAAAGCCTCATTATCCAACGATTCCTTAGCTGCATATCCCCAAAAATCAGTCCTAACTTTATGATGAGCATATTCAGCAAAGGCTTCAGCAAAACGATCAGCCAAAGCTTTTAAAATGATTGAATTATAATCATCTAGATCCTTTTCAAAATCTTCAATATATTTATCAATGCCATGTCCAGCTGTCACCGCAAAAGCTCCTATAAAATCGTTATTTGTATCAACAAAATCTGCCAAAGAAAATGAATCAAGATCATCTCTAGATTTTTGTTGTCTCAGGCAATGCAAAATAGCTTCCTCATTCGAACCATCAGTTTTTGTAACTCCAATTGCATCCCCTAAAGATCTTGCAGGAAACAGTCCAATAATTCCCTTAGGGCTTAGCCATTTTTCTTTAATTAATCTTTCAAGAATTATTTGAGTGTCTTTCCACAACTTTCTGGCTTCTGGACCCTTTGAGGGGTCGCTTAACAAATCAGGAAACCTTCCGCTAAACTCCCATGCATTAAAATAAGGCATCCAATCTATGTAATCTTGTAACTCTTCGAGCGATGGATTTAATTCAGATATACCTAGCTTAAGAGGCGCTTCAGTTTTTAATGACATATCTATTTTTGGTCTTCTTGCCTGTGCATCATCATAAGGTCTAAGGGGAGATGCTTTTCTTGAAGCGAAAGCCTCTCTTTTATTAGCATGGGCTTTATCTAATTCTTGTTTATATTCATCTGGTTGGTTCATCAATTTTTGCGCAACCCCTACAGATCTTGAAGCATCCTTAACATAGACAACTGAACCGCTATATTCTGGATCTATTTTTACTGAAGTATGTGCAGGGCTTGTGGTAGCCCCACCAATAAGAAGTGGAATCTTTAGATTTCTCCTTTCCATCTCCTTTGCAACTCCAACCATTTCATCTAATGAGGGAGTGATCAAACCTGATAAACCAATAAGATCACAGTTTTCAGCCTCAG
>CACNUA010000009.1 GCA_902623535.1 uncultured SAR86 cluster bacterium | reverse complement strand
TTGGAGGAGTTGTTCGTAGGCATACATCGCACTGTCATAATCCTCATCACTAAAATATACGTATCCCCAGTAGTTCCACATGACTGATCTGTCATAGCTTTTAAGCTCATCTTTATTGGCTAGCAGGTCATTCAATATTACTCTGACGGTAACCCAGTCGGGATCCTCTTTTCCTTCCTCATTAACTCTTTCTAAGGCATCGACAACTTTAGTAATCTTTTTAGCAGTGCTGCTTTGGAGTACACGAGCTTTTCGGTATTTTTGCTTCATGTCATCATTCTGATTCTTTTGTGTGCCTGCTTGAGCATTGAGGTCAAAAGATAGTGGAGCTGTAATTAGCAAAGAGGCTACAAAGACAATGCTTGTAAAGTTTCTCATGTTAGTCATCCTCTAAAATAAATGTAAATTTATGTGGTACATCAGGAACCGGAACTGCTTTTCCATCTACAATTTTAGGTTTGTACTTTAATTTAAGTGCCGCACGTTTTGCTGAGCTATTAAAAATTGAGCATGGTCTATATTCGGTGTCAGGATCCCTTGGATCTCCACAAGCACCTTCAAGTGATTCAACATTTTCAACGGTTCCTGTTTCCGTTATGGTGAAAGCAACAATTGAATATCCCATGATACCTCTTTCTTGTGCTCGTCTTGGATAAATAGGTGTGACCTTAAATAACGGAATATACTCTCCGTCCCGAAAAAATCCACTTCCGGCTGTAAAGTTTGCTTTTGGCTTTGGCATTGCAACTTGAACATTATCAACTGGTGATAAATCTAATTCTGGTTGAGCTATGTCCTCGGGCTGTTCTTCAGGTTCTTCAGGTTTTTCAAAATCGTCAAACAGAGTATCAATATCTCTTTCAGGCATTATGACATCAGCTAGTTTTCTAGAATTATCCGTTTTAATACCCGTATCACCAAGAGATATCAACGCAACCATGAGAAAAAATAACGCAACAGTAATGAATGTAGCTAAAGCACCTCCAGCTAGAAACTTGTTATATTCAAAAGCCTTATTTATTAGGTCATATAAAGGTGCAAGTGCTTTATTTAAAGGATCTGTAATCGACTTCAGCACTCCATCCATGATGTTATTTTGGTTCAGATGCAAGCGATATGTTGAACACTCCTGCATCACGTGCTCCGTCCATTACTTGAATAATTGTATCAGCCATTGCTTTTTCATCAGCCTGAATAACTACTGACCCTTGTGGATTATCTGCAAGAAGTTTTACAACGTTAGCCTTTACTTGTCTTGCATCGATTCTTCTTCCGTCCATCCAGATTTCACCTGTAGGCCCAACGGCAATTAAGATAGCTGCATTTTCTTGAACTTCGGAAGTTTCAGCATCTGGACGGTTGATTTCTAAACCTGGTTCTTTAATAAAGTTTGCTGTAACAATAAAAAAGATAAGCATGATGAAAACAACATCAAGCATTGGAGTTAGATTAATTTCACTTTCTTCTTCTTGAACGGCTGATGATATTGCATTTCTTCTCACAATAAACTCCTATTAGTTTTTAATAATTTCTTTGAGATGGATTTCTTCATTATTTTTTGCTGCATTCAAATAAATTGTAGCAAAAACTCCAGAAAGTGCTGTTGTCATGC
The DNA here is from genome assembly GCA_902623535.1 of uncultured SAR86 cluster bacterium. GTDB lineage: Bacteria > Pseudomonadota > Gammaproteobacteria > Magnimaribacterales > D2472 > MED-G82. The sequence continues at coordinate 34,930 of CACNUA010000009.1, read as the reverse complement.
CAGCCATCGTTGGAAGGGTTGCCTTAGAGACACCACCCGCCATTGATCTTGCATCTCCCCCGCCTGTAAAAGCCATAACCTGGAATACCTCAATCATTCCGGTTACGGTTCCAAGCAATCCAAATAATGGAGCGAGAGCAACACATGTTTGAATCAGAGACATATGCTTATTGATCTCTTCTTTAGCTTCGGACCTCAACTTATCTTTAATTTGTGATGCTTTCCAGCTAGAGTGGTCAGAAATCCCATTCCACTTTTTAACTAGGGGCTTCATAAACTCTTTATGTCCTGAGTTAAAGTACCAAATTCTTTCTAAAATAAGTGCCCACATGAAAAGAGCTAAAAACGCTATTAACCAAAGTACCATTCCCCCAGCTGACATAAAGTCATTGAGAGAATCAAATGCTTCGAAAATAGCGTACATTTAATTATTTATTTTCTGAATGCTCTGCAACAATCCCAGTACTCTGTTCCTCTAGCACATTGATAATTCCTCTTGCAGAGGAGTTAGCAAATGAATGCAGTAAGGTTGTTGGTATTGCCACAACAAGACCAAGTACAGTAGTAACAAGTGCTTGTGATATACCTCCTGCCATGATCTTAGGATCACCGGTTCCAAATAACGTAATTTGTTGGAAAGTAACAATCATACCTGTAACAGTACCTAACAGTCCTGCTAAGGGAGCTACAACTGATATGATTTTCACAACATTGATGCCTCTCTCAATTGCAGGCCTTTCAGACATAATTGCTTCTGCAAGCTTGAGTTCTAGTGTTTCAATATCTTTATCAAGATTATCATTACCGACTTTCATAACTCTGCCTAATGGGTTATTAGCATTAGGTTTCTTGGAGGATGATTGAGCTTTAACAGCTCTTCCCATCATATAAAGTTGATAGAGTTTCCAAAAAGCAATAACTACACCAAAGAAACCTACAAATATAATGATATATCCTACCTCTCTACCCTGATTAATTCTCTCAAGTAAACTCGGTGCAAGAATCAAATTAGCCAATAAGCTTCCGCCTGCAGGCCCTGTTGGGTCAACACCAAATTTAATGATTTCACCAGCTGATGCGTCAGAAATATCACCAGCACCGCCTCTATATTTTCTTTCAGGTTGTTTTGGAAGAAAGGCATATTGGCCTTTTGATGCAACGTATTCTAAATACTTGCCATCACAGATTGCATTGTAAAGCCCCACCCTTACTACATCGCAATTAGTACTTTCTCCATCGAGACCAATAACACTAGTAGTAAACCTAGTAACTTCTGATCCAGCAACCATTTCTCTTTGCAACTCAAACCAAAGTCTTTCAAGTTCTGTAATAGTTGGAAGTTCAGTGGCATCAGACATCTTCTTAGCCAGCTCATTTAGGAACGTTTCCCTCTCTCTTCCATACTCAGCAGCAGTTAAAGATTCAGAGAATAATGAACTTGCCTCACCAGCTGTACTTTGAAGGTGTCCAAAAAGCTCAACCAAAGAACCCAGCTCTTTTTTATATGCTTCTTCTTTTACCTTTAAAATTTCTTCATTTTTCTTGTATTCAGCTTCTAATTGGTCAGCTATCCTCTCTTGCCTAGCTAGTTCTCTTTTTTCTGCAGCTAAGATAGATGCTTGTTTGCTCTTTTCAGCAAGGAATGTCTGCTCACGCTTTGTATTTTCATTTTGCTCAGTTGTTCTGCCCTCTTGGACTAACTGGAGCAATCCTTGAATCGTGGTTGGCTCGCCTTCGGCATCCGTCTCTTGTGCTACAAAAGGTATAGATAGTAAAAATGCTATTAGAAGCGGTATTAAATATAGATTTTTCATTAGGAATTACCTCCCATTTTTACTGGTAACACCAGCATGTCGATAGGAGCTTCTTTCTTGGCCATTCTAATTCCGTCTCTTACTTGAGTTCGGTAACCTCCTGGTAATGATTCCCATGAACCTAGTTCTGGATCCCAATAACCAGTATCTCTTCCATCTTTAGTCTGATAGAACATGCCTAATCTGCCCACTCTGAGAATATTCACTACAATTTCTTGATTGTCTAAGACTATTGTTTCTTCATAAGCATCAAGCTTTCTTCCGTATTCAGCCTCGATGTTAAAAGCTTCTAAGATCTGTCTTACTTGCTCTGAAGCTGTCACCTTGGGGTTAGAAAGTGAGCTTCTTACCAAGTCGATTCTCTGTCTTCTTTCCTCGATATGAAAAGGTGTGTCTAAGTTTACGTACTTCTCTAAACCTTCTAGCATTCTTTGAGCTAGTGGTGGTATTTGTCTTTGCATGATTACAACTTGAACAAGTTGCTCATCATATTTATCCATTAGATCAAGCTGCGCTTGAATTTGGATTCTCTTCTGAGCATTGTATAGTTTTAAACCTTCAACTTGCTTTGAGACAACCTTGTATTCATTAACAATCTTGTCAGTATCGCTCTCAGTTGAATCGATTTTAGCTTGAGATTGTGCTGATAAATTGGTGTTATCCTTGCCTACATCTAAAACCAACTCCATTTCTGAGGCGGTGAGCGATGCGCAAAAGATCCCAGCAATTACTAATTTAGTACGTAACATATTAGACCCCTTGTGATTCGAGAAAATTAATACTAACAGAAGACATTGTAATGACAAAATATAATTTCAACTGCTTTACCTTCTCTTAATCTTCTATTTATTTTAATTCTATAACTTAATGCTATTTTAGAACAACTTTGGCATAAATTTTGGTGTTTTTGCCAAATATTCTTTATATGAGTCTAAATGCCCCCACTTCTTTCTTGCTTTATTTTCGAGCATTCTTACCCCACTTACGTAATTAATGAGCAAATAAGAAAAGACAGGCGATATTAATGCTGCATAAGAAAGTCCTGACATGTATTCAACGGACATTATGCTAATTCCCGCCCATACCAAAAACTCACCAAAATAATTTGGGTGTCTAGATCTTGACCATAAGCCAACGTTGATAAATTTATCTTTGTTTTCAGGCAAGGAATTGAATTTAGTTTTTTGGTTATCAGCGATTACCTCCAAAAGAAACCCAATAATAAATAAAACTAAACCGGCCGTAAAAATAGCTGAGATATCAAGCATCATAGTGCTTGTTAGCGCAACCAGTGCAGATGCCGAGCATATGCATACCCATAATCCTTGCAAAGTCCACGTCATTAGTAATCGAGGTGGATTAACTTTGATATCAGCAAATCTTTTATCCTCTCCAGCTTTATGAATTCTCATGAATAAAAATGAGCCTAGCCTAAGAGCCCAAATGATTATTGCTCCAGCGATAATAATTTTTGTTATCGATAGAACGTTAATTAATGAGGCTAAGTAAATAGATATCAACACTAAAGTTATATAGGTGATACTGCCTGTAAGATCATAAAACTTTTCTGTTTTTAAAATTACAGATGGGATATATGCTATCCACTGGATGAGGAACGACAATCCAAAAAGTAAAATCAATGCTGGATGATCATTTAAAATCAATGATTCACCAGAAATCATCCATGAAAATAGTAGTGCAAAAATTACAACCCCAAGGGTTATTACTATATTAATCATAATTTACTCCCAGCCACATTCGAACCCATCATTTTGCTCATCAAGCCATTCTTTTAGTGGCATGTAGTAGTTTAGCATTGAGGTTCCACTTAAAGACCTTGTTCCTGTTATTTTTTCAAATGCATCTTGCCAGGGAACACTTTGTCCTAAGCTAAGCATATCTCTTAAGCTTTCCCCAGCAATTTTACTGTTATAAATAGAACACTGATGCAGTGGTCCCTGAAATCCGATTTTTTTACACAGGGCTTCATGGAACTGATATTGCATTATCCTAGCAAGATAATATCTTGTATAAGGTGTATTACCAGGAATATGGTATTTGGCTCCTGGATCGAATGCATTTAAGGGTCTTTGAGCTGGAGATGTTATACCTTGATACTCTCTTCTAAGATCCCACCAGCTAGAATTAAGTTGTCCATCACTAGTTGTCCCTTCAAAAACACCTCCCCTCCATCTATCAAGCATTAATGTCCATGGAACTCCTACAACACCATCTAGAGCTTGCTGCATTAATAAAGCTATAGAATCGCTATTTGCTGCAATAGCTTCTTCTTTTGAAATAAAGCCAATTCTTTCAAGATAATCAGGTGTTATCGAAAGAGCAAGTAAGTCTCCAACTGCTTCATGGAAGCCATCATTAGCCCCTCCCTCAAATACACTAGGAAGATGATTGTAAGCTTGATAATAAAATATATGTCCTAATTCATGGTGAATTGTTGTGAAATCTTCAGCATTTCTATCAATGCACATTTTAATCCTTAGATCTTCATTAGAATCAAGATTCCAAGCTGATGCATGACATACAACATCGCGATCCTTTGGTTTTACAAAAAGTGATCTGTCCCAAAAAGTATCTGAAAGCTCATCAAACCCCAATGATAAAAAAAAGTTTTCAGCTATTTCTACCATCTCTATCTCATCAAGATTTCTTTCATTTATGATAGCAGTTAAATCAATGGCAGAATCATCTCCAGCAGGCTTATAAACAAGATCATAAATATTTATCCATGATTGACCCCACATATTTCCTAAAATATGTGCTGGAATAGTTCCATCGCCTGGCATTATGTCAGGACCATAATATTCAGTTAGCTTGTTTTTGACATGGCACTGAAGGGAATCATATAAGGGCTTTAATTCTTGCCATACCCTCTCAGTCTCATTCTGAAAATCTTCAACCGGCATATCATATTTACTAAACCATAAATCAAGAAGACCGGTGTATCCTAAATCTTCTGCACCTTGATTGCCTATTTCTACCATTCTGAGGTACTTTTCTTTCATGGGTTTGCCAATTTCTCTCCAGCCGGTCCAAGCTTTCAATAAAGCATCTTTGTCTCTGGAGTTATCAATCACATTTTCAAAGCCCTCAAGGTCATAACATTCTCCATCCTCAAAACAATGTGAGCCAGTTCCGTACATTGCTTCTAGTTCAGTTGATAAATCTGACAATTCTTTGGCAAGGTCACTATCATAAGGCGATGGCATTACAAATGAGCCTTTTATTAAATCCAGCTTCCTTCTGGTTGTATCAGATAGTTCAGAATTATTAAATAAAGATGCTTCCCTCGCTCTCTCCAAAGATAAAAGTTGCAATCTCATGCCAAAGTCAGAAACTATTTTTTGTGAATCGTAAGTAATAAAATTAGAGCCGATCCAATAAGCTGAACTCGCTATAGGTCCAAGCGTCTCATCCTCTTTCTCAATTCGTTCTAAAAACTCTAATGCGTCAGCTTCTGTATAAGTGGATAAATTTGTATCTGAGCAAGCTACAATTAGTAATAAACTTGCTAAAAACGTATAAAATCTCTTCATGGTAAAACCTTTTTTAATTAAACCGCATAGATATGACTAAAATCTCAACTAATCAATTTAAAAACGGATTAAAGATTATACTCAATGGCGCACCTTGCTCAATACTTGATCATGAGTTTCATAAGCCTGGCAAGGGTCAAGCTGTAATGAGAGTTAAATATAGAAACCTATTAACTGGCAAAGTTATCGATAAAACCTTTAAATCTGGTGAGAGCGTTGATCAAGCAGATGTTATTGCAAAAGAGATGACATATCTATATTCAGATGGTGAGAATTGGCACTTCATGGATCAAGAAAACTTCGATCAAATTACCGTCAATAAAGATATTATGCTTGATGCAAAACAATGGTTAATTGGCCAAGAGGCTTGTGAGGTAATCAGCTGGAATGGATCGCCTATAAGTATAGAAGTGCCTCCATTTGTAGAATTAAAAATTGCCAGTTCAGAGCCAGGAGTGAAAGGGGATACCGTATCAGGAGCTACAAAGCCTGCAAAACTAGAGACCGGAGTTTCAATTCAAGTACCTCTTTTTGTTGAAGAAGGTGAAACTATCAAGGTTGACACGAGAACCAGTGAATATGCCGGAAGAAAATAATGATTGCAAAGATTAGTGCGCTTATTTACAAGAGACTATCTGATCTAGAGCTTGAGGATCAATTAACAAATCAAATTATTAAAAATTCGAAGGTTTCATTTTCGGATAATCTAGAAAAGGGTCACTTAACAACAAATGTTGCAATGGTTGGTGCGGGAGTTGTAAAAAAGAATCCAATAGAGATTGCAGAATTTATAAAAAAGAGTCTTTTAGAAGATCAATCTATTAATAAAATTGAAATTGCCGGACCAGGGTTCATCAATATCTTTTTTGAGCAAGAAGTATTTTTAAACCTTTTATGTGAATGCGTTCAATTCTCAAATCAAGTTCCAGAAAAAGATAAACAGAAGATACAAGTTGAATTCGTTTCAGCAAATCCTACTGGGCCACTCCATGTTGGGCATGGACGAGGTGCTGCTTATGGAGATGCAATAATAAGATTACTTAATTTTAAAGGTCATGATGCTACAGGTGAGTATTATGTAAATGATGCTGGCAGACAAATTGATATTCTAACTTGCAGCATAATCCTAAGAGGAAATAACTTATTCAGTAATGAGGACTTTCCAGAATCTGCGTACAAGGCAGAATATGTCAATGATATTGCAGCCAAAATTAATCCTGAACTTTTTAAAAATTTTATTATTGATGAATTAGGGCTAAGTAAAAATGATCCTGAACAGCAAATTGATGACTTGATTGAAATTTTTAAAAAAGAGAGTCCAGATCTATGGGCTGAATCAAGGGAAATTGGGTTGGCTTATGTGATTAAATCAATCAAAGATGATCTGCAAAAATTTAATGTCTTCCATGAACATTGGTTTTATGAATCTAGCCTTGGTGACATTAAAGACAAAAATTCTCTGCTAGGAAAAGCCATAGAAACTGTAAAAGAGCACAATGGTTATGAAAAAGATGGAGCATTATGGCTTCAATCGACCAATCATGGTGATGATAAAGATAGGGTATTAGTTAGAGAAGATGGGCGGGGCACATATTTGGCATCCGACGTTGCATATCATAAAAATAAACTTGATAGAAACTTTGATATTATCGTTAATGTTTGGGGCTCAGATCATCATGGTTACATCAAAAGAATTGAGTCATCCATTGAATCTATGGGTTATTCAAAAGAAAGATTAAGAGTTCAATTAGTGCAATTTGCTAATCTTTTTGAAGATGGAAAAAAGGTAAAAATGTCTACCAGATCAGGAGAGTTTTATAAGCTGTCGGATTTGATTGAAAAGCTGGGTACGGATGTTTCTAGGTTTTATTATTTGTCTAAACAGGCTGATCAACATCTTGATTTTGATTTATCACTGGCAACAGAAGAAAATAAAGAAAATATTTATTTTTACATTCAGTATGCGCATGCAAGGATTTCTTCTTTGGAACAAAAGTACTTATTAAATAATGATGGTCTACCTTCAGAGTTTATATCAACCAAGTTCTACCTTTGCGATAGATTAATACTCAAATCACTTAAATTTGATGAGATTATTGATAGCGCTGTTGAAAACCTACAACCTCACCTCATCATTTTTTATTTAAAAGACTTAGCTCATCAATTTCATCAATTTTATAATGATCACAACATTTTAAAATCTGACGTAAAAACGCAAAATGATATTATGTTTGTCTTGAGTAATGTGAAAAAGATTTTTTCAAAATCCCTAGATTTACTTGGAATTAGTGCAATGGACAAAATGTAATATGAAGGATTTTGCCAAGCGTATAAATAGCAAAAACAGTTCAAAAAAAAATAAATCAGTAAATCAAAAATTTATTACAAAAAAATCATTTAAAAATCCCTTTAGCTTAAAAACAGGGCTTACCCTTGCAATCTTCTCAGCGCTTGGTGCATTTGTTCTTATTAGTAGTATGAATACTGATGTAAAAAAAATAGCGGGGCTTGATATAACTTCAAATATTGAATTCTCCTATCCAGTTGGTCTTAAAGAGGACTGGATTTATACGGAAGACCTGGATAGATCAAATGAGGAATGTAACTACATATTACAGATAGAGACATATGGAAGAAAAATTTACGCACAGGAAGAACTTACCAATATTCTAAAACTCGGCTTGCAGCCATACATTAATAATTATTTTAGCTCCAAAGAACCTGGCAAAGCCTACTATAGGTTAATGTCTGGCCCATATGATAGTAAATCTGCCGTAAACAATGCCAGAGAAATTCTCATAAAGTCAGGAAGATCACCATTGATCCGACAAAGATGCTCGAAGAATTAATAAAAAATAATGTTGAAAGCCTTAAGGCTAATATTTCATCTGCAACTCAATCAGAGCCAATCATTGTTGCGGTCTCAAAAAAGAAATCTAAAGATCACATTTTGGCTGCATTAAATCAGGGGATAAACAATTTTGGAGAAAACTATGCTGCTGAGCTGGCAGAAAAAGCTCAATCTATTAATGCCAATGCTATATGGCACTTTATTGGTCCAATTCAAAGCAATAAAACAAAAACAATAGCATCTTTTTCAAATTGGGTGCACTCTGTAGAAAGAATTAAAATTGCAGAAAGGTTAGACAAACATTGTTTTGATTTAAATAAATCTATTAATGTTCTAATCCAAGTGAATATTGATAATGAAGTATCTAAATCCGGCGTGCAAATAAGCGATGTTCATCCCCTAGCAAAATTTATTGAAGAGCATTGTCCTAATTTGAGACTTCGTGGGCTGATGTTCATGCCGAGCTTAACTAAGTCTGCAAATGAAAAGAATAAGTCGATGGAGAGAATAAAAGAAGTGATCGAAACCATCAGCTCTGACTTTAAGAAATTTGATACTTTTTCATTTGGCACATCGCATGACTATCCAATTGCATTAAAATATGGCTCTAATCTGATAAGAGTAGGCGAAAATATTTTTGGTAAAAGAGAATGAATGTTGGTTTCTTGGGTTGTGGAAATATTGCGCAAGCCATGATTGTGGGTTTGCTTGATAGCGGATTTAAGCCTGCCTCTATTACCGTTCTAACCAGAAACAAAAAAAAGAAAAAATTTTATAAAAAAAATTCAATTAAAAGACTAGATGTAAGCGAGGCAAATTCAGCTAAATTTGACTTTATCTTTTTATGTGTAAAGCCTGCAGATGTTAAAAATGCCATTCAGGGGTCTAGAATTGATTGGGGGAATACTACCCTTGTTTCTGTAGTTGCAGGAATTTCATCTCAGAAGCTTAAAATATTATCAAATTCGGAGAAGATTATAAGAATAATGCCGACTACAAGTGCAGAATTTGGTAAAAGTATTACTGCTATTTTCTTGGCAGATAAACAAAAAAAACAAACAAAAAAATTAATTCCCCTCCTAAATAAAATGGGCTCTACAATTGAGCTATCATCAGAAAATGATCTTCACGAATTTACTGCTGTTGTGGGTAGCGGACAAGCTTACATAATGGAGGCTTTAAAGCAGTATGATGAAAAACTATTAAAGTTTTCAAAAAATAAAAATGCTACCTCAAAAAATTTAGCTATGTTTGTATCTAGCATCGCTCAACATATTGAATTAAATAAAGGCATTGAGCCGTCCATAAAAAAAATTATGTCGCCAAAAGGCACTACTTACAGCGGATTAAAAGCTCTCAAGAAAAATAAAATTAGTAACGTCTTTAAGTCTGCATTTAAGGCTGCTGAGAAAAGGTCAAAGGAAATACAAAATGAATATTGAATACAGCTTCTTTGTTGTGCTAATTACAATGTTTTTAAGTTACTTATTCCTGTTTTCATTCCTATTTAGAATCACTAGAGTAAATTTTTACAACCCTGTGGTTAACTTTTTAGCAACAAAAGTAGAGCCTGTTTCAAGTTTAGTATTGCCATTAGGAAATCCTTTACTTTCAAGTTTGCTGTTTGCTTTGGGCCTAAGAATAGTTGGCCTATTTGTTGCCTATTCAGATGATTATTCTTTGATATTTATATCGATTCTTTCTTTTGTGGATGTTGTAAATTTTCTATTTAGGATAATGTTTTACGCTGTAATTGGATCGGTCATCCTTAGTTGGGTAGCGCCCATGAATCAACATCCCATTGCAGAGTTGGTTAATAGTCTTTCTGATGCGGTACTTAGTCCCATTAGAAAATATCTGCCATCAATGGGAGGCTTAGATTTCTCACCTATTATTGGTTTGTTGCTCTTAAACTTGGTGAACTCAGTATTGATCAGTTTAATTAAAAGTCTGTCAGGTCCCCTGCTGTGAAAAAAAATAGTGCCGTCTTTAAATCCGATCTAAATTTTAAATTCGCTTGCAATAAAACGCTTCCTTCGATCGAACTCGTATACGAAACATATGGGGAAATCAATGCAGATAAATCTAATGCTGTTTTAGTTTGTCATGCCTTTTCTGGAAGTCATGAAGCAGCAGGTTTGACTAGTGATGGAAATAAAACTGGTTGGTGGGATGAAATTATTGGGCCGGGTAAAGCAATTGACACCGAAAGATATTTTGTGGTGTCAGTCAATAACTTAGGGAGTTGCTATGGATCTTCTGGGCCAAAATCCATAAGCATGGAAACAAGTGAGCCTTATAGCTCAAAATTTCCTGATGTTTGTGTTTTGGATTGGGTTAATTCACAAAAACTTTTGATGGATGAATTAGAAATTGATTGTTGGGAAATGGTTGCGGGAGGAAGTTTAGGTGGCATGCAAGCCCTTCAGTGGGCAGTATCCTACCCAGAAAAAATTAAGAGAGCAGCAGTAATTGCAGCCACTGCACAAACTTCTCCTCAAAACATTGCGCTCAATGAGGTTGCACGCCAAATAATCAGAAAAGACTCTTCCTTTAACAATGGTGAATATATTTCATATAACACAACGCCTAAAGAAGGCTTAAAAACTGCGAGGATGCTGGGACATATTACTTACCTGTCAGAGACTAATATCCAAAGAAGGTTTGGAAGAAAAAAACAAGCACCTGGTACCAAAGTTGCCGAAGAAGTTAATTTCGAAATTGAAAATTACTTGCAATATAAAGGAGATCAGTTTTCTGAATTTTTTGACGCCAATTCCTACATTCTGATGACAAAGGCGATGGATGAATATAATTTGGCTGATCAATTTGAGGGGAATATGAGCAAGGCGTTGGAAAGAATTAAATCAAAACTGCTTATTATTAGTTTTACTTCGGACTGGTTATTCCCAAGCTGGCATAGCCGACGCTTACAAAAAGATTGCATTCTTTCTAATGTAGAAAGTTCCTTTATTGAGTTAGAAGGCTCTTATGGGCATGACAGTTTTTTGTTTGCTTCGCCTGAGTATTCAAAAATACTAAAAACCTTCTTGGGCTCGTAATTATGGACTCTGCTTATTTAAATAATTGGATCAAGAACGAAAGCAAGGTTATTGACCTTGGCTGCGGTGATGGCTCACTGCTTAGAGATCTCATGAATACAAAAAGTGTAAATGGTTTCGGGGTTGAGAATGATTTAGAAAAAATAGAAAAATGCATCGAAAATAATGTTCCTGTAATTCAGCATGATTTGGATGATGGTCTGAAAGATTTTAAACATCTTGGTTTTGATGCAGCCATCATGGCTAGCTCCATACAATGCCTCAGAAATCCAAAAAGTGCTTTGATTGATTTGTTGGATGTCGCAACCACCTGTGTGGTTTCAATACCTAATTTTGGTTATTGGAAAATTAGACTGCTAATGATGGCAGGAAGAATGCCTGTTTCTTCAAGATTGCCATCAAAATGGTATGAAACAAAAAATATCCACCTGTGTACTATTAAAGATTTTGAGGAGCTCTGTGCTGAGCTGAATTTAAAGATCCTAGAAAAAATCTATCTCAATGATCATGGAAAACCTTTAAAAAAACTCAAAAGAGGAAATCTGTTAGCTGCTGAAGGAGTTTATTTAATTGGAGCCTAATGATGTCTTTGTTATCGCATCAAATAACAAAGGTAAAATTAATGAATTTAAAACTCTGCTGTCCCCTGCCGAAATTATTCCCCAAAGTGAAATAATCCAGTTAGAAGTTGATGAAACTGGCTCAACTTTTTTTGAAAATGCACTCCTCAAGGCCAGGGGAGTTGCTGAATTCACAGATCATAGTGTTATAGCGGATGACTCTGGTCTGATAGTGCCTGGCCTTAATAATGAGCCTGGATTAAAGTCTGCAAGATATGCATCTAATGATGCTTCAGATGACGAAAATAAAGAAAAACTTAAAAGTGAAATGCGTCGTCTGGGCTTCGAAGAAATGCCAGCTTATTTTGTGTGTGTGCTGGTGATGATTACTTCAAAAGATGATCCTCTTCCGCTGTATGTAGAAGGAAGGTCAAATGGCACAATTAAAACAAAATCAATTGGTGATCAAGGTTTTGGCTATGATGATATGTTCTACCCTGATGGCTATAACGAGTCCTTTGCCTCCATAAATGCGCCAACAAAATTAAAGCTAAGTCATCGAGGAATAGCATTTGCAGCATTAAAAGATAGATTAAAATAAATGGATAATTTGCCAGAGCTGTCGCTGTATGTTCATCTGCCCTGGTGTGATAAAAAATGTCCCTACTGTGACTTTAATGTTACGACTGACTCTTTGAATGATTCCGTTAAAGAACTTTTTAGTGCACTTAAAAATGACCTTAACGAATCCGAACTTTTAATTAATCAAAGGGCCTTTAAGTCAATCTATTTTGGTGGTGGTACGCCATCTAAGGTTGCAACAACCTTCATAAAGGATTTTTTAAATTTCTTACATAGTAAATTTAAGGTTGTTTTGAATTGCGAGGTAAGTTTTGAAGCAAATCCCATAGATCTCACTTCAGATTACATTGCCGAATTAAAAGATAGTGGCATTAATCGAGTGTCTGTTGGGATTCAAAGCTTTGATAATCAGTACCTTGACTCTTTGGGAAGAAATCATAATTCATCTGATTCATTAAAAGCTCTTGAGCTGCTTTCAGAAAGCGAACTTATTGGAACAATTGACTTAATATACGGAGGTCCGAATTCAAATTCTCTAACTCTAAAAAATGATCTGGAGATATTCCTTGATGCAGGGATAAATCATCTTTCTTTGTACCAACTAAATATTGAACCAAATACTATTTTTTATAAAAAAAGACCTTTACTGCCAGATGAAAATGAAATTGAAAAAGCTGAAATAATTTCTTCAGATCTTTTGGTTAAAAATAATTTTAACCAGTATGAAATTTCATCTTGGTCAAAAAAAAATTCAAAGTCTGTTCACAATCAAAATTACTGGAAGTATGGAGATTATTTGGGAATTGGGCCTGGTGCATCCAGCAAAATTTATAAAGATAATTTTCATTATCGTTTTAGAAAACGTAATTCAGTAAAGAGTTACATCAATGATACAAAACCCATCCATATGGAAAAATTAGAGGGCAAAGAATTTGATTTTGATTTAGCTATCAACATTTTAAGAAATAAGTCAGGTATAGATGACAAAAACCTAGCATCCAATCAAATTAAATTATCTGAGCGTTTTATTGAAAAATATAAAATTGGAGTTGATATGGGATACTTTCAAAAGGGAAGGCTTGGGACTACTGAGAAAGGTTTTAAATTTTTGGATGATGCAGTTTCTTTATTTTCATAGTTTTGTAAATAAAAAACTGCTTATCTCCCTGCCCTCTTTGATTGCGCGCTGATGAAAGCGCGTCTCAAATTCAAACTCAATATTTTGTGTTCTCTCTAATCTATAATGAGAACTCATTACTTCAGCTAATTCGCTAATTTGTTCAGCATAGTCTTCCCAGTCAGTTCGTACAAAAATTCTTGCATTAGGCTTTAGTAAGGGGTGCAACTGATTCAAAAAATCTTCACCAATGAGTCGTCTTTTATGGTGTTTTGCCTTTTGCCAAGGGTCAGGAAATAAAATATTAACCGAATCTAAAAACTCCTTGGGCATTTGGTCCATCAATAACCTTACATCTTCATCAAAGATGCTGATGTTTGAGATTTTATACTTATTAATTAAGCCTATCAGGCTTCCTATTCCAGATAAATAGACCTCAGTTGCAATTAAATGTTTTTCTTGAAAAGCATTTGCATAAGCAGCAGTGTATTCACCATTTCCAAATCCGATATCCAATACAACATTTTTGTTTTTTAAGTCTTTTATTTTTGTCTTGTGGAGATCTAAATCATTTAGATTTGCTTTTTGTGCAGCTGTAATTCTACCCAACCGCTTCACAAAACTTGGAAGATATTTTTTTGTTTATTCAATTAGGTTTGTTGTTGGCGATGATGGAGAAGCTGTTTCTCTTTTAGGCATTCTGCCTGCAAGAAAAGCTTTGCGACCTGATAACACTGCTTCCTTCATCGCTTCAGCCATCAAAACAGGATTTTTGGCATGTGCGATTGCAGTATTCATCAAGATGCCATCACAACCTAGTTCCATTGCTATTGCAGCATCTGAGGCTGTACCAACACCAGCATCAACAATGATTGGCTTAGATGAATTTTCCAAGATAATTTCAATGTTATAAGGATTAATTATCCCTAAACCGGAGCCAATAGGTGATGCAAGCGGCATAACTGCTGCGCAACCCATGTCATCGAGCTCCTGACAAAAAATTGGATCATCAGAACAATAAACAAGGACCTCGAAGCCATCATCAATAAGTATTCTTGCTGCCTCGATGGTTTGCGACATATGAGGAAACAGATTTTTCTTCTCGCCAAGAACCTCTAGTTTTACAAAGGCCTTTCCATCCAAAAGCTCTCTTGAAAGCTGGCATGTTCTGACTGCATCCTCAGCATTAAAACACCCAGCAGTATTTGGAAGAATAGTCCAGGTTTTAGGATCAATGAAGTCCAGCAGATTGGGTTCATCTTTATTCTGACCCATATTAGTTCTGCGCAATGCAACCGTAACTACCTCAGCACCAGACACAGAGATAGCACTTTTAGTTTCTTCAAAATCCTTATATTTACCAGTTCCAACCATCAAACGAGATTGAAAAGAATGTGTGCCTATTTTTAGTATATTATCCATTATCCTCCACCTACTGCTTCGACGATTTCGATTCTATCATTGTCTGACAACTGATAGGATGAGTGTTTTGATTTTGGAATGATTTCTCTGTTTATTTCAACAGCATATCTTTTGTTTTGAAGATTCAATGAATCCAAAAGATCTTGAAGTTTGTCTGAAGGTAGTGTGGTAGATTCTCCGTTGAGAGTAATTGATAATTTAGGCTGCATCCGACATTGCAGACTTCAACTTTTTCAATGCGCCATTTTCGATTTGTCTAACTCTTTCAGCAGAGATTCCATACTCATCTGCCAAATCGTGAAGTGTAACCTTCTCATCAGATAGAAATCTCCTGCTGATGATGTCTTTACTTCTTTCATCTAGCTCTTTAAGTGCTGAAAAAAGTAAATGTTTGTTATGTTGGTCAAAGTCATCTGCTTCAACAATTTCTTCTGGACTAAATCTTTTATCTTCAAGATACTGTGAAGGAGCCATAACGTCACTTTCATCATCATGGTCTGCTGGCCCGTCAAACGATGAATCATTTGATGACAACCTATTCTCCATGTGAAGAACATCTTTAACTTGGACGTTTAAATCTTCAGCTATTTTTTCTGCCTCATCTTTAGTTAACCAGTCCAGTGACTTCTTTTTGCTTCGCAGATTAAAGAACAATTTTCTTTGGGCTTTTGTGGTAGCTATTTTAACGAGCCTCCAGTTCTTTAAAATGTACTCATGAATTTCTGCCTTAATCCAATGAACTGCAAATGAAACAAGCCTTACACCTTTATTTGGATCAAATCGATCAACTGCTTTCATTAAACCTACATTTCCTTCTTGAATAATGTCTGCAAGAGGAAGGCCGTATCCTGAATATGTTCTTGAGATGTGAACTACAAAACGTAAGTGAGCCAATACAAGTTGTCTAGCTGCATCAAGATCATCATTATCATAAAGTTTTTGGGCTAATTCTCTCTCTTGAACAGGAGTCAGTATTGGAATTGAATGCACAGAAGAAAGATAGGATTCAATATCCTTACCTGGCGTAGATAACTCAAT
Source organism: uncultured SAR86 cluster bacterium (assembly GCA_902623535.1). Lineage (GTDB taxonomy): Bacteria > Pseudomonadota > Gammaproteobacteria > Magnimaribacterales > D2472 > MED-G82. The sequence continues at coordinate 18,930 of CACNUA010000009.1, read as the reverse complement.
TTTCTGTAATTCTGTACCCATTATAAAATATTAGTATAAATACTTATAAGTTTCAATTATATAATATCATAATTATAGCAAGGTTTTATTAAACTCTTCCAGTAATTTTAGAACCTCTGTACTATTTATATATGGGCTAATAGCTATAAAGCGAGGATTTATCACAGAGTCTTGCTTACCGTAAGCTAATTTTTGATGAGATTCTAAATCAACTAAAAGTCCTCCAGCAGAACTAAGTACGGCATTAGCGGCAGCTATATCCCACTCACTTGTTGGACCAAATCTAGGATAAATATCCACATCGCCATCTGCGGCTAAACAGATCTTTAGAGAACTACCTAATGGTTTTAGCTCGGCATCTACTCCATTATTTTTAAGAAAGCTTAAAAAGTTGCTGTCATTGCCAGTCGAATGGCTAGCACTGGTAGCTACATTAATTTTGCGATCATAGACTGACTCTTGAGTTTTTATGGCAATATTTGCTTTAGTTGATAGCCAAATCTTTTTCATCGCTGGAGCGCTTACCATTCCGAAAATTGATTCAGATTTATGAATCAAGGCAATATTTACTGTGAACTGATTTGTTTTTTTGATGAATTCTTTTGTACCATCAAGGGGATCAACTAACCAAAAAGTTTCTGGAACATTTTTTGGGTACTTGAGCTCCTCTGAAAGTACTGGGATATCCGAAAAGTCATTGTTAAGTCTATTTTTAATAATTTCATTAGCAGCCAAGTCTGCAGCTGTAACGGGAGAGCCGTCTGATTTGTTATCTTGCAAAATTTCATTAGATTTATAAATATCAAGTATCTTTATTGAGCATTCTTGCTCAATTTCACGCAAAACCTGTTCTGCTTGCAAAAAGAAATTATCATCTAGTTTCATTGGTCTCTTGAGCAGCTTGCCTCAAATGCTAGTCCTGTAATGATTTTAAATATTTCTGTTTGATCAATCTTGCCAGAAAACTTTTCAGCGCCTGGTCCGTAGGCAAAAATGCCAATTGGCGCAAGTGTGTGACTTCCACTCGTCCAACCTATTAGAACATCATCACCAGACTGTTTGATAACATCTAATCCTCCAGTTTCATGATCTGAGGAGACGATTACCAAAGTATCATCTCTGGATGCGGCATAATCCAATACATAATTGATCGTTTCATTGAAATCTTTTAATTCAACTAGCATTTTTTCTACCTTATTATCATGTGACTCCCAATCAATCTGACTGCCCTCACTCATAAGAAAAAAATTATTACAATCCTTTGCTGCAGAGGATAAAAAATTTAGTGCTGCTTTTGTCATTGCAAATTGTGATGGACCTTCTAATCTTTCGATCCCATCTTGGGCAAATAGACCTATGACGCGATTATCTGTGCTGATATTTTTTAATTCGTTTAGATCTTTTATAAAAAACAAATCTTGTTTATTTTCCTGCTTGAAAAACTCTATTCCTCCACCTAGGGCTATTCGGATATCGGACTCTTCTAATTGCTGAGCAATTAGCTCCTCCTTGTACCTACTATCTGTATGAGCATATTGAGCTGCCGGCGTTGCATGTGTCACTGAAGATGTTGCTACTAAGCCAGAAATAAAACCAAAGTCTTTGATAATTTCTGAAATATTTTTTTTAGGCTTTTTATCAGCGGTCACTCCAACAAATCTATTTTTTGTTTTAAATCCTGTGTTCCATGCGGTGGCGCTTGCTGCTGAATCAGTATATAAGTCATCAACTGAATGGGTGGTGACAATTCCAAATACTGGCATTCTATCCATTGCCATATTGAACTCTGGACCGCCAAATGCAATTCGACCTAAAAGTATATGATTAAGACCCATCCCGTCTCCAATAAGAAGTATGATTTTTTTTGGAGGACCTTGAAAATCTCTTTGAGTAAGCCTTTCAGGGCTACTTGATGATCCAATCTTTACTTTTTCTTTGTCATTGGATTGCAAAAAATAAATTGCAGAAATTGCAAGCAATGCTGCTATTACTAAAACTCTTTTCATCTGGCCTCATCCAACTTATTATTTCTTATTTGAATGATTTCTTGATTTGATCTATCAAAGTTAAATTTATAAAGAGCGCCTTCCCAGTCACCGTAAGTAGGATTTTCAATCATGAACCAGTACTTGCCCCACATATCATTAAATTCTTTAACAACGTCGACACGCTTTTCAGGTGATTGATGGCTCAGAGAAAGATCAACAAAATCACCAAGATTATCGCCGATTTGAAATATCACTCTGTGATTTTTAACTATAAGCTCTCTTCTGGATGTTTTATTTGAGTCCCAACCGTTTTCATATCTCATCAAAAGCGAGTCTTCATCACCTTCAACAGGAATACCAAGTTTTTTAAAATTCTCGAGCGTCCCTTTTTCGTATTCATATTTTCTATTGGTTACGTAAAAAATCTTGACGCCCATTTGCTCTGCTTGCAAAAGAAATTCCAGAACACCTGGTAAAGGCTTTGCTTGTGATTCATTACACCAATCTCCCCATCCTGAAGGATAAGATTGTCCAGATTTAATAAGCCTCGCTTCATAGGGTGAGTTATCCAACACCGTGTCATCAACATCTATGATAATTGCCGGGACTAAATCTCGATTAGTTGATGAAAGATTCGGCAAGGCATTCCATGACTTATCATCGATGGCTTCTTGCAGCAGGTTAGTTGCTGTCTTAAAAGTTTGAAGCACAGAGGCATGATGCTCAGCAGCAGTTTGCACATAAAGTGTTGAGAGCATGCGTTGCTCTTCGTGATTAAAGTCATCTGCAGAGAAGTTAAATGCAAATATTAAAAAGAAAAAGTGAATTAAAGATGCTTTCATGTTGAGGTGCTATTATAATTTTTTGTCTAAACAAAGTATCTAATTATGTCAAAAGAGTTACAGGAAAAATTAAACGAGCTAGAAAAAGGTTTAAAGCTGCTATCTAGAGATCGAAAAGTGGTTCTGCCGCATCATAAAACCTTTGATCTTATCGATGAAATGCTAACAACTGTTAAAGAACTTAAAACGAAGGAGATCAATCAATGAATGACTATACATGCTTTAAAACTGAGATATCTAATAGTGTTGCCCACATTATTATGTCTCGTGGTAATGAACTTAACACCATGACAAAGCTGTTCTGGAAAGAGCTTCCGGAAATTATCAAAGCAATTGATAAAAATGCTGATGCAAGAGTAATTCTTCTTCGGGGCGAAGGTAAACATTTTAGTGCGGGTATGGATTTAGGTAACTTTGTTAGTGATGGTTCAGAAAAGAAGAAAAAAGATCCTTCAAGAGTGAGAGAAGTTTTTTATCATGAGTTATTAGAGCTTCAAGGTGCATTTACTGCATTAGAAAAGTGCCGCATGCCAACAATTGCTGCAATTCAAGGCGCTTGTGTTGGAGGTGCAATTGATATGGCTGCTGCTTGTGACATGCGTTATTGCTCTACTGATGCTTTTTATAAAATTGCTGAAGTTGATATCGGTATTGCAGCCGATGTAGGCACCCTTCAGAGACTGCCCACCCTAATGCCTTTGGGTGCAGTAAGAGAATTAGCCTATACTGGTAGAAAGTTTGATTCTGCAGAAGCTCATCAACTTGGCTTTGTCGAAAAAGTCTATCAAGATCATGATCAGCTATTGGAAGAAACGACTAAACTTGCTGAAGAAATCGCATCAAAGTCTCCCTTAGTCACGAGCGTTATCAAAAAGCAAATCAATTATGCGCGTGATAATAGTGTTGATGATGCACTTGATTATCATGCTATATGGAATTCAGCTTTGATTAGCTCCTCTGATATGGAATCAGCTATGAAAGCTTATATGGAAAAAGTCTCTGGTGATTTTGAAGACCTTGAGCCAAAGAAATCTTTTTGGGAAAAGAGCGGATTAATTTCGTAATAACTTTTTAGTATTCAAAATGGCAATTATTATCTTCATCAGTAATTGCCTGCAACATCTCTAGTGAATATTCATCCTCACCTTTAACTGCATTAAGTGTATCTAAAAACTCAGAAAGATTATTTACGGTTGCTGTAACTATGCAAGAACCATTTTCTATGTCTTGCTCAACTGATACTGTTTCAAATTCTAATCCATGCTCTCTCATTTCATCCAATGCGTCGTCAGCCTCAGCCATTCCAATGTGTAAAAAAATTTCCATTTCATTTCCTCCTTATTTATTATTTTCGTAAAAAAACTGGTTCTGATGGCGTCGACATTTTTTTTGAAAACTTATAGCCCTCTAAATCAAAGCCTTTTAAGTCTTCACTTTTTGTAACCTTATTTTTAATAATCCAACTGCTCATATATCCACGTGCTTTTTTTGCATAAAAACTGATGATCTTATATTGACCATTCTTATAATCTTTAAAGACTGGTGAAACCACTTCGATATCTTCTGGCAACTTACCAACAACAGAGAAATACTCTTTTGATGCAAGATTAATAACCAAATTAGACTTGTTAGCCTTAAGTTCATTAACAATATTTTTTTGAATCTTATCTCCCCAAAACTGATACAGGTTATCACCGCGTTCGTTTTTATATTTTGTTCCCATTTCCAAACGATAAGGCTTAATTAAATCTAAAGGCTTGAGCTCTCCATATAGACCCGAGAGGATTCGTAAGTGTTTTTGTGCAAAAGCAACATCTCCTTTTGATAAGTTTTCGGCTTGCAAGCCTTGATAAACGTCACCCTGAAAAACAAACAGAGCATGCTTTGAATCAGATCCTATCTTTTTTGCAGCAGACCAAGACTGGAACCTTTCAAAGTTAAGCGTTGCTAGCTTATCACTTAAACCCATTAAACTCGCAATATCTTTAGGCTCTTTTGATTTAAGACCCTTAACAAGTTTTGCAGAGTCATTTAAAAAAGTAGGCACAGAAGGTTGGAAATTAAAGTCCTTACTGTAATCTAATGTTTTGGCAGGGGATAATAAAATAATCATGTTAGTTATTTTACTTAAATCTTTTTAATTAAGGCAATATGAATAACAAAGTTGGAAAGTTTTTTGCTCTTTTTCTTCCAGTACTTTTAGTGCTAATGATTGCTGTAGTTGTGAGCAGATACTTTTTTGGTGTTGGTAGGACAGACTTGCAGGAGTTAACGCTCTACTTGCATGCCTTAATTTTCCTTGGGTGTGCTGGATGGGCTTATCTCGAAGATGAACATGTCAGGGTTGATATTTTATATCGCAACTCGGAGCCACAATACAAAAAGCTAGTTAATACCCTAGGGATAATATTTTTTCTTTTTCCTACTGTTGGAGTGCTTGCTTATTACTCGACTGATTTTGTATCAACTTCTTGGTCAGTAAAGGAAATCTCGACTGAGCCAGGAGGGTTGAAGTTTGTTTATCTTCAAAAAAGTTTAATTTTCTTGTTTCCAATAGTTTTAGCAGTTGCGGGATTAAAGGAGCTCTATAAATTATGGAAATAATACCCATTCTCTTAATTGCTCTAATTTGCATGGCGCTGCTAGCAGGATACCCAGTTGCATTTACCTTGGCAGGCACCTCAATATTATTTGCTCTTCTCGGAATCGTTTTTGGTTTCTTTGATGCTAATTTATTTAAAACTTTACCTATGCGAATTTTTGGGATCATGAATAATCAAACACTTTTAGCTGTTCCTTTATTTGTGTTTATGGGAGTGGTGTTGGAGAGATCAGGCATTGCCTCCAAAATGCTAAGAGACATGGCAATAGTTTTTAAGAATACTAATTCGGGTTTGAGTATTTCAATAATTGTTGTAGGGGCACTTTTAGCAGCCAGCACTGGAATTGTGGGTGCTACCGTTGTGACCATGGGGCTAATGTCTTTACCAGCGATGTTGAAACAAGGTTATGACAAGGACTTTGCCTCCGGCTTAGTTGCTTCAACAGGAACGCTGGGACAAATTATTCCGCCCTCAATTGCGTTGGTATTGCTTGGTGATGTGATGTCAAATGCCTATCAAAGAGCGCAAAATAACCTTGGAGTGTTTTCTCAGGAAACGGTCTCTGTGGGTGATTTATTTGTTGGAGCAGTTGTCCCTGGCCTAATGATAGTAATTGGCTACTTGATCTACACAATATTGATAAATAGGAAAAAAGAGTTTGTTGTCATTGAAGAAACTGCAGGTGAAGCCAACATTCTCAAAACCCTCCTGCCGCCAGCCACTTTAATTTTTGTTGTGCTTGGATCAATTATTGGAGGTATAGCAACGCCTACTGAAGCTGCTGGAGTGGGCGCTCTCGGAGCACTCATTATTGCTGCCATTAATGGCAATGTGAACTTAGAGCTTATTAAAACAACCAGTTACAAAGCAGCAACGGTGACCACCATGATATTTAGCATCCTTATTGGAGCTTCAATTTTTTCACTTATTTTTAGAGGGGTGGGTGGTGATCTCTTAGTTGATCAAATTTTTGAGATGATGCCAGGCGGTAAATACACTGCACTATTCTTTATCCTTTTTGCCATCTTCCTTTTTGGCTTTATTTTGGATTTCATTGAAATTTGTTACGTCATCATTCCTTTAGTGGCTCCGCCTTTATTAATGATGGGCTTTGATCCTGTCTGGCTTGGAATATTAATGGCCATTAACTTGCAAACATCATTCCTTACACCCCCCTTTGGATTTTCTTTGTTTTACTTGAGAGGGGTTGCCGCCGCGAGCATTAAAACTACAGATATTTATAGAGGAGTTATTCCTTTTATCATAATCCAAATATTGGTCTTGCTATTTGTAATAGTTTTTCCATTTTTAATTTTATAAATTTAATCAATGCAATCAGCATCTATCCAACAATCTAGGTCTACATCCTCATGCACTTTTTCACTTTGATCTGCTTCGATCTCTGTTGAGTTATTAAGCATCTCCCATTTCATTATCCATTGTTCTAATTCATTCATAAAATCATCATAATCATGTACCGTTATTCCTAAATCATTAATCATCTGCTCTCGATCAACGTCGGCATAATCCCAGTAGGTTGTTTCCACAATTCTTTTTCTTTTCACCCTAATCAAATCACTCATTGGTTTTCTCCATTCTTTAACTCAAAATAAATTCTAAAATATTATCTAACTTGCTCTAGTACTATGGCATGACAAAGTTGTGCGGCACTGAACTGTCTTGGTCGTTATAGGATGCTTTAATATATTGCTGATAAACTACCTTATCATTACCAGATAAAATCTCGCTTCTTTGATCAGCACGATGAAATCTAAAAGCATCAATTTCTTTTTTGGTGCATTTTCTATACTTTGCCAGTGAAAATGATGGGTTTGCTAGGTTCCAGCTAACAAACTGATCAAGGTCGCTGTTTTTTATTCCCTTTTCTTTAAAAAGAATTGATCTAACGGTTTTTTCCCACTCCCCATAAGGCAAGTTTCTTTCAATTTCACATCGATCAATCATCATATGAATAAGTTGAGGATTTTTAGTTAAAAAAACGCAAGTACCATCATCATCAGAGTAATGAAGTGAAATTGTTACCTTAATCGAGCTAACTTTCACATACTTTGAATTATGGATGGTTATATTATTAAATGATGCATTCGAGTCTGCCTGAACATTTAACCAGTTATCAGTATTTTTTTTCATATGTTCTATTAGAACTTATATACACGACAGATATTGTCGTATTTCAAAAAAATATTATGAGTCTAGGCCCACAAGAAAGTTATCTAATGCATAATTCACCTCATTACTGGAATTTAAAAAAGGATATTCACCATATTCTGTGAAGTATGCTTGCAAGCATAAGCCCTCAGCTTTATAAAGATTCCCGTTATATTCCTTTTCTTGTCTATGATAAATTTCTGATTGTTCTAATGCGCCTTCATCACCACTAAGAACTTCTTCTCTTAATCTGCCTCCTGACTTGTAAATATTCTCATAGCGAATATCAACCGGTTGCCCCTTACTAGTAACTGTTAAATTTCTTCTTAAAAAAAGAAATCTTATTCTGACATTTCGTTTAAAAAAATTTTGAATAGCTCTGGTGTTCCCAAGCATATCTTGGTTAAGATCAAAGAAGCTCTTAAAATTAGCTTCAATCCGATATGTGCCTTCAAGAAAGTCTCTGTAACTTTGGGTTGTAAATTTTTCATTTTCTAGTTCACTCTTCCAATTTTGTACGTCGCGATCTTGATAAGCCTTCTGCATTCCTCGAGCAACAGATCCTCTTTGTGGAATATTTATTAGCTTTCTAAAATGATCATCTGGTATTCTGGAAAGGAAGCCATTTGTTTTTTTGCTATTCATAATCCCTCCTGCCCTACCTATGTAGTCAAAATATTGAGATTTTGGAGAAATTTCTTTTGATGTTTCTCCTTTTACTCTGATCATGTATATGCCACAGGGGAATTCAGCGCGAGATTGTAAATTTCTTGGATAAATAATGGTATCCTCTCTTTCAAGAAATCCATTCCATCTTGTTAAACCACCCTTTACACCATCAATAGTAGTAATAAAACCACTTCTACTTTCGGGACAAGTTAAGCCCACAAATTTAAATAGATCCTCAAAGTTATACCAATCACTCCAGCCTTTAATTTTTTTCATTTAATCACACCTTTCTTAAGTATCATTTTTATTAACCCTTCTTATCTTTATCTTCCTCTATCATTTCATCTATTATCTCATCCCACATTGACTCATCATCAAGACTAATTTCAGGTGGCTGATTAGGCTGTTTGTTAATGTTATCAATCTTTGCTTCTTGTGAAACTCCTTCGACCTCTTCTAAGATCTCATCTGCCAACATCTGGATTGAGTTATACAAAACCTCAAAATGTGGTGAACCACTTAAGGTAAACCCCTTACCACCTTCACTAAAAGGTGTTTCTAGAAATTTTCTAATCTCCAAAAGTTCCTCGACATGTTCTTTTGAAACATCCTCCTCACTTTCAACCCCTAGATAATCTAAGATTACCTGGCTCATATCGTCTTCCATTGATTGCATTAGTAGACTATCTCTTTTACCAATAACCCTGGCCCAATCAAAGTCTTTGTTTAAATTCATATTTTTGTCTCTGTTGTTAGTTCAAGCTGAACTTAGTTCAGCTTGAAAAGTTAATTTTTATTTATTCAAATTCTTGATCTATTGAGTAATACTCCACCTCCGTATAACCCTTCCTGTCACTAATCCAATCCTCGTCTCTGTCAGTCACACATTCTGCATCTAGGACTTGCTCTAAGCATATGTCGTCTGTTTCGACATTGCCTGTAGTACCCTCTGTAAGAAAGGTTCTTAGATCTTCTTCTGATACTACCTGGTTACCGTCCCAGTCTTCAGTAGAAGCGATCATACCCTTTCTGACTGAGACATGATGTTTTTCAAGTTGCATATATTTAATTGTAGCCATATTATTTCCTTTAAAATTTTTTATATTTTTTATAATTAAAGGCAATAATTTATATTCTGAAAATAGTAATGTCAACGTAAAACCATAAATTATTTTAATTTTTTGTAATTATTAATTTTAATGTAAAATAAATAGATGGCAAAATATGATCACAAAAATTTAGTTCTTCAATTCTGTAGAAGTCAAATAAGAACTCTTGGTGGCAAATTTGCTGGCATTGAGAAAATTATTGATGAGTATTTCCTGGGTAAAAATATTAGACATAAAAGAGAAAACTCTGACTTATTTGATGAAAAAAATAAGATGCAGCACAGTAAATTTTCTCAAGTTAAAGAAAAATTAATGAATGATATTTGTTATTACATGATTGGCACTCAAATAAAAATACGGTTTGATGAGCCTCGAACATGGCTGGAAGATATCTGGACAATATATGCATCATGTCGACAACAAGAATATGAAAACAGTATATATAAAAAGACTTGGGATCTTAAAAATGCTAAAAAATCGGCAGAAAATGCATTTAAAGAAGATATGGAAATTTCAGATTTGTTAAAGATGAGTTATGAAAGAGAAATACCAGATTCTTTATTATTAAAAAAGATTAACGACACCGATCTAAGATCGTTTGTGGAAAAAATCATAAGTGACTCAAAACCAGATACTACCAAAAGTTTTCAGGATAAAGAACTAGAAATATTTAATCATAATTTTATATACAAACATGGTATTTATGATACGCCTCAAGCGCTTGTTGAAAGAACAATATTAATTAGGGCTTTATTATTATTGAATGGAATTAACCCCTATGGAAATAGGAATTCTGAAAACGAGCAAGAACAATATGCTTTTGAAAATCCTATTAAAGCAACAATATTTGGGATGAATTTGCTTGCATCAAGATTTAGAAAAACATTATTTAAATCTGGTGAAAAAGCAGAGTCTGCGCAAAGCTATTGGTTAACAAGCTCTACTGAATTTAAGCTTTATGAAGAATGCGTATTAGGAGGAATTAATCGACTGATAGATAAATTAGAGAACTTTACTAGATTAGATAGTTACGATCCTAACGAGCCTGAAAAAGAGAAAGAATTTAAAGAACCAATATCATTGAAGGTGCTGGCATCATTAAGAGATATCACATCAATTAGGATGAGTTTGGAGCTTCGAGAAAATGATAACTCAAGAAAACTTCTTGGTCTAAAGCGAAAAAACCTAGTTAAAAAAAGACTTGCTAGAGAAGCCAAAAAAGAAGGTAAGAAAAAAAAATATGAAAAATTTGAAAATTTTGAATTTTCCCTTGCTTATAACTATCTTCTTGATCACCCTAAAACCAGCAAGGTATTCTCTCCGTTGGAAATAAAAATTTTAGCTAATGAGAATAGGGATTTAAATATTACAGATATCTTAAATTGAATAATTCTTATCCTAAAATCAAGGCTATTTCTTAATAGATCTTTTATGTATTTCTTGAATTTCTTTTTTAAGGTTTGAAGGACCTAATACTCTTACTTGGTCACCAAAACCAAGAATCCACCTCTTAAGTGTTTCTGTATAAGGAGTCTTTACTTTAAGAATAATAAATCCATTTTTTATGATTTTTATAGATTGATTTTTAGAAAAAGGCGTCTCAATTAAATGCGAGCCTGCACCTGGCGAAAACTCCAAATGCAAATCAATTTCTTTATCGTATAAGTAATTCAGTTCACCTTTATCAAGATATTCATCGAGGTTAAATCCTTTTGGTATATTGATCGAATCTTCTAAGGGGCTTGCAGATTTAAATCTGTGAAGTGGTAAATGTCTAATTAAATTATCAGCCTCTCCTTTTAGTTCTCTAGTACAGATGACTCTTGTTACAACACCATGTGAAATTATAGCTAATGGATTATAAATTCCTTTTTTAGGTATTTGTGATTCTCTAGACTGATAGCTACCACTGAATTTTTTTTCTCTAAGGACCGCTTCATAAATGATTTGTTGAATGTTCTCTTTTATTTTTGGGCCTATGTATTCATGGGTAGCAGGCACTACTCTTACTTTATCATTCCATTTTATTAGGTCAGAACCCTGCGTTTGATTTAAAAATACTTCAGCTCTCTTAAACAAGCCAGTTATTCTTGAGGAATGCTGAAGAGGCAGTACACTTGAGAGGTATTTTTTGGCAAGACTCAAAGTAAGTGCTTCCGCATGATCCATTGCGGCAATATCTACCCTTTTTGCATCCTTCATCCAGCACCAACCATGAGGAATACTTCGATCATCACAATATAATCCAAACGATCCTTCAAGCTTTCTAAGATCTCGCTGAATTGTTCTATCACTCACAGAATGTCCGTACTCCGATAAATGAGATCGAATCTCAGATAAAGATCTTTTAGCAGGATATACAGGCAAGTATTGAAGCATTTCTAAGTAACGTAAGGATGTATCATTATTCATAGCAAGATCATATACGACATTATATGTCGTTACAATAATTTACTATCTTCAATACAAAAATTAAGAATATGTTTTTAAAGACGACATTCTATGTCGTATATGTAAAGCATAATAAATCTAAATGCAAAAAGTTATCTACCTAAAAGAATACAAACAAAAGCTCATCGATCGCAAAAAAGCTTTGGAAATGAAAAAGGGTTTAATTGATGAAGAGGCTAATTACGAAGATATTCGTTTTGAATTGGAATGTGAATGGGATAAAGAGTTCGATCATCGTAATCTTGGATTTGTCCTGAGAGAAAATTCCAAACTAGATTTATTTTATTTAAATGGAAGGTTCTGTAGATATATGGATTTAAAGCTCATTGATAATAAAGAAATTCTTCGTGAGCCATCAAATGAAACACCTATAAATAAATGCATCGTTGTTGAGTTCACCGGCACTTATGAAACATATCATGAGGATGGATCAATTGAAATTAGTGCTAATTTTAAAAATGGTTTATTGCATGGCAGGTTCATTCATTTTCTCAGTAATTTCCATAAATGGAGAGAGTACAACTTCTTAGCTGGAAAAAAACATGGCAAAGCAACTTACTTCTATCCTGATGGCAGATTAAATTCATTAACTTATTGGCACGAAGATAAAAGGGATGGAGATGTCTTGCGTTTCACCGATCAGGCTGATCAAAAAGTAACAACCTATTCATATAAAAAAGGAAAATTAAATGAAATTTCAAAATAAGCTTATCTTTAGTGACACTGAAACCACCGGAAAAGAACCAAAAGATTTTATTCAAATAATACAGTCAGCTTCGGTGGTGACAGATCAAAATTACAACATTCAAGATTCAATGAATGTTTCTTGTGCTCCCTTACCCTGGGTGATTCCTTCACCTGGGGCATATTTAACTCACAAGAAAATAGAAACCTTATCAAGCTCAGAAACACATTATCAAATGATGAAAACCATTCATGATCAGTGGAAAAATTGGAGCAATGATGACCCTGCCCTTTTTATTACTTATAACGGTCATAACTTTGATGAAGAGTTATACAGGCGTCAATTCTTTTGGAATTTAATGGATCCATTCATCACAAATACAAACGGCAATGGCCGATCTGATTTACTCATGCTAACCAGATTGGTTAGTCAGCTCTTCCCAAAGATGATTGACTTCGAAATAAATGCAAATGGACATCCAGTATGTTCCTTATCCTCGGTCGCCGAACGAATCGGCATCGATACTGCTAATGCACATGATGCATTATCAGATTGTATTTTTATGATCGAGTTACTTAATTTTTTTCATTTATCAGCAGAAAAGTTAGTAACAGACTTTCTGAGTCAGGGAACAAAACAAGGTTGTACTGAATTTTTAAAAAACACAAAAGTAATTGGCTATCGATATCAGCCGTTTGCTAGATTTTGGACATACCCCATTAAATTCGTTGGTATCAATCCAACTAATCAAAATGAAGCCATATGTGTGGACCTTAACTATCCAGTTGATGAAGTTTTAAATCTTGGTTACGAAGAGATCGTAAAGTTTTTAGAAAAACCCTTTACTGAGTCTCCCTTCAAAATTATTCGACTGAATAGATCAAGCGGCTTGGCTGACGCAAATGAATTTGATTTCAATTTTGAATGCTCAATGAAAGAGCTGAACTCAAATGCCGAAAATTACTCTAGGAATGAAGATTGGATTGAAAAAGTTCTTGTTGCATCTACAGAAACCGAACAAAGAAAATGGCCAAAGAAAAACCTTATTGAAGAGACAATCTATGAAAAATTCTTCGACTATGAAGATAAGAAACTATTTGAACAATTTCACAATTCAAAGAGCTTGGAAGAGCAGTTATTTATTTGCAAAAAATTTAATGATCCTAGAGCAAAAGAGTTTGGCTACAGAATCTTATCCCAAAAAAATGAATCTGATCTTCCAACTGAACTCACCTCTTATTATCAAGAGTTAATTAGAGAACGATGGACATCTGAGGGTCCTTGGCCTTCAAGCTCAGCATATTTAAAAGAAGCCGAGGAATTAATAGAAGATAGATCCTCACCATCAGATCTAGAAATCATTCAAGGGGTTGAGCAATTTATAAAAAATAAAATCGAGGTAAATGCTTATGGATAAAAAATTATTAACAAGACAGTTAAGGAGGATTTTCTATGAAAGAATTTTATAAACACGTCACCAAACTCTCTAAACGAATTCAAAGAGAGCTAGGTGCAGGATTTAAAGAAAATGTTTTGCAAGCTGCATTAGCAGTTGAATTCATAAATTCTAGAGTTGCCTACGAGAAAGAGTTCTCACTTGATGTGTTATATAAAAAGCATCCTGTTGGATATATTGTTGCTGATTTTTATATTCCTCAACAAAAAAACTTTGGCATAAAAGAAGATCTCATTATTGAGACAAAGCAGGCAGCATTAGAAAATAAAATAGAGTACTTAAGTCAACTAAAGATTTATCTTAAATCTAGAGCCAAACATTTATCCAAAGAAAATACTTGTAAAGCCATCTTGATTCAATGGAATAAGAAAGACCATCTATCCGAAGATGGGTTGACGCTTGAATTTTCATCAAACATAAAAGTTGAAGTTTGGGAGCTTGATAAAAATAAACTCAACATGATTTGGAGCTCTGAAAGCGATGACTAGAAGGCATATTAAATCTCTCTATGTTTTTGATATAGATGACACCCTTTTCCGAACTACCGCCAGAGCAAAATTAACAAATAGCGAGGGTAAAGTTAAATATTTAAACTCGCAAGAGTTAAAAGACTTTAAGGTAAAAGATGATGAAACCATTTGTTTTGCAGAGTTCAAGGACTCAAAAAAATTTGTAGACGAGTCGCAGCCAATCAATCCAATTATTAAAAAGGCGCAGGATTGCATAAAAGAAGCTGCCTATGGATCCAAAACAATTTTATTAACAGCAAGATCCGATTTAGATTGCAAAGATCTATTTCTTGAATACCTAAACTCCTCAGGACTAGATATCAATCATATCTATGTTGAAAGGGCAGGAAACTTAGCTAAGCTAAAAACTGCTGAAGCAAAAAAATTAATTATCAGTAAATATTTAGAATCTCATCAATACCAAGCAGCTTATCTGTTCGACGACTCCATGGATAATATTCAAAGCTTTGTTCAGCTCAAAAAGGTATTCCCCAAAATAAGGATTATTCCAAAACACGTTGATGATACTATGATTAATGAGAACAAATTTTTAAATCAATCATGAAGGATTCAAAATCAATAAAAGATCTAAAAAACATCAATACTGAGTTATCTACTATTCTAGAAATGTTTGTAAAAAAAGTTGCTCAGAGTGATTCTTTTGAAGTTGAATCGTGGCTAAAAAAGAATAATTTTAACGCAATTGCAGATATTCGATTATTGCAGAAGTACCTGCAAAGGACCTTTCAATTATTTCGAAAACAATGGATGCAAGATGGTTATGAGGATTACTGGGAAGCAAGAGCATTAACTAAAACAAATTTCCGAAGGGCTGATGCGGAACTTTCAAGAATAATTAAAGCTTTAATAAATTAAAGGAGAAAACCATGATTAATACGAATGCATTTATATTTCTTTTGGGAGGCCTAACTTTCTTGTGTGTCTTTTCATTTTTTAAAGATGCAGCAATGGAGGTCTTCAAAAAAGAACTCACAGCGAATGAAGCTCATGATGGTGTTTGGTCTAAGCTGTTTAAAGTGTTCTTTGTGGATTGGTTGATCTGTGTACTGGGGGTCCTTGCTACAGGAGTCTTATTTGTAGTGATTTTTAATTTAGCACATTAATTATTTTTGGTATTTAAAAAATTTGAAATCAAAAACCAATATTTACTATGCAAAACCAAACACAATTGTTTATTTTTTGAATGTCCTAAACGAAGAAAAAATTGTCAACACAGGAGATTTAGGAAATGAACACAGCCTTTATCCCATTAACCATCCAGAAAAAAATATAATTTTTCTTTATAAAACCAATGAGTTGGCATGGGGAGAAAATCATTTCTTTGCTCATAATAGAGGAGGTTTGTATATTTTTGTTTACCTGCCTGGACAAGATAGTATGTTTGGAATTTATGGCGATGATATCAAAAAAAAAGAATTTGATGCAGCTGATTTTTCAGCTAAAGGTAACAATATCCATCTTTCATAGTTACTTCAGAATCTTGTTATTTCCATATTAAAATTATTACTGCTAAGGTAATAAGCGTTTAATTCTTAAAGTTGGGGACAATAAAAATTATGAAATTAGAGCTAAAAATTGAAGCATCCGGAGTCCAAGTTTATGCATACGAAATCGATGTAGCAACTAAGGAACTACTAAAAGAAAATAAAGAAAATGAGGCGAACGGTTTAAATTATCGAGAGCCAATAGAAATTGTGGAGGAGCATGCTAAGGTTACATTGATTTCACATGGTATCGCACCTCGAAATGAAGGCTGCAAATATACTGCCATTATTGATGGAGAGGAGAAGGCATTTTTCCCGTGTATGTTTGAATATACTGAAATGGAAGATTTTGAAAACTCTGACTATATCGAAATGGCTATTACAGACTATGGTCTTCCATATGGTTCTCCAGATAATGTTGATGCAGATGATTATGTTTGGAAACCAATTGGTGACGATGACTTCCAGCATTTGGGGGCTAAGGAAGCTATTGCAGAGGGGCATACTGTCATATTTGAAGTTATACCTTATTCCTCTGGAACCCTTCATACCTCTTTTGAAGTAGCTAACGATTTTAAGCTTAGGGACCTAAAATTGATTATCGATAATCCTGACACCAATGAAGAATATGACCTTTCATGGCTCTACTATTGCAATGTATTCGGTGGTATTTTGGATCAAAATGGAGATAAGCCATTTGATGAAGATACTATCAGAGCAGTTGACTATAAAGGTGAGCGACATGATTTTCATCTAGATTTTCAAGGTGGTTCTGGGTGGCATGAAGCTCATGAAAAAGGGGAAGATGGTTGGTTTCCCTCCTACTTAGTAAATGGATGGTTGAGTGAAGGTTGAAGAATTTAAATTGACTACTTTATTAAAGATCTAAAAGATAATTATCTTTCAGAGCCCAGCGTTATTTTTCTCTAAAGCTCTTTCAGCTCTGTAGCTTGATCTGACCATAGGTCCAGAAACCACTTCGAGAAATCCTTTTTTTAGACCGATGTCTCTGTATCTATCAAACTCATCTGGAGTAACCCATCGTTCAACCGGTAAATGATTGAGGGTTGGTCTTAAATACTGACCTAGAGTTAGGATATCGACCTTATTTTTAATTAAATCATCCATGGTCTCTTCGATCTCAGCATCGGTTTCCCCCAAACCAAGTATTATGCTGGTTTTTGTTAGTACCTTAGGATTAATTTTTTTTGATTCTGCAAGGACATCTAGAGTTTGCTGATAACCCGCTCGAATATCTCTGACTGGATGCGTGAGTCTTTTAACGGTTTCAACATTTTGAGCAAACACTTCGAGTCCACAGTTAACCAAAGTTTCAATTGATGAAGACAAACCTTTGAAGTCAGGTGTTAGGGCCTCAACCGCCGTATTGGGATTAAGTTCTTTAATGGCTCTGACTGTATTAGCGTAATGTTCTGCTCCTCCGTCCTCTAGATCATCTCTATTGACCGAGGTAAGGACAACGTACTTGAGGTCCATGGTTTTGACCGCCTTGGCAGTTTTGAGAGGTTCATCCTGATCCAACCATCCTTTTGGATTGCCCGTATCAACAGAGCAAAACTTACAAGCACGTGTGCAAACAGAGCCCATGAGCATGAATGTTGCGGTTCCCGCTGACCAGCACTCTGACATATTTGGGCACATACCCTCCTCACATACAGTGTTAAGTCTTTTGCCATCAACTTGCGCCTTAACTGCCTTAAAGTTTTTATCGAAAGTAGCTTTAACCCGAATCCAATCTGGTTTCTTTTGGTTAGGAATCGTAGAATACTTATTGGCTTTTTGGCCATTTTTTACAGCCCTGATGCCGTCTCGATTAACAATTTTTTGTGTCGGTATGATTTCCATTATTCAAAAACTTTAATTATTTCTTGCTGGGCAATAGATTCTACATCTTTAATTTTCACATTTGAATCATAATTCTTTATTTGAGTGACCTCTAATCCCTCATACCCGCATGGGTTAATAAATAAAAAAGGGGTTAAGTCCATGTCCACATTGATGCTAATGCCGTGATAGGTTTTCCCCTGTGAAATCCTTAACCCAATTGAGGCTATTTTTTTACCGTCAACGTAAACTCCAGGTGCGCCCTCTATAAAACTGGATTCAATATCATAATGACCCAGAATACTAAAAATTAATTGTTGAAGCTTTTGGACCAATGCCTTCGGCCCAAGCTTTATTTCTTTAATATTGATCAAAAAGTAAATCACCAGTTGTCCAGGCCCATGATAAGTAACCTCACCTCCTCGATCAGTTTGAATTACAGGGATTTGACCGGGATCAATAATATGAGATTTATCTGCTGCTGTACCCAAGGTAAATACCTCATCATGCTCCAGCATCCAGATCTGATTACTGGAAAAATTTTGGATATGTTCCTTCATATCCTTATATGTATCTTGATAAGGCTGTTTTCCTAGATGAAAAAATTTCAAATTATTGTTCACTCAAATTACGTGCTTCAACAAATGCGTCCTCCGCAATAGCGTTAAAAGATCTAACTTCTCCCATAAATTTTTTGAATGATTCATAAACTTTTTTAACATCTGCATCGTTCTCTGCTGAGGATGTCAAAATATCGTCAGATATTGCCCTGAATTCATTGATCACATCATCAGGCAATCTTCTTAACTGAACATCATGAGTATTAACCAGTTCCTGTAAAGCTCGATTATTAGACGCCGTGTATTCATCTAAGAGATCTTGATTAACTGCCTTGGCTGCAACCTCAATAATCTTTTGTAAGTGAGAAGGCAGTGTATTCCACTCGTCAATGTTGATCATAAATTCAAGCATGGACCCCGGCTCATGCCAACCAGGATAATAATAATATTTTGCAACTTGCTGAAAGCCAAAGGCGAGATCATTGTATGGGCCTACCCATTCAACTGCATCAATGGTGCCCGTTTGCATTGCTGTATAA
>CACNUA010000008.1 GCA_902623535.1 uncultured SAR86 cluster bacterium | reverse complement strand
TCTTCAAATGATAGAAAAAAATCAAAGCATTTGCATCATTGGTGCCGGAAGTACCGGTATAGCAGCATGTAAGAATTTTCATCAAGCAGGTTTAGATTTTATTTGTTACGAAGCAAGCGATCAGATTGGTGGGAATTGGGTCTACAAAAATAAGAACCAAATGTCATCCGCTTACAAATCACTGCATATCAATACTTCCAGAGAAAAAATGGAATACTCAGATTTCCCAATGCCTGATTCTTTTCCAGACTTTCCTCATCACAGCGATATTGCTAAATATTTTAATGATTACGTAGATCACTTTGGCTTTAGAGATAAAATTAAATTCAATACATCTGTAGTTTCAGCAATTCTACTAGAGGATGAGTCATGGCAAATATCTACCAGCGATGGCGTCACAAATATTTATGATAATTTGGTAGTTGCAAACGGGCATCATTGGGATCCCAGATACCCTAATCCAGATTTTAAAGGTAAATATTCTGGAGAAACCATGCACTCTCATCATTACTTAGAGCCTCATGACCCAGTTGACTGTGTGGGAAAGAATATTGTGATTGTTGGTGCTGGAAATTCTGCGATGGATATCGCGTGTGAACTTAGTAGAAAAAATACTGCACACAAAGTTTTCCTTGCTGTTCGCAGCCCCGTTTGGATAACGCCTAAATATTTTGGTTCAACACCCTTAGATAGTTTTCAAAGACATCCATCAATAAAAGCAAATATTTTTCAAAAAGCATTCGAAAAGATTTTTGGTTTTTTAGCTGACTTTATTCTTACACGCAGAGTTATTAAGTATATTGGTAGACCAGAAGATATTGGATTGCCAAAACCTTCTCATAAATTTACTCAGGCTCACCCCACAATATCAAGCGAGATTCAGCTTAGAATCGGATCAGGCGACCTAATAATAAAACCAAACATAGATAATTTTAATAATAAAACAGTTACATTTGATGATGGATCAAAGGAAGAAATTGACGTTATCATTTATGCCACAGGATATAAGATTTCTTTTCCATTTTTTAGCGATTCTTTTTTAAAAGTAAAGAACAACGATATTGCTTTATATAAAAGAATATTTCATCCTCAATATTCATCACTTTTTTTTCTTGGTTTGGTGCAGCCGCTATGCGCAATGATGCCAATCGCAGATGAGCAATCTAAACTACTAACCAGTTATCTAAAGAACACATATAAATTGCCTTCACAAGAGGTAATGAAGCAAGATGCTGAATCCATTCACAATGAGATGAAGGATTACTATGTGGATTCACCTCGTCACACAATACAAATTAACTGTTTAACCTACACGGATGATCTGAGAGACGAGTTAAAATTAGGTAGTAGGAGGTTGTAGTGCTAGCTAATTTTTTTATAGCGTTATTTCTAGCTATACCTGAACCTATTTTGAGAATTATATTCTTCTACAAAAGAAGGATTATTATTGATAATCAGCGCCTTAATTTTCAGTCCCAAGTTTTTTTAAGTTTTATTGAAAAATCTTTGAAAGCATTGGGAGATGATCCCGTAAAGATAAGAACAGAAAGGGAAAAAAATAATTTAAAAAATCTTTCTGCAAAACCACCAATAAAAGTATCAACTCAAGATCATAATCTTGTCATAGATGGTCATGAATTAATCCTGAGAGAATACATTCCCGAATCTGTTAAAAGCAAAAACTTAATGCTTTATTTTCATGGCGGAGGCTATGTGATAGGTAGTATAAATACTCACCATACCTGGGTGGAATATTTTGCATCTAAGTTGCAGATGAAAATTTATTCCCTAAATTATAGATTGGCACCCGAATATCCATTCCCGAGCGCACTTGAGGATGCAAATTTTGCTTTTGAATGGATAATGAAGAAGTACAATTATGAGGCTAAAAATATAATATTATGCGGTGATAGTGCTGGCGCTCATCTCGCAGCTTCTCTATCTAACTACAGATTAGATAATCAATACAATAGCAGCAAAATACAACTATTAATTTATCCAATGATAGATCCAAGCTGTAATTCGAAATCACAAGATCTTTTTGCTAATGGTTTCCTATTAACTAAAGAATCAATGCACAGATTTTGGTCTCTATTTAGAGGAAATATTAGTGATGATGAAAATCCATATTTCAACTTAATGCATCAAGAAGACCTTTCAAATTCTCTAGACACTCTTATAATTACAGCCGGATTTGACCCATTGAGGGATGAGGCAGAAGTTTATGCCAAAAAACTTAATCGATCAGGAGTTCGAGTTAGACAATTGCACTACCCAGACTTATTTCACGGATTTGTAAATTTAACTGGATTAAGGGCATGCAAGACTGCCGTTGACGATATGATTGATGAAATGAGAAATTTTTATGAATAAATTACTTTCAGTTTCCAGCTTAGACGTTAAGTTTAATCTTAGAGATTCAGTTTTTCATGCTGTTAAAAATGCTTCATTTGAAATATCAGAAAATGAGATTATTGGCCTTGTCGGAGAATCTGGATCAGGTAAATCAGTAACTGCTATGTCACTCATGAGATTACTGCCAGAGCCTAAGGCAGAGTTTGGACCAAACTCAAAGATATCTTTTAGAGATAATGATGTTCTATCGCTTCCTGCCAACCAGCTTCGATTAACAAGAGGCAGCGAAATAAGCATGATATTTCAAGAACCTATGACTTCTTTAAATCCCTTTCATAAAGTTGGTAAGCAAATACAGGAATCAATTCGTTTGCATCAAAAATTAACAAGAGAAGAATCAAAAAATGAAGCCATTAACTTAATGAAGCTCGTTGAGATTCCAGACCCAAAGAATCGATATCATTCATATCCACATGAATTATCTGGAGGTCAAAGACAAAGGATTATGATTGCAATGGCTTTAGCTAATAAACCAAAATTGCTCATTGCGGATGAACCAACCACTGCTCTTGATGTAACTATTCAAGCTCAAATACTGGACCTAATCTCGAAATTAAGGAATGAGGTTGGTATGGCAGTTCTATTTATTACACATGATCTTGGACTGATTGAATCTTTTTCAGAAAGGGTAATTGTTATGAAGGAGGGTCAAATTGTAGAACAAGGCCAAACAAAAGAAATTTTTTCAAATCCACAACATCCTTATACAAAAATGCTTTTAGACTCTGAGCCTAAACCCCTAGAGAGTACTCAGAAAGATGAGTCTGTATCACTTAGAGTTGAATCTATTTCAGTAAGATTTAATCTTAAAAATAATTCTTTTATGTCACGTAAGCAATTTACAGCAGTTGATGATGTAACTTTCAAGATTAATACAAATTCTACCGTTGGATTGGTCGGCGAATCCGGTTCAGGCAAGTCAACATTGGGTAAAGCAATTGCTGGATTATTAAATTACGAGGGTGAAATACTATTTGATGGAAAAAATCTTGCTAAGATTTCTGGCTCAGAAAGACAACAGATTAAAAAAGATATCCAGATTATTTTCCAAGATCCTTTCGGCTCATTATCTCCTAGAATGACTGTGGGCGAGATTATTGGTGAAGGACTAGATGTACATTTTGATTTATCTAAAAAAGAAAAGGCATTGCTAATAAAAGATTCAATGGAGGATGTTGGCTTAAATCCAGCGCATATGTTCAAGTATCCTCATGAATTTTCAGGAGGACAACGTCAAAGAATTGCTATTGCCAGATCGATCATTTTAAAACCAAAATTACTTATTCTTGATGAACCTACTTCTGCACTTGATCGATCCATCCAGATTCAAGTCTTAGAGCTGCTAAAAGAACTTCAGAAGAAACTGAAATTAACTTATTTATTTATTAGCCATGACCTTAAAGTCATCAGATCAATCTCGGATCATATTTTTGTTATGCAGAATGGGAAAATTATAGAAACTGGGCCATCAAAAGTTATATTTGAAGATCCAAAACATCAATACACAGCAGACTTGCTAAAAGCTGCATTAAAATATTCCTCTGGTTAAATATGACTAAAAGAAAACATTCAAGTAAATTAGTGGATGGCCCATTACAGGCTGCTTCAAGATCAATGCTTAGAGGTGTTGGATTTACTAGCGAGGATTTCAAAAAACCATTAGTAGGAGTAGCTTCCACTTGGTCAAAAGTTACACCCTGCAACATGCATATTAATGATTTAGCTGAAATCGTTGAGCAATCAATCGATGAATCAAACTGCAAAGCAGTCTTATTTAATACCATTACAGTTTCTGATGGTATTTCGATGGGAACTGAGGGCATGAAATACTCATTGGTCTCAAGGGAGGTTATAGCTGATTCAATAGAGACCGTTGTTGGTTGTCTTGGTTATGATGGCCTAGTTGCAATAGGTGGATGTGACAAAAATATGCCAGGAGCCTTGATTGGGATGGCTAGATTAAATAGACCATCTATTTTTATTTACGGTGGATCTATCAAGCCCAGTGATGAAAATACAGATTATGTAACTGTCTGTGAGAAGACAGGAGAATATGCAAAAGGAGATATTTCTGAAGAAGAACTTATTAGAATTGAAGAAATCTCTGTTAAAGGTCCAGGTTCATGTGGAGGCATGTATACAGCTAATACGATGGCTTCAGCCATTGAAGCACTTGGAATGAGTCTTCCAGGCAGCAGCAGTCAAGATGCTATCTCTAATAACAAAAAACAAGATTGCAAAGAGGCAGGTGCAGCGATAGAAAATTTAATTGAATTAGATTTAAAACCTTCAGATATTATGACCAATGAAGCTTTTGAAAATGCTATTACTGCGGTTATTGCTCTTGGTGGATCTACAAATGCAGTGCTGCATCTTTTGGCTATGGCAGATGCAGTTGGAGTTGACTTGCATTTAGATGATTTTTCTAGGATTGGTGAAAATGTTCCTGTAATTGCTGATATCAAACCATTTGGCAATTATTTTATGTCCGAGCTAAATGAACAAGGAGGAATTTTGCCGGTTTTAAAAATGCTACTGGATAAAAATTTACTCCATGGGGATTGTTTAACGGTAACAGGAAAAACGCTTGCAGAAAATCTTGAAGACATCAGTCCTTATAATTCCAGTCAGGACATTATTAAGTCTCTTGAAGATCCAATTAAAGCAAGTAGTCATCTCAGAATTCTTTACGGTAACTTAGCACCTGAAGGAGCAGTTGCTAAGATTACAGGCCAAGAAGGAACTATTTTTGAAGGGAGTGCAAGAGTTTTCAACTCTGAAGAAGAAGGCAATCAAGCAATTCTTAACAAAGAAATAAAATCAGGAGATGTTGTAGTGATTCGTTATGAGGGCCCAAAAGGTGGTCCTGGTATGAGAGAGATGCTAAAACCGACTTCAGCCATAATGGGGCAAGGTCTTGGCGATAAAGTAGCATTTATTACTGATGGAAGATTTTCAGGTGGAACTCATGGGTTTGTTGTGGGTCATATCTCTCCAGAAGCAGAAGTTGGAGGGCCAATTGCATTAATTGAAGATGATGATCTTATTAGAATTGATGCTGAATCCAATCAGCTAATCTTGTTAGTGGATGAGGAAACTTTGCAAGAAAGAAAAAGGAATTTGAAAAATATTAATACGTCCCCAAAGAAGGGTGTACTTGCTAAATATAAACATTTAGTTGGCAGTGCATCTAAAGGAGCTGTCACTGATTCATATGATCAATAGAAAATACCCAAGCACAAGGCTTAGAAGACTTCGACAATCTAAAACAATAAGAGATTTAGTTGCTGAAAATACTGTTTCCAGCAATGATCTAATTGAGCCAATGTTCCTAGTAAGCTCTAAATCAGATGCAGGTCCTGTGAACTCGATGCCTGGTGTTGAGAGGTTTCAAAAAGACCAACTTTTTAGAGAAATCGAAGAAAGTATTAAATATGGCATCAAGGCGTTTGCTATTTTTCCAGTTGTGCCAAGTGATTTAAAGGATGAAAGCGGCTCATATGCTTTATCTGAAAAGAATTTTTTGATCAATTTTCTTAGAGAGTTTAGTGAAAGATATCCTGATTTAATTTCAATTGCAGATGTTGCACTAGATCCATATACATCTCACGGTCATGATGGAATATTAGCCGATGACATTGTTCTTAATGACGAAACTAATGAGCTTTTAGGAAAGCAGGCTGTGTTGCTGGCAGATGCTGGCGCTAGCATCGTAGCTCCATCTGACATGATGGATGGGAGAATTGATGTTATAAGGTCAGCTTTGGATACAAATAAAAATAAGGACACAATTATTTTGTCTTATGCTGCAAAATTTGCTTCTTCGTTTTATGGTCCATTTAGGGATGCGGTCGGCTCAAAAACCAATCTTGCAGGTGCATCGAAAAAAACATATCAAATGGATTTGAGAAATTCAGATGAAGCATTGCATGAGGTTGCAATCGATATCAATGAGGGTGCTGATATCGTCATGATTAAACCAGGTATGCTTTACTTAGATATCATTTCCAGGGTAAAAGAAACGTTTCAAATGCCTACTTTTGCATATCAAGTGAGTGGTGAATACAGTATGTTCTCTAACGCAATCAGTCAGGGATTGCTTGATAAAAGCGTTATGCTAGAATCAATTTTAAGTTTTAAAAGAGCTGGATCTGATGCAGTTCTTACCTATGCTGCAAAGCAGATTGCCAAGGAGATAAAGGATGAGTAATGGTGTTTTAGAAGTTTCAAATGATAATTTTGAGCACGAAGTTGTGAATAGTGAAAAACCAGTACTTGTAGATTTTTGGGCTGAGTGGTGTGGGCCGTGCAAACAAATTGCTCCTGTCGTTGAAGAAATAGCTGGCGAGCATTCAGATAATTTAAAAGTTTGCAAGATGGATGTTGATGCTAACAGAGAAACTGCAGTCCAATTTGGAATTAGATCTATACCAACATTATTAATCTTTAAAAATGGCGAAGTTGCAGGATCACAAATTGGGGCAGTAAGCAAGCAGCAGCTTTTAGAATTTATTCAAGCAGAAATATAATTTTGCATCTTTAGCAAAAAGCTACTATCATTCTTCTATCACGGTCTATTGACCACCATTCATAGTAATTTTTCTTTTCCAGAGGACTAAACCATATGAATTTATCAGAGATTAAGACTAAATCTATTAGTGATTTAATTGATATTGCAACCGATCTTGGTATTGAAGATGTCGGGCGCCTAAAAAAACAAGACATAATTTTTAGGATTTTTAAGCAGCAAGCCAGTGAGGGAACTGATATTTTTGGCGGAGGTGTTTTGGAAATACTTAATGATGGTTTTGGCTTTTTGAGATCGACTGAAAATTCCTACTGTACTAGCGCTGATGATATTTATGTTTCACCAAGCCAAGTTAGAAAATTTGCGCTTAGAAAAGGAGATGAAGTTCAAGGCAAAATCAGGCCCCCCAAGGATCAAGAAAGATATTTTGCACTTGTTCAAATTGATACCATTAATGGAGAAACTCCTGATAAAGCTAAAAAGAAAATACTATTTGAGAATCTAACCCCTCTTTTTCCTAATAATAGATTAATGCTTGAGCAGGGCACAGGATCAAATGCAGACATTTCGTCAAGGGTTATTGATTTAACTGCTCCTATAGGTAAAGGTCAGCGTGGCTTAATTGTGTCGCCTCCAAAAGCAGGTAAAACTTTAATGCTGCAAAGTATCGCTCACTCAATTACAAAAAATAATCCTGAAGTCGAGTTAATTGTCTTGTTGATTGATGAGAGGCCTGAAGAGGTTACAGACATGAGTCGAACTGTGAGAGGAGAAGTGGTGGCTAGTACTTTTGATGAACCCCCAACTAGACATGTTCAAGTTGCGGATATGGTGATTGAAAAGGCTAAACGATTAACTGAACACAAGAAAGATGTTGTGATATTACTTGACTCAATTACTAGGCTGGGCAGAGCCTATAATGCAGTTCAACCAGCTTCAGGGAAGATTCTTTCTGGAGGTGTGGACTCAAATGCACTGGAAAGACCAAAAAGATTTTTTGGAGCAGCTAGAAATCTTGAAGAGGGTGGAAGTCTTACTATCATTGCAACTGCTTTAGTGGATACCGGCTCAAAGATGGATGAAGTTATTTATGAAGAGTTTAAAGGCACAGGGAATATGGAAATTCATCTAGAAAGAAACATTGCTGAAAAAAGAATCTATCCTGCTATAAATATTAGACGATCAGGAACTCGAAGAGAGGACTTGCTTACCACTGATGAAGAATTACAACGAATGATAATTCTAAGAAAACTTCTAGATGATATGGAAGATGCACAAGCTATTGAGTGGCTTATAGAGAAGCTAAAAATGGCAAAGACCAATGATGAATTTTTTGCTGCAATGCGAAGTGGAAATGGAAAGAAGAAGAGTTAGTTGACTTTAATACAAGCATTTATCATGTCTTCATCAATAGCGCTGTTTGCTTGAACAATTTTACTTGATACCTTGCTTACATGATTGGCAATTCTCGTTGATGGAATTAACCATGTTGTATTTGATAAAGCCTTTTTAGAGAGGTTTTCAGTTAAAGCATCAAAAATATTTGTACTGTAAATCAAGACAATATTTTTGGAGGACTCTAATTCTTTTTGTAAATTCTTAACCATTTCATAATTTATTTCTAAGTCATGAGATGCAATATAAACTACTTCTGTTTCTTCATTGCTTGAGATACTTTTCTCGGACCAAGAATTGCTAAAAATAATTACTCTTTTTAATCCCTCATCTTGCATCAGCAGCCCTAGTCCTTCAGATTGGAATTCTTTAGGGATTAGACTATTAAGACCATGATTTGAAAGATTTTCTTGAGTAGATGGTCCAACAGCAAGGAATTTTGCATTACATTCCTCTAGAGAGATAAAATCTTGAACAATTTTAATGCCGTACTTTACTGCTGCGGCACTGGTGAAAGCTATTCCATCAAAAGTATGAATATCTTTGAGTATCTCAATATCGGCTGATGTTAAGTTTTTGCGTTGTTTAATATCTGATAATGGAAATGAAGTATGTTCAATATTTAATGCTTCTAATTTATAGCTAAGCTTTCTTGCTTGCTTGTCTGGTCTGGTATTAACGATCATTAATTTGAAATTAATTCTTTGATTTTTAAGTCTTCTATTTTATTAAATAACTCTGAATAAAATTGATCTAATTCAGCTTCAATGAAACACATATCAATTTTTTTTACTTTTAAGCTTTTGTGATCAAACGCACGAAGATCCACCTCGAATGTACTTTCTTTTACTTTTTTGCAAATCAAAGCAATTGCAGAGTTACAGTCACCTTCTAAATATTTAATAATTTTTCTCTCAACAGAGGCAATAAAGTATGTTTCATGATGATTAATGCTTTTAATGATTTCTAACTTCTGTGAATTTATGTTTCTACCCACCTCAATTCCAATTATTGCTTGTGTCGCTGCAGGAAGCATTATAGAGGAATCAATTTTCTCTACATTTTCTGAATTTAACTGGAGTCTCTCTAGAGCAGCTGTCGCTATAATTAACGCATCAAATTCATTATCTTTTAATTTTTTGATTCTTGTATGAATGTTGCCCCTGACTGGACAAACTTCCAAAGAAGGATTGAATAATTTAACTTGTGCTGCACGTCTAGGAGATGAGGTTGCGACAATTGATTTATCTTCTAGCTGATCAAGGGTTATTGATTTTTTAAACATAATTGAATCGGAAGGGTTGGCTCGCTCTAGAGTGGCTACTATTTGGAATTCATTATTAAGATCTGCTGGTACATCTTTAAGGCTATGCACCGCAATGTCTGCATCACCCATAACTAATGCTTCTTCAAGCCGTTTAACAAAGACACCTTTTCCACCTAATTCATGTATTGGTCTTAAATCATTATCACCCTCTGAATCAAGAGGGATCAACTCACAAATACAATCTGGATGCTTATTAATGATTGCTTGTTTTACGGCCTTTGCTTGATAAAGAGCTAAGGGAGATTTTCTTGTTGCAATTTTTATTTCCATTGAATTAGTAGTCCTTTTGCTTCTCCTACTTTTTTTTCTCTTATGGCTTTTAGAGTATGGGGTATATTAATGGAGATTCTTGCTGCATGCTCTAAAAAAATAAAACCATTCTTTGAAAGCATTTTATTTAAAGCAATAGTCTCTAATAGAATTTCATAATCTTTGAATTCGTAAGGAGGATCCATAAAGATAACGTCAAATACTTCTTCATTACCGTGCATCCAAGCAAAAACATCAGCTCTAATGCATTCACACTTATCTTTATGATTAAGCTCACCAGTTAATTTATTAATCTGATGGATGTGATCTTTTGTATGATCAACAAATGTAACTTTTGACGCTCTGCGAGAGAGACATTCGAGACCAAGACTCCCAGTCCCTGCAAATAAATCCAGGCAATTTGAATCCAAAATATTGAATTGCACCCAATCAAAAGCAATTTTTTTTAAACGATCACTGGTGGGTCTTAATTTTAAACTAGGTTTAAAATTTATCTTGAATCCCTTGTTAGAACCACTGATAATTCTTATGCTTGGATTAGTTTTCAATATTTCTAAAAGTAAGTTTATAAATGTTACAACAAGAATTCCTAAAATCGATGAGATATTTAGCTGCCTCAGTTAGTATTATCTCTGCAAAGGATTCAAATGATAAGCCTTATGCAATGACGGTATCTTCGGTTACTTCTTTAACTCTTGAACCCCCATCAATATTGGTATGCGTCAATCATGATGCATCAATTCATGACCATCTATTAAATGATGAGGCTAAGTTTTGCGTTAATTTGCTCAAGAAAAATCAAAAAGACATTGCTACACTCTGCAGTATCAAAGAAAAAGAAGATCAAAGATTTGTGGATAAAAATTGGAATTTAGACAGTGTCCCTTTTTTACAAGGCTCTCAATCGAATTTATTTTGTAACGTTAAAAAATATTTAGACCATGAAACCCACACTATAATAATTGGAGAGGTTTATAAATCTCATAACAATGATGACTTTGACACTTTGATGTATGCAAATGGAAAATACTTATAACTTACTAAAATCATTCTTTTCTTTGTGCTTATGTGCCATGTGTGCATTATCTCTGTTTCATTTGCATGCAGAAGAAACAGAACCTCAGGCATATGTAATTTATCCAGAAAATGGTGATGTTGTTTCGAGTCCCTTTAAGGTTATATTTGGCCTCAAGAATTTCGGTGTTGTGCCTGCAGGCATTGATCTTGAATTTGCAGGTCACCATCACCTCTTCGTTAACAGTTCAGGAATAGATTATTCAAAACCAATTCCAGCTGATAAAAATCATTTACATTTTGGAAAAGGGCAAACTGAAACTGTCCTTGATCTAGAGCCAGGCGAATATCAACTTCAATTAGTTCTAGGTAATTACTTGCATATACCCTTTAACCCGAGCATTGAATCAAAAATAATTTCAATTATAGTTAAAGCAAATTAGCTTTTAATTAATGCATCAATTGAAGAATTCATAAAGTTGAGAATATTGTCTTTAGCAGCTCTCAAAGCAGCAATTGGAGGAGGTAAAGAGTTCTCGTCTTCCTGTGGAGCCTCATTGAAATTATTCAATTTGTCGTTTAGGCCGACAATCCCATGTAAAAAAGCCCACACCTTGACGCACTTTTCATCATATTCTCGATCATTATTGAGTTTAATATATCTTTTAATTGACGATTTGAGAGCGTTGTATGCATCAAGTGCAGCACCATGAAGTTCTGGGAAATTTCTGAAATCTTTGATGACTGTACCAAACATAACCTCATAAATATTTTTGTTAGTTTGTGCAAAATCCAAATAAGCCAGCATTCCATCAACTAGTGTCTTTTTTGAAATCCTGCTTGTTTTAGATGTATCCACGATTTCATCAATTGATTTTTTCATCTCGACAAATCCATAAGCAGCTACAGCAGCCAACAGCGATTCTTTAGTCTCAAAATGCCTATAGGGTGCAGTTTGAGAGACATTTGCTTCTTTGGCAATGCCTCTTAAGCTAATTTTGTCATGACCATGCTCTTCACATAAGGTACACGCACAACGGATAAGCTCTGAGCGCAAATTTCCGTGATGATATTTCATATTTATGTTGACACTGTAAACATTTAGTACTATGTTGACACTGTAAACATTAATTCTTAACTATAAATTTGTCAAATAGATGAAAAAATTGATATACAAAAACCAGAATCTAGTAGTTTTTTTAATTTCAATAAGCTCTTTAAATATAATTTTGATAACTATGTTTCAGCTAACAAAGATAGGTTAATTCTATGAAAAAACTTTTCTTGTTTCTTATCCTTGGAGCGCCGACTCTTTCGATGGGGCAGGATTCATTAGAGGTTTTAGAAGTTGAAATTCAAGATAGTTATAAAGAGATTAAATTAATACCAGGAAAAGTACTTCCAACTCAAATATCAAATCTTGCTTTTGAAATTCCTGGCATAGTTTATAAGATAAATGCAGATATAGGAGATAGGTTTGCAAAGGGCAATGTCCTTGCTGAACTTGATAGCAGAGAAGTTAATGCAAATTTCATGCAAGCTGAGGCAAGGTTTAAATTATCTAAGCTTGCTCTTGATCGTTTTGAGGATCTTAAAAAAGACGGCTTTATTTCTACGCAAGAATTTGATCGTGCCAGTGCAGAATATGATGTAGCTAAATCTGAACTAGAATTTTTCAAAGTAAAACTTTCTCAAACTAAAATCACTGCTCCATACGATGGTTTTATCCAAGATCGTATGATTGATCAAGGTACCATAATATCTCCAGGAGCTATGGTCTTTCAATTTGTAAGCTCAACTTCCGTAGAGGCACATGTCTCAATACCTAGCGAGATCATTCAGAATCTTGTCATTGGACAAGAATATACATTCACTATTGAAGGTGGAAATGCAAAAGCAAAATTCTCCCGAGTTGCTCCTATGACTATTGGAGGATCAACTAATCGTTTAGCAATCTTTAGGTTTAAAGAATTCATCAATCCTGGTTCGATAGGCTATCTCAATTATGAGAATTTAGTCCAAGCAAAAGGAGTCTGGGTTCCGTTTAGTGCTTTATCAGAATCTGACCAAGGCTTATGGAGTTTGTTTGTCCTTGCACCTGAAAATAATAGTTTTGGCTCTGTAAAGGTAGTTCGAGAGCTTGTTGAGTTGTTGCATATCGAAGGTAATTTTGCTTATGTAACCGGGACTTTAACTCCGGGTGAGCAAGTTATTGTGGGTGGGGCATCAAAAGTAATTGAAGGCAAGATCTACGATTAATTTCCACCATGAATCCCATAGAAATATTCCTTGAAAGACCTAGAGTCTTCATTCTAACAATTGTATTTATTTTAATTTCAGGATTTTTTGCTCTTAATTCCGTTCCAAGGCAAGAAAATCCAGAGCTTGCCCAAAGATGGTCAAACGTTCAGGTTATTTATCCGGGAGCCTCTCCTGAAAGAATTGAAACCCAAGTATTAGAGCCACTTGAAGCTAAATTAAGAGAAGTTTTTGAAGTAAGAAGATTAGTTTCCTTAGCCTCAGATGGCTTCAGTCTGACCTTGGTTGAGTTAAAAGAAGATGTAGATCCATCTCTTATCGAAGATGCATGGTCAGAAGTTCAGGACAAGATTGATCAGGCTAAAGTTAACTTACCGCGGAACGTAGATACCGAATTAATAAGAAGTAGTGGTCCACCAGCTACATTAATTTATGCAATTAAATGGATGGAGGATGGTCCTCCACCAAAAATTCTTATGACCAGGGTGGCAGATGATTTAAGGCTGGAGCTGGCGTATGGCGGAGGTACGGATAAAGCTTTTTTATTTGGTGGCACTGAGGAAGAAGTCCTTATTGAGATTGATAATGCAAAAATCTCTAGCATGGGGTTATCGTTTCAAGAAATAGCAAATCGAGTCCAAGCTTTAGATAACAAAAGACCTATAGGAGTATTCACAGATAAAAGTAGTGAAATATTGGTCAAATCAAAGGATAACTTTAGAACTATTCAAGAAATAGAAGACTTGCCAATAGAGACTTTTGATGGAACGGAAATAGTCAGGCTTGGGGACATTGCTAGCATTAAGAAAACTCCAAGAATTCCTTCTGAAGAAATAATTTATGTAGATGGGCAGCCTGCAATTTTGATTCAAGTCCATGCAGCTTTCCAGCAAAGGATAGATTTATATGTAAATAATCTTGAAAAAATTGCCGAAACCTATGATAAAAACCTTCCTGATGAGTTAAGTGTGGTAAAGCTCTATGATGAATCATTTTACCTAAATCAAAAATTTGACAATCTTTCTTGGAGCATTTTTTTTGCAACCAATATTGTTATATTACTAAGCTTTTTCTTGCTGGGACTGAGGTCAGCTTTAATTGTCGGCGTAACTATTCCGTTGACTATTTGCTTGGTTCTTTTGGGTTGTAACTTATTAGGATTGCCGCTCCATCAAACTTCCATGACAGGAATAATAATTGCACTGGGATTACTTATTGATAATGCAATTATTATGGTTGAGGATTATAAATTTAGACGGCGAAGCGGTCATGCTCCTAGAAGCGCAGCTTTAATTTCATTTAAACATCTTTGGGTACCACTAGCGGCTGCTACAGCAACCACGGCGTTTGCTTTTCTACCGATTGCTGTGGGCAAGGGTCCAAGTTCAGAATTTGTCGGTGGTATGGCAATCACAGTAATTCTTTCAGTTTGTGGTTCCTTGTTTTTGGCTTTATTCATAACGCCTGTCTTTCTAAATCTTTTAGAAAAAATTTCACTCTTTAAAAATCAAAAACTTGCTACCGAGGGCTATTCAAATGAAGACTTAGCTCGCTACTATCGCAACTTCTTGAAATGGTCATTTGATAAACCTCGTCGGGGTATTTTATTGGCGCTTATTCTTCCTACCATTGGTTTTCTTGCGTTTCCACTACTTAAGCAAGATTTTTTTCCTGAGTTAGATCGAAATATGTTCAGAGTCATAGTTGAGCTGCCACCTAACTCATCAATTGATGCAACTGAGAAAGAGATTCTTAGATTGAGAAATGAGATTTACGAAAAGGCAGGCTTTGAGATTAAATCTGATGTTTGGTTTGTTGGGCGAAAACTTCCGCGTGTCCTCTACAATGTAATCGGAGGAGACTCGCCTCTAGGCAATAACAATGTAGCAGACGCATTTTTTGTTTCTGAAGACTACTCTAAAATGATGAAAGGCCTACCAGCTTTGGCAAGGTCAATTGTTGAAACAAATCCTGACCTAAGAATAATTATTGATAAGTTTAACTCTGGACCACCTGTTTTCGCTGCTGTTGAGTATCGAATATTAGGAGATGATCCAAAGGTTTTACAGGCATTGGGTGAGCAATTAGAGCTGATCATGAATAATGCACCGGATGTTTTTTTAACAAGAGCAGATCTTTCACAAATCAGTGCAAAGTTTGAAATTGATTTCAATAATTCTCAATTATTGTTATCAGGCGTAAACACACAGGTACTTTTAAATGAAATTTCTATAGCAACACAAGGCATCAATGTTGGAACAATGCTTGATGGAAATAAAGAAATTCCCTTAAGAATTAGAGGGATCAAGTACCAAGATTTGAACGATTCGATTCAATACATCTCCATTCCTGGAGATAATATGCTTAATTATTCTTCTAGTTTTGGAGAGCTGAATTTAACTTCTAAGCCAACATCGCTTGCTCGTTTTGAGGGCTCAAAGTCAAATACTGTTCAAGGT
Organism: uncultured SAR86 cluster bacterium; assembly: GCA_902623535.1. Taxonomy (GTDB): domain Bacteria; phylum Pseudomonadota; class Gammaproteobacteria; order Magnimaribacterales; family D2472; genus MED-G82. The sequence goes on along the minus strand of CACNUA010000008.1, from coordinate 26,560 downwards.
TGGATTTGGCCCGATAAGCTCGCATCAGGAACCGAAAGCTACATTAAGGACTCAATTGATAGATTTAATGAATCTTTACCTCCTGGATATGAGTTAGAGCTTGCTGGTGAGGCTGAATCCAGATCAGAGTCGCAGGCACAAATATTTTCCTCTGCTGCAATATTTTTCATTTTGATAATTATTGCTCTAATTTCTGCCCTAAATTCCTTTAGAGAAGCCATAATTATTTTAAGTGTTGCAATATTATGTACAGGCTTGGCTTTCGTAGGCTTGGTTATAGGAAATGCTAATTTTGGATTTATAGGTTTGGTTGGAGCAGTAGGTCTTGTCGGTTTATCCATCAATGATTCAATAGTCGTTCTATCTCATATTAAGGAGGCAAATGAGAATAACGATCTCACTAAAGAGGGATTGATAGATGTTGTGATGCGGTCCACTAGACATATCATTACAACGTCGGCGACTACCATAGGAGGATTCTTACCTTTGCTAGTTTCAAGTATATTTTTTAAACCCCTTGCTTGGGCAATGGCAGGCGGAGTCTTTGGAGCAACAATAATTGCTTTATTTTATATACCCAGCTTGTATGCAATAAAAGAAAAAATAGCTTAATTTAAGATTCTTGTTGTGGAGGTTTAGGAGCGTCTCTATTAAAAGGCCAGAATCCTCTTGACTCATTTTTAGAATCTTCTAACCCTTGATTTGGGTAGTTAATTACGATTGTTTTCTCAACATCTTCAAGTAAGTCAAGATAGCCTAAGTTTCCATAAGCTTCTTTAAGTATGTTTAATGCCCTTAAATTTTCACTTGAGTTAGGGATGTGCTCTAAGACATATTTTGCTCGTCTTAAGGCAGCTATATATGCCTCTCTTCTAAGATAATAATCGGCTGCAGTAAGTTCGTGTTTAGCAATCATATTTCTCAGATAAATTAATCTCTGATTAGCATAAGGAGCATACTGGCTGTCAGGAAACCTAGTTAGAAATTCCGATAATTCTGAGAATGACTGTTTTGCTCCAGAAATATCTCTTTTTGGCAAATTATCTTCAAAGAGTCGGGCAAAAAAGCTTTTATCGCGGGTATAGCTTGTAATTCCCCTCATAAAATACGCATAGTCAATATTAGGATGTCTCGGATGAAGTCTTATAAATTTTTCTGTTGCGGCGTGAGCAGCTTCGTCATCAGCATTCATAAAATGAACATATATTAGTTCAGATTGAGCTTGCTCAGCATATCTACCAAAAGGATATCTGGTAACGATCATCTCGAGCGCATCGATTGCTGAAAAATAGTTTTTTGCTCTCATTCTACTTTGAGCTATTTCATAGTATTGCTGCTCAGGCTGTTCGATAACAGGACCATCAGAACTGCATCCGGTAAATACAACAAAAGAAGCAAGCACCCCAAGTGTGTTTCTAAGCAATTTGTTTTTATGCATACCCATAATTTGGCAACATTTTACCCTTTTAATTCTAAGCTTAGTAAACTAATCATAAAAATTTTTAGACTATTAAAGTTATTGTCAGTTCCTTATGAGAAACAAAAAGTTAGAAATTCCTGAGATCTTGCATGGCAAAAGGGCTGATACTGCAATTAGCGAGCTTTGTGGCAATGAATTATCAAGAAATCAGGTCAAGGACTTAATTAAATCGGGTGATATTTTGATTAATGATGAGCAGTGCAAGCCAAAAGATAAAGTCTGTCATAATGATCAAATTTATGTCTCCATTCCTGATACTGAAGTATCTTCATGGACTGGAGAGGATATTAATCTCGATATTATTTTTGCATGTGATGATTATGCAATCATTAACAAATCAGCTGGCATAGTTATGCACCCTGGAGCTGGTGTTAAGTCAGGCACTCTAGCAAACGCAGTTGCAACAATTTATCCCGAAGTTTTAAGCCTTCCAAGAAACGGAATAGTTCATAGGCTTGATAAAGATACCTCAGGGCTAGTGGTTATTGCGAGGAATAACGGTTTTAGAAATCATATTGCTGAGCAATTCCAAAATAGAAGAGTAGAAAAAAAATATTTAGCAGTAATTAAGGGTGAGATTCTTGGCGCTCTAACTATAGATAAATCCATTGCCAGAGATAGACATAATAGAACCAAGATGAAAGTCGATGAAAGTGGGAGAGAGGCTATCTCCGAAGCGATATCTTTGGAAAGTTTTGGTGGATATTCTTTGGTTGAGGTAAAAATTGAAACCGGAAGGACCCATCAAATACGAGTTCATTTAAGCTCAAATAAAACTCCCATAATTGGAGACAAGGCTTATGGTTCTGGAAGCCAGTTAATCAAGAATCTTTCTGATAATTTAAAGGATAAAATTTTGTCATTTCCGAGGCAGGCACTCCATGCATATCAATTAGCATTTTTTGATGCTAGCAATGATATGCAGACATATAATAGTGATCTACCCGATGATATGTTAAGCTTGATAGAATCCTTGAAGTGCAATGAAAATGCTTGAAACACTTGTTTTTGCAAGAATTTAAGGTATAAATCCACGTTCCAATTTAGATTATTAGATATGAACTTATCTGGCGGTGACATGTTAATGCGGGCTCTTAGAGAAGAGGGCGTTAAATTTATATTCGGCTATCCCGGAGGAGCTGCTTTACATATTTACGATTCTGTTTTCCGTCAAAAGAGTATTGAGCACATTTTAGTTAGACATGAGCAAGGCGCTACTCATGCAGCTGATGGCTATGCAAGAGCTACTGGAAAGCCTGGAGTTGTATTGGTCACTTCTGGACCTGGAGCAACAAATGCAATTACTGGCTTAGCAACAGCTTTTATGGACTCCATTCCTATGATTGTTATCTCAGGTCAAGTTCAAAGTCATTTAATAGGAACAGATTCATTCCAGGAAACTGACATGATTGGTATTTCGAGACCAATAGTTAAACACAGTTATATTATTCAAGATGTTCGGGATATTCCAAAAGTAGTCCAAGAGGCATTTCATATAGCCACTTCAGGAAGGCCTGGACCAGTTGTTATTGATATTCCTAAAGATATGACTGATCCCTCTAAAAAGTTTAAATATCAAAAACCAGTTAATCCTGACATTAGATCGTATAAACCAAAATCATTGCCGCATCCAGGGCAGATAAAAAAAGCAGCAAAAGCTATCTTATCATCCGAGAGGCCAGTAATTTATTCAGGTGGTGGCGTTATCATTGGTAATGCTTCTAAAGAATTAAATGACCTTAATAAGCTCTTAAAAGTACCATTGACTAGCACCTTAATGGGTCTAGGAGCATTCCCAGCAAATAATAAACTTTTTCTTGGCATGTTAGGCATGCATGGAACTTATCAAGCAAATATGTCCATGCATAATGCAGACCTTATTTTAGCGGTAGGCGCAAGGTTTGATGATAGGATCACTAATACTCCAGCACTTTTTGCACCTAATGCAAAAATTGTTCATATAGATGTTGACCCAGCTTCAATATCCAAGATCATTAATGCTGATATTCCCATAGTCGGGCAAGTGAAAGAATCATTACAGGCTCTTATCAAAGAAATCAAAAGGTCAAAGATAAAAATTGATTCAGATGCAATTGAGGATTGGATAAGTAAAATAAATATCTGGAAAGATAAGCATGGTCTTGATCATGAGATTTACATGAAACACCTCAAAACGAAGGCAATTTTGCCACAAGCTGTTGTTCAGGAGCTTTATCATGCAACAAATGGAGATGCTTATGTAACATCAGATGTGGGTCAACATCAAATGTTTGTTGCTCAGTATTATCATTTCAATAAGCCAAGGAGATGGATTAATTCTGGTGGCTTGGGAACAATGGGATTTGGTTTGCCGGCTGCTTTAGGTGTTAAGTTGGCTTTCCCAAAAAAAGAGGTAGTCTGTGTTACGGGTGAAGGCAGTATTCAGATGTGCATCCAAGAACTTTCTACCTGCTTGCAGTATGGATTACCAATAAAAATTATTAACATTAATAATGAAGCACTTGGTATGGTTAAGCAGTGGCAAGACATGAACTACGGTGGAAGGCATTCAGAAAGCACATATCAAAATTCATTACCAGATTTTGTAAAACTTACTGAATCATACGGTCATGTTGGAATGCGAGTAAAAAAATATGTTGATCTAAGACCAGCACTCAACAAGGCTTTTTCCATGAAGGGAAAATTGGTTTTCATAGATGTATTGGTTGATCCAAATGAACACGTTTATCCAATGCTTGTTGCACCAAATGGAAGTATGAAAGATATGTGGCTAAGCAAATCAGATAAAGTATGAGAAGAACACTTTCAATATTAATAGAAAACAAACCAGGAGCACTTGCCAGAGTGGTTGGCCTTTTTCATCAACGTGGTTATAACATTGAATCTTTAAATGTTGCTCCAATTTTTGATGGAAGTTATTCCAGAATGACAGTCTCAACTAGAGGTACTGAGAATGTTGTTGAGCAAATTACTAAACAAATCAATAAGCTCATAGATGTAATAAAAGTTTCAGATCTCACTGAAGGTGAGCATCATGAAATTGAGATGATTTTAATCAAAATGCATGCATCCAAGTTCAGTAAAAAAGTTCGTGATAAATTAAAGTCTCAACAATTAAATGTGATTGAAAAGTCAAAGGAAATTGTAGTTGTATCAATTATTGACGCTTCATCATCCTATGAAGCTATTATTAAGAGCATTGGAATATCCAATATCTTAGAAGTTGTGAGATCCGGAAGCCTGGGAATTCATGAATCTACTAAGACACTTAAATTATAGGAATTAATATGAAAATTTTTTATGACGACGACGCAAACATAGAAATAATTAAGAGTATGAAAGTAAGTATTATTGGGTATGGTTCACAAGGCCATGCTCACGCAAACAATCTAAATGATTCAGGCGTAGATGTTACCGTTGGTTTACGAGAGGAATCATCTTCATGGAAAAAAGCGGAAGATGCTGGCTTGAAAGTTGCTTCTGTCTCAGAAGCATCGAAAGGAGCAGATTTAATTATGATCCTTGCACCAGATGAGTTTCAACAAACGCTTTACGATAATGAAATTAAACCAAATATCTCTAATGGATGCGTCTTGGCATTTGCCCACGGTTTTAATATTCATTTTAAAAAAATTATTCCCTCAGATGATCAATCAGTGATTATGATTGCTCCCAAAGGTCCGGGCCATACAGTTAGAAGTACTTATCTTAAGGGTGGTGGAGTCCCTTCTCTGGTCGCTGTTTACCAAGATGCAGTTCATGACAAAAATTACTCTGCTCTTGACATTGCAAAGTCTTATGCAAAAGCTAATGGTGGCACTAGAGCCGGAGTCCTTGAAACCAATTTTAGAGAAGAAACTGAAACTGATTTATTTGGAGAGCAGGCAGTCCTTTGTGGTGGCATGACAGCCCTAATCAAGGCTGGCTACGAAACTCTTGTGGAGGCTGGCTATAGTCCTGAAATGGCTTACTTTGAATGCCTGCATGAAACAAAATTAATTGTTGATCTAATCCATGAGGGTGGAATTGGAAATATGCATTACTCAATATCCAATACAGCAGAGTATGGTGACTATGTCAGTGGACCAAAAGTGATAACACAATCCACCAAAGATTCCATGAAAGAAATTCTAGCTAAAATTCAGTCTGGAAAGTTCGCAGATGAGTTCTTGAATGACTGCAGGCAAAGCAACGATGGATCTGGGGGACCAGTCATGAAAGCAAACAGAAAAAGCAATGCTGATCACTCAATTGAGGTGATTGGAAACGAGTTAAGATCCAAAATGAACTTCCTTCAAACTGAAAAATTAGTTGATAAGAAAAAAAATTAAAAAAACGGTATCTTATTATATTTAACAGGTGTAGAATTCACTTTCCGTCCGTGAGGCGGCTTGATATTTAACATTTTTGGTTACTCGTGTGGGTGTTCAAAATACGAGAAATTATAAAAAAAATTTGTTGCTTGAAATAGCAACACAATGATCATAATTGAAGAGTTTGATCATGGCTCAGATTGAACGCTGGCGGTAGGCTTAACACATGCAAGTCGAGCGGTAACAGACATTTTGATTTTGCTTGCAAAATCTCGTGCTGACGAGCGGCGAACGGGTGAGTAACGCGTAGGAATCTACCTAGTAGAAGGGGATAGCCCGAGGAAACTCGGATTAATACCGTATACGTCCTTAGGGAGAAAGAGGGCTTAGCTTTGATGCTCTCGCTATTAGATGAGCCTGCGTAAGATTAGCTTGTTGGTGAGGTAAAGGCTCACCAAGGCGACGATCTTTAGCTGGTCTGAGAGGACGATCAGCCACATTGGGACTGAGACACGGCCCAGACTCCTACGGGAGGCAGCAGTGGGGAATATTGGACAATGGGCGCAAGCCTGATCCAGCCATACCGCGTGTGTGAAGAAGGCCTTCGGGTTGTAAAGCACTTTAAGTAAGGAAGAAAAGAGTGTTGTTAATACCAATTCTCCGTGACATTACTTACAGAATAAGGACCGGCTAATTCCGTGCCAGCAGCCGCGGTAATACGGAAGGTCCAAGCGTTAATCGGAATTACTGGGCGTAAAGCGCGCGTAGGTGGTTTGTTAAGTTGGGTGTGAAAGCCCCGGGCTCAACCTGGGAACTGCACTCAAAACTGATTCACTAGAGTACGAGAGAGGAAAGTAGAATTCACAGTGTAGCGGTGGAATGCGTAGATATTGTGAAGAATACCGATGGCGAAGGCAGCTTTCTGGCTCTGTACTGACACTGAGGTGCGAAAGCGTGGGTAGCGAACAGGATTAGATACCCTGGTAGTCCACGCCGTAAACGATGACAACTAGCTGTTGGGAAGCTATGCTTTTCAGTGGCGCAGCTAACGTTTTAAGTTGTCCGCCTGGGGAGTACGGCCGCAAGGTTAAAACTCAAATGAATTGACGGGGACCCGCACAAGCGGTGGAGCATGTGGTTTAATTCGATGCAACGCGAAAAACCTTACCTACACTTGACATACTTGGAATCTTTTGTAATGAAAGAGTGCCTTTTGGAGCCAAGATACAGGTGCTGCATGGCTGTCGTCAGCTCGTGTCGTGAGATGTTGGGTTAAGTCCCATAACGAGCGCAACCCTTACCCTTATTTGCCAGCGATTCGGTCGGGAACTATAAGGGGACTGCCGGTGATAAACCGGAGGAAGGTGAGGACGACGTCAAGTCATCATGGCCCTTACGTGTAGGGCTACACACGTGCTACAATGGGGAGTACAGATAGACGCTAAAGCGCGAGCTGGTGCTAATCTCATAAAACTCTTCGTAGTCCGGATTGCAGTCTGCAACTCGACTGCATGAAGTCGGAATCGCTAGTAATCGCGAATCAGCATGTCGCGGTGAATACGTTCTCGGGTCTTGTACACACCGCCCGTCACACCATGGGAGTGTATTGCACCAGAAGTGGGTAGTCTAACCTTCGGGAAGGCGCTCACCACGGTGTGATCCATGACTGGGGTGAAGTCGTAACAAGGTAGCCGTAGGGGAACCTGTGGCTGGATCACCTCCTTATATTTATTGCGTTTTTGACCGCCCACACGAGTAACTAAAAGTGTTGAATAGATCTTTTAAATTAATGGTATGTAATTTCCAAAACGTAAAATTTACGTTTTAGATCACTGCATAACAATGAAGTAATTTAATTAAGTTATTCTCAAAACATAACCTTTTTTAAGGTTATATGATCAAGTAATTAAGAGCACAAGGCGGATGCCTTGGCAGCTGAAGGCGATGAAGGACGTTGTAACTTGCGATAAGCTTCGGGGAGCTAGTAAACAAGCTTCGATCCGAAGATTTCCGAATGGGAAAACCCAATATACTCAAGTATATTATTTCATACTGAATACATAGGTATGAAAGGCAAACCTAGGGAACTGAAACATCTAAGTACCTAGAGGAAAAGAAATCAATAGAGATTCCGGGAGTAGCGGCGAGCGAAACTGGAACAGCCCTTAAGCTTGATATAACTCAGTAGAACATTCTGGAAAGTTTGGCCATAGTAGGTGATAGCCCTGTATATGAAAAGTTATAACAAGTGAAATCGAGTAGGTCGGGACACGTGAAATCTTGACTGAACATGGGGGGACCATCCTCCAAGGCTAAATACTCTCAGCTGACCGATAGTGAACCAGTACCGTGAGGGAAAGGCGAAAAGAACCCCGGCGAGGGGAGTGAAATAGAACCTGAAACCTTGTGCTTACAAGCAGTCGGAGCAGACTTGTTCTGTGACGGCGTACCTTTTGTATAATGGGTCAACGACTTAATTTCAGTAGCAAGCTTAACCATTAGGGTAGGCGTAGGGAAACCGAGTCTTAATAGGGCGCTGAGTTGCTGGAATTAGACCCGAAACCAGGTGATCTATCCATGGCCAGGGTGAAGGTTAGGTAACACTGACTGGAGGCCCGAACCCACTTATGTTGAAAAATGAGGGGATGAGCTGTGGATAGGAGTGAAAGGCTAATCAAACCTGGAGATAGCTGGTTCTCTTCGAAAACTATTTAGGTAGTGCCTCATGTATTACCATTGGGGGTAGAGCACTGTTTCGGCTAGGGGGTCATCCCGACTTACCAAACCGATGCAAACTCCGAATACCAATGAGTATGAGCATGGGAGACAGACTGCGGGTGCTAACGTCCGTAGTCGAGAGGGAAACAACCCAGACCGTCAGCTAAGGTCCCTAATCATGATTAAGTGGGAAACAATGTGGGAAGGCACAAACAGCTAGGAGGTTGGCTTAGAAGCAGCCATCCTTTAAAGAAAGCGTAATAGCTCACTAGTCGAGTCGGCCTGCGTGGAAGATATAACGGGGCTAAATCATGAACCGAAGCTACGGATCTTCTTTTAGAAGATGGTAGGAGAGCGTTCCGTAAGCCATTGAAGGTGTGTTGTAAGACATGCTGGAGGTATCGGAAGTGCGAATGTTGACATGAGTAACGATCAAAGAGGTGAAAAACCTCTTCGCCGAAAAACCAAGGGTTCCTGTCCAACGCTAATCGAGGCAGGGTGAGTCGGCCCCTAAGGCGAGGGCGAAAGCCGTAGTCGATGGGAAACAGGTTAATATTCCTGTACTTCTTGTAATTGCGATGGGGTGACGGAGAAGGTTAGGCTAGCACGGCGACGGTTGTCCGTGTTTAAGGTTGTAGGCTTGTGTTTTAGGTAAATCCGGAACACTTCAAGGCCAAGAACTGATGACGACCACTCATGTAGTGGGAAGTAGTTGATACCATGCTTCCAGGAAAAACCTCTAAGCTTAAATTACAAGGAACCGTACCCGAAACCGACACAGGTGGTTAGGTAGAGAATACCAAGGTGTTTGAGAGAACTTGGGTGAAGGAACTAGGCAAAATAACACCGTAACTTCGGGAGAAGGTGTGCCGTGCTGTGTGATGAGATTTACTCTCTAAGCATAGCATGGTCGAAGATACCAGGTGGCTGCGACTGTTTATTAAAAACATAGCACTCTGCAAACTCGTAAGAGGACGTATAGGGTGTGACGCCTGCCCGGTGCCGGAAGGTTAATTGATGGGGTTAGCTTCGGCGAAGCTCTTGATCGAAGCCCCGGTAAACGGCGGCCGTAACTATAACGGTCCTAAGGTAGCGAAATTCCTTGTCGGGTAAGTTCCGACCTGCACGAATGGCGTAACGATGGCCACACTGTCTCCACCCAAGACTCAGTGAAATTGAATTCGCTGTTAAGATGCAGTGTACCCGCAGCTAGACGGAAAGACCCCGTGCACCTTTACTACAGGTTCACACTGGACTTTGATTTTATTTGTGTAGGATAGGTGGGAGACTTTGAAGCCAAAACGCTAGTTTTGGTGGAGTCGTCCTTGAAATACCACCCTTGTAAAGTTGAGGTTCTAACTTAGGCCCATTATCTGGGTTGAGGACAGTGTGTGCTGGGTAGTTTGACTGGGGCGGTCTCCTCCCAAAGAGTAACGGAGGAGTACGAAGGTATCCTCAGCACGGTCGGACATCGTGCAAAGAGTATAAAGGCAGAAGGATGCTTGACTGCGAGACCGACGGGTCGAGCAGGTAGGAAACTAGGTCTTAGTGATCCGGTGGTTCTGTATGGAAGGGCCATCGCTCAACGGATAAAAGGTACGCCGGGGATAACAGGCTGATACCCCCCAAGAGTTCACATCGACGGGGGTGTTTGGCACCTCGATGTCGGCTCATCACATCCTGGGGCTGGAGCAGGTCCCAAGGGTATGGCTGTTCGCCATTTAAAGTGGTACGCGAGCTGGGTTTAGAACGTCGTGAGACAGTTCGGTCCCTATCTACTGTGGGCGTTGGAGATTTGAGGGAAGCTGATCCTAGTACGAGAGGACCGGATTGGACGAACCTCTGGTGTTCCGGTTGTCACGCCAGTGGCATTGCCGGGTAGCTATGTTCGGAAAGGATAACCGCTGAAAGCATCTAAGCGGGAAGCCTCTCCCAAGATAAGATCTCCCTGAGACTTCGGTCTCCTTAAGAGTCGTCAAAGACTATGACGTTGATAGGCAAGATGTGTAAGCGTTGTGAGGCGTTGAGCTAACTTGTACTAATAACTCGTGAGGCTTGATCATGTAACCTTAAGAAAGGTTGCTTCTATCAAGTTTTGTAGTGCTCTAAAAATTACATACCAGTTTGCCTGATGACAATAGCAGTTTGGTACCACCTGATCCCATCTCGAACTCAGAAGTGAAACGAGCTAACGCCAATGGTAGTGCAGGGCTTCCCTGTGTGAGAGTAGGAAATCGTCAGGCTTTTTATTTAGGAAGAGCTTTCAGGGATCTGAAAGCTCTTTTTTTTTGTTATAAAATTAGCTTAATGGAACTTCAAGAAATCTCAGATCGTATGGAAATTGAGAAGCTTGTTACAAACTACGCTTCTGCGGTTGACCAAAAGCAATTTCATAGGTTTAGAGATTTTTTTACACCCGATTGCTTCATTGATTACACTAAAGCTGGTGGAATCAGCGGTACTTTAGAAGAAATAATTTCTTATTTAGAGTCAGCACTTAAAAATTTTCCTAATTATCAACATATGATCTCAAATATTTCTATTGATTTTGATGAAAGCAATAATTCAGCTATTGGTAAGGTCATGTGCTTCAACCCAATGGAAGATAAGAGGGGAAAAGTATTCTTTTTGGGGATTTGGTATAACGATAAATATCAGCGTACCAAGGATGGTTGGAAAATATCTGAAAGAATTGAAGAAAGTTCATGGTCGTTAAATGCCCCCATCAATACTCAATAAGGATCAAAATTGATAATTGGTTTAACAGGCGGCATTGGATCAGGGAAATCAGCTGCAGGAAATATTTTTAGACAGCATGGGATTACTGTAATTGATGCTGATCAAGCATCAAGGGAAGTTTTTGATAAAGATCCAACAGCAAAATCTGATGCCATCGACTTGCTAGGCAAAGAGGTAGTTCAAAGTGATGGAACTCTTAGCAGAGAAAGAATCAGAAACTTAGTATTCAACGATTATGACCTCAAAAGTAACTTAGAAAAAATTGTTCATCCAGCTGTTAGAAGAGTGATTAGCAAAGAAATCCAAAAATCTGAGTCAATCTATACGATAATTGAAGTCCCATTAATCTTTGAAACTGATTCAGCTTCTAACTATCAAAGAATTCTAGTGATTGATTGCAAGCCGGAAATTTCCTTGCATAGAGCAGCATCAAGAGATAATGCTCCTGAGACTGAGATAAAAAAAATTATGCTCTCGCAATGCAGCAGAAATGAAAGGCTGAGTATTGCTAATGACGTAATTACAAATAACGATAGCTTGGAAGATTTAGAAGGAAAGGTTTCAACCATTCATAACTTTTACTTAGAGTTATGTAATGAGTAATCAATTACCATGCCCACAATGTAAGGGAAAAGCAGATATCAGTAAGAAAAATATATTTCGTCCATTTTGCTCCGAAAGATGCAGGCTTATAGACCTCGGTGAATGGGCTAATGAGGAAAAAGCCATTCAAAGACCAATACACTCCGAAGACTTTTCAGAAGACTAAGTAAACATTGAAATACCAGCAATTCCCTGAGCACCATGTTTTTGTGCAATTTCTAAGTCAAGAAAATTCATACCTCCCAGAGCAAAGACTTTAGAGGAGCATCGAGCTGCTAATTTTGAAAAGTTTTTCCAGCCCAGTTTTGGATTGAATTTATCAATTAAGACTGGACTCACCAAAACAAAATCAAGGCCCATGACATTTGCTTTATTGATTTCTTCAATATTATGGCAAGAAGCAGAAATGACAGATAGGGGTTTTAATTTTTCTAAGCTCTCATTTCCAACTCTTTTTAATTCATTAGCATTTATATGTAGACCAAAGGAAATATCTTTTTGAATAGCGAAATCATTTGCTTTCGCATTAATGGAAATTGATGCCCTAGAAAATTTTCTAAGCCGCTTTGCGAACTCATGTTTTGTTGCAAAGGAAGCATTAGTGTCTCTAACTATAATCAGATCTGGATTGTTTCTTGTTGAAAATGACTTGATATAATTTTGGGGATCAAGATTGTCCAACTTATTTGGAGTGATCGCAATAAGTCTCACTTTCCACAACAATGCTTAAATTTCTTTCCAGAACCACAATGACATGGATCATTTCTACCAAGCTTTGGTGCATTTCTTTGGATGGTTTGGGGTGCTTTAGGCTCTTGTGATTGTGAAGAAATGTTTTGATCTATTATTGGATGTTGAAGGGTTGGTTGATTTTCCGAGCTTAAAGATTGTTGCTTCTTTTGTTCTTCTAAAGCTCTTTCTTTTAATTCGTTAATTTCTTCTTCAGAAACTAGTTCAAGACTAAAGAGTACTTTAACCGTTTCTGTATTTATTGTTTCAAGCATATCTTCAAACATTTCATATGCTTCTCGTTTGTATTCATTTTTTGGATTTTTTTGTGCGTAAGCTCTCAACCCAATGTTTTGTCGTAAATGATCCATTTCTGCAAGATGATCTTTCCAGTGATTATCTAAAACCTGAAGCATGACTTGTTTTTCAAGCATTTTAAGGTTGTCACCAATATGAGCATATTTTGATTTGTAGAATGTAGATGCCTCATCAGCAACATAGAAAGCTATATCCTTTGGTAATATTGAGCGATCGCTTTTAACCTTATCTACAAGACTTAAGTTGAGTTTGAAACTTGATCTAAGTTCTTCTTCAAGCTCCTCTAATTTCCATTGAGTTTCTACAGATTCAGGAGGTACGGCATCGTATGATATAGCAGTAAATTCATCTTCGATTAATTCTTTTATGCTATTGGATATTTCATCTTCAAAAAGAAGTTGATCTCTTAGCTGGTATACAGCTTGCCTTTGATCATTTGCGACATCATCATATTCAAGCAGGTTTTTTCTGAGATCAAAGTTACGGTTTTCAATTCTTTTTTGTGCATTTTCAATACCTCTTGATAGCATTTTATGTTCAATATGATCATCACCCATGCCTATTCTCTCAAATAAACCTCTACGACCATCAGATATGAAGAGCCTTAACAAGTCATCTTCTAACGAAAGGAAAAACTTTGAGTAACCAGGATCGCCTTGTCTTCCAGCTCTACCTCTTAACTGGTTATCAATCCTTCTTGATTCATGTCTCTCAGTTCCTAAAATATGTAAGCCTCCTGCTTCTAGCACGGTTTGATTTTGTGATACCCAATTGGAATCTTTTTCACCTTCAGTTTTACCACCTAAGACAATATCAGTACCTCGCCCAGCCATGTTTGTAGCAATTGTGACTGCACCAGGCGCTCCTGCATTTGCAATGATTTCTGCTTCTTTAGCATGTTGTTTGGCATTGAGAACCTGGTGTTGAATCCCTTTTTTTGTTAGGAGCGAGGATACTATCTCTGAAGATTCGACTGATGCAGTACCCACAAGAACAGGTGCTTTTTTTGAGCGAATAGTCTCAATTTCTCCAATTAAGGCTTTGTATTTTGCCTCTTTAGTTAAAAAAACTAAATCATCACAATCCTGACGAATCATATCTTTATTTGTTGGAATGATGACAACATCCAGCCCATATATTTCACTAAACTCTCTAGCCTCAGTATCTGCGGTCCCAGTCATTCCAGACAATGTTTTAAAGAGCCTAAAAAAATTCTGAAAAGTTGTAGAGGCTAATGTTTGTGATTCTCGTTGAACCGTGACGCTTTCTTTGGCCTCAAGAGCTTGGTGGACACCTTCGCTAATTCTTCTCCCAGGCATTGTTCTCCCAGTGTGCTCATCAATGAGCAGCACTTCATTGTTCCTAACCAAATAATGAACATTTTTATTAAATAAATAATTAGCTTTTAGGGTTGCCTGAACATACCTCATAATTTTGAGATTGGCAGCTGAGTAAAGATTTTCATCTCTATTGAGCATTCCAATTTGTTCGAGGTACTTCTCAACTTTGATATATCCATCATCTGTAAGATCAACAGAGCGCATTTTTTCATCAATTAGATAATCGCCTTTTTCATTTTCATCAAGAGGCTCTTCTTCAGTTTCTTCTCTGGACTGACGTTTAAGGGTAGGAATAATCTTTTTTATTTTTTCATAATACTCTGGACTCTCACTGGATGGGCCTGAAATGATAAGAGGGGTTCTGGCTTCATCGATAAGAATAGAATCAACCTCATCAACAATTGCAAAATCAAGTGAGCATTGAACTTTGTCTTCTTCTCGTAAAGCCATATTATCTCGAAGGTAGTCAAAGCCGAGTTCATTATTGGTTGCATAAATTACATCACTTTCATAGGCTTGTTTTTTTTCTTGAATTTCCTGATTGGAATAAATAACACCAACAGTCATGCCTAAGAATTTGTATACGGGCTTCATCCACTCCGAATCTCTTTGCGCAAGATAATCATTCACGGTAACAAGGATGACCTTATTATTATTGAGGTAGTTTAAGTAAGCAGGCAGGGTACCTACTAAGGTTTTTCCTTCACCTGTTTTCATTTCACTGATTTTCCCTTGAGCAAGAGCAATGCCTCCAAGAAACTGGGAGTCAAAATGTCTTAGACCAATGGTCCTTACTCCAGCCTCTCTTACTGCAGCAAAAGCATGGGCTGTTAACAAGTCATTATTTTCAGAGTAATTTTTGATGATTAAAGATTTAAGCGATAAAAATTCATCATCATTAAGTTCTTTGTAGGTAGCCTCAAGTTCGTTTGCTAGTTGAACAATTTTATTTATTTTATTGAGATACCTTTGGTTGCTAGAACTAAATATTCTCTGAAAGATGCTCATGGCAGGGACTATGTATTTTCGAATGGGGGCTTTGAATAGGATATCGGGGCAGTAGCAATATCCTCAAAAGTAACTATTTCCCAGGCATCCTCAGAATCAAGAATTTTTCTTAACAACTCATTATTTAAAGAATGTCCTGACTTGTATCCAGTAAACTGACCAATAAGGTTATGTCCCAACAAATATAGATCACCAATAGCATCCAACATTTTGTGTTTTACAAACTCATCATCAAAACGAAGCCCTTCTTCATTTACAATCCCGTCTTCTCCAACCGCAATCGCATTAGCCACACTGGCTCCCAGAGCTAAATCTTGAGATTGTAGGTAATCCAAATCTTTTGTTGACCCAAAGGTTCTTGCTCTGCAAACCTCTTTGACGAAGGATGTTGAGGAAAAGTCTATTGAGGATGTTGATGCATATTTATTGATGGTTGGGTCATCAAATTCAATCGTAAAACTTACTTTAAAACCATCAAAAGGCTTAATGGCTGCAAACGAATCTCCACGCTCAACCCTAACCTCTTTCTTTACTTTGATGAATTTTTTAATCTTATCTTGTTGAGTGATTCCAGCTGATTGTATTAAAAAAACAAAAGGCCCTGCACTGCCATCCATGATAGGAATTTCAGGACCATTAACTTTGATAATACAGTTATCTACACCTAATCCAGCTATAGCGGACAGTAGGTGTTCAATGGTAGCTATTCTTGATCCTTCTTTATATAGGGTGGTTGATAGTGTTGTATCGCCCACATGCTCAAATATGGCTGGAATTTCAACGTTTGGTTCAAGGTCTGATCTGATGAAGTTAATGCCTGAGTCAGCAGGTGCAGGGAGTAATTCTAAAATAACTTTCTTGCCGCTGTGCAGTCCAACGCCCATGGCTTTAATGGGATTAGTAATGGTTCTTTGTTGAAGCATGAGATTTATAAGCTACTCTTATGTTTTTTGATTTCAAATAATACCACCCCTGAAGCTACAGATACATTCAAACTATTTATTAATTCATTGTCACTGAGGTTTACAACATGATTGCAAGCATCGAGCGTCTTTTGTCGAATACCGGTTTCTTCGGATCCTACAATAAGGGCTAAAGGAGTATTGAAATCCATTGAAGTATAGATGTCTTCACTGTGTTCACTGGTCCCAATAATTTCAATGCCTTGATCTTTCAGAAATTTAATTACATTTAACATGTTTGAGACCATAAAAATATTTCCAACTTCTGTTCCACCGCATGAAACTTTCCTAACAGTTGAAGTAATGGGAGAGCATTGATGTTTGTTAATAATTATTGCATCGACATTAGCTGCAACTGCTGAGCGGATGCATGCTCCTAGATTCCTTGGATCAATAATGTTGTCAACGATAAATAGCGTAGGATTCTCGGTTGCTGATGACTCGATAAATTCTTTTAAGTTTTTATTTCCTAAGGTAGGTTGAGTAGTAATTTTTGCTATTGGGTGCTGCTTAATTTTTTTACTAACCTCAACATCGATACTTAAACTTTCTGCATCAGAAACAAGGCTTGATAATCTCTCATCATTGCGACTATCAGGGATAAAAATTTTTTTAATGATTTCAGGTGAATGCTTTAAAAGCGCATCCACAACATGAAAGCCCTCACGTTTTTCTTCTTCTTTTATGTTCATTTTGCAGGAGCGTCATTTTACCTTCAAATGGAGAAACTGCTACTATCTTGATATTAATTGAATCACCAAATCTAAATCTTCTGCCAGACTTTATTCCGTATAAATAGGTCTGATCTTTTGATAACTGATAACGATCTCTCTTTAAATCAGCAACGTGCAGTAATCCTGAAACCAAAAACTTTTCGAGGGTAATAAATAATCCAAACTCAGTTAAACCAGAAATCACTCCATCAAAAGACTCACCTACATGTCTTTTTAAGTAATCAAAAATTAAGATTTGATTAACTTTTCTTGAAGCGTTTTCTGCTCGATGCTCAAGCTTTGATGAAAGCTCGCAGATCTCTTGATCATTTTTTATATTGCTTAAGTAATCACTATCATTTTTAATGCATTGTTTAATCATGCGGTGAGTTAGCAAATCAGGGTATCTTCTGATTGGAGAGGTAAAGTGACAATATTGATCTAGTTGGAGACCAAAATGACCAATATTTTCGGTTGAGTATTCAGCACGTTTCATTGTTTGAAGAATCAGTGATTGTTTTAGTTGATCCTTCGCAGAGATTTTTTTTGAGATGCTATTAATTTGTGAGGCTGGATCTTGTGATTTTTGAGTTTGCGATTGATCACCTAGGATTTTTTTTAAGGTTTCAAGTTTTAATTGGTCAGGCTCCTCATGAACTCGAAAAGGCGCATGTCCAAATTTATTATTTAATAAGTCAGCAGCACATTCGTTTGCTAAAAGCATACATTCCTCAATCATTTGATTAGCAAAAATTGTTTTTCTAAAACTGATGGCTTCAGAAACGCCATCGTCGTTTATTTTGATTATATGTTCTTTGGAATGAATGCGTATTGCTCCTCTTTGATCCTTAATTGCAATTCTTTTTTTAGCCAAGCTCTTTAAATTTCTGAGCGAATCAATCACCTCATCTGAGAGTGGCTGCTGAAAACTATCATTTTCAACCTCCTCGTAAATTAATCTTGCATGGGAGTGGATAATAGCTGAAAAAAATCTATATTTTTTTATGAGGCATTTGCTATCAAGGGTGATTTTTACAACAAGGGAAGGGCGGTCCTCATTAGGTTTTAATGAGCATAAATTGTTGGAGAGGATTTCGGGCAGCATTGGGATAACAAAATTAGGAAAATAAATTGATGTGCCTCTGTTTAAAGCCTCTTTATCAATTTCTGATCCAGATTTAACGTAAAGCGAGACATCTGCTATTGCAACGTACAGATCATAACCGTCGTTATGTTTAATGCAGAAAACAGCATCATCAAAATCTTTTGCATCCTTCCCATCAATGGTCACAAATGCAAGATCACAAAGGTTTTTTCGATCAAGTTCTTGCAGATTAATTTTCAATGAAGCTGCTTCATGCTTTACAATATTACTCCACATTGTCGGCAATACGTTTTCTTGAACAGCATGCTCAATGGCTTCTTTAAGGGTAACGGATGATGTATTTTTTTTAAGATTGATAACACATTATATTTAATTAATTTTTATATCGAAACATGCTGCCAAAGAAAAGATTTTTAATACCAGTCGCTCTTTTTCAACTCATATTTTTAAATGCAGAAACATTGGATGAAGTTACTGTGATTGGCTCTTATCTAGAATCGACTGAGATTGATCTTTCACCTGTAACAATAATTGATAAAGATATGATTGAAGATATAAATATCTCATCAATTTCAGAAATTTCTAAGTACATATCTTCTTCATCAGGCTCTCATTTTCAAGCAAATACTCTTGGGGGTGTTGATCAGGGCATGGCATCCATTACCTTAAGAGGATTGGATCATGCATCCACGTTGGTCTTGATCAATTCAAAAAGACATACATTTGCCGGCACCCCATCGAATCAGGGTGAAGGCTACATTGATGTAAATATAATTCCTGAAATCGCATTGGATAGAGTTGAGTTGTTGAAGGAGGGAGCAACTTCACTTTACGGATCCGATGCAGTTGCAGGAGTTATTAACTTTTCACTTATTCGAGAGGCTGATGGATTAAATTTAGATTTTAGTTACCAAGATACGGATAACTATGATCAATCCGAATATAACTTTGGAGCCCTTTACGGATGGACTTCAAAAAATTTTGAATTTGTAGCTGGCTTCAATCATTTGAATAGAAGCCCGCTTTCAGCTGCAGAGATTCCAGGAATTGCTGAACTGGCACTGAGCGGTCTCGGCAAAACCTTTAGGGTTTTAAAAGATACAACAGTCAATTCAGGAATCTACACCGGCAGCTATTCCAAGGGTGACCTTATACCAGATCCAAATTGCGAGGGAAATGGTGGGGTTTTAAGTGGTGGTCGCTGCAGATTCCTTTACGGAAATCGTTTTAATGTTGTTAATGATGAAACCCATGACAAGCTTTATTTTTCTGCAACCACTGAAACCACAGAAGTATTTTTGAATTCTTCATTAATCCTTTCTAGGGTTGCGGTAAACGATAACCCGCAGTCTCCATCCTATCCCGCACTTCCTTTTTTAGGGCGGCCTATTCAGGCAAGTCAGGCTGGTAACCCTTTCGGAGTTCCAGTTCTATGGTTTGGCAGACCCCTAGGTTCGGAATTTCCATCACCACTTTCGCCAAAAGATATTTTTCAATATCACTGGAGTAATCAAATTATCTTTAATCTCAATGACTCCTCAGATTTGGAGATTTCTATCACTAACAGCATGCACTCAAATGATCATTCAAGACCTGACATTATTGATTCAAGGTTTTTAGATGCAATTAATGGCAAAGGTGGTTCGAGCGGCAAAGAGTTCTGGAACATTTTTGATTCACAAAATTTATCGAGCGGCCTTATTGATTATGTTCGTGGTTATGAGCAATCTGAAAAGGAAGCTTCCCTTGACGTGCTAGATGTGCTTTATACAAGCTCTATCAATGCTTTTGAGTATGCAATTGGAGCTCAGTATGCCAAAGAATCTCTGGAAATTAATTACAATGAAATCTCCAGAGTTGAGTTTGATCAAAATGGAAAGCTATTAAAAACAGCAGATCTATTTTTCTTGGGGGGTGGAAAAAATGTTGATTCCAGCAGATCAAAGCAAGCCATCTTTTTCGAAGCCAATAAGAGCATTTCTGAATTTACAGACCTTAGATTTGCAGCTAGGTATGAAGAAGTAAAAAATGACTCTTCCTTTGATCCAAAAATTTCAATTCGTCATCGGTTATCTAACAATGTTTTACTACGGGCATCATCAAGTACAGCATTTGCTATGCCTTCTATGGCACAAATGTATTCGAGCGAAATTAACTTAGGCAGTGTAAGGGACACCGGGAATGTGTTTGTAAGACAAGCTCAGCTGGGCAATGCTGATTTGAAGCCAGCAACCTCAGACAACCAAAATTTTGGGCTGATTTATAAAGCGAATAACTTCGACCTGGCGGTAGATTATTGGACAATCGATTATCAAAATAGAGTGGAGATTGAGGATGCACAAGCCATGCTCAATCAAGATCCAAATGGATCTTCTATTACAAGAACTGAAAGTGGTGACTTAATTGGTGTGACAACTCAATATTTTAATGAAGATCAAACCGATCTGAAGGGTATTGATTTAAGTGTTAACTCAATCTTTAATTTTAAAAATCTTGGAGAACTTTCTCTAAATCTTGAAGCAACACATCTTATTGAATTTATGACTCCTGAACTACAGAACCAATCACAGCGTTCTTCGATGATAAATAGGGTTGGTAAATTTAATTACGATTCACCCACTCATGCTCTGCCGAGAAATAGAGTGAATCTTTTTATTAATTGGTATGTTGATGGCTATGAGCATGTTCTAAATACAAGATATATAGATAGCTACAAAACTCGCCGATCTATAAATAGTCTTGCTCAATCATTGGGCTATGATAATGCGATTGATTCATTCTTGGTATTTGACTGGTGTCTTAAATCAAGTGCGCTGGGCAAGGAAAGGATTTTTGGAGGCAGCATGCAGGTAGGGTTTTGTGTTATTAATTTATCGGATGAAAAGCCACCACGTTTATATGATGCACCGGATTTCAGTTTTGATACTAGGGTGCATGATCCTCGAGGAAGAATTTTTCAAATATCTTTTAACTACCGAATATAAAAAAAGCCCATACTTCTATGGGCTTTTAAAATAGAACACATGTAGTAGAAAAAGTAGGGGGGAAAAGAATATCTACTTCACAAATATACGAGCAATATTAATGCCAACTAGTACTTTTTTAATCAGGAAATGGAGCCAACTGTCAGATTCGAACTGATGACCTTATGACTACAAATCATTCTAAGTGTGTAAATCAAAATTTTGATAAGATTTCACTATGAAAAGATTATCAATTTACATAGTTATTTTATTAAGCTTTTTTTGTAATTCTGATGAACTAGTTTTTGGAAAAGAGACCCTAGATAATGGAATTAATATTGTTTTTGAGGCAGCTCCTAAAGATACTATTTTTCCAAAAAAATATTTTCTTGACGAAAATAATACTGACATTCATATTGAAATGCTCATCAATTGGTCTGATAAAAGTCCGCCTGGATCACCAAATGGTGGCTTTATACCTTATCTAGATGTTTTGGCCACAATTCAAAACAATAAGGGAAAAGTAATAAATGTGAAGCTCATTCCACATCTTAATATTTCTGATAATTTACACTATGCACAAAATATTCAACTGCCTGGAAGTTTCGATGATTTATATGATGTAACTATTTATATAAATCCTCCAAAAGAAGGTGAGCTAGGAATGCATTATGATTGGAAAGAAAAATATGGATTTTTCTTAAAACAAAACAAATTTGAGTATAAAAGTCTTTCTTTTAAAGAGGTTGCTTTGAAATCAAGAAGATAAAAATAAAATATGATTACATTCTTGTTTTAGCTCTGCATATTAATTACTCGATTGGTATTGAGGCCACACTTTAAAAAATGAATACAGCTATCCGTTTAGACAGAAAGGAGTTTGAAGATAAGCTCAATAAAATCTTTGACACTCACCATGAGATTAAGACTCTTGTTCAAGGCGAAGATGAAAAGGTTAGAAGCATTAATCTTATAAATGAGTTTAAGCGTCTAATGGAAGTCTATGATTTCCAGAGAAGGAAGTTAGCTTGGACTATTGCTGACTACAATGCTAAACATGGTGCAGATGAGAGTTCTTCGTTTATGAGTAATTTTTGTAAAGAAGCAGATTTACATTTAAAGGATTGGCTTAATCAACATTCTGAAAAGTTAAATAACGAATCAATCAAATACCCGCTAACAGATATCGATTATTAAGGAACTAATATGGAAAAACTCTTACTGATACCTTTACTCTTCTTAATAACACCTTATGCAAAGGCAGACATGAATTATGTTTGTGCAGCTAGTATGGAAGATGATGATTATTTAAATTTACTTATGTAAGGTGCGAAATAAAAAGAATAGTTTTGATGTATTTAGACTGCACTGTGACCGCACATAGATATTAAGTATTATCTCAATACCTCTATAAGCTTTATAAAAAATGGAGCCACCTGTCAGATTCGAACTGACGACCTGATGATTACAAATCAACTGCTCTAGCCAACTGAGCTAAGGTGGCACGGTTGCATATTATATATACTTTATTGCTCAGGAAAAGAGCAACCTATACCTCCAATTCCACAATATCCATTTGGATTTTTTTGCAGGTACTGTTGGTGATATTCTTCAGCCAAATAATAATTATTTAATACTTTTAATTCAGTAGTTATCGGCCCAAATCCTGCTTTTGATATTTCTTGTTGATAGGTCTCTAAAGTTGATTTAGCTAAATTGAGG
This sequence comes from uncultured SAR86 cluster bacterium, assembly GCA_902623535.1. Taxonomy (GTDB): domain Bacteria; phylum Pseudomonadota; class Gammaproteobacteria; order Magnimaribacterales; family D2472; genus MED-G82. The sequence goes on along the minus strand of CACNUA010000008.1, from coordinate 3,847 downwards.
TCTTCTTCATTATTTGTATAGATCACGGAACGATACTGACTGCCAATATCATTTCCCTGTCGCATGCCTTGAGTGGGATCATGCATTTCCCAAAAGCTGATCAAGATTTCTTTTAATGAAATCTCTAAAGGATCAAATACTACCCTTACAACTTCAGCATGGCCGGTGCTGCCAGAACAAACTTCTTCATACGATGGATTAATTGAGGTACCACCTGCATATCCTACTGAAGTAAGCCTCACACCTTGCAAATTCCAAAGCCGCCTTTCGACACCCCAAAAACATCCTGCACCCAGAATAATTTCTTTATGGCCTTCTGGGGTGGGTGAGTCTAAATCTGAGTTAAAGATTGAATGAATCATATTGATGCATAATCTACCGAACACTCGCCAGAATTGAAAGTTAAAATTCCATTCTCATTGCTAAGGAGCATTTCACCGTTGTGATTGATGCCCTCAAAAATCCCTTCTACTTTGTCAGAATCATTCAAATTAAGAGTAATTTTCTTATGCATATGCACACAATGCTTTTCCCACTCTGATTGCCAGTCCTTAAAGTTCTCTTTACCTAAAGCTATTTTTTCAAAAGCACTCGCAATTTTGATAATAATTTTGCTTCGATCAACTTGATTATCAATTTCTTTTAGGCCAATCCATGAATCATTTGCTACGTCAGATTCAATATTAATGCCTATGCCAACAATGAAATTGTTAATCTTATTATCTTGATCAATTTCTACTAATATTCCACCTGCTTTACGCTGCTTAAGAATTAGATCATTTGGCCACTTTAAAAGTACATTTATGTCTTTTGAAACTTCTTGAATTGCTTTTTTTACAATTAATCCAGTCACTAAACTCAATGCAGGTATTTTGTCAGAGACTGCAAATCTTAAGGACATATAAATATTGCCAATTTTGGGGCTGTCCCAAGCATTACCTCGCCTTCCTCTGCCTGCTGATTGCTTCTCAGCGACTACCAAATCAAGTATTTTTTTGCTTTGAAGCGATTTTATGAATGTATTGGTTGAGTCAACATCATTAAGAACGACTAAATTTGTAATTTCAGGGTTAAGTTCGCCTTGCAATTTAAGTGAATTAAATTTCATCAATTTAGGATTTTATGTTGACTTAAGGGCATTCTAGAACAAAAATACCATCCTTTGCATTGGAGGGGTTGGGGAGCGGTCAAACCCAGCAGACTGTAAATCTGCCGCCTCGTGCTTCGGAGGTTCGAATCCTCCCCCCTCCACCATCTAAAAACCCCTAATTTGAATAGCAAAAAAAGGTTGAGTTTCTTGTTTTTTAAGGGGATAATACGCCACCTTAAATTTGGATGTTTTAAATCGGGCTCATATAGCTCAGCGGTAGAGCACTTCCTTGGTAAGGAAGAGGTCACCGGTTCAAGTCCGGTTATGAGCTCCAAATTTATGATTTAACTAAATATTATTCAGAGAGGCACTAATGGCTAGAGAAAAATATGAAAGAACCCTCCCGCACGTAAATGTGGGTACGATTGGTCACGTTGACCATGGTAAAACTACTTTAACAGCTGCATTAACTAAGGTTTGTGCAGAAACATACGGTGGTGATGCAGTTGCATTTGACGGTATTGATAATGCTCCTGAAGAAAGAGAAAGAGGAATTACGATTGCTACTTCTCATGTAGAGTACGTATCAACTAACAGGCACTATGCACACGTTGATTGCCCAGGTCACGCCGACTATGTTAAAAACATGATTACTGGTGCTGCTCAGATGGATGGCGCTATATTGGTTGTAAGTGCTGCTGATGGCCCAATGCCACAAACTAGAGAGCACATTCTACTTGCAAGACAGGTAGGCGTTCCAAAAATTGTTGTTTTCTTAAACAAAGCTGATCAGGTTGATGATCCAGAGCTTCAAGAACTAGTTGAGCTAGAAATTAGAGAGTTACTTAATGAGTATGAGTTCCCTGGTGACGATACTCCAATCATTACAGGTAGTGCATTAAAAGCTCTTGAAGGTGATACATCTGAAATCGGTGTATCTGCTGTACAAAAACTTGTAGAAGAGCTAGATGTTTATGTTCCAGAACCTGAAAGAGACATCGATAAGCCTTTCCTAATGCCTATTGAGGATGTATTTACTATCTCAGGTAGAGGAACTGTTGTAACAGGGCGTATCGAAAGCGGTATTGTAAAAACTGGTGATGCATTAGAGATCGTTGGTATCAATGATACAACTACCACAACTTGTACAGGTGTCGAGATGTTCAGAAAGTCACTTGATGAAGGTAGAGCTGGTGAAAACTGTGGTGTACTTCTTAGAGGTATTGAAAGAGATGCTGTTGAGAGAGGTCAAGTTCTTGCTCAACCAGGATCAATTACGCCTCATACAGAATTTGAAGCTGAGATTTATGTACTATCTAAAGAAGAGGGTGGAAGACATACACCTTTCTTTAGTAATTACAGACCTCAGTTCTACTTTAGAACTACTGATGTTACCGGAGCGTGTGCGCTACCGGACGGTGTAGAAATGGTTATGCCTGGCGATAATGTCAAGATGACGGTTTCCCTTATTGCACCGATTGCTATGGACGAAGGTCTTAAGTTCGCTATCCGTGAAGGTGGAAGAACAGTAGGTGCAGGCGTAGTATCAAAAATCATAAAGTAAGGAATTAATTACAGAAGTGCCGAGCAAGTCTCGGCTTTTCTGTCTGTGTAGATTGGAGAAATAGGCCAGTAGCTCAATTGGTAGAGCGACGGTCTCCAAAACCGTAGGTTGGGGGTTCAAGTCCCTCCTGGCCTGCCAGTAAGAAGGTGGAGTGTATTAATTGATGGCAACAAAACAAAAAACAGGAAACCTTGTAGATAGGCTTAAATGGGTTCTATCTTTTTCTGTTTTTACATTGGCAATTGTTGGTAACTCATATTATTCATCAATTCCATTCCTTTATAGAGTGCTTGGTGTAGTTGGTCTTTTTATCCTTGGGCTTGTAATTTTGGCGTTAACTGATTTTGGTAGAAATGCCGTCAAACTGATGCGGGAATCAAGAACAGAGCTTAGAAGGGTGGTTTGGCCATCAAGACCAGAAACTACTCAAACTTTTCTAATTGTATTTGGCTCAATTGTTGTTCTATGTTTAGTTTTTTGGGGTCTAGAGTCATTGTTGAGCTGGCTTACTAAATTGGTGCTTGGATAATGGATTGGTATGTAGTACAGGCCTATTCAGGTTATGAGCAAAAGGTTAAAGCTGCCCTTGAGGAGCGGATTGCTTTGGCAGATCTGAAATCTCAATTTGGTGAGATACTCATCCCAACGGAACAAGTAGTCGAGCTTAAAAGTGGGGCTAAAAAGAAAACAGAAAGGAAATTTTTTCCAGGCTACATATTGATTGAAATGGAAATGAATGACGATACTTGGCAGCTCGTCAAGCATACTCCACGAATAAGTACATTTGTTGGCGGTACTAAAGAAAAACCCATGCCCATATCAAAGGCTGAAGTGGATGGAATCATCAATAGAATAGAAGTTGGCGAAGAAGCACCAAGACCTAAAACTTTATTTGAGCCAGGTGAAGTGGTTAGAGTTTGTGATGGACCATTTAACGACTTCAATGGAGTTGTAGAAGAAGTTGATTATGAAAATAGTCAGGTAAAGGTATCGGTTCAAATACTTGGAAGGTCAACACCAGTCCAATTAGATTTTATACAAATTGAGAAAACATAATGGCTAAGAACAAACAAATAGCAACAGTCTTAAAACTTCAAATACCTGCAGGTGGAGCTAATCCAAGCCCCCCAGTTGGACCAGCTCTTGGTCAAGCAAATGTAAACATTATGGATTTTTGTAATGCATTTAATGCA
>CACNUA010000007.1 GCA_902623535.1 uncultured SAR86 cluster bacterium | reverse complement strand
ATTAGATAGGTTAGTCTAGCACCTAATCTTGAAAAGATAATGCTGCTGAAGCCAATCCAAAACACTCCAGGCCAATAGATAAGATTTTCATTGAGCCGAATTGAAGCTAATTCTATAGGTAGGCTAAAGAAAACTGTTGCAGTTACTGCTATCACAATTCCACAAGCTACGGAGGTACCAATTGCTTTTCTAATATCATAGCCAAGTGATTTTAGATATGGGACGGTAAAGGTTCCTCCTCCGATTCCTAAAGGAATTGATAGAAAGCCAATTATTGAACCAGGAAAAAAATGATTAGTATTTTGGAGCATGTTGTTTTTAGTCACTTTAATTTTACTTGAGAGCATATTAATGCCGATGTAAATCATAAAAATTACAATTAAAATCTTTAAAAGAAACCCTGAAATTAAGTTAACTAATACCACTCCAAACAAAGCTCCTAGGGGTATACCCATACCTATTGATTTAACTAGGTTCCACATAACACCATTTTTTTGATGATGTGCGTAAGTTGAAGAAATGCTTGTAATCACAATACATGCCATTGATGTAGCAACTGACATTTGAATTATTTGATCGGTGTTTGTATCAGAAAATTCAAAAAGAAAAATTAATGCAGGAACGATAATTGTCCCACCACCAATACCAAGAAGCCCAGCGATCAAACCTGCTATAGCTCCAACGCCAATCAACAGTAATATTTCAACTAACATTAAGCTCAGAATAATGACTTGAAAAAAATCTCAAGACTTTTTTATACACACCCTTCTTAAAAAAGATAATCTTTCTAAGAGGATACCAAAAACTAACCCATTCGTACCCGTCAAATTCCTGATCATTATCATTGTTAAAATGTATGTCTGAATCTTTACATAATTTAAATAAATACCATTTTTGCTTTTGACCTAAAAAGCCTCTGAGATTTTTTTTATTTTTTTTATACTTATCAGGAAGTTCATATGTTGCCCAAAAATTTGTTGATCCCATAAATTTTATTTCATTTCTTTTAATATTTACTTCTTCATATAACTCTCTATAAGCAGCTCTTTTGGGAGTTTCACCTTGATCAATGCCACCTTGAGGAAATTGCCATGAATTGCTTTTTTTTCTTCTACACAGCAGGACTTTTCCTTGATCATTTATAATTATTAGGCCAACATTTTTTCTGTATCTTGTAGTATTCAATTTATAAATGAGCGAAGAGAAGTTAGTTATATTTGATCTTGATAATACCATTCTAAATGGTGATTCAGATTATTCCATGATCAATTTCTTGGTAGCAAAATCAATTCTTGATAATTCAGCTCTTGATGTTAATCAATCTTTTATGGACGACTATAAGAAAGGTAAGCTAGATTTTGATGAATACACTAAATTTGCCCTTAAATCATTTATTGGTATGAGCCATATTGAAATTAGTGAACTCACCATTGAATTTGTAAAAGCAGTCATTGAGCCAATGATCAATATATATGCTCTCAAGATTATTCATGATCATCAAGATGATGGGTGCAAGATTCTTATAGCAAGTGCTACTAATGAACTTATTGTAAAACCAATAGCAAAGAGGCTGGAGGTGGTTGATTACTTAGGTACAAAAGTAGAATTTATTGACAATAAGTGCACTGGTAACTATTTACCACCCTCAGCTTTAGGAGAGGGCAAACTAAAACTTGTGACCGATTGGGCAAAGATTAAAGGTTTTAATTTAGAGCTTGCAACCTTTTATAGTGATTCAATTAATGATCTGCCTTTATTGGAAAAAGTTAATAATCCTATAGCAGTTAATCCCGATGCAAAGTTAGAAAAAATATCAATTACAAGGGGCTGGAAAATATTAGACTTGCCCAGAATATAGAATCACTCAAAATCTTTAATTGAAGGACAAGAGCACATAAGATTTCTGTCACCGTGAACATTATCAATTCTTGACACGGGCACCCAATACTTTGATTTTTTTAGATACTTGAGTGGATAAACAGCTTTTTCTCTTGAGTATGGATGCTCCCATATATCACTAGTAACTTCCTCGGCTGAATGAGGGGCATGTTTGAGAACATTATTATCCAATGGGTAATCTCCATTCTCAACTTCACTTATTTCACTTCTGATTTCAATCATTGCATCACAAAATCTATCTATCTCTTTTAATGATTCGCTCTCTGTAGGTTCTATCATTAGAGTTCCGGGAACCGGGAATGACATTGTTGGTGCATGAAAGCCAAAGTCTACCAGTCGTTTTGCAATATCATCGACCTCAATCCCAATACTCTCTTTTAAAGGTCTGATATCAATAATGCATTCATGGGCAATCATGCCATTTTGACCAGTGTAAAGAATGGAGTAATGTTCCTTTAACTTATGGGCAATATAGTTAGCACTAAGAATGGCTACTTGAGTAGCTAATCGTAAAGCCTGTGAGCCCATCATTTGAATATACATCCAGCTGATTGGGAGAATTGAAGCACTTCCAAAATTTGAAGCTGAGATTGGACCAGTTGTATTTTCATCTGAATATGTGAGAGGATCAGAGGGTAGGTAGTCTGATAATTCTTCTACTACTCCAATAGGTCCGACTCCAGGACCGCCTCCGCCATGCGGTATACAAAAAGTTTTATGAAGATTTAAGTGAGAAACATCCCCACCAAATAAACCAGGCTTGCAAAGAGATACCATTGCATTTAGGTTAGCTCCATCTATATATACCTTGCCACCATGGGAATGAATAATATTACAGACTTCTGTGACGGTTTCTTCAAACACTCCATGTGTAGAAGGATAAGTAATCATAATTCCAGCAAGTTCTTCTGAATTATTTTGAGCCTTATCTTGAAGGTCATCTAGATCAATGTTGCCAGATTTATCACATTTAACAGGCACAACTTTCATGCCTGCCATTTGGGCAGAAGCAGGATTAGTCCCATGTGCAGATTCTGGTATTAGGCAGACTTTTCTATTGTGGTGACCATTGCTTTTATGAAAAGCATCAATAGCTAGCAAGCCAGCATATTCTCCTTGAGAGCCCGCATTAGGTTGTAATGAAATTGCGTTGTACCCAGTAATTTTTTCTAACATTTGTTCTAGATTATCTATTAACTGGAGGTAGCCTTTAACTTGATGTTTGGGTGCATAGGGATGAATAGATGAGAATTCTTCCCAGCCAACCGGAATCATTTCAGAGGTTGCATTTAATTTCATTGTGCATGAACCAAGGGGAATCATAGCTCGGTCAAGAGCGATGTCTTTATCGCTTAACTTCCTAATGTATCTTAATAATTCAGTTTCAGTAAAATAAGTATTAAATACAGGATGGGTAAGGTAATCAGATTCTCTTTTTGTGTAAGCAGGTATTGAATTTAGCTTTGATTTAATTTTTGTCTGCTTTTCATTTTCAAATATTTTTCTAATTATTATTAAATCCTCATCTTCAGTAGTTTCATCAATAGATAGAGCAACATGATCATTATCAAATTTTCTGAAGCCGTAGCCAGCTGATTCTGCGGCATCAATAATCTTTTCTGTTTTATCTTTAGTATTAATTACTAGGGTATCGAAGAAAGTGGAAGATAAGATTTCATAATCACTTTCAATTAAGAAATTAGCCAAACTTTCGGTTTTATTATTTATCGAAAGCGCAATTTTTTTTAAGCCCTTAGGACCATGATAAACAGCATAGAAGCCTGCAATAATTGCAAGCAAAGCCTGCGCCGTACAGATATTTGATGTAGCTTTTTCCCTTCGGATATGTTGCTCACGAGTCTGCAGTGAAAGTCTATAAGAGGTATTTCCAAGCTTATCCACTGACGCTCCAATGAGCCTGCCTGGTAAAGACCTTTTAAATTTTTCATTTGCTGCCATAAATGCAGCATGAGGTCCACCGAAACCCAGTGGAACACCAAACCTCTGAGAGCTGCCTATAGCAATATCAAACCCTAGGTCCCCAGGCGCTTTGATTAAAGTAAGAGCTAGCAAGTCTGTTGCAGCTATAGTTATTATGCCTTTATCTTTTAGAGGAGCTAACAATTCTGTTGAAAACTCAACTGAGCCATCATTTCCTGGATACTGGAACAATGCTCCAAAAGCTTCATTTACATTGAATTCCTTTAAATCAACAACTTCAACATTAATGCCTAATGGTTTAGCTCTCGCCTTAACTATTGCAATGTTTTGTGGAAAACAATTCTTATCTACAAGAAAAGTATCACTTTTTGATTTTGAAGATCTATGAGCAAGTGTCATGGCTTCAGCAGCAGCAGTTGGCTCATCTAACAAAGAGGCATTAGCAATATCTAGGTTTGTTAAATCAGCAACCATTGTTTGAAAGTTAATTAGTGCTTCCAAGCGTCCCTGAGAAATTTCAGCTTGATAGGGAGTATATGATGTATACCAGCCCGGATTCTCAAATACGTTTCGCTTGATGACATTTGGCATATATCCAGAGTAATAGCCTTGACCAATCATTGATTTCACCACAACATTTTTTTTAGAAATTTCTTTAAGTTTCTTAAGAGCATTTTGTTCTGATAAGGGTTCTCCTATATCGGGCAAATCATTATTGAGAATATTCTCTGGAACAACTGCTTCAGTAAAGGCATCTATATCTTTATAACCTAGAGTACCAAGCATATGGTTAATATCATCAGGACTTAAACCAATGTGTCTTGCAGCAAAACCACATAGGGTTTCCTTAACATTAGTTAAGTAATTGTCATTAGAGCTGTTTTCAGCTTTAAGGTTTTTTTTCATACAAAATTTAGAATGTTTTAGTCTTCACAAACTTCTGAGTATTGTTCTGGGCTTAGCAGATTACTCATCTCATCTACATTGATAGGCTTTACTTTAAAAAACCAACCATCATCATAAGGAGAACCATTTACAGTTTCAGGTTGTTCCTCTAGAGCTGAATTCACTTCAATAATTTCTCCACTAATGGGCGTATACACATCTGATGCTGCTTTTACAGACTCAACTATTGCAGCATCTCCCTCAGCTTCGACTTCTTTACCAACCTCAGGAAGTTCAATAAAAACTATGTCTCCCAATAAATCTTGAGCATGATCACTGATACCTACAGTAACAGTACCATCATCTTCAAGTCTTGCCCATTCATGCGAGGAAAGAAATTTCAAATCACCTGGAATTTCACTCATGACATATTTTATATTTTTTTTAGGAATCTAGGGGAAACAAATTCAATTACAAGCTCTTTATTTCTAATTTTTACATGTCCGATTTGCTCATCTGTTTGATCAACCCTTGCAAGACCAATACTTCTTTTAAGTGTTGGAGAGAAGGTACCTGATAAAACTACTCCCTTCCCATCTACGTGAGTAATTTCATATCCTGGCCTTAAAATACCTTTGTCATTGAGAAGAACTCCAATCATTTTCTGCTCATCTTCCTCATTCATCTCTAAAAAAGCTTGCTTACCTATAAACTCTCTGTCCCCATCATTTAGATCCACCGTCCAACTTAGACCACAGGCATATGGATTGACTGACTCATCCATATCTGATCCGTATAAACAAAATCCAGCTTCCAGTCTTAACGTATCCCTTGCAGCTAGGCCTATGGGTTTAGCTCCACTTTCCATTACAGAATTCCAAATTTTTCGAAGATATTTGTTTTCGCATATCACCTCAAAACCTTCTTCGCCTGTATAGCCTGTTTTTGCAATCATCACCCCATTAACTTTTATACATTCATATGTGTTGAGAGATGATGCTTCTTCCCCAAATATTTTTTCAATTACTTTTATTGAATTAGGACCCTGAACAGCCAAGATACCTTGGTTATCAACGTACTCAACAGAGACATCAAATTCACTTGCATGCCTTTGATACCAGTCTTCGTTTTTTTCTTTTGTTGCGCAATTAGAGACAATCAAGAAATCACCTTCCAAACAATAAACAATTAGGTCATCAATAATTCCGGCATTTTCATTTAGCAACAGACCATACAAGGCCTTATTTTTGCTACTTATTTTTTTTACATCATTCGAAAAAATATATCTTAAATAGCTTTCTGCATTTTGACCTGAGATCTTAAAAATACTCATGTGTGAAACATCAAAGACACCAACATCATTTCTTACTTGGTGATGCTCATCAATTTGTGATCCATAGTTGATAGGCATGCTCCAACCAGAAAAATCAACCATCTTAGCAGCATGAGAAAGATGATCCTCATATAAAAATGTTTTTTTCATTTATTTATTTTGCTTTGATTCTGTTACTAAAATTATAGCAAGCAGGGTACTAATAATTACAAGGATAAGACTTGGATTTGCTGCTAATTCCCACTGACCCTCGCTGGTGAAGTTGTAAACCTTTGTGGATAATGTTTCAAATCCTGAGGGCCTCAATAAGATAGTTGCAGGCTGCTCTTTCATGCACTCAATTGTTATGAATAAAAATCCAAACACAAAAGGCTTTTTCAGAAAGCCAAAATAACCATTTTTAAATGCTGTCCAAGCCTTTAAGTCATACAATGCCAGTACATGAGTATTATTTTTTGGTATTTGATCTATAGCTGTAAAAAAGTACCTATACCCGATCGGTAAAAAACGAATTACTAGGCAGACGATTAAACCTGTGATTCCAAATAGAGTGATGCCTACTCCAAAGAATGAATCAACTACGAACATTAAACCAACTGCGATAACTGTACCTGGTACAGCATAGCCAATCAGACTAAATTGATAAATTAATGAAGAGGATACAGCTAACTTATACCCCATTGAAATTAGTAGGCCAAAGATCAAAACTATAACAGCACAAATCACTCCTAATGCTAAAGAATTTGATAAATATGCAGTTCTTAGTGATGGCAGAAAACTAGATATATCGATCCAAGCCAAAAGCTGAACCAAAGGACCAACCAATGCTATTAATAAGAAAGCAATCGATAGAATGGTTTGTAGCATTGCATACCTGCTTTTGATCGGAATAATCTTGTCAGCAGAATTTAATGAGAGCGACTTCTTGTTTTGCAAAACTTTCTCAAGGATTAAGACAACTATTGCAATTACAAACAAAACAATACTTAATCTCGCACCACCAATAAAATCCTGTAAGCCGTACCAAGTGGAGTAGATTTCGGTAGTCAAGGTCTGAATTTGTAAAACTGTAACCCCTCCAAAATCAGCGATTACCTCAAAAAAAGCTAGAATTGCACCAGCAGTTATTGCTGGCTTTACTAAAGGCAATATGACTTTAAATATTGTCTTTACATTTGAATTGCCTAATGACTTTGATGCTAAAAAGATACTGAAAGAAATATTACTCAACCTAGATTTTGTAAATAGGTATATATATGGATAAACACACATACTAAAGATAATCGCTCCACTTAATATATTTCTAGGTGAACCTATTTCTATATCAAAAGATCTTATCCATGTTGCAATACCACCACTATATTCAAGACCTCCTACAAAAATGAATGCATATACATAGAGGGGAAATGCAATTGGAAGAACAAGTGCAATTGATATTATTTTTTTTAGAGGAAAATCATAATATGTTGTTAGTACTGCAAAGAAAGTACCAAATAAAATTGACAAAAGTGCAGTTAAAATACCTAAAATTATTGTATTGATAGTTGCACTTATTATTCTCTCATGCTCTAAAGTCAGACTAGATTCTGCAAAAGCAATTAGAGCAATAAAGCTAAGAAAGAAAATATTTATTGAAATAACTACTGGTAATGCAATCTGAAACCATGGTTTTAAATGCTCCATCTTTATTTCTTTGAAATAAGTTTCTTTGATTTTGCTCCAAGAGCTTCAAGTTCTTTAATTTGGTCGAAGAGATTTCCTTTGCCACTTGAGAGCTTGTTATCAGCAGCATCAAATGCCTTGCCTGCTAAGCTTAGGTACTTACCAATATTTCCTAAGTCATCATTTAAGCCTGAAAATTTATCGATGAGACGCCCAGCTCTTTTAGCAATATTAGATGCATTTTCATTTTGTGCATCTAGTTTCCATAAGCTCTCTGCCATTCTTAAAATTGCTATCAGGTTTGTTGGTGTTACAAAAGCAATTTGATTTTGCATTGCTAGTCTTTGAAGGTCCCAATCACTTGTAAGAGCAAGTGATAGTGCAGACTCCAAAGGTACAAAGATTAGTATGTAATCAGGCGCATTTAACTTTTCAATATGGTTATAGCCTTTTGAGTTAAGATTTTTTATATGTTCCTTTAATGAAGAAATGTGATTTTTAAGAGCTTCATCTTTTTTTGTTTCATTATCCGAATCAATATATGCCTTATAGCTTTTCAAGCTAACCTTTGAATCAATAATAATATTTCTTTCCCCTGGTAAATAAATTACAGCATCAGGTATTAGGAGTTCTCCTTGAGTATTCCTAAAACTTTGTTGCAGTTGATAGTCTTTTCCAAGCCTTAGACCTGATTCTTCAAGAGTTTTCTCGAGAACCATTTCACCCCAACTACCTTGTTTTTTAGAATCACCTTTCAGTGCAGTTGTCAGGTTTTCTGCATCAATACTAATCTTCGATGTTTGCTCAATGACTTTCGAAACTTCATTTCTAAAAGTTTCTTTTGCAACAGCTTGTTCTTTTTTTAAGTCATTTATTTGGTTATTGAGTTCTTTTATTTGCTCTTTGAATGGTTCAAGAACTACATTTACCCTTTCAATATTTTCTTTAGTGAGCGAGGAGTTTTTCTCTTCCAAAACTTTTGCAGCAATTACCTTGAATGCATTTTCAATACTCTCTGTTCTCTGATTCTTAAAGAAGAAAATCATTAATAGACTCATAGTTAGAGCCATAAAAACTATTATTAATACTAAAGTTATATTCTCCATAACAAAATTGTTTTAATATGAATGCAATTGATTTCTATCATACTATGGATGAACATCTTCAATCTAAATTTGAATTATTAAAATCAAAATCATTGAATATTGATTTAACGAGAGGTAAGCCAGGAGCTGATCAGTTAGATTTGTCCAATGAATTGCTTTCAATTAGTGCTCCTTCTCATGATGAAAATGATGTAGATCTAAGAAATTACGGTGAACCATTGGGAATCCAATCAGCAAGAAAGCTTGCATCAGAGCTACTATCATCCCCGATTGAGCTGACCGCAGTTGCAGAACAATCAAGCCTGCTTGTGACTTATCAAACTTGCTTGGCCCTTTACTTAAAAGGTTTAAAAAAGCCATTGAAGGATGTATTAAATCCTAAATTTATCTGTCCAGTTCCAGGATTTGACAGGCACTTTAGAATGCTTGAAGAATTAGGAATTGAAATTATTACTGTTCCACTGACTGGAAAGGGCATCGATCTGAATGCGCTGAAGAAAGTTTTAGAAGAAACGATTAATGTTATGGGAGCAATTATTGTTCCTAGACATTCAAACCCATCTGGTGATGTTTATTCTGATGAGAATCTGATCAGCATGCTTGAAATGTTTAAAAATTATTCTTCAGAACTGGTTTGTATCTTTGATCACGCGTATTTACTTCATGATTTTGATGAAACGAGCCCTCAATCTGCTACCTGGAAACTAATTGAGGAGGCAGAGGTGACCAATCAAGCGATTGTTATCAGCTCATTTTCAAAAGTAACTTTTGGAGCAGGTGGTATCTCTTTCTTTGCAGCTGGCAAAGAGCTGTTTGATTTAGTGAACCATCAAAGAGGATCAATGATTGTTGCACCTAATAAAGTCAATCAAATGCGTCATTCATTATTTTTTAAATCCGCAGCAGATGTAAAAAAGCATATGGAAAAACATGCAAAACTTGTTAAACCAAAGTTTGATTTAGTCATTGATAAACTTAAATCTCTAGATAATGAATGCGGAAGCTTTACTATTCCTACCGGAGGATATTTTATTTCCTTTAATGCTCCTAAAGGTAAAGCAAAAAAGATAATTAGTATTTGTAAAGACTTGGGGGTATATCTTACGCCTGCCGGTTCTACCTATCCTGGTATGCATGACCCTAATGATTCAAATATTAGATTAGCACCTACATTTATTTCCATAGAGCAATTAGAAGACGCAATTGATGTTTTTGTTCTATCAGTGAAAATAGCTTGCTCTGAAAAGTAGTTAATTAACTCTTTGTTTGTTGAGTTGATATCTTTTTCCATCAAATTTTGAAAAGTAAAAATTGATATCAGGATGATTGACCTGCTTTGGTGACTGTTCAACAATAAGGTTTTGCTCGGAAACATAAGCGTTATAAAACATGTTTCCATTATCAGCTAGTAAATGATAGAAGGGTTGATCTTTCTTTGGCCTGAAGTCTTTTGGAATAGCAAGATACCATTCTTCAGTGTTATTAAATGATGGATCAATATCAAAGATCACACCCCTGAATGCCAAGAACTTGTGTTGCACAAGTTCACCAATAGCGAACTTTGTTTCTATGTGCGTTTCATTTATCATGAGTCAAAAAATAGAACATTATGTTAATTGTAAGCACACCAAATCTTGAAAATCAAAAGATAAAAGAATATTTAGGCATTGTAACTGGTAGCACGGTAAGAGCTAGAAATTTTGGAAGTGATATTTTAGCGAATTTAAAGAATCTCGTTGGCGGAGAGCTGATCAGTTATTCTCGCTTGCTTGAAGGAGCTAGGGAGGAAGCCTTATCAAGAATGATAGAAACCGCAACTTCTATGGGAGCTAATGCTGTAGTAAATTTTAGATTCCAAACCTCTACTATCACGCCAGGTGCCTCAGAAGTCATTGCTTATGGCACAGCAGTCAAACTTGAAGATTAATAGTTTCAAAATCTTTGGTGAAAGGCATACCGGAACAAATGCTGTTAGCCTTTTTCTCAGGGAGAATTTTAATCTAGAATTAAAATATTATGATTATTTAGGTTGGAAACATCGATTGGCACCAAAACTATCTGAAATTGAAAAATTTGACCTCGAAACAACCTTATTTGTTTTCACATTCAGAAATCCTTACAGCTGGCTAAAATCTATGCATCATGAGCCTTACTATTCTCACTATAGACGAATAACAGAATTAGAATTTATAAATTTTGTTCAGTTTCAGATTGAGGACTATGAAAATGTTATTACACTTTGGAATGAGAAAAATCGCAGTTATTTAGAAATGAAAGAATTGCTACCTTATGGGTTAGCAGTCCGTATAGAGGATTTTCATTCTGATCAATTTCACATTTTTAATCAGGTTTCTGAAAAGGTTCAGCTTAATGGGAAATTTATACCTATTGATTCATATGTTGGCGGAAGAGGCTATACTGAAGAAAAAGATGTTTCAAAGTCCCTTAAATTACCTCACCTTTCAAAATTAGAAATTGAAACTATCAATCATCATTTAGATAAAGACTTAATGGAACGATTAAATTACAATCTGCTCCCTTAAAAGTTATGAACAAAACTGAAAAAACAGCTTTTAGAGAGAGCATCATTGTTGTACTGATGGGATTGGTGATTAATTTTCCTCTTCAGACTTTTCTGTTGTGGCTCACCATTGATATTTGGGATTGGAAAAATACTTTGATGATTTCAATTTTTACGCAATTAATAATCACCTTTGTTGCTCTGTTAAGGGTATATTCAATAAGAATGAGGTTTCTTCGCGGTTCAAGAAAAAAGCATTAGTTAATTTTAACTCCATGGACTAACGGCCCATTACCTCTGCCAACTTTTGGCGAAGCTTTCAACAAATTTACAACAAAATTAATGGATTCTTCGACTGCGGTTTTTATTGGAATATCTTGGGCCAGCTTAGCAGCTATTGAGCTGGCTAGAGTACATCCGGTGCCGTGAGTATTTTTAGTTAAAACTTTTTTATGCTCAAAATGCTTTTCATAATAATTTGTTACCAAGATATCTTTAATCATTTCACCCTCTGAATGACCACCCTTAACTAGGACATGCTTTGGGCCAAGTTTAAGTAGCTCTTTTGCTGCGGTTAATTGATCTTTCTTATTATTGATTTTCACTCCAGATAAAACTTCTGCCTCTGCAAGGTTGGGAGTTATGATTTCGGCATTCTGAAATAACATATCTTTCATAATGCCTATTACTTCTTCAGAAACCAAAACGTCGCCTGATGTTGCAACCATCACAGGATCAATTACTAACTGTTTGGTTTTTAACTCCTTACTAATAAATCGAATTAAATCAATATTATTTAGCATCCCAATTTTAATTACCTTTATATCAAGATCTGATATTACAGAATCGATCTGTGAGACTATTAAGTCAGTTGGTAAATCAAATATTTCTTGAACTCCTTGTGTATTTTGAGAGGTAATGGAAGTTATTGCGCTAGCGGCATAAGCGCCCTGGACTGTAATGCTTTTTATATCAGCTTGAATACCAGCGCCTCCTGATGAATCAGATCCACCTATTACTAAAACCAACTCTTTCATCATATTCTTTTGATTAATTCAGCCTTAATTTCATCATGGTAGGCCTTGTTAATTTTATAACGTTTGTAAAAAATTAGAGCAATGAAACCCCAAATCATTGCAAAAGGCCCATCAATGTAGCCTAGCTCAATAATAGTTTCTCTTGGGATTTCACCAGGTATTGCATTTCTTGGAAAGTTGATAATATCGAGACATAGTCCAGCCACAACTTGCCCCATACCATTCGATGCCTTAGAAAAGAAAGCCCTGGCAGCATAAAAAATTCCTTCTTGGCGTTTGCCAGTCTTTAATTCGTGCTCATCAGTAATATCAGCAAGTGCAGACATAACACTTATATTTAATATTGACCCACTTGCAGAAGCTACGGCGTAAATTGATATCAAAAATATTACAAGTTCAGTCGAACTATTTTGTGGAGCCGCACCTAATAATCCTAAAATAATTGGTAATGACCAAAAGATTGTTAGCACAAAAACTGAAATGAATATCACTAATGGCTTATCAAACTTATCATGAAGTTTTGCAGTAATAACAAATCCCACACCATAACCAATGATATTATTTAGAACCAAATAGCCAATTTGAATGGGTGAAAGTTCCCAAAAAAACGTAGCCATGTAGATAGAGAGTGTTTCGTGAGTTCCTATTAATACAGCTAGAAAAAGAAGTCCCAGCAATAGGTTCTGATAGTTCTTATTCGATAACGCCCCTTTAATATCTAAAAATAAATTTTTAAAGTTAAATTCATCTAAGTCAGAGCTGGGTTTTTTTAGCAAGGGAATTCTGTCGCGTGTAAAAATTGCTGAAAGAAGGATGCATACCGTCACCAATATGACAGTAAAAGAGATAATAGGTAAATAAGACTCTCTAACAAGTTGACCAACTTTATCGCCACCGTAATTAGGAAAAATGATAATCCATACAAAAATATGCATGATCACCCAGCCTCCGTAGTTAAAGATGTTATTAAAACTCATGACTTTGCTTCTTTCGATGTAGTCGTCCGATAGCTCTGCACCAAGAGCAAGGTGAGGAACTGTGAACATCGTAATGCTGAGTCGCAAAAAGATTGTTGAAAAAAGAAACCAAGTAAACAAACCGAATGTTGACATTGCATCAGGCGGGTAAAAAATACATATCAAGGCAATGGATGTAGGTATTGGAGCAAAAAACATGAATGGATGCCTTCTTCCATATTTTGATTTAAACCGATCTGAGATTGATCCCACCAAAGGATCCGAAATAGCATCAAACATCATCGCAATGAATACACCAATGCCAGTCAGTGTTCCAGGAAGACCAATGATTTGGTTGTAGTAGAAAAATACTAAGCCAGAAAAGACCCAGTTTGTCGCGGCTTCTCCAGTTGAACCTATGCCAAAGGCAAGTTTTGTTTTTAGGGGTAGATTGTCCTTTGTCATCTCAGAGTTTAAAGTTAACAAATGCACTTACCAATGTTTCAAGTTGATGCATTCACTAATTCTCAGTTTAAAGGAAACCCTGCAGCTGTTGTTATTTTAGAAAAAAAAATTTCAGCAGACTTAATGCAACAAATCGCATTTGAAAATAATTTATCTGAGACCGCATTTATAAATGTATCGAAAATGCCATTTGAGATAAGGTGGTTCACTCCAACTATTGAAGTTGATTTATGCGGACATGCAACTCTTGCTTCTGCAAAGGCTCTGTTTGAGTACTATCCCCAAATTGCTGGTGAAGTAATTGAGTTTACTTGTTTAGAGCATGGAATTTTAATTGCAAAAAAAGCTGATGATAGAATTTTTCTAGATTTTCCTGCAGATATTGCGATCCCAACTAATTTATCTAAAGAAATTTCGAAGGCGATAAAAGCTGAAGTAAATGAATGTTTTGTTGGAGAAACAAAATTAATGGCAGTGGTGGATAATGAGAAAATAGTCAAAGAGTTAAAACCAGACTTTTCTGCTGTTGCTAAGTTCGAGGCGATGGGCCTAATAGTAACCGCACAATCATCAACTTATGATTTCGTTTCAAGATGTTTTTTTCCGCAGACAGGTGTGAATGAGGATCCAGTTACCGGCTCAGCTCATTGTGTTACTGCGCCGTATTGGGCAAAAAAACTTTCCAAGAAAAAGCTTCTTGCTGCACAATTGTCGGAGCGAGGAGGCGAGCTAACTTGCATCATTGAAAATGATAGGGTCTTGATTGGTGGAAGGGCAGTGCTCTATTTGGAAGGAAAGATTTTTATCGACTAGCAAACGTATCGGTTGCATTAACTAAATGATGGGTAATCTCTTTTTCAAATGCGCTGTGCCCAGAATTATCGGCAACAATAAATTTAGCTTCAGGCCATGCTTCATGAAGTTCCCAAGCGGTTTCCATGGGACAAACAACGTCATACCTACCTTGTATAATCACTGACGGGATAGATCTTACTAATTCTACATTCTTAATAAGCTGATCTTCATTATCAAAAAAACCACCGTTGATAAAATAATGATTTTCTATAGTTGCAAACGCAATCGCAAAATCAATATTTGAAAAACCTTCAATCCTAGCTTCATTGATCAAGATGCTACTGGTTGCAGCCTCCCATTGCGACCAAGCAACAGCTGCTTTTGCCTTCATATGTTTATCAGTGCCTTTAAAGATTTCATAATAAGCATTCATGAGGTTATGTCTTTTGTCAGGTTCTATGACTTTAATAAATTTTTGCCAACTATCTGGAAAAATTTTGCTCGCACCTTCTTGATAAAACCAATCAAGCTCCTTTTTTCTTAAAAGAAAAATTCCCCTAAGTACCATTTCAGAGACTTTTTCAGGATGAGTTTGAGCATAAGTAAGGGCTAAAGTACTTCCCCAAGAACCACCAAAAACCATCCAGCTATCGATGTTTAATTTTTCACGAATGGCTTCAATATCCTCAACTAAATGCCACGTCGTATTTTCTTCAAGCAGTCCATTTGGCTTACTACGTCCACAACCTCGTTGATCAAAGTTAACAATTCGGTATAGCTCAGGATTAAAAAAACGTCTGACATTTTTATCTCCGCCACCCCCAGGCCCTCCATGCAAAAAAACAACTGGTTTACCGTCTGGATTTCCTGACTCTTCAAAATAAATTTTATGAAAGCCCTGGACAAGGAAACCAGAATTAAAGGGAGAAATGTCTGGATAAAGTGTTTTCATCTAGAGAATAAAAACTATATTCCTTTTTTTAGAGATTCTTTTACTAGCTCGCTTGCACTTTCAATTCTTGAGTATTCATCTCTTTGATCATTAAACAGCCTTGAGGGAGAGACGGACTCAAGCTCACCTGTTTCATCTTTTGGATCTGTATAAAACCCAAGCACATAACCACCTTTTGAATAACCAATAAGCTTTCTTAACTCAGGTGAGAAATTTTTGGCTATTTCTGGGGGGCATGAAAGGTATTGATTTTCTTCTTGTCTTAGCCAGCTTGGAGCATAATGCAAAAACACTCCTAGTCTCGATTCTTTTGAATTATTTTCTCCTCCACCATGCAAAACCGATCCTGTATAAATTAGCACAGACTTAGCCTTCATTTCGGCATAAGCAATTTCATCAGGCTTAGGTTCTCGATCTTTATCCCATTTATGAGAACCCGGAACAATTTGTGTGGCACCATTTTCAAAAGTAAAATCTGTAATTGCCCATATCGCACTGAACTGAGTCTCAATTTTTCTTGGAACATATCCGCCCCATACCCCTCGATCCCTATGCAAAATCTGTGGCGTTTCTCCAGGGCCAATATTAATTGCAGAGGTGAAATGAAGTTGATAATTGTCGCAATGATCCTGAAGGAATAACTCAGCCATTTGGTTAATCATCGAATGCATTGCAAGATCTCTAGAGGTTTCAGATCTTGCTATTAATGCACCTACTCTCTGAGTTTTAAAACCCGTAAAATTGTCTTGCCCATTTTGTGCCTGCTTTAAATAAGGCTTAAGTTCTTTTTGTATGCTACTTAGCTGATCATCTGTCATTACATTATCGATGATTACTCCTGCATCTTCGTCAAGCGCATGGAGCACTGATTCAATGGGGTCAGTAACCTTGAAATGTTTAATTTCTTTATTCATTTTTATTAGATTATCAGAAAGAATCTAATACATACAAAAGCTTTTATTAGTGAGTTTGAATATCAATCAGATTAAAAGTAATCTAACAGTGATATCTATGAAATGTAATGTTTAAAAAAATTGTTGGTCAGCTTTGGAAAGTAGCCACTGGATATATAGTCTTTTGCGTAGCCAGCATTCAGTTAATCAGCGTTCTTTCTGACAACATCGAGTTTGAAGAAACTCTGGGCTTTAGTTCAGCTGCAATTATTCAATTTACATTCTTTGCTGCCCCAATCGGACTTCCTTTAATATTAATATTCGCTTATTTACTTCAAAAATCAAATGAAAGTGACGTTGACCAAGACGCTCTTTATAAAGATCAAATCTCATTTGATAAATCATACAAGAAGAAAATTGCTGTCATCCCCTTTGAAAATTTGAATAAGGATGATGATGGAGCTTTTCTTGTCGATGGGATCGTCGAAGATCTTATTACAGAATTTTCAATGATTAAAGAAATCGAAATTCTTTCTCGTCAGACTTGCTTTGATTATCGAAATAAAAACTACTCTCTAGAGGAGTACAAAGATAAATTTGATGTTGATTACATAGTTTCAGGAAGCATGAGGTCATTAAATGAAAGACTAAGAATTTCGGTAGAGCTATCTGAAATGGATGAAGGAAATATTATTTGGGGCAATAAATTTGAGTTAGATAAAGATGATATTTTTGATGTTCAAGATGAGATCGTTAGGAAGACAATTATTTCTTTGCTTGGAAATATTGAGCTTCAAAGTCTGGAGAGGGCCAACAGAATACCCACTGATAGCATGACTTCTTATGAATGTCTTCTAAAAGGTAAAGATTATCATCACCGTTTTACTAAAGAAGACAATCAAAAAGCTTTGGATGTATTAGAAAAAGCAATTCAAGCTGATGAACATAATTCACAAGCACATGCTTGGAAAGCATGTGTTCTAGGTCAAGCCTTAGGGAGAGGGTATTTAGATAATACTGACCAGCTTGTTGAGGACATCATCTTTCATATAGATCTCGCAGTTAAGTTAAATAAAAATGATTTTGAGGCCCATAGAATGCTTGCAGAAGTCCATCTTTCAATGCATTCATTTGAAGAAGCAAAATTAAGCGGTATGAGAGCCTTTCAACTTAACCCAAATGATCCAAGAGTGACATCTGTTTATGGAGAAGCGCTTTTAAGAAACCACCAACTTGATGAGGGAATAGATTTCTTATTAAAGGCGTATGAATTAGATCCAATTCCTCAAGGTCAGACCACATCTGATAGACGAGTCTCAGCAATTTATTTTGGATACTATCTAAAAAATGATCTTGAGAATGCTGAATTATTCTTTAATAAGATCATGGAAATGGATTTTAGATCATGGCTTTTGAATATCCATTTAAAAAGCAAGCATGAGATAGAGTTTAAGAACCTTAATTGGTATCAATCAAATCTTCAAAAGTTTAATAATTTAGATTTTCGAATGGAGATAGATAGATTTCATCTAAACAATCCTGATCTTCAATCTGAGCTCCAAGCTGTTGCTGAACAACACCTTTAAGGTTCCATGAGGATTGCTCCAGATAGTTTCCTAAAAAGGATCTTATTTCTAGGCCCAAGTGTAATTGTTACCGGAAGCATTGTCGGTAGCGGCTCCATAGCACTATCACCCTTACTAGGCGCAGCCGCAGGATTTTCATTATTGTGGTGGATTCTATTAAGTTTATGGAGTAAACCTTTGATACAAGCAGAGATCAGTCGTTATGTTGTAGCAACGAAAAAGACCTTTCTAGAATCATTTGCAGAAATGCCTGGTCCAAAGACCAACTTTAATAATAAGCAGGCTTCATGGTTGGTATGGTTTATGTTCATTGGAGTTATTCCATCAGTTGCAGGAATGGGCGGCTTGATTGGAGCAGTTGCTGAATCTGGATACTTGATGATTTCAATTATCAGCGTCGAGACATGGGTATTTCTCTTGTGTCTTATTACTTGGCTGATTTTGTATATCGGAGGTTATCAGTCTCTAGAAAAGATTTTACTAGCTATGGTTTTTACTTTTTCTATTGTCACTTTAATCATTGCAATTGCTATGCAATCTACACCTTTCTCGATTCAAGCAGACGATATCCTAGGAGGCCTAAGTTTTAAGTTTCCAACCGAGCATACAGCATTAGCGTTAGCAGTTTTTGGATTTACAGGTATTAGTTATGGCGAAATCATGGCCTATACATACTGGTGCAAAGAAAAAGGATATTCAAACCACGATGGCGATCCAAAACTAGTTAAAAATTGGATTAAGACTATGCAAACTGATGTTTGGATAACAGTTTTTCTCGTTACCATTGGTACCATTCCATTCTTTTTATTGGGGGCATCAATTTTAAACTCTCAGGGTCTGTATCCACCTCCTAATGGAGATATTATCCAAACACTTTTGGTAATGTTCACTAGTATTTTAGGAGAATGGGCTAGATGGTTTTTCATCCCATTAACATTCTTTGTTCTATTTTCAACTTTTCTTTCAGGCACCGCAGCGTTTACTCGTACAATTTCAGATTATTTCATTTCAATGGGCTTGATTGTTGAAAAAGGAAATACAAGGCAAACCCTCATACATTACATCGCATTTTTAATCCCAGCATTTTCATGTCTGGCGTATTTTATTCTCCCAAATCCAATTTTGTTATTGATGATAGCGGGTATTTGGGCCGCACTAGGATTGCCAATCGTTAACATTGGTGCCTTATATTTAGTTAATAAACTTGATAAAGAACTTCAACCGAGTAATTTAACAAAAATAATTCTCACCATTACTCTTGTTTTTCAGTTAGGCATAGCAGGCCTACTAATTTTCAGCCAGATGAACTGACATTTTGAATATTATCTTAAAACTGGGTATCGGCCACAGTAGTTCTATGCAATAGGCGTTGATATCCATCATACCCGCCTGTTGCAGCATGCAATAGAGATCTGTTATCCCATATCACAAGCATTTTTTCTGACCATTTATGAGAGTAAATGAGCTCTTGTTTTGTCTGCCACTCGTATAATTCAATAAGTAGATTATCACTTTCTTCTTTTTCAAGGCCTTCAAAACCTTGAATGTAAGCCGCAGAGGAATAGAGGGCTTTTTTATTAGTTTCGTGATGAGTCCTAACCAGAGGATGGTTATACTTTTCACGAGCCTTTTCACTAGGAATAATTTTCATCGATCTGCCATTTTTTTGATCCTCTTCTCCGTAAGCTCCAGTTGGTGCATAGCCTAATTCAGCAGAATGAATTGCAACCAGAGAATCAACTTTATCTTTCAGATGAGAGGGCAGATCTTCATATGCTTTTTCTTGATCAGCAAATAAAGTATTGCCACCTTTGGGAGGAATAATAATTCCGTAAAGGCAAGTACCAGCAGGCGGAATATCTAAAAAGCTCCAATCGGTATGAAAAACTTCTGCAAAGATGGGAGTCGTTTCATCGGGATCACGTTGGATGGCAGCGATGTTTTGATGTCCATCTATATGACCAAAAAAAGGATCATCTCCAAATTCGCCAAATGCTAGAGTAAAGTTTTCTAAATCATCATCGGTTAAATCTTGATCTGGAAAGATTAAAACTTTATTCTCCAGCCAGTATTCTCTGAGTAAGCCGCCAAGATCATCAGATATCTTTTGAGAAAGATCTATCCCAGTTACATAGGCTCCGCATGACGCATTCGTTTTTTTTACTTTAATGCTCATCAAATGATTATGCTTCACCCAAATTCCACATTCAAATTAACAAAATATTGAAAAATTCTATTTTAACCATATATATTTTAGATTGGGGTTGTTTTGCCTGACTCTTGATTTATGTGGGCACATATAAATCTTACATACTCAGGACGCTCAGCACTTTATAAATTTATAACAGGATAAAAACTATGAGAAATCTATTACTTATTTCAATGTTAGTTATGTCGCCTTTGAGTTTTGCTTCTTACCACGGAGGTGGTAGTGGAGATGGCAGTTCGGGCGGTAGCTCAGGTGGAGGCGGTTATGGAGGTGGTAGCGGTGGTGCTGCTGCTGGCTTGTTGCTTGTTGGAGGCTTGATTTATTTTTTAAACAGGGACTCTGATGAGGAAGTAACCGAAGAATTTACCTTAGCAACTAAGGATAAAGTTAATAAATTTGAATTTAATTTTATTAACGATGAATCAACAGCATTTGAGGACGCATTTAGACCTACTAACTTTTCAATGCCACAAAATAATTTCCAACTTAATATCAAATATAAGTTAAATTAATTTTTTACAAAGCCCCATTACAAATTGGGGCTTTTATATTTAATCTTTGTGATTAATTGTGTTACATTATCACACTCATGAGAATCAAAAGCTTTACTTCTAATAGAACCTTGCTAGTTTTTTTCGGGCTGTTATTTGCTTTTTCCATTTCTGCTGATTCTTTTTTCCATGATGATTCCTCTGAGGAAAACAGCATTGAATGCCATATCTGCAGCAATGACGTAACCGAATCAACTATTGAGATAAATAAAATCGATAGAAT
The DNA here is from genome assembly GCA_902623535.1 of uncultured SAR86 cluster bacterium. Taxonomy (GTDB): domain Bacteria; phylum Pseudomonadota; class Gammaproteobacteria; order Magnimaribacterales; family D2472; genus MED-G82. The sequence goes on along the minus strand of CACNUA010000007.1, from coordinate 30,730 downwards.
TACAAAAGAATTACCTAAAAATATTACAGCAATCAGTTTATTAGAACCTCAATTACCTACTAGTTACTCAACTAGAGCTCCGCCGACGATTTAAGACTTTATCCATTTCTTAAATTTTCTTCACGGAGGTAGATATGAAGAACACATTTAAAGCATTTTTGGTTATAGGTGCACTTTCAATTTTTAATATAACCGCATTCGATGAAGTTATTGTTACATCTTCATTTGTTAATACTGAGGTCAATGGCTCATTGCATGTCGTAGATGGCGATGAAGTTGAAGCCAATGCAAATGGCAGCTTAGGAGAGGCAATTGATGACCTTTTAGGTGTTTCATCTGCTGATTATGGATCTGCAATTGGGCAACCAATTATCAGAGGAATGTCAGGCATACGTGTAAAAGTTCTTGATAATGGCATGGTGAACAGAGATGTTTCTGCACTCGGTCCAGATCATCCAAACGATACCGATCTAAATAATGTTCAACAAATAGAGATTATTAAAGGTCCCTCATCGCTGCTTTATGCAAATGGTGGCATTGGGGGAATCATAAACATTGTTGATAACACCATTTCTAAGACAGATTTTGATGGTCCTGAATTTAATATCCGCGCTGAATCTCAGTCAGTTGCTGATGGTGATGCGACCAGTTTCACCTTCACTGACAATGTGGGTGGTTTCAACGTTGCGCTCTCTTATAAAAATGCCGAATTTGGTAACTTTGATGTACCTGATGGTGCAATCATGCATGAAGAAGAAGAGCATCATGATGAAGACGAAGATCATGAAGAAGAAGAGCATCATGATGAAGAAGAGGGTTTTCTAGCAAACTCAGATTATGAGCTAGAGTCTACTAACATTGGTATCTCGAAAACAGGAGACTGGGGTTATTTTGGTATTTCTGTTAAGTCTTTAGAAAATATGCATGGCATTCCTTTTCATGGAGAAGAACATGGTCATGATGAACATGGTGAAGAAGATCATGATGAGGACGAGCATGAAGAAGAAGAGCATGAAGATGAGCGTATTTTTGCAACAACTGATTCAGACAAATTAGATATCAAGGGCTCTTATAATGTAAATGGATCCCTTTTAAGTGCAATTGATTACTCCTTCAGAGACACTGACTATGTATTAATTGAGCAACATGCGGAGGAAGAAGGACATCATGATGAGGAAGAAGATCATGATGATCATGGGCACGAAGAAGGCCCTACAACATTTGCGAATGATGCTTCTGAATTTGGCTTAACTTTTAATCTTACAGGCAATCAAAAGTTTGTAATCAATGTTGCTGATGAAGAGTCTTCAGTTATGGGTGCTGAATCATTCATGAATCCGGTTGCATCAGATGAAACAACTTTTGGATATTTTCTTTCTCGTGATTACGGTGCTTATTCAATTGACTTAGGTTTAAGACTTGATCAAATTGATCGAAGTGGCTCCATCACTGAATCTGAAGAGCATCATGAAGAAGAAGAGCATCATGAAGAAGAAGAGCATCATGAAGAAGAAGGTGAAATCAGCTATTTTGATAAAAGCTTCGATAACATTAGTTTTGCAGCATCTCTAAATCGTGATCTAAATGATTATTTCGATATTGATTTTGATTTTGCTGTCGTTGAGCGTGCTCCGAGTGCGACTGAGTTGTTTATGAATGGCCCCCACTTGGCCACGCAAAGGTTTGAGGTGGGTAATACAAATTTAGCAGTAGAAGAATCTACCAATTTTGAGTTTACTGTTAACTACAACAACGAAGGTGCTTACTCGTCATTCACTATGTATAGGAATAGTGTCGATAATTATATCTACCTGATGGATGAAAGCGAAGAGGAGCATGAAGAGCATGATGAAGAGCATGAAGAAGGTCATGACGATCATGAAGGCTTAACACTTGCAAATTTCATGCAACAAAATGCTGAATTTGAAGGTGTTGAACTGCAAGTTGGAAGAATGTTTGAACTTGCTTCAGGCACATTGGATCTCAGATATTCAAGGGATGAAGTTTCTGCAACTTTTGATGACGGGCATGACGTTCCAAGAATCACCCCATCAAGAAATATGTATTCTTTAGCTTATACAAAAGACAGCATGGTTTTTAAATTGATGCTTAAAGATGTTGATAAACAAAGCGATATTGGAGAGGGCGAGACCCCTACTAACGGTTATCAAATGCTTAATGCAAGACTTACCAAGGTTTTTGATCTTGGAAATTCAAATTTAAGTGTTTCTATTTTTGGAAATAACTTGCTTGATGAGGTTGCAAGAAATCATTCATCTTACGTCAAGTCAGAAGTTCCATTACCAGGAAGAAACTATGGAGTTAAATTTAATTTAACTTTCTAATCATAGTTCTTTAGTCTGTGCCCTAATATTCCCCTCAATAGTATAGGGCACTGACAACTTCTTATTATTCTAAATGTTTAGCTAGGTGTGTGTGAAAATTCACGATGGCTTTTTCGAAATGGCCAAAAGTTAAATGATCATTGGCCTTAGTTCCTAGTGTTTGCTGTATGGCTCTAGCCGCTTCACGGTCTTCATCTTGACCAGTATTTCCAACAAATTTTGCATCTCTCATAGCATCTTCTTTAGATAATTTTTCTTTTTTATTGCTCTTATTAATCAAGGTATAGATGACCCATTTTGATTGAGTGGGACTAATTGGTTCCAAAATTACTAAGTTTGTATGCTTTGACAAGACCGAGATGCTTACATTTGGAAATAAGCTATAAACGGATGTAATGGTTCCATCAATCACTCTATTGGACGGCTCAATATCTCTCAGTTTTTCAATGCGCTTAAATGGGAAGATGATCCGTGAATTCTGACCATAGTTCTCAACAACATTAATATTATCTAACCCATAGGGATAAAAAGTATCCTTATGTAGAGATTTGATGTGATATCCCTCAAGCAGAGTTTCGTATAGTATCTTCCAGTTTGCCTCATCTTCGATCCCTGATTGATTAATTAAAGCTTGATCTTTTGTAAAATAATCTAAAGTTTCATCTAGAAATTTTTTATCGATATCACCATCTTGGCAAACGTAAACAATTCCACCTTTTTCGATGGCACTTATTTGCTTAAGTCCATGTTCTTCTGGGTCAACACCTGGAAAACCATCAGCACCTGGAATATATCTATTTTCTCCTTTTAATCCATAAGCCCAACCATGATAGGGACAAACAAAAGATTTTTTACACCCGCTGCCAGAGGCAACCTGCATACCTCTATGCCTGCAAGCGTTAATGAAAGCATTAATATTATTTTCTTCATCTCTAGTTACAAGAATCGGAGTTCCAGCTGCAATTCTTGATACATATGAACCCTTTCCTGGCAGAGCACTTGAAGGACAAAAGGGTACTGGCAACGATCTTAGCAATTTTATTTCATTATCAAATCGCTCTTGATCTATGTAATTTTTAACTGGCTCTTTCCAAACCTTGTCGCCTAAATCAGTTGTTTTGTTATCAATGTGAAAAAAAACACGCTCAATTATTTGACTATCATCCAACAGTAATGAGGTTGGATTGGCAAGTGAGTAATGATTTGATTTGCTCATGTAGAATAATTATTACATATAAGATATTTGATTTTTAGAAATGGTGCCCAGAGGTGGAATCGAATCACCGACACAAGAATTTTCAGTTCTTGTCACGAAAATAGAAACCCCATAGATATGCATGTTTCAGACTCTAGTGTTCATATTAGTGTTCATATTTTGTATGAGAAAGATGAAAGATCTTACTAGATTGTGAACACATATTACATTGAATTTCATTAAAAAATCCCTATATAAGTAAGTGTAAAGAAAGAAATATCTTCTTATTTCAAATTCCATTACTCACATCTACATACTCAATTCCGGGTATGTTTCTTATGGAGAAAAATATGCAAGTATTTAAATGCGAATACGAACTTCCTCAAGGGAAGATTAATCACAATGTTCATGTTGATTGGGATGATAAAGGTAACTTACATTTTACTGAGCATGATCTTGGTGAAGGAGTAAAGCAATTCTGGGGAACTGATGAATATGAATACTTTATGATGATTCATCAAAAGGATGTAGCGAAATTTATTCTTTGTTGTTTCTTCAAGGGGTTTACCTTTGAGGAAAGATTTACTGTTGCCGACTTGAGAGAGTTATGTGATAAATATCAAATTAAATACACAACTGATAATTATTTATAGACTTAAAGATTCTCTGATAGCTTTTGCTAAAACCTTAATCAGAGGAACTGATACGGCATTACCTGCTTGTTTATATAGATGAGAATTTGCCATCTCGTTTGGTAATTTGAAACCTTTTGGGAATCCTTGGAAGTTGAAACATTCTCTAGGAGTTAATTTCCTGTAACCATCATCTGTTACAACAAGAGGTACGTTATGACCACCTGTACCCATGTTTGCAGTTAGAGTAGGGCATCTGTTATTTTTATTTTCTCTTACATATTGTCTCCGCCATTGATAGAGAGTATCTTTTGATTTCATGGTCTTTCTGAGTTCTGGATACATATATTTATCTTGTCTGTAATAGAAGTCCTCCATAACTTCGCCTGATTCAAGGAACTCTTGGATGCCTTTATTACTTTTAACTCTTTTGGGAGGAAACCTTTTAGCAAACTCTCTACTAGCCAAATTTTGCTTTCTTGAAAATTCCCAATTATGTTCGCCTCTGAAACAGATCAAGAAAGTTCTTTCTCTATTTTGAGGTATTTGAGTGTAGTCACATGTATTTAACACATCAAAAAATACAGAATAACCATTATCTTGAATAATATTAACGACGGTTTGAAAAGTTCTACCCTTATCATGAGATCTAAAGTTTTTTACATTTTCTAAAAATAAAACCTTTGGTTTTCTTTTTAATTCATTAATGAGTCTAATGATCTCAAAGAATACATTTCCTCTATCATCATCAAAACCTTTTCTATATCCTGCAATTGAAAATGCCTGACATGGAAAACCGCCACATAAAACATCTACAGGTTTAAGATCTTTACCTTTAATTTTTCTTACGTCTTCTTCATACAATTTATGTGAGTAGTTTTTTCTATAGGTAATGCATGAGTTTTTATCAATTTCATTTGCCCAGAGAACATTGAAACCTGCTTTTTCAAAACCAAGTTCAATACCTCCAACACCTGAGAATAAACCTCCGACTGTATAGTTCTTATTTTTCATATTCCGATTGCTATTTCTTTACATACAGATTCAACTGAAAAATCATCTTTATCATTTTGTAAATTTTTTAATTTTTGTCTTGAGAATGAGTACTCATCGTTTCCTTTTAAAGGTTCTCCTGATCTTCTAGGCAATGAATTTATTAAATGAAACTTATATGTTTTATTTTTTTCTAAAAGATATCTTCCAAGATTTTTATTCTCCATTATTGTTTCTTCTTTTGCATATATAAATTCATTACCATTATTTTTTTTGTAAATTGAAAAATTTCCTTCTACGACCCATCTATTAAACAGACTAATATCATGATCACCAATGGTATTTTTCTCAGTTTTCATTTTTAATATTTCCTTGCCATTAAAATCACTTACATGTTCATATTGTGAACTAGGTTCACCATTTGATCTGAATGGACCATGTCTCATCTCTCGAAAATCTGATCTTGGCATTATGAGTCCGCTAGGAAAATAAAAACCATGTTCTTTTAGATCACTATAACTATATGCGAACTCAATATTCGCTTCCAAATCTTCAATATCTGAGAACTCATTTAAATGGAATCTATTACTTTTGATTATTTTCTTTAAAACAGAACCTGTAATATCCCTTTGTTTTTTATTTTTATCATCATTAAATTCTAAGGATACATGCACCATATAACCTCGAACATTATTTTTTAAATCATCATGTATTTGTTCTTCTCTGGCATGAAACCAATGATCTTTTGCAGATGTTTTTTTAATCTCGATCTTAAAATTAGGTTCTCTATCTTCCATCTTATTTTTATCATAAACATTAGTAATGTCCGCATCTTTTTTTTCTGCAACTGTTCTATTTGTATAGATTTTGAGGTCTGGTGATAGCACTTTATTGTCTGAATAACTCTCAATAATCCTACATGCACCAATTTCAGTTAAGTTTTTTATCAAGAACCTATCAAGTTCATCTCCAAAACCTCCTGAACCCCCAACAGTTCTTCTTTGAGGTCCCTTAGTAGGTTCAAGATGATACTCTTTAGCGAAATCAAGCATCTGATATATTTCGTCTTCTTTGAATCTATACTTCATTTTTTTAAGATTTAAGACTATTTAATTGATTCTATATAAATATGCACACTAAAACTACTGTGCATAACTGTGCATATACTTAAAATCTAAAACTCTCGAAAAACCCTTTAGGAATGGTGCCCAGAGGTGGAATCGAACCACCGACACAAGGATTTTCAGTCCTTTGCTCTACCGACTGAGCTATCTGGGCATTGATCGAAGACCGAAATTATAACCGAACTGTACTAACCGTAGAATACTTCTATAAAATAATAAATAAACTAAAAAAATCATTATGAAAAAAGTTTGTCTAGTTTTAGGAGCCGGTAGAGGAATTGGAGCAACGGTTGCAGAAAAGTTTGCCATGGAAGGACTTCATTCACACCTGTGTAGAAGGAGTGATGGTGATGCATTGCAAGAATCCTTAGATCAGATTCAATCCAAGGGTGGTGAGGCAACAGGAGAATTAATCAATGCAATTGATGATGGTGTAATTGAAAAAACAATTGAATCAGTTGAAAAGGATATTGGTCCAATCGAGGTTTTGATTTATAACCTTGGCGCCCAATCAGGGATGAAGTTATTGGATGAAACTTCTTATAAAGAGTTTGAGTGGGGCTGGAGAATGGCGAGTTTTGGTTTATTTAGAGCAGCAAAAACTTTATGCCCGCTTATGAGTGAGAGAGGCAGCGGAACCATTATTGCAACCTCTGCTACAGCTGCAATGCGAGGAAATAAAACACAACATTCGCACGCAGCAGCCATGGGCAGCAGACGCATGCTGTGTCAGACTCTAAATGATGAGTTTGCAGAGAAGGGCATCCATGTTGCTCATGTTGTAGTTGATGGCATGGTAGATGCACCCGATACTTTAGGCAAAATGCTAGGAGATGAGTTATTTAACCAACTTCGAGAAACTCGCGGCAAAGAAGATGGGATTATCCTTCCTGAGAAAGTTGCAGAAGCCTATTACTACCTTTACAAACAGCATCGTTCAACTTGGACGCATGAATTGGATTTAAGGTCTTATACAGATACTTCTTGGTGGAATCACTCTTAATATTCAGTCAAGTTCTTTGAATCCAGCAGCCTGTTCAACTTCTTCGTTATTAAAAAACTTCTCCATTTGACCAAAAAGCCATTGCCTATCTTCGGGATTTGATGAATCTAAATGTTTTTCATTAATGAGCATTGTTTGATGAGTCTTCCATAACTCCCAAGCTTCTGATGAAACAGTTTCCATAATTTCGATTCCTTTTGGACCAGGCATTGGCGGTCTCTCAAGTGCGGGTAGCTCTTTATTTAGTTTTTTACAAAGGATTTTCTTTTCCATGATTTTCTATTATTTTTTTTATTGGTTTTGGTAAAGCAATATTTTCAACATCACCTACTTTAACCCATTGATATTGAAAATTATTTTTAGGCATGAATTTTTTTGAAACTTTTTTTAAATTAATATCAATTTCCAAAATTCTATGACTAAGCTTGTGTCTAATTAGCTGAATATTATAGGAATTAACTTCTGATGAAGATTCATTGCTGTAAGGAAGTGACCACAACCCTTTCCATATTTCTTGATCATCAATTTTTCTCAAGAGTATCTCTTGATCTGCTACAAAAAGACTAAGTTCCATTTTTATAGTCTTTAGATCAGTTATTTTTTTACTTTTTACAGCTTCTATTTTTAAAAATGCTGAGCTGCAATTAGAGCTTAAAGGACATCGAGAACATTCTGGATTCTGAGGAGTACATACAGTTGCACCAATGTCCATGATTCCTTGTGTGTAGAGATTTGAGTTAGCTGCATTGGAAACGCTTAAAGATAAACTCCATAACTCTTTTTCACTAAAAATACTTTTGCCATCAGAGAAATATCTCTGAAGGACCCTTTTGACATTCCCATCTAAAATGGGTGTAGGTATTTTATGTGCAATCGACATGATTGCACCGGTTGTTGATTTACCAATTCCAGGCAGTCCAATGATTTCTTCAAAAGTTTTTGGAAAGCGTCCCTTATGTTCTGAATGGATAATTTCTTTGGTTTGAAATATATTTCTTGCCCTTTTATAAAATCCTAAGCCTGACCATAGGGTAAGAATCTCATCTTCTGAGGCATCTTTAATAGATTTGAGGGTTGGGTATTTTTTTATAAATTTTTTAAAATAGGGCTTAACTGTAACAACTTGAGTTTGTTGCAACATAATTTCAGAGATCCATATGCGATATGGAGTAATCGCCTTTCTCCATTGCAAATCATGACGACCATGCGATTCATACCAATTGATAACTTTTTCTGAAAAACTATTGGTTGTCAAAAAGCTCCTCTTTGTTTTCAATTAATCCATCTCGAAAGGAATAAAGAATCGGGGCACCGGTTGGAATTTCCAGTTTTACAATCTCATCATCGCTTAGCTTATCAAGTTCCTTAATAAGGGACCGCAGCGAATTGCCGTGAGCCGCAATCAAAATGTTTTTTCCATCCGCTATGAGCGGTTTAATTTTATTTTCAAAATATGGAAGTACTCTCTCTCCAGTATTTTTTAGGCTCTCGCCTCCTGGTGGAGGCACATCATATGATCTTCTCCATATATGAACTTGCTCTTCTCCCCATTTCTTTCTTGCATCGTCCTTATTGAGACCAGCAAGATCACCATAATTCCTTTCATTTAATGATTGATCCCTTGTGGTTGGCAATGATTCAATGCCAAGCTGATCCAAAATTATTTTCCCAGTATTAATTGCCCTTATTAAAACCGATGTGAACATTTCGTCTAAATTAATTTTTTTCTCAAGTAGAAGCTTGCCGGCTCTTTCTGCTTCATTTCTTCCTTGATCTGTTAGATCTGGATCTTTCCATCCAGTGAATAGGTTTTTTTCGTTCCATTCACTTTGTCCATGACGCACTAAGATTAAGTAATTTAAATCTTCCATTATCTCCTCACATTAAATCTATTTTAAGCGATAATACGCAAATGATTGAGTTCAATTTATTTTTAATCGACCATTGGTATTATTCGCTACCCTTATTTTTGTTTTTAGTTCTTTGGTGGAGAACTGAATCTAGAAGAGGGGGTAAAAGAATTTCGTCAAGTGAACTTACAGCCCTGGTAAACAAAGAAAATGCAAAAATACTGGATGTAAGACCTAAGGACGAATTTGAAAATGGAATCATTACAAACTCAATCAATATTCCTTATCAGGATATAGATTCTCGTTATGAGGAATTGCTTGCATTTAAAGAGACCCCAATTGTTTTAGTATGTGCACTTGGAAGAAATGCAGGGCTGACAGGAGAAAAGCTTTCAAAGAAAGGTTTTACAAATTTAACGGTGCTGAAAGGCGGAATCTCAAGTTGGCAACAGGATAATATGCCTCTAGTAAAACCATGAAAAATGTAACTATTTACACTACGATGACTTGTCCATATTGCTATAGGGCTAAATCTTTATTGAAAAAATTAAGTGTTCCTTACAAAGAAATCGGTGTTGATTTCAAGCCCTCGTTAAGAGCTGATATGGCTGAAAAAGCAGGCAAAACCTCAGTTCCTCAGATTTGGTTTGATGACAAGCATATTGGAGGATGTGATGATCTTTATGCTTTATATGAAGAGGGTAACCTAGAAAAGATACTTAGCCATTAATCTCTTTAATCTTTTTAGCAAGCGTATTTCTTCCCAAGCCTAACAATTTTGCAGCTTCTTGCTTTTTCCCGTTGGTTTTATCCAAAGCAAATTCGATCAATAGTTTATCTATTTCTGGTTCAATTGATGCTAATAAGTTTTCGCGAGTTGTTTCATGCAACCCATCAATCCAAGCCTTGAACCCACCGCGCCAATCGTCACTGCTAGGATTAAAAACTTTTCCGTCCAAAATATCCTGTGGTAAATCACTTGGCTGAATATCCTTGCTTGGTGCCATTAAAGCAAGCCAGTAGCATGTATTTTCAAGCTGCCTCACATTACCAGGCCATGAATACTCAGATAATTTTTTTAAAGCTTCCTTAGACAGCACCTTAACAGGCTCGACAAGATCATCAGCATGACTCTTAAGAAAAGCAGAACTTAGATCAGCTATATCCTCAATTCTTTTCCGTAAGGGTGGAACATCTATTCTGATAACGTTTAATCTATAAAATAGATCTTCTCTGAATGTAGCAGTAGAAACTAAGTTCTCTAGGTTTTGATGCGTTGCAGCAAGAATTCTTACATCAACTTTGATCGGCTTGTCTCCACCAACTCTATAAAACTCTTTATTTGATAAGACTCTAAGGAGTCTGGTTTGAGTTTCTAGAGGCATATCTCCAATCTCGTCAAGGAATAAAGTCCCCCCATTGGCTTGTTCAAATCTTCCAATTCTTTGTTCAACTGCTCCGGTGAAAGAACCTTTCTCATGTCCAAAGAGCTCGCTCTCAATTAGTTCTTTAGGGATATCAGCCATGTTAAGTGCAATAAATGGCATATCATTCCTAGGACTATTTTTATGGAGTGACTTAGCTATTAATTCTTTTCCAGTGCCTGATTCGCCTTGAATAAGAACAGTTGCATTAGTATTTGAAAGTTTTCCAATGGATCTAAATACATTTTGCATTGAGGGGGCCGATCCAATAATTTCAGTTTTAGAGATCTTTTTAGGTTTTTCAGATTCGTTTTTTTCTAAGGCTCTTTTGACTATCAATGAAGCTTCTTCTAAATCAAATGGTTTGGGAAGATATTCAAATGCACCTCCACCATATGCATCTAGAGCAGCTTGCATATCAGTAAATGCCGTCATGATAATGACAGGAACATGTTCGTAATTATTATTTAGATGTTTTAAAAGATCATAGCCATTTATTCCTGGCATTTTTATGTCAGAAATTACAAGGTCAGGAACGTCTTTATCTAGTTCATTGAGTAATAACTCACCATCACTAAACGAAGAAACATCTAATCCTTCGGATTTTAAATGCTCATCAAGAATCGCTCTGATAGCATCGTCATCGTCAGCTATCCAAACCTTAGGCATTTACTTGCTCTGCTAGTAATTGACTTTCAATTGGAACAACTACAGAGAAAATGGTTCTGCCTTCTTTTCTCTCATGGCTTATTGTGCCCCCATGCATTCTCACGATATCCTGAGCGATTGATAATCCAAGACCTGATCCTGATTCTTTCGTTGAAATCATCGGAAAAAAGATTTGATCTTTGATCGCATCTTCAATTCCAGATCCATTATCAGCAATTCTTATGGTCGCAAGTGTTGAAAAAATTTTTCCGTTAATTGGTTGTCGAAAAGTTACGCCAGTAGAAATTTCAATAAAAGCATCCTTACCGAGACCAATTGCATGAATTGCATTTTGGGTTATGTTTAGTAGTGCTTGGATAAATAAATTTTTATCACCATAGATTTCTGGAATACTTGGGTCATAATTTTTTCTTATCTCAATTTTGTCAATATTATCTGCAACCGCTAATGTTAGAACTCTTTCAACTGCTTCGTGAATATTAAAGAAATCTAAATCAGGTTTTTTTGCCGGAGTTAGAATCCTATTTACTATGTCATTTAATCGCTCAGTCTCATCAATAATAATTTTTAGAAATTTTTTTGAAAAATCATCAGAGTATTTCTTTTCTAAAATTTGAGCGCTACCTTTAATTCCTGAAAGGGGATTTTTAACTTCGTGGGCGAGTGATCTTGCCAGACCCGCGGCAATTTTTTGAGACGCAAATGTTCTTGTTGAGTCAATAATTTTATTTAGGTTATCAACACTAGAAATTTCCAAAATATATACTTCAAATTCTTCCGATAAAGACACAGTTAAGTCTATGGTTCTCTCCTGACCATTTAAAAATTTAATCAAAAGATCTCTTTTCGTAGTGGCTGATGAATTTTGTTGAGTATGTTCAAGTGCCTCTTTAAGATTTTCAAATGAATCATCATCAATCAAAGAATTAAGAGAAGGTAATTCAGATTTATTTATTTTTGATTTACTGATCACCCTCTCAAGAGCTTTTGAATGATTTAGGCTATCTAATTTCCAGCCATTTGAGGCTGCCGATTCATTCATTGTAATGATATGAAAGTTTAAATCGGTAATTATGATTTCTGTTGATAGCTGATTGAATGCTTGAAACAGAATATTCATATTTAAAAAAAAAGCAGCCTCAAATAGAAGCTGCTCTCAAAACGTTACTTAGTTAAAGTTCCCACTATATGAGTTAAAATTTTGTATGGATCAGCATTTGATGCTGGTCTTCTATCTTCAAGATAACCATTCCAATCATGCTCCACAGTGTATACAGGGATTCTAATACTAGCCCCTCTATCACTAACACCATACGAAAATTTTTCAATACTTTGAGTTTCATGTAGTCCTGTTAATCTCATATCATTATCAGAACCATATGAAGCAATACCTTCTTCATGAACCTCGCCAAGTTTGTCACACATTCCATTGAATAAAGCTTCAGATCCATTTGATCTCATCTCTTCATTCGAAAAATTGGTATGCATTCCTGATCCATTCCAATCACCTGTTTTTGGTTTTGGGTGAATATTTACTCCAACACCAAATTCCTCAGCGATTTTGTAAAGCATATATCTGCTTATCCATAAATCATCTGCAGCTTTAATCCCTTTACCAAAACATTGGTACTCCCATTGTCCAAGGGCAACCTCAGCGTTAGTTCCTGTTAAAGTGATCCCAAGATCAAGACAAGCATGTAAATGGACATCTGAGATTTCTCTACCTACAACATTACCCGCACCTACACCACAGTAATACTCACCTTGTTCTTTGGGAGTTCCGTCTTCCCAGCCTAAGGGCTCTCCAGTATTTGGATCGGTAAAGAAAAATTCTTGTTCGAATCCAAACCACCACTCATCTGTAACCACCTCGGCAGCTGCAGCTCTATAATTAGATGGGTGAGTAGTATGATCTGCTGCCTGAACCTGAGTCATCACTAAGTCATGCCCATTAGGGTTTTCATAAGTTTGAACAGGTAATAGAAGACAATCTGAACTTCCTCCTTCTGCTTGTTGTGTTGATGAACCATCAAAAGACCATTCCGGAGCTGTGTCTTCATCGGTAGCTTTTACTTTACTTCGCATATTTGGCTCAGGGGTGTATCCGTCTAGCCAAATATATTCATATGTTTTCATAATATTCTCCTTATAGAATTAACTAAATAACTAATAAGTATTATGCAATCTGTATGCCATTTATTTTGCACTAAATTTGCACATTTTATGCCATATATGTGTGCATTATATACAAAAATGCACTATCTAAGTGCAAAAATAATGAATTTCAATAATGAATCAAGATAATTACCGAAACTATCTAGTGAATGACTGCCACCAGAAATAATCTCAATATGTGCTCCCGAATAGAAACTAACTGCCTCTTTGTAATTGAGAACCTCATCACCTGATTCTAATAAAACCATTGTTCTGTCATTAACATAGTTATTTTTTTTAATCCTCTTTTCCATCAATTTAAGGTGCTCTATTTCATCATTCTTCATTATGAATTCTTCACCCGTTGCATAGTTATTATTTTTGCCGAGATAACTTTTCATGCCTTCTGCTGGTAAAACAGCAGGATTTAAAAGAACATCCATAGCACCTAAATTTCTTGCAAAGAAGGTTGAATAGAATCCACCCATTGAGCTACCAATAAAAGCAACAGGATTATGCTTTTCACATAATTCCTCAATAAGCTTTGACCAGCCTATAAGATTATTTGGAAGGTCTGGCGTTAGAACATTGAGATTTTTATGTGAGTTAACGAATTCTTTGAAAAGCTTAGCTTTTGTGGAATCAGACGAAGATGCAAATCCATGTAGGTATAAGATATTCTTCATGGAAGAAAATCAGATTTAACTCTCCCTTTTAGCAAAATAAATTCCAGCCACTCACACAGCATACGGTTCTGTTGATATTTCTCGTCCAATGATTGAGATCGAGGTTTGCTTACATAGAATGGAGCCGGCTTTTCATTTTGATATGAAACAACCTCTGCAAGCCTTGCATCTAAAAAGATTTGCAATCTAAATTTAAACTTAATTATTGAGTTAGAGGTAGACTGGGCCGCTTCAATTAAAAGTGTATGGTTTTGCTTATCAATAATTTTAAAGCTTGCAGTGACATCTGTTTCGTCAAGCAAAAATTTATATTCTTGTTTAGTAAAATTTGTAAGAATTTTTTTAATTCTTCGGTAGTTAGCTGAGCAAACACTTAGATGATGCGATGTTTTACTCAGTTTATTCATTACTCAATTCTATAATCAATATTAAATGGAGTATAGGCTTTGCAAGATTCTATATACCTATTAATTTCATTCTCTTCATCTTTGCAAAAGGAAGCTATTGCATCTCTAAAATCTTGGTTAGTAATCATATGCATTGAAACTTTTTTTGAAACCTCAAACCCTCTTCTTAGCTTATGCTCACCTTGTATGCCAGGATCAAAGTATGAAATGCCATTGTTGATACAGTATTCAATTCCTTGATAGAAGCAGGCTTCGAAGTGTAAGTTTTTTAACAAAATATTTGAGCCCCAATGCCTTCCATACAAGGTATCGCTTCCTTCAAAGCATAATGAAGCCCCAACAAAATCATCTTTGTACTTCGCAAAGAAAATAACTGGCTTTATTTCTTTTTTATCAGCAATCATCATAAAAAATTGGAGGTTTAAATAAGGCCTTTGACCTCTATCAAAATAAGTTTGACAGTAAAAGCTATAAAGTTTTTGCCATGCATCCTCATTGATAGAGCTGCCCGAAAAGATCTCAAACTCAATATTTTCATCTTTGATACTTTTTCTTTCTTTGAGGATGTTTTTTCTTTGTCGAGATTTAAACCTCGCAAGGTAGTCTGAAAATGATTCATAGTCATAATTCTTCCAAATATAACGATAGCCAAATCTTTTAATAAATCCATGATCTTCTAGTTTGAGCAAGTCATCATCAGATGGAAACAAAATATGCCAAGACTGTATGCCCCCTGATGACATTAGATCTTCTACCTCATTAATAGCATCCTTAAGCAATTTAGTATTTCCAATTAATTTTGAGCTATGACAGGGAGTGAAAGGCACTGATGAAACTAGTTTTGGATAGTATTCAATGCCATATCTATTAAAGGCGTTAGCCCAGGAGTAATCAAAAATAAATTCTCCATAGCTATTGGTTTTCTTGTATATAGGAATAATTAAATTTCCATCAACAGAAGTTTGTAAGTTATGGTTTGGTTGCCACCCAGAATTTTCAGACGCGCATCCACTGTTCTCAAGACATTGGTAATATTCGTATGTTTCAAATGGATTCTTCGGAGTGTAATCCTTTAGTTCTTTTTTCAGCTGATCTGAAAATCCGTCTACAAAACTCATTGGATGAGATAAATTTCAAAGAATAAAAATAGGCATAAGATCATGCCCACTAAATTATTATTTTTAAATGCGTAAAGATATTCATTATTTTTTGCAAGATGTGATTGATAAACAAAAAATAAACTAATTACCAAAAGCGCAAAGATCCAATAGTTTGAGAAAGCATAAAAATTTCCTACGAAATAAAGAGATACTACAAACAGAAACTGGAATACAAATATCAGGTTTTGAGTTCGAGCTTTCCACCAAAGAGGAGTGGAGTTAATACCTAATTTTTTATCATCCTCAATGTCACATAAGCCATAGTAAGTATCGTAAGCGACAACCCAGCAGAAGATTGCAAAGAATAATATGAAAGATCCCAAATTTATCGATTCAGTTATGGCATGCACTATAAAAATAGGATTAAAGGTAATCCCTAAGAATAATTGAGGACCCAGAAAAAAACGCTTCATCAATGGATATAGAATGATCATGCATCCAAAAACTGAACTGACAATAACCGTTTGAAGGTTTGTTTGGATCAATAAGACTAAGATGCATATGGCTAAGATTGAAAAGATAATCCATCCTTCCAAAGTTGTGAGCTGACCAGATGCAAGGGGCCTAGATTTTGTTCTTTCAACTTTGCTATCAATGTCTTTATCAAAGATATCGTTTATTACACAACCAATTGACCTTACTAAAATGCTTCCAATCAAAATAATTGCAAAAACATTAAGATTTGAAATTATATCGCTTGTGACAACTGCTGCTGCTAGTGCGGGCCAAAAAATAAGATAAATTCCAATAGGCTTATCAAGCCTGCAAAGAGCTATTGAGCCACTTATAAACCTAATCAATTATAAAAATCTCCTTAATGGACATTGGATAACCATTCACGCTGAAAACAGTTATTCTTCCCCAGTATTTCTTATTATTAAATTCAAATTTTGCGAATAAAACTCGCAATCTCTTAAATTTCTTGCTTGTAAAAATTAGATCACCTAATGGTTTAGAGCCAAGGTTTTTCAGTCCAGCAAAGCCATACTCTTTTGTTTCTTGAGGGATAATGCTTTCACCAAAAACCAATTCTTTTTTATCCCCAAAGAGCTTAACTCTTCTAACCGTGGACTGATTTTCATTAATGCCAACAATCCTTTTATCCAGATGATCTAATTCCTCGATGTGCTCACTCACTAGCTCAAGCTCAAATGAATGATCGCGTTTGATTCTTTCGGTGATTGAATTAGGTTCAAAGAGCCAAGCTCTTTGAAAATTATTGCTACCCATAAAATAAACAAAAGGCTTAACTACCCATTTTGAGATTCGTTTAGGATGCATGAATTCATTCAGTTAAACTGATATTATAGCCTGCTTATTTTTTCAAATACTTAAGGATCGACTATGGAATTTAAAAAATGGGAATGCATTGTTTGTGGCTTAATTTATGACGAAGAGCATGGTTGGCCAGACGATGGGATTGAACCAGGTACAAGATGGGAGGATGTTCCTTCTGATTGGCTTTGCCCAGATTGCGGTGTAGGGAAAGAAGATTTTGAAATGGTTGAAATATGATTGAAACTCCAAAAAACCTAACCAGAAATATTCTTTTAGGGTTACTGTTTGGTTTTTTGGTTGCTAGTTTTTTTTATTATTCTTCTTTTATAACAGAAGAGTTAAAGAATTTTGTTGCTCAATACATTTTTAATTTAGGCGGAGACATTTTTCTAAATCTATTAAAGCTCTTGGTAGTGCCATTGGTTTTTTTCTCACTTGTCTCTGGCATTTCATCACTCTCAGATACCAGCACACTCGGTCCAATATCTTTAAAAACCATCGGACTTTATTTGTTGACTACAGCAATAGCTGTAAGCACAGCATTATTTGTTGGAGCAATTTTTCAGCCTGGTGCCGGTTATGCTGCTGCAATGCCAACAAGCATTGAATCTCTTCCGGCAGGCCAGTCACTTTATGACACAATCGTAGGCATATTTCCAAAGAACATTTTTCAAGCCTTTGTCGAAAATCAAATGCTGGCAATAGTCTTTTTTAGTATTTTATTTGGCATAGCATTAAATAAGACCAATCATCTGACCGGCAATCTAAGCAGTGCTTTTGAAAAACTTAACACCGTATTTATGCAGCTGGTCATCATGATTATGTCTTTTGCACCAATAGGTGTTTTTTGTTTGATTGGAAGATTTGTAATTACTGATGGTCTAGATATTTTTCAAGATGTATTTGTTTATGTCGCTCTTTTGATTTCATTACTAATTTTTCACGCACTATTTACTTATTCTCTATTTCTTAAGTATTTAGCAAAAATTAATCCCATTGCTTTTTTTAAGAAAATGAAAGAGCCAATTTTGTTTGCTTTTTCCACATCATCAAGTGCCGCCACCATTCCAGTTACATTAAAAACAGTTTCTCAGGATTTGGGTGTTAATAAGAATGTAGCATCATTTGTTGTTCCTGTTGGAGCAACAATAAATATGGATGGTACTGCTATCATGCAAGGTCTAGCAACCGTATTTATTGCACAAATCTCTGGGATTGACTTAACTTTATTTCAATACATTCAGATTGTCTTATTAGCTGTAGCAACTTCAATAGGTACTGCAGCTGTTCCATCAGCTGGCATTATTACATTAGTAATAATTCTTCAGCAGTTCAATCTTCCCCTAGAAGCTATTGGAATTATTCTTGCTGTTGATAGAGTCTTGGATATGATCAGAACGGCCGTAAACATTTCTGGTGACGCAACCGTTGCTTGTATTGTAGCAAGGTCTGAAAATAAACTTGATGAGAAGGCAATTCTCCAAAACTAATTAACCTTTTTAAGGGATATTTTGTTAAAATTTGCCCCTTTTAGGGAGAACCAATTATGAATACATTAATACCTCCAGTGCTTGGAATCGTTGGTCTTATTGCAGCCTTCGTCGTATACCTTTTAGTAATGCAGTATCCGGACGGAGAGAAAAAAGTAAAAAAAATTGGGGATCAAATCCACTCAGGTGCCCTAGCATTCATGAAGACTGAATATAAATATTTATTCATCTTCATTGTGATCCTAGTTGGCTTAGTATGGCTTGGACTTGGAATGTATTCCGCAATCTCTGTAATAGTTGGCGCCGCTTGCTCTTCGCTTGCTGGTTTTATAGGTATGTACGCTGCCACTAAAGCAAATGTTAGAACAGCCACAGCTGCCAAAAAAGAAGGAGCAGCTGCAGCATTATCAGTATCTTTTTATGGGGGCTCAGTGATGGGCTTATGTGTAGCATCTTTAGGCTTGATTGGTCTTGGTGCCCTTTATTACTTTTATGTACCTGCTGGTATTGATCCTCATAAGCTTGAAGGCTTTGGTATGGGTGCATCAGTGGTAGCATTATTTTCTAGGGTCGGTGGGGGAATCTTCACTAAAAGCGCTGACGTTGGTGCCGATTTAGTGGGTAAAATTGAAGCAGGGATACCTGAAGACGATCCAAGAAATCCTGGCGTTATTGCTGACAATGTTGGGGATAATGTTGGTGATGTTGCTGGAATGGGGTCTGATATTTTTGAATCCTATTGCGGTTCCATGATTGCCTCCATAGCAATAGCTTATACCCTTGGCTCACAAGATATGATGATATTGCCATTGGCTTTGGCCTCAGCTGGTCTTATTGCTTCAATTATTGGAATTTTTATAGTTAAGCTTCAGTCTGCTAAAGCCCCAGCTAGTGCACTTAGATCGGGAACCTTATTGGCTCCAGTAATTTTTGTTGCCATGGCTTATTATTTAATCGATTCATTTCCTGGCGAAGCCATGAGCACTGACGGCAACATAGCATGGGTTAATGTTTGGTGGTGTGTTATCGCTGGAGCTGTAGGCGGGGTATTGATCGGATTAATTACTGAGTATTACACAGGCGGAAAGCCGGTAGAAAAGATAGCTGAATCAGGAGAAACTGGATCAGCAACAGTGATGATTTCTGGGCTTTCAGTAGGTATGCAATCAGTTGTAATCCCTATCGCGATTCTTGCTACTATCATATTTGTATCAACTGGTCTTGCTGGTGTTTATGGTGTTGGTATTGCCGCAGTTGGCATGCTAGCAACTGTTGGTATTACCATGGCAATTGATGCTTATGGACCTGTTGCGGACAATGCCGGTGGAATCGCTGAAATGTCAGGCATGGGTAAAAAAGTAAGAGATATTACTGATTCGTTGGATGAATTAGGTAATACGACTGCTGCTATTGGAAAAGGGTTTGCAATCGGAGCAGCTGCTCTAGCAGCTCTTGCAATTATTTCTGCTTTTTCAGCTGTTGTAACTGTAAATAATCCTGAATTCTCTCTTTCACTTTCTGATCCAATTGTTCTTGTCGGCATGTTCATTGGTGCATGCATTCCCTTTTTGGTCTCTTCAATCACGATGACAGCAGTGGGTGACGCCGCATTTGAAATGATTAATGAGATAAGAAGACAATTTAAAGAAATAAAAGGTTTGATGGAAGGCAAAGCAGACCCTGATTCTGAAAAATGTGTTGAAATTGCGACCACAGCAGCTCTTAGAAAGATGATGCTTCCAGGTGTCATTGCTGTTTCTATGCCAGCAATAGTAGGATTTGGTCTTGGTGCACAAGCCTTAGGTGGAATGTTGGCTGGAGGTTTGCTGGGTTGTGTTTCCTTGGCATTAATGATGGCTAATGCCGGAGGTGCTTGGGATAATGCGAAGAAATTTGTTGAAAAGGGTAACTTTGGTGGAAAAGGATCTGATACTCATGCAGCTGCAGTTGTTGGAGATACTGTAGGAGATCCGTTTAAGGATACCTCAGGCCCATCAATGAATATTCTCATTAATGTAATGGCAATTGTAAGCTTAGTTATTGCTCCGTTACTAAGCATTTAGAGGAAGCCTAAAAAATTTAAGATCCAAGCTTTTGCTTGGATTTTTTATGCATCAGCATAGGCCATTGATCCAGAAACCCATCTTTTGATTAGCTTGTTTGCGAGCTGTCTATCCTCATTAAAGATTTTTTCAGCAATTAACTTTGTTTCCTCAAGATACCTGCTATCTCTGATCAGATTGGCATATTTAAAGGGAACTATTCCGGTTTGTTGTGCACCCATAATTTCACCTGGTCCCCTGATTTCAAGATCTTTTTCTGCAATCTTAAAACCATCCTGTGTTTGGCAAAGTACATCTAACCTCTCTGAGGAAACTTCATTGAGTTTATCTTTATGCAACAAAATGCAATAACTTTGCTTTGACCCTCTACCAACTCTTCCTCTAAGCTGATGCAACTGCGCAAGACCGAACCGCTCTGCATTCTCAATGATCATTATGTCAGCATCAGGAACATCAACCCCGACTTCGATAACTGTTGTTGAAACAAGAATTTTTGTTTTTCCATCTCTAAATTTATCAATCTCTTCATTTTTTGAATCTTTTGAAAGTTTGCCGTGCACTAAACCGACTTTATCATCACCGAATTCATCGCATAAGATTTCATGCGTTTGAGTAACTGAACTTAAGTCCAATGTTTCAGATTCTTCAACCAGAGGACATATCCAATAAATCAAACTATCTTTAGAGATTGCCTCCCTTGTTCTAGATATAAGACTTTCCTTAGATTGCATTGACAGCATCGAAGTAATGATTGGCTGTCTGCCTGGTGGCATTTCATCAATAACTGAAACATCCATGTTGGCATAAATGCTCATTGATAAAGTTCTTGGTATGGGGGTTGCTGTTAAGGTAAGTTGATGAGGATGGATATTATGTTTTTCTGTTTTTTTAATCAGTGCAAGTCTTTGGTTAACACCAAAACGATGCTGCTCGTCAATTATTGCCAATGCAAGATTGCAATACTCAACATCTGCCTGAAAGATTGCATGCGTGCCAACAATAAACTTAATTTTTCCTAATTTAATTTTCTCAAGAATTTTTTTTCTGATGCTCTTAGTAAGGCCACTCGTCAGCAGTTCAATTTCATCGATATGATTTGGAAAAAATTTTTTTATATTTTCGAAGTGTTGTTGGGCAAGCAGAGTAGTTGGTGCCATAAATGCAGCTTGAAAATTTGAATCTAATGCTTTAGTTGCTGCAAGAACTGCAACCGCAGTTTTTCCTGAACCAACATCACCTTGGACCAATCTCATCATGGGCTCAGATTTAATAAGGTCTTTATTTATTTCGCTTTCAACTCTCGACTGAGCAGAGGTTAACTCATATGGAAACATCGATAAAAAGTCCTTGCGCCAACTACCACTTTCAATGCAAGGTTCAGCTTTACTTGTTTTCATTTTGGATCTTAAAGAGACCATTCCGGTTTGAAATGCAATTAATTCTTCTTTAAGCAATTTAACTCTTGCAGGATGCGTTCCTCCAGGAATCAGATCATCTACAGGAATATCAGCACTTGGATTATGAATGATTTCTAGGGCATCCTTTATTGACAAAGGGATATCATCATCATAATGGTTTAAATTAATTGCTTCATCTTCAAAGTCATAAACCTTAATTGCTTCTCGGATAAATTTTTTTATTTTATTTTGACTTATCCCTTTGCATATTCTGTATGTTGGATTGAGTGTTTTTTGAAGTGGTGGTAATTTTTGATTTATTTCATAATCGGCATGAATCATTTCTAAACCATATTTACTTAAGGAGGTTTTGCCATAACATCTAATCCTCAAGCCTTTTTGAAATTGACGTGTTTGATTTGGATGAAAATAAAATAACCTTAGATTGAGATAAGAATAACCATCACTAATTTTTGCAACTAACATTTTTCTGGGCCGATAGATTGCTTGCACTGAAACAACTTCTCCTTCTATTAATGCTTCCTCTCCAACATCTAGATTTGAAATAGGTGTAACCTTTGTCTTATTTTGATATGTGTTTGGCAAATGGAAACATAGGTCTTGAATTGTAAAAAGGCCTAAACTATTAAGTTGAGAAACCGTTGCAGCGCCAACACCATTTAGCTTTTGTAACTCTGAATTAGCCACAACTGGATAATACTTTTAATATAAGCACTTTAAAAGAATGAAAAAGAATATTTTATTTATTGGGTATGGAGATTTGGGTTCTCGTCTAGCTTCGATTGGTCAGGACGATCTTCTGATTACAGGGATTTCTCGATCACTCAAACCCACAATTGCCCCTGATCAATACCACGCTTTAGATTGGTTCAATAATCCTGCTCAAAAAGTTGACCTTCTTAAAAACTATGATTGTCTTGTAATCACGTTAACCCCAACATCATTTGATGAGGCGGGCTATGAAAAAGGTTATGAGGAGGGCATGAAGCTTATTTCTAAGTTAGTAAAAAACATATCATTTAAAAAGTCATTATTAATTTCATCCACACGAGTTTATAAAGACTCAGAAGAACCAATTAATGAGCTTAGTAATGTTAATTTAGAAGATTTTAGAGCCAAAAGCCTTTTAGAAAGCGAAGCGATCTATTCAAAAGGAATCAATTCATCGCAAAAGACTATCTTTAGATTGTCTGGTTTATATGACCCCGAAATGAAGGATAAGTTTTTTTATAAACAAGTAGATGAGTTTCAGAACAAGCTAATTCCAATAAGTGCAAATCTTAATCGGTTTAGCAGGGATCAGGCAGCCCGAATAATTATGAATTTTTGTATCAACAAAACAGATTTATTGCTGCTTAATGTAAGCGAACCAACTGTGCTTGCTCAAGAACGATTTAAAATGCTCTTCCCTGAAAAAAACTTCGATGATTTTTTTCGTATAGATAATCCTGGTAAGCAATTAGACATATCAAATTTATTAAAGAGTAAATTGCTCGATGGATAAAATATATAATATCAATCTATGATACAGAGCATGACCGGCTTCGGTTTTTCAAAACTAAGCAATAAAAATTTTGAAATATCTTGTGAGATAAAATCAGTAAACAGCAAATTCATTGATATTCATTTCAGGTCAGCCCAACAATCCTTCTCAGCAGAAGAGCATCTCAGTAAAAGACTTAAATATGTTTTTAGGAGAGGACAATTCGATGTTAGGTTAAATGTCCTTGGAGGAAGTAACACAAAGCTTTCTATAAATAATGATGTGCTAGCGCAGCTTAACAAGGAAATTCAAAAGTCAAAGCATCTTGAAACCGCTACCCTTAAATTTAGTGATATTAAAAATCTTCCTAGTGCTGTTTCATTGTCTGAAGATTCTGCCATTAGTGACGCGCACTTAACAAAAATTATTAATGAGGCCATAGATGACTTAAAACACTCAAGATTGAGTGAAGGAAATAAAATATTAAAAGTTTTGAATATTAAAATTAAAAATATTCTTTCAATAAAAGCCTCACTTCGAAAAATGATCCCTTCAATTAATAAGCAAAGAAAGAAGAGTGTTAAAGAAAGAATGAATCATTTTTTAGATAATCCTAGTGAGGCAATTGAAAGAGAGATTGCTTTGCAGATTATGAAACAAGATGTCTCTGAGGAATTAGACAGAATTGGTTTTCATATTAAAGAAATAAATAAGATTCTTAAATCAAAAGGTCCTCATGGAAAAAAAATTGATTTTATGCTGCAAGAATTATTCAGAGAAGCAAATACTTTGTCAGTTAAGCTTGATAGTTCTAAAGCAAAGAAGCTTGCAATAAATTTAAAAATTCTTGTTGAGGAATTAAGAGAACAATCACAAAACATTCAATGAAAGCCAAACTTTTTCTTATATCTGCAGCCTCAGGAACAGGAAAATCCTCACTGATAAATGCAGTCTTAGATAATCTAAATTCTAAAAATTTCAATGTAGAACTTTCAATCTCCCATACAACCCGAAAAAAAAGGGGCGGCAGTCAAGATTATTATATTTTTACTAGCGAAGATGAATTTAAGAATAAAGCAAGTAATGATTTCTTTTTAGAGCACGCATTAGTCCACGGGAATTTTTATGGCACCTCGAAAGATTTTGTTGAAACAAAGATTGCTGAGGGGATAAATATCATCCTTGAGATAGATGTCCAAGGAGTTCAGCAAATTAAATCAACCAACTTTCCTCATGAATCTATTTTTTTGTTACCGCCAAGTATTGACTCTCTAACTGAAAGGCTGAATGAGAGAGGCACAAATTCCAAGGAAAGCATTGAGCTAAGACTTTCAAATGCAATGAAAGAAATACCCAGTTGCATAGACTATGATCATATCTTGGTCAACGATGTTTTTGAGGATTGTTGTAATGATCTTGCAAGAATAATAACAGGGGAAAGCAGTTTTCCAATGAATTCAAAAAAAGAATTGTTTTTAACCAAACTATTGAATTTATAAACATAAAAACACTAAAATACGCCTCCGAGGTTAATTATGGCTAGAATTACAGTTGAAGGGTGTTTAGATAAAGTACACAGTAGATTTGAATTAATTCTATTGGCCTCTGGTCGTGCAAGACAACTCTCAACAACCAGTCGAGAACCTCTGGTCGAGTGGGAAGATGATAAACCTACAATCGTTGCTTTAAGAGAAATTGAAGAAGGGTTAATAAATAACGAAATCTTAGAAAAAACTCTTGAAGAAGATATGCTGCTTGATGAATTCTCTTTAGACAGGCAGAAACCAAAGGATGATATAGTGGGGTAATGAAAAAACCCTCGGAGTATTAATTGAGCGATCAATTAGCAGCCACCAACCTTTCAGTTCTTAATAATCCAGATCAATCAAATCTAGTAAGACTTCCGCAGGATATATTTAAAAAAGCTTCTTCATATTTTGATAAAAAAGAAGTTAAAAAAATCAATTTAGCCTATTGTGTTGCGCTCGAGGCGCATGAAGGTCAGCTCAGAAGAGACGGATCTCCTTATATTTCTCATCCTGTTGAAGTAGCTTCTATCTTGCTGGATCTAAAAGTTGATCTTGAATCTGTATGTGCGGGCTTCATGCATGATGTCTTAGAGGATTGCGATGTCCAAAAAACCACTCTAGAGAAAATGTTCGGCAAGGATGTAGTCAGCATTATAGATGGCGTCAGTAAACTTAATAAAATGGATTTTAAAAATATTGCCGAGAGGAATGCAGGTAGTTTTCAAAAAATGGCATTAGCTATGTCTAGAGACATAAGAGTGATCTTAGTTAAGTTATGCGATCGATTGCATAACATGAGAACAATTGATTTTCTTCCAAGAGACAAGCAAATACAAAAATGCATCGAGACACTAGAAGTTTATGGACCTATAGCCATCAGAATAGGAATGCAAAATCTTAGAGAAGAGCTCGAAGATAGAGCTTTTAAATGCTTACATCCAATGAGAGCTAGACTCCTTAAATCAGCAATTAAAAATGCAAAGAGGGGCCGCGAAAGAATTGTTTATAAACTAAAAAAGGAAATTAAAAAAAATCTAAAAGATAACGGAGTGCAGGCAACAGTAAAGGGAAGGCAAAAAAGTCTTTTTAGTCTCTATAGAAAAATTAAATATCGCAAAAGACCGTTTAAGGAAATCTTAGATGTTTTTGCATTTCGAATAATTATTAATTCTGTTGACGATGCTTATAGGAGTTTGGGTATTGTGCATAATTTTTATAAACCCATTGAAAATCGCTTTAAAGATTATGTGGCAATTCCAAAAAGTAATGGATATCAGGCGCTGCATACAACCCTTATTGCTCTAGAGGGCATTCCAATTGAAGTTCAGATTCAAACAAAAAATATGGTTGAGATTGCAGAAAATGGCGTTGCTGCACATTGGGCATATAAAACAGAAAAATCAGATGCTTCGGAGGGCCTCGGAGCTCGCAAATGGCTTAAAAGCATTATTGATTATGATAAAGAAGCTAAAAATTCAAATGAGTTTTTCGAAACAATAAAATCTGATCTCTTTAATAATGAAGTATATGTATTTACTCCTGATGGAGATATTCTTAACCTAAAGAATGGTGCAACACCAATTGATTTTGCTTATGAGCTCCATACAGACATTGGTAATAAAACTGTTGGATGTAAAGTTAACAGAAAGTACGCTCCATTAAATATTCAATTGGAAAGCGGGCAAAGTATAGAGATTGAAGTCTCCGAAGGTGCTGAGCCAAGTCCGGCATGGCTTAACTTTGTTACCACAAGCAAAGCCAGGAGTGCAATTCGGTCAAGTCTGAGACAGCAAAAAATATCTCAAGCAAGGAAAGCCGGTAAAGTAATGCTTGAATCTGAACTTGCAAGAAGCGGCCTAAGTCTTGAGGACTATCGTGGCAGCAGACTTCAAGGAGTTCTTAAGCTACTTGGCGTTGACTCATTAAATAATCTTTTAACTGATCTTGGATTAGGAAGAAAGACAGGTGCAATAGTTGCTGAGAAATTTTTTGAAGAAATTCAGGCTAAGGGCTCAAAAAATAAAGTTTCTGGGTCATTAATACTTGAAGACCACAATATTGAGGGCGTTAATGTTGTTTATGCTAAGTGCTGCATGCCTGTATACGGCGACCCAATTAAAGCACATACAGATACTGATAGAGGAATTGTGATTCATCATTCAAGATGCAGGCAGCTTTCAAGGAATCGAGATGATGCCTCAAGGTTTTTTTCAGCCATTTGGGGCGATAACCGACAAGAGAGGTACTATCGAGCACACATTAAAATTATTGGTGAAGATCGTCCAGGTAGCTTAGCGGATTTAGCTTCAGTCTTTGCAAAAATGAATATCAACATATCCAATGCTAGAACAAGGGATCTTGATAAAAAATTTACAGAATTTTTGTTTGAGGCTGACGTTCTTAATTTGCATCATCTAAAGGCTTTGATGAAAAAAATTAGGTCAAAGAAATTTGTTAATAGTTGTGTGAGGATCGTGAACGATGCAAAGAGCAAAAATGACAAAACAAATTATTAAAACAGAAAATGCACCTTCTGCGATTGGGCCATACAATCAAGCTGTAAAAGCAAGTAATACAGTATACATATCCGGACAAATTCCTCTTGATCATGCCTCTGGAAAATTAATTGATTCATCATTTTCAGATCAAGTTAATAAAGTTTTTGATAACTTATCAGCAATTGCTGTGGCTGCGGATTCAGATCTTAATCATGCAGTTAAACTCACAATTTACTTATCTGACTTATCAAAATTTGGTGAGGTAAATTCGATTATGGAAGCAAGGATGAATGCTCCATATCCTGCTCGCGTAACTATTCAGGCTGCAAAACTTCCATTAGATGCAGAAATAGAAATCGATGCTATTTTAGTAATACCAAATTAATATGAATTTAATCGATATTGAGTCTCTAAACACAAAAGAAATAGAAGACATTATTTTGCTTGCTTCTCAATTTAGATCTGATGTGGGAGGATTTAATCAAGAGCTTATTTATGGTGACAAAAAGGCAGCATTGTTATTTTTTGAACCAAGCACTCGGACTAAATCATCATTTCAAATAGCATTAATGAATCTTGGTGCCAGCTACATAGACATCAATCCAGATACTTCATCAATAGTTAAAGGAGAATCAGTTGGCGACACTATAGAAACTTTGGCATTAATGGGAGTACACCTTTTTATAATTAGGCATTCAGAGCCCATAATTAGTGACCTTGCAAATCAATATCCTGACCTTTGCTTTATAAATGCTGGAGCAGGAGCAGAATCACATCCAACCCAAGCATTGACTGACTTATTAACAATAAAGGAATTCAATAGAGAAATATCTCAAATGAACATTTCAATTATTGGTCACCTTGATCATTCAAGGGTAACTAAATCTTTTGTTGAATTAACAAAAAAGCTTGGATGTAAGACTTTAAGATTTTCTGGGCTTCCCGAATTATGCACTACTTTTTTTGATTCTAATTTTGGTAAATTTGACCCCGATATGGATTCCGTCATCAAGGATTCTGATTTAGTGATTGGATTGAGAATTCAAAAAGAAAGAATGCAAGATATATTAAGCATTGACCATGCTGAATATGTAAGTAAATATCAATTGACCAAAGAAAGGCTTAAAAATGCTGCTGAGAATTTTCTTCTATTTCATCCAGGGCCAGTCAACTATGGGATAGAATTTAATGAAGAAATCGCTAGTTTGGAGAACTGCAAGGTCTCACATCAAGTGGCAAATGGCGTGGGTCTTAGAATGGCAGTTTTAGCTAAACTCTTTTCCGAGCAATAATTTTTTCAACACTTTCAACCGTAATCAAAGTACTCTGTTCGATTTCAATATTAACTTTTGATTTTTCTGATAATTCATTTAAGTTTGTAATTTTTAATGTTTCAGGAATTAAGTGAATTGAGAAAGAATTTTTATTTACTTTCCCAATAGTTAAGCTGCATCCATTGATGCCAATGTATCCTTTATAAAAAATATATTTCATCATTTTGGAGGGCAGAGTGATTAACATGTCTTTGGTTTGATTCGAAACTTTAGTTATTTTTGATATTGTCCCCTCACAATGAATATGGCCTGAAAGCAAGTGGCCACCAATTTCAGTATTTATAGTCATTGAGCGTTCCAAATTAATTTTTGTACCTTTTTTAATTTGCTTAAGGTTTGTTAGGGATAGAGTCTCATTGATTACATCAAAATGGAGCATTTCAGAACTATCTTTTTTTGAAGTAAGACATACGCCATTGACTGCAACACTAGCACCTTTTTTCAATCCTTTAGTAAATTTCTTTGAACATTTAATTGAAATTGAGCTATAGCCATTATTCGATTTAATTGAAGAAACAATACCTTGTTCAGTCACGATACCAGTGAACATCTAGGCTCTCCACTCATTTCGATAGCTTTCCATGCTATCTATAAGTTCTGTTTGATTACTTTCTTTAAGGAACATTATTAAATCATCAAGGCAAATTACAGATAGGACTTTAAGGTTATAGGTTTGCTCTAGCTCAGAGCTTGCAGATTGAGCGGATGTCCCTTTTTCCTGTCTATTTAATCCAACTAAAATACCAGATGGTGTCGCATCATTTTCTAAAATTAAATCAATGGATTCCTTGGCAGCAGTTCCCGCTGAGAGCACATCATCAACTATCACAACATTCCCAGCAGGACTTTCACCAATAAACATCCCGCCTTCACCATGATCTTTAACTTCCTTTCTATTAAAACAAAGTGATAAAGAAGGATTGGTTTTTTTGAGATACATGCCCAACATGCTTCCAAAAATAGTGCCTTTATAGGCAGGCCCAAACAACTGATTAATGTCCGAACCAAATTCTATAAACTTTTGTGCAAATCCTTCGATGATGATGTTTATATCTGCATCAAAAAGTAATTTTGATGCGTTAAAGAAATACGGACTTTGTCTGCCAGATTTTAAGGTGAACTTTCCAAATTCTAATGCGCCTACACGCATGGCTTCATTTATAAAGTTAATTTGATAATCTTTTAGTTGAGGCATTTTTTCTGAAGCTCAATCAAATGATCTATGCCTTTTTTCCCAATATCCAACATCTGTTCAAGTTGCTCATTTGAAAATGGTTTTTCCTCTGCAGTGCCTTGTATTTCAATGATGCCATTATCTTCATCCATGACTAAATTAAGATCAGTTTCAGCTGAAGAGTCCTCTCTATAGTCAAGATCTAAAATAGGCTCTTCATTTATAAGACCAATGGAGATGGCAGCCACATGCTTTTTTATAGCCCTATGATCTTTTAATTTATTTTGAATTGCAGAGAATAAAGCAATGCAGCCTCCTGTAATTGCGGCAGTTCGGGTTCCCCCGTCAGCTTGAATCACATCGCAGTCTATTGTGATGGTGTGATCTTTTAAATATTCCAAGTTCACACTTTGTCGAAGGGATCTACCGATAAGTCTCTGAATTTCTTGTGTTCTACCGCTTTGTTTTCCTCGGGCAGCCTCTCTTCCCATTCTCTCATGAGTTGATCTCGGGAGCATGCCATATTCGGCTGTGATCCATCCTTCATTGCTATTTTTCATCCATCTAGGTACAGAATTTTCAATTGATGCTGTACAAATCACATGAGTATTACCAAATTTAATTAATGCAGATCCTTCGGCATTATTAATGATGTCAGTTTCAACATTGACGTCTCTAAGCTGGTTAAAAGCCCTGTCATTTGATCTTTTCATGATAGGCATTATATCCTTTATAATTCTTTAATCATTCATTGGAATTAATTAGTATGAAAAATCATTTTTTTTTAGTTTTATCTATGCTTCTAATTTACTCATGCTCAG
>CACNUA010000006.1 GCA_902623535.1 uncultured SAR86 cluster bacterium | reverse complement strand
AGGTTTTTTTTCCAGTGGGATATTTAAAGCATATTGAAGTTGGTCTTCATTTAAAAACATTGTCTCGTGTTGCGTCTCTGGATACTGCAGACCACTTTCCATATCAAGAATATTTCTAAGGGTAATAACTGAGCGCTTATCTTCTTTGTAAACCGGCAGGTATTTGTAAACTGGATCATCGAGACTGTCTATTTCACCTTTCTCAATAGAAACACCAATTAATGCAGCATAGAAACTTTTTGCAACTGACCATGAGGTACCGAAAGAATCTTTATCATAATTTTTAGAATATCGCTCACTTATTATCTTCCCGTTTTTGACAACTACCAAAGCCTGAGTTGCAGGATCTTTAAATGCAATGTCTTCGAGAGCTTTCAACCTTAGCTCATTAACATCTTCTTGCGATGCACTAGAAATTTCCCAGTTATCACCTGGAAAGTAGGCAGCTAAACCTATAGTTGAAAAAAATAATGTCGATAAACCCAGAAGTAAATGTTTCATATAGATCCTTAAATTGGTAGACCCGAGCAGATTTGAACTGCTGACCTCTGCCATGTCAAGACAGCGCTCTAACCAACTGAGCTACGGGTCTAGGACGAACTATTTTAAACGAGGTTGGTCTAAAGGCAATAATCCTGAAACCAAAAAAAAGGAGGCAAAGCCTCCTTTTTACTGAGAAAAGATAGTACTACTTATCGTCATCGTCGCCGAGAACAGCGTCTTTGACGCTTTCAGCAACATCCTTAACCCCTTCAATAGCAGCATCAACTGTTTCACCAACAGTTTCAACTACTTCTTCAGCTACGTCTTTAACGCCTTCAGCAACTTCACTAGCTACATCAACAACACCCTCAACGGCTGCAGAAGCTGTTTCAACTGCTCCTTCAACAACCTCGCCTGCTACGTCTGCTACTGCATCAACTGCTGCTCCGGCTGTTTCAGCTACGCCTTCAACAACTTCTTTAGCGGCACCAACGACATCGCCTTCTTTTAATTCATCTAAAACTTCTTTTCCTGCTTCAGCAACTTCACCAGCTACATCTTTAACGCCTTCTATAGCAGCATCAACTGTTTCACCAACAGTTTCCACAACTTCGCCAGCGACTTCTTTAGCTGTATCTACTACTTCTTCAGCAGTCTCTTTCACGCCTTCTGCAGCTGCAGATGCTGTCTCAACAACACCTTCCACCGCTTCTCCAGCTACATCGCCAACAGCACCAACAGTTTCTTTGGTTACGTCTGCAACACCTTCAACAACGTCTTTAGCGCCATCGACAATTTTATTATCTTCGCTCATAAATATCCTCTTAAAAAAATTTAATATCTTCATGACTTTTTGTCAGTTTGCCTAAAAAGGGTACATAGGTTAACAATTTCTAGTCAAAAACGAAAGCGATTCTAGCAAATTTATACAAATTTAAAACATTTTAGGTTCACTTTCTCCGTTTAATAAAAGATTCCGTTGCTTTTAGAATATCAATGTCCTCAGAATTTTTTAATTTTTCTATTTCAGTGAGTATTTTTTCAGTTGAGCCCCATGGCCCCTCCTCATTTAAGCGTTCGCTTAAGAAGTCCTCATACCTTTTTTGCATATCCTTTGGAACCTCTGACGGATACATTTGACAAACCAACCTTTCAGCAAAGAGCCTAAAACGCTCATCTTCAATGTTTCTTGCTATTTTTATTCGATAGGATGCCTCTTCGATACGATGAAAATCATCCATTAATTCCTTATCTGAGGGTTTTGGGAAACCTCCAGAGTAAATTAGCTGTTCAATATGTTCAGGTTCTTTGAAATTAAAAATACGATCTGCCATAGCATCACTTACTAGCGTATGAAAATCAGTATTATTTTTAACACGCTCAGCTCTTTTTGCAAGAATACTGATATCCATATCAAAAATTGCATCATCCTCAATCATTTCTTGAGGACATATAGGAATAGTTTTATTAATTTTATATTTTTTAAGAGGTCCATCACGACCTCCCTTATGCACCATACTAAAGATATCAGAAGTTTCTAATGAAAAAATTTCTTCGGGATCAAAGCTAAGATCAAAAAAAACAATTTCATTAGGTCGGGTAGCATCAGCACCACATATGACCACAGGATATCTAAAACGTTCTCGTCGATAAACTTCTCCAAGCGCAAGAAAGGTTTCGCAATTGATGGCAGCTTGCATCCCTAGCTTGGTTGCAGTTGAAATAAAAAAATCAATCCACTCAGGTTTTTTGTTATCAATAATTTTTAGGAGCTCAAGCATCAATTTACAGTCAGCTATCGCGTCATGAGCATCATCATTACTAATATTGTTTGCAGCTGCTAGGTCTTCAAGCTTTAAACTGATGCCTGGTCCACCATCATGTAAAGGGATTTCAATCACGTTGTTAAAATAACAAGCAAGGTTTTGCAGCATTAAATAGAGATCAAGCCTCCCATTGCCGTTGGTATTTGTTAGATATATATCCAACAGATTCCAATAAAATTGTCTTCGAATTAATTCTTCATCGAATGCGTGACCGTTATAAGTCACGAAGGTGCCTGGGCCATCCACCGTCCACTCACGCCACTGGCGATGCAATTCACTCATCATCTGATAATGGGAAGTATTTGATTTAAATAACTCAATTTTTTTATTGGTGAGCATTGCTTTCGGTTGAGGATTAACCCATGGAAGCGGTCTGCATCCAATATTTTGTTGCGCTAATTCTTCAAAACTGCGATTGGTTTGGATGGAGCCACACTGCAAAATCTGAGAGAAATCTTTCTGAATCCCTGAGGTCTCTGTATCGTAAAAGATCAGATTTGCTGACAATGCTCTATCGCTTAACTTCTAGAAATTTCAGATGATTCAACCTGACCATCTTGAACAGCATGTTTGCCAAGCTCATATCGAGCAACCGCTCTCCTGTGAACCTCATCTGGTCCATCAGCTAAGCGAAGAGTTCTCATCCCGGCGTACATTCTTGAAAGCGGGAAAACTTGGGAAACACCAGCTCCACCATGAATTTGAATTGCACGATCAATGATCTTACAAACAATATTAGGAACCGCCACTTTAATTTGGGCAATCTCACTAGCTGCAACCTTATTGCCTACAGTATCCATCATATGGGCAGCTTGAAGAGTTAATAATCGAGCCATATTTAGCTCAATTCTTGAATCAGCTATCACATCAAAGTTGCCTCCAAGTTGAGCGATGGGTTTACCAAATGCTACTCGGGTTTGACCCCGTCGACACATCATCTCGATAACTCTCTCACCCATGCCTATAGCTCTCATACAATGATGAATTCTACCTGGCCCAAGCCTGCCTTGAGCTATTTCAAAACCTCTGCCTTCACCCAAAATCATGTTTTCTTTAGGGACCCTAACATTATCAAACTTTAGATGCGCATGACCATGAGGAGCATCGTCCCAGCCAAACACGTGCATCATTTTACGAGTTTCAATTCCTGGTGTGTCTGTAGGCACCAAAATCATTGAATGTCTCTTATGTCTTGGTGAATCAGGATCTTGATCAGTTACGCACATAAAGATAATAATCTTACATCTTGGGTCACCAGCACCGGAGGTCCACCACTTTTCACCATTAATAACATATTCATCCCCATCAAGCACTGCACTGGCTGCCATATTGGTGGCATCGGATGAAGCAACGCCTGGCTCAGTCATGCCGAATGCTGATCTGATCTCTCCATTTAATAAGGGTGCTAACCACTCATCTTTTTGAGCTTCGCTTCCGTATCTAACCAAAACTTCCATGTTGCCTGTATCAGGTGCTGAGCAATTAAAAACTTCAGATGCAATTCCAGATCGACCCATTTGTTCTGCTAAATGTGCGTACTCAAAATTTGTTAATCCCGCTCCAAGTTCACTTTCAGGAAGAAAGAGATTCCATAGTCCAACTTTTTTTGCCTTCTCTTTCATTTTTTCAATGACGGGCGGGACACACCATCTACCACCCTCTTCTACTTGTTGCTCGTAAAGTGATTCATTAGGAATAATTTCCTTGTTTATAAATTCAGTAACTTGATCTAATAAAGATTGAGTTTTTTCGCTAAGTTCAAATTTCATTTTTTTTCCTGGTTATAGTAATAATATCATTCATCAAAGGCTTGTTGACTCATGGATGAACAAATTTCATTAAATTCTTTGATGGTTTCAGAAATAATTTCTTTGACAGGCTTCATGGTGCTGATTAATCCAACTGATTGACCTGAAAGTGCAGGAGCTGCATTCATGTCACCTCCAAAATATAAATCCTGAATGTTCATCATTGCACTCATATCCATCTCACCCGCTTCATAGATGGGCTGAGTGTAATCTGTTTTGAGTGCTCGAATACAAGGCTTACCTTTTTTATTTAATATCCATGTGCCCTGTTCATCAGAATCAATAATATAGTTTTTAAAGTTTTCATGCACCGGGCTTTCTATACAAGAAACAAATCGGGTGCCCATTTGAATGCCTTCAGCACCTGCTGCAAATGCAGCTGCCATTCCACGTCCGTCCACAATACCTCCAGCAGCAACAATTGGTAGATCAGTGATATTTCTTATAGCTTGTATTAATACAAACAATCCAACTTCTTCAGGATTTTTAAAACCGCCGCCTTCAGTTCCCTCAACAACCAATCCATCAACGCCTGCATCAACAGCTTTTTTTGCACCTGCAACATTAGGCACAGCATGAAAAACTTTAATCCCTGCATCTTTGAGGATATGGATGTACTTTGCAGGATCACCTGCGGAAGTGGTAACAAACTTAATACCAGCATTTAAAACAACATCAATCATGGATTCATCTTTTAGGAAAAGAAGTGGTAAATTTACCCCGAAAGGCTGATCAGTTAAGTCGGCCATTGCCATAATTTCATTCTTGCAGTTTTCAACTTCACCTGAAGAGGTTTCAATGATGCCAAAGCCTCCAGCATTCGATACAGCTGAAGCAAGCCTGCTTCTTGCAATCCAACCCATTGGAGCTTGAATGATTGGATATTTTGATCCCAGTATTTGAATTACTCTATTCACGGTATTGAGACAAGCATTGACGTGTAGTATGTCACCGTATTTATACCCTCACAATCCTTTATTTCTATTATACAAATTGCTAAGATGAAGTTATAAGTTTGATGAATAACGTAATCTTCATAATTAACCCCTCACGCTAGTCCACAATGAAAATTAGCTCCTTCGATTTAAACCTTTTCGTGATCATGAATGCTATTTATACAGAAGGAAGTTTAACTAAGGCAGCAGAGGTTGTTGGGATCACACAACCTGCGGTCTCAAATGCACTTGCTAGACTTAGAGAAAGATTTAACGACGACTTATTTGTTAGAACTGGAACAGGTATGGTTCCAACTCATAAAACCGAACACATGATAAATGACGTGCAACATGCTCTTAATCTAATGCAAAAGAGTGTCAATGAACCAGATGAGTTTGATCCAAATACATCTCAACGCACTTTTAGAATTTCTCTTGGTGATATTTCTGAAGGCAGAATACTGCCATTTCTATTAGAAAAAATAAATAACACTGCACCAAAAATTGCAATTGAAAGTTATTTCACAACACGTGAAGATTTAGTACATGCCCTTGCCACCAACGAGCTCAACTTTGCAGTTGATCCCTTGATCCCAAGATCAAAAGATGTGCTTTCAAAAAAAGTCTTTGAAGATAGATTTGTTTGTGCGCACAGAGCTAACCATCCACTTACAAAGTTACCTAATTTTGATTTGGATGCATTGCTTGCTCAAAAATTTATTAACATATCTAATCGAAAAAGAGGACCAGCCTTAATTGATGTTGAATTATCTAAGATGCAACTGCAACGAGAGGTTGCGCTTCGCGCGCAGCACTTTTTGGTTACTCCAGAAATTGTTAGATCGACAGACTTAGTTTTGGTCTGCTCACAGAGTTTTGCTAAAAAACATGGGCTTCAATTCGAAGAGCTCCCTCTCGATATTTCGCCCGTTGAACAATACCTAATCTGGCATACCAGTGATGATAATGATGGCTCTCACATATGGATGAGAGAGCTTATTACTGAAGCTTTTGATGCTGCGAAAACAAGTTAATTTTTTCTAGCAATACCGTAATAATTAAAACAAGCTATTTTAGGTCCTTTAATGTACTTCTTTTGCAATTGATCAAATTTAAAACCTACCCTTAGAATCATATCTTCAGTATTGCGATTTATATTGCAACCACCTGCAAATTTACTCCAAACAGGATTTATTCTATGTTGCCATCTTCGCACTGATTCCTCAGGTGAAATCCCATGCTCAGTAAAAAATAACTTACCATTGATTTTTAAAACCCTTTTAATTTCTTTCAATGCTTTTATAGGATCAGGGATAGTACATAAGCTGTAGCCCACAACAACTGAGTCAAAAGCATTATCTTTATAAGAAATTTCTTCAGCTGAACCTTCCATAACCTCAACCGGAATATTCATCTCAGCAATTCTTCTATTTGCAACTTCAAGAGAACTAATTGCTGGGTCAATACCTTTAACTGAGGTAACTTTATCAAAATCATAAAACTCAAAATTTAAACCGGTCCCAACTCCAATCTCTAATACCTCCCCTGATGCATGAGGAAATATCTGTGCACGCTTATTCTGAAATCCCTCTTGCGAACAAACACAATCAAGAAACTTAGGAAGAATGTATGTTTCGTAAAAACTCATCCGCCACTTAAATCATGCCCTGATCTTGCAACCAATCCGCCGTCGCAAGTAATCGTTTCGCCGACAGTAAAAGCTCCTGCTCTGGAGCACAAATATATTGCTAATCCAGCGATGTCTTCTGGGGTACCAACTCTGCTTCTTGGATTTGCTTTCGCAATACCTGAATAATCATGGCCAACCGCTGGCCCTAGCATATTGCTTGGAAACGGACCTGGAGCAATTGCATTTACAATAATATCTTCTTTTACTAGTTTTGCTGAAAGCACTCTTGTTAAATGATGCACAGCTGCTTTTGAAGGCCCATATGGATAGGTTTCAAATACTGGGGTGTTAATGCCGTCAATTGATCCCACATTTATAATTCTTGAGGGGTCATCATTATCCGCATTAACCCTGAGCAGCGGTAAGAATTGTTGAGTAACAAAAAATAAGCTTTTTACATTTAAATCCATCACACGATCCCACCCTTCCTCAGAAAACGTATCCAGAGGTTCTGCCCATGCAGCGCCAGCATTGTTAATTAAGAAATCTACTGAAGATTCCCTACTTTTTAATTCATCTGCAAACTCAACAATCCCACCATGAGAGCTTAAATCTGAAGTTATCGCAATACACTCTTGTCCGTATTCGTCAGATAGTTCTTTGGCTTTATCAATTAATGGTCCTGCTTTTCTAGCAGTTATGTAAACTTTAACTCCATTAGCCAAAAAGCCAGCCGTAATCATCTCTCCTATTCCTCTTGATCCACCAGTGACAACTGCTGTTTTGCCCTCAATGCTAAATAATTGATCTAATCTCATTTTGTTCCTTAATTTGTTTCCTGTTGAATCTAATATTAATTCTTTGTATTTGCAATTAAAATGCTCAGATGTTGTTGCTGCAAAATTTTCTTATTCTTTGTTTTGGATTGGCTATTCTTATTTGGGGTGCTGATAAGTTTGTGGCCCAATCATCAGTCTTTGCCAAAAGAATTGGGGTCAGCGATTTAATCATTGGATTAACTCTTGTTGCATTTGGTACTTCAGCTCCTGAGATTTTCATTGGTATCTCAGGTATCTTTAATGAAAGTGCTGCTTTATCTCTTGGGACAGTGATAGGGTCAAATATTTCAAATATTGCTTTAATATTTGGTATCGCTTGCTTTTCACTTAGGAAACAAATCGCTGACTCTCTGATCAACCTTCTGCCATTTGTTATTTCATTTATCTGGTTAGGTTTTGCTTTATTTAATGGAAAAATCAATCAGTTCGAAGCAATTGTTTTTATTGGAATATTAGGACTGTTTCTTTTTACCCTTTTTAAATCCAACGACTTGAAAGAAGAAAATATTCAAGATCAAGCTGGTAGCATATTTAAAGAGATGCTTGGGTTAACAATTGGGTTAATAGGATTAATTTTTGGATCTCACCTTTGTGTTAACCATGCCGAGAATATTGCTGTCATTCTAGGGGTGCCTGAAATTATTATTGGCTTAACGATTCTTGCCCTGGGCACAAGCCTTCCTGAGTTAGCAGCAAGTATTGCTGCCCTAGTAAAAAAGAAAGCTCAGATGGTGGTAGGCAATATCATCGGTTCAAATATATTCAATTTAGTCTTTGTTGTTCCAATGATTGGATTTTTCTCTGCTTTAACCATAGAAGATACTGTCTTTGAGAGAGATTTTCTTGTTTTAGCTCTTCTAAGTACAGCGTTTTTAGTAGCAATTATGTTGCTTAAATTTGCTCCATTTAAGGGGTGGGTAATGAAGTTATTTGGTTTAACTTTCGTTAGCAGCTACATCGCTTACATTATTAATCTTAGCGGATTGATTTAGGGTTCTTAAATAGATCATAAAAAATATTGAGATAAAGAAAGTTGCTACCTCAAAAATAAAAAAGCTATTTAAAAATCCAGGTGCTGTAGGAATTAGAGATAACAGATAGCGTCCGCCTGCAATTGAAAAAGTTAAAAAAGCTAATATAAATAAAGCTTTATTTGCTAAATATTTGCTGAATAGCCCAAGGAAGCAAAATATTCCTACCATCAAGTTGATGCCTCCGTACAATCCAGCTACCTCTGAGTAGCCTATTGGTGCAGAAACACTCAGACCAATAGCCAGCATGAAAGAAGGTACGTCAAATTCTAAAATTTCTCTCACTGGTTCTACAATTGCCCATGCTCCTATTCCAAAATAAAGAACAAAGTATAAAAATAAATAAATTCTTAAAAGCCAGATCATTCTCTAAAAAATTTCATTTTTTCTCTTATTATGGGCTCTTCTAACAAGTATTATTCCAATAATAGTAATTATAAAGAAGGTTACATTAATTGTATGGATGCCTATGGTAAAAAATGAAATAAATAGAGTTATTGTCCATGCACTATACGCGACGAAGATTGGCCAAATTGGTGAGGTAGGATTTCTTCCTGAGAAATACCTTACAACAAAGTAAAGAAGGGTTATATAAAAAGCTGGCATCACAGTTCTATGCCTAAATTCATTAAGTATTTCTGAATCCAAATTGATGGCAAAATAAGGCACATCAAAAAGATCATAAAAGAATATCAAACCAACTGCTTGAACTGCAATCCAAAGGGAAGCAAATATTAAAAAAATGTTTGTAAGCCTATCCATAATTCAAACCACTCTTGTAAAATACTACTTTTTACAGCGAAATTGTGCTTATGAATAACCAATTTAGTGGAAGAATCGAAAATCCTCAAGTTATTGAGGAACTCATGGCAGATAAAAAATCAAATAAATTATTTGTTTTTGGAGCAAATTGGTGCCCGGATGCTATGAATTTACTAAAAAAACTTGATGATAATAGCGTAAAAGAAATCCTTAATAATCAGTTTGTTACCTACTTCATAGATGTTGAAAAATATTCAATCAATATGGAAATTTATAAATCTTTTGGCGTAGAGATTATTGAGGGCATACCTAGAGTTTTTTTGGTAAACAAAAGTGGCAAGGTTTTAAATTTAAAGTCTAATGATCAATGGAGAGATTCAAGAAATATTCCTGATACAGAATTTGTAAAATACTTACAAAGCTTCAGCTCTGAATTATAAATTGAGGCTAATCCTCTGCAGCTTCTTGGGTTACTCCAGCTAGTTTAGCCTGTGAAATAATGTAAGCTTGAATTTGATTAGCTTGCTCCAGACTTAAAACATCTTTAAATGATGCCATGCCTTTTTCAGAGTGCATGCCCCCCAAAATTACTCCCAAGAAAGTCTGATGACCAACCTCATCTAGATACCTCAAGTCAGGAATAACTCCACCTCCAATAACACCTGCACCATGACAAAATTGACAATGTTCATGATATTCATACTCGCCTCGAGCAATTGTAAGGGCATCTGTTGTCATTGAGGGTACGACTGGGTTAACTTGTGCAATGGATTGAACGGGCGGACTCATATCCTCTCCACCTAACTTAAAAACCAGCATGCGGCCATTCTGTGCTGGATTTTTATTTGCAGATGGAAATGCTCCTGCTAAGGCATAAGCTCCTCCATAACCAACTTGAATAGCAATATATTGCTCCTCATCAATCATGTAAGTTATTGGTGGTGCGATTATTCCTTGCCCAGTATCAGTACTCCACAATATTTCTCCGGAGGCAGCATCAAAAGCAATAAATCTTCCATCAGAGGTTCCTTGAAGTACCAAGTCTCCAGCAGTAGATAAAAGTCCACCGCTCCAAGGTCTTTGATACTGCTCACGCCAAACTTCTTTTTGAGCAATTGGATCCCACGCCAATAAATACCCAAATGTAGCTTTATCAACCATTGCTAACTCGTCAGGGTTTTTGGGCAAATAAGTCATTTCAATCTGTTGTCCTGTATTCCATGTCTTTGGATTGTATTCAAAATCTTTATCATGACTGTAAACGAAAAGCATTTCTTGAGCTGGAATGTAAACAAGTCCAGTATCAGGATTAAAAGCCATGGGTTGCCAATTATGACCGCCAAGTGGACCTGGAGTTGTTAATGCTGGTGTATCAAAATAATTGTTTGCTGGATTTTCAACCGGCCTTCCTGTTTCCATATCAACATGAGTTGCCCAGTTAATTGGTACATAATTCTCAGCTGATATTAATTCACCATTCGTTCGATCAATCACATAAAAAAAACCATTTTTTGGAGCCTGCATAATTACTTTTCGCATTTGACCATTAATTTCGAGATCGGCAAGGATCATATGTTGAGTAGCTGTATAATCCCATGAATCCCCCGGCGTGGTCTGATAATGCCACTTATATTCTCCCGTATCTGGATTCAAGGCTACAATAGATGATAGGTATAAATTATCCCCTCCCCCAGGACTTCTAACATATCTATTCCATGGCGAGCCATTGCCTGTACCAATATATAAAGTATCCAGGGCTGGATCATAAGCCATAGAGTCCCAAACAGTTCCACCACCACCGTATTCCCACCATTTACCACCGGACCAGGTTTTGGCAGCTATCTCCATTTCAGGAGATTCAAAAGGCTCATTAGGATTGCCTGGAACAGTATAAAATCTCCACAATTCATCCCCACTATCTACGTCATAGGCAGTAACATAGCCTCTTACCCCAAATTCACCGCCACCGTTACCAATAATCACATTTCCCTTAACAATTCTTGGAGCTCCAGTAATCGTGTATGGCCTTGATTTATCAATTGTTAAAATGCTCCAATTTTCAGTGCCAGTATCTTTATCTAATGAAATTAATCTGCCATCTATCGTCCCAAAAAAGATGGAGTTTTCATAAAGAGCTACGCCTCTATTAACGACATCACAGCAAGCATTAATTGCCCACGCACGTTCAACCTGCGGATCATGAGTCCAAAGCAAATCGCCCGTTTTTGCATCCAATGCATGCACTACACTCCATGGAGCTGTTATAAACATGACTCCATCTTTTACAATTGGAGTAGTTTCATGACCCCGATTTGTGCCAGTCTCAAAAGACCAAGATAATCCAATCTGATCTACGTTAGAGGTATTAATTTGATCCAATGGGCTGTGCCTTTCTTCTGCATAAGTTCTCCCATGCAATAACCACTCATTTGGACTGGAGTTAAAATCAACTAATGGATTTTTTGAGTCAACTGCCTCGCTGCAGCTAAAAATTAAAAACAGTAATGGCAGGACGATGAAATGATTTTTCATACAAAGATTCTAGCAAAAAAATCGTTGTTATTTAATTTAAGAAGATCTAATTATTTTGCTAACTTTTTTAGTCTTAAAGATAGGAGATTTAACTTCAAGTTATTTGCAGACCCAACCGATGAAGCATCTGTTTTTGAAGACAAACTTTTATGCTTGTTAGGTTCATTCTTTACAGACCTATAAGCATCTCTAAAAGGTATGCCTTGCTGAACAAGCCCATTTACCTGATCAGTCATTTGCATATCAGAGTCAATCATCTCTGCAGCTCTCTTTTTATTGATTTTTAATGATTTGATTAATGCAGATGCTAAAGAAAATGAGGATTCGCATAGATTAAATGCATTAATGATTGCTCCTTTAGATATCTGCAAATCCCTATGATAGCCGCTAGGAAGTGAAATTAAGTTCTCAATTTCAGCATAATAGCCTGCTAGTTTTGCATAATTTGCTCTCATTATTTCTACGGTATCGGGGTTTGACTTATTAGGCATAATAGAAGACCCAGTTGCAAATTCCTTACCAATCTTAATTAAGTTAAATTCAGTTGAAGTAAATAAGCTCAGATCCCATGATAATTTTCTTAAATCCAAGAAAGGTTGCTTTAAGGCACCCAAAATTTCTAAATCCATTTTGCCTCTGCTATTTTGAACATACAAAGCATTTACTTGAGGTCTTTTGAAGCCTAGCTTCTTGGTTGAAAGCTCTCTTTTAATAGGTAAATTAATACCATAGCCTGCTGCTGTTCCAAGGGGATTGATATTAATCCAATCTGAAATTGCATCCAATAACTCAACATCATCTAAAAATGCTTCTACATAAGAAGAAAACCATAACCCCCATGTTGATGGCATTGCTCTTTGTAGATGGGTATAACCAGGCATTGGTAAATATTCATTTTGCTTTGACTTGCTTAAAAGTTCTTTCGCGAGCTTTAGCACTAACTTCCTGATAATTTTTAAATTGTGTTGTTGATAAAGTCTAATGGCAACCAGTACCTGATCATTTCTACTTCTTCCGGTATGTATCTTCTTGCCAACATCTCCAAGCTCCTTGATTAATAGATATTCAATAGCCGAGTGACAGTCTTCAAATTTTTTATTAAGAGCAAGCATGCCAGATAAAAAATCTTTTTTAATTTTCTTAAGCTCTCTTTTTAACAAAGAAGCCTCATTCCCAGTAAGTAGTTTTATCGCAAGTAATTCTTCAGTGTGCGCAATGGATGCATCTACATCAAATATAAATATCTCATTATCAAGATCTATATCTTCACCACTTAAAAAAGTATCTACTCTTTGATCTATTTTTTGATTCTTTGAATTCCAGATTTTCATAGTTTCTATCCTTTCTATAGCCCCAA
Source organism: uncultured SAR86 cluster bacterium (assembly GCA_902623535.1). Classification (GTDB taxonomy): domain Bacteria; phylum Pseudomonadota; class Gammaproteobacteria; order Magnimaribacterales; family D2472; genus MED-G82. The sequence continues at coordinate 42,455 of CACNUA010000006.1, read as the reverse complement.
CCCTTCATCAAAATTCATTGCATTATTTAAATTTTGTATGGCTTGTGATGCTGCTCCTTTTAGTAGATTATCAATTGAGCAACAAAAGCTTAATCGCTTTTTTGATTCATCAATATTAAATCCACCAATAATGGCATTGGGTGTGTTGATAACCTCAGATATTGAGGGGAATTCTTCTTTAATAGCTATAAAAGAATGCTCATCATAAAAATCATCAAAGATATTTCTAGTCTCTTCTAAAGAACATTGGCTCTTTAAAGAAAAATTTCCAGTGATTAAAATTCCTCTAAAGAAATTTGCTACATGGGGCATAAAGTTTATTTCCCTTTGCATATGAAAACTTACCTCTCTTTCATGAATATGATTATTAAGTGAATAGGGAATAATATTATTTTTTAATTTATCAGGATCATTTCTATCATTTGGAGTTGCACCCGCTCCGCTGTATCCAGAAATCCCAAAAAAATTCACCTCTCCATCAATTATGTTATTTATGGGTGCAAGCATTAATTGCATTGCTGTTGCATAGCAACCTGGATTGCTTATCTTATTTCTTACAATGGTCTCGGTTAACTCGGGAACACTGTAATGCCATTCATCATCAAAACGATGATCTGCACTCAAATCAAGAATAATAGCTTGAGATTTTTCTTTAGATATCTTACCAGCCCATTTGGCGGCTTCATTATTTGGAAGAGCCAAAATAATCGCATCTTCTTCAACAAACTCTATATCTTCATCAAGCGAGGCATAAGTTTTTTTAAGCTTGCGTTCATCGATCATGATTTCATCGCCTGCCACTGATGATGAAAATGCTTGTGCAAGTTCAAATTGCGGATGAGAATCAATAAGCTTGATAAGCTCTTGGCCAGTAAATCCTCTTCCTCCAATGATGCTAATTTTCTTTGACATGTTAATAACTGATAGTTTGCTGTTTTGATACTGCGAAATTAATACACTCATTCAATTTGCTGTAGTCATTAATTCCCATCCAGAAAATATCCCACTCCCCTGTTTTTTGATATCCGTCTGCCATGGATAGGTAGAATTTATTGATTGGATTATTTGATTTAGAGCGCCAAAAAATCTCGGGAAATTCTTTTTTCATTTCATGAAAAATTGCGGAGCCAATTCCTTCACCTTTAGCTTCAGCAATAACACCAAATTTATCCATGTATGGAACTTTGTATTCCATAGAAACTGCAATTGCTGCTCGTTCGCAGGTCGTCAAAAAAATTTTGTAATCGCCGTCATTAAAAAAAGATTTATTCAATATGCCATTAAATGAACTTTCTATGATACTAAAAAATTTTTTCTGAATGTCCTGATCTTTGGACTCAAAAATATCTATGCCGTGCCCACGTTTAATAAGTGTCCCTGATCCAGAGTCAGTAAATAATTCTTTGGGCAGGTCAATAGGTTTTGTAATTGATACTGATGATGATCGAGGCAATAAATCCAATAACTCCTTAATCTGTTTTAGTTTTAATTGCATTCCTGAATGCAGCCAATCAGCATTCATCATTTCTTCATACTCTAGATCAAGGTTAATCGATTGTATTAAGGATTCATTATTGTCATAGATTCCTCCAACTTGAGATAAAAATACAACTTTATAGGGCTTAATTTCCTCAACAAGGTTTATTGTGGCAACATCTGCATTGATATTAACCACCTCATTAGTTTCAGTAATTCCTAACGGTGAAATCACTGGAATAAAGCCATCCTTAATAGCTTCATTAATAGGCTTAATATTTACTTTCTTAATTTCTCCAACATAGCCAAGTTCTTCTGATTTTTTTTCAGATTTAAATATTTCCTCTTTAAAACCCATTGCCAATGCTCCTTGTTCGTTTAAACGTCTGACCAATAAAGAGTTAATATCACCGAAGACATTGATTGCTACATCCCTGACTGCTTCAGATGTAACTCTTTGACCATCAATAAATGAAAAATCAATTTTCTTTGCATCGAGTTCCTTGGAAAGCCCAGGCCCTCCCCCATGAATAATAATCGGTCTTAACCCAACTTGATTTAAAAAGACTACTGAAGAAATAAGATTATCAAGATCTTCTTCAACAACCGCGCCACCAACTTTTATAACAGCAAATTGTTGTTCTGTTGAAGAGAACTTATTTATATATTTTTTGATTTCTTTTTCTGACCCAATTGCAGTTAAAAGTTTAATGATAGTATCTTTGATAAAGATATTTGAGGCTTGTGTCATTTCAAAAGCCCCTTATATATTTCAATTGATTCCTTAATCTGACTCAAATGGATAAATTCATTTGCTTGATGTGCATTTTCAATATTTCCTGGTCCTATAACGATCGCAGGATAGCCGGCTTCGTTGAACAAAGATGCTTCAGTCCAAAAATTTACAGGAGATGATAATGACAAATTTAGTTTGTTTGCGAAGGCCTTTAGATCATTGCTTGATCCTTGTGCTGGCAGACTGGGGCCTGAAAACCCTTGAATAAACTCCTCCTCATTGGAATCACTTAAACCTAACTCAGCCACTAACTCACTGATGTCCTGATTTGGCAATGGTCTTAAGCCGAGTCTCAATTCTGCAGATTCAGCAATGATATTGGGTTTGATACCGCCGTTGATATGACCAAGATTAAAAGCTAGGCCATGAAGGTTTTCATAAGACGTTTCTGTGTGATCTTCGGCAACTTTTAATGCTTTTTCTGACCAATGTACCAGCTTATGGATGGCACTGTCTTTAAGGCCTCGTTTCTCTGAACTATGTCCAGCTTTACCCTTAAATTTTTTTGTACCAGTAAAGATTCCTCTGTGGCATGTAACCGCAAGATTGTTTGTTGGCTCTGCGACTATAATGCCTTCGAAAGGATGATCTACTTCTAAGAACTTCTTGATGCAAGTACTATTGCCTGCTTCCTCATCTGTGCTAAATAAAATCGCATACTCAGAATCATAGGATTCAATCAATGATAAAAGTGCTGCTGCAGCTCCCTTAATATCACATGCTCCGAGTCCATGAACAACATCATTGTCTATGTGTAATTTAAAAGGATCTGTTTCCCAACCATCTCCTGCTGGAACGGTATCTAAATGAACATTAATTAAATGCTTTGGATTACCTTGCTGGATTAAGCAATTAAAAGAACCATTACCATGATCAGTTATGGATAAATTGTGACCAGCTATAGATTCCAAATAATCCAACAATCCGGATTCTGAAATTGCCCTTGGAGGATTTGAGGTATCAAATGAAACCAATTGTTCAAGATGATTGATAGCTGAATTAAATAGCTCTTTCATGAGTTATTTATGAAGTTTTGCCCAAGTAGAAGTACTTTGACCTAAAAGTTTAATGAATCCCTTGGATTCATCATCTGACCATTCAGCTGACTGAGCATAAGATCCATCTGCACTAATAAGAATATTTTTTGAATCAACTGCAATTGCTTCAGCTTTACCTGGCTCAAGTTGAATAATTACATCTCCGGTTACTTTTGTTTGCGATGAGTTTAGGTATGCTTCAAGATCTTCTCGCTGCGGGTCAAAAAAGAAACCACGATAGACAAGGTTTACCCATTCTTGTCCAGCCATTGACTTAAAGTGATTCTGTTTATCCGTAAGAACACTTTCCTCTAGAGCTCTGTGCGCAGTCATTAAAATAGAAATTCCTGGCGCTTCAAAGACAAATCTGCCCTTTAATCCTATGATGGTATCGCTGGTAAAAACACTCCTTCCAATGCCGTATTTACCCCCTATTTGATTTAGGTGGCGGAGCAACTCAGGTCCTTTTACTTTTGAACCGTTAATGGCTACAGGCTTTCCTTTATCAAATCTAATTGAAATCTTTTTCGTTCTCTTAGGATAATCTTCAGGTAAGTTACATAAGACATAACTCTCTGCTTTTGGAGCCTTCCAGACATCAATCTCTGATCCAGAAATAGTTGCTCCCATTAGATTTTCATTGATGCTGTATTTCTTATGTAGGCTTGAGACGCTAATCCCTTTTTGCTTCAGATAATTAATTTCATAGTCCCTGACATTATCAGTAATATTTTGAATATCTCTGATTGGAGTAATGATATTGAATGAGCCTAAGGCATTTATTGAGGTATCAAACCTTACCTGATCATTTCCCATGCCAGTACACCCATGAGCAATATATTTAGTGTTAAGCTTTTTACATAATTTCATGGACTCACTAACTATTAAATATCTGTCCGAACATAAAACAGGATATCTATTTTGGTAAAGTGCACCTGAAAAAATTAATGGGACCAAAACTTGATCCCAAAGCTTAGTTTCAACATTTACATTCTTGTGCTTTTTGGCACCAAGTTGAATTGCTCTATTGGATAGATGTTTTTCCTCACTGATTGAAATACCGCCAGTATTGACAAATAAGGTATGCACTTCATAACCTTGCTCAATAAGGTAAGGGATACAAAAACTTGTATCTAAGCCTCCCGAAAATGCTAAAACTATTTTTTTCATAGAATTCCTCATAAGATTTTTGTTAAAAGTGACTTTTGCACATGTTTTCTATTCGCAGCCTCTTGGATGGCTACGCAATTAGGAGAATCCATGACTTCATCTGTTGCCTTTACATTTCTTCTTAAAGGGAAGCAGTGACTAAAAAGAGCATTATTGGTTAACTCCATTTTTTCTTCATCTACGATAAAGTGTTTAAATTTTTTTCTAACCTCAAATTCATCTTTTGGATTTCCATAAAAATTTAGAGACCCCCAGCTTTTTGCATAAACAATATTGGCTCCATCATAGCCAGCATTAATATCATGAGTAATTTCAAAGCTTTTATTATTTTTGCTGCAGGCCTCTTGAGCATAATCAAGATATCGTCTATCCAGCAAGTAATCCTTAGAAGGACAAAGAAGCTTCACATTCATTCCAAACTTACTTGCAATTAAAAGGCTGGAATTTGCTACAGCAGTATTTAATGGTTTGGGATGATAAGTCCAGGTGAGCAAATAATCTTTTCCCTCAAGAGATCCTAACGTTTCCTGTAAAGTCATCAAGTGTGCCAATTCCTGACAAGGATGCTCAATGGTTTCCATATTAATTACTGGAACAGATGCATATTTTGCAAAACTTTTAATTACGTGATCAGTCCTGTCAATATTCCAGTCTATAAACTTTGGAAAAGCTCTGATGGCAATACAATCGCAGTATTCAGAAAGAACTTGCGCAACCTCTTTGACATGCTCCTCAGGATCTTGATCCATAATGACTCCATCTTCAAACTCAATAGGCCAAGCATCCTTACCAGGTTGTAAAATAACAGCGGTGCCAGAAAGCTCACTAATACCCACTTCAAAACTTGTCTTAGTTCTAAGTGATGGGTTAAAAAATAACATTGCAACTGATTTATTCTGAAGGGATGCTTGAAAAGGTGAAGCCTTAAGTTTTACAGCTTCATCAATAATTGCTTGCAGGTCATTCTTACTCCAGTCATTAGTCGAAATAAAGTGTCTGATATCATCCATATTTTTGTACCCTAAAAAACAAAAAACCCAGCATCAGCTGGGTTCTTTAACAAAAAAAGTAGCCCAGCTATATTAGCTGTCTCCGTGTATTAATTTGATTAAAGAAATTCATCTTTTTAATGATAAGCAAAATTGTAAATATGTAAATAGTTATGTTGATTTAGAAATCAATGAAATTTTACTTAACTCTAAAAAACATAGTCCTTATGAAGGCAATGGTGCTCTGAACTAAGAATAAAATCAGACAAAACAGGTAAATGTTATTTTTTTGCGAAAGCACATCGACAACCATCATTCCAGATAATAAGAAATTTATTGCAAGGATTCCCTGTTGTATTGCAACAATTCTTACAGGAAAAAGGTCTTGGTAGCCTTTTTTTCTTAACCCTATAACTCGTCTAGGGAAGATTAGTAATCCAATCACTGAATATATACACAAAACAGTGCTGATAATACTCCAGCTCATGGATGGATTATCAGTATTAAAAATTGCAAATGGTAATAACGCACAAAACATCGCACCAAAAGCCGAAAATATTAGGAGTTGTATCCTAAAATTATCTGGTTCCGTGAAACCATCCTCTGATCTACTGAGTGCTATAAGAATTGCTGAGAACCCTACTATGCCTAAGGCAACTTCAGCGATTACTTGTAAAGCTCTAAAGTCTAATTCCATAAGTACATATTATATGATTTTATTAGGTGTGAAATGAGCTGAGCTCACATCCTATTTATATTAATGGTAGGGATGGAGGGAGTCGAACCCCCACGCCTTGCGGCACTTGGTTCTAAGCCAAGCGTGTCTACCAGTTCCACCACATCCCCAAAGCTGAAGAGGAATTATATTATAAAAACGAATAAGTACTAGAAAGAATTCAATCTTATGATTTAAAAAATCCCTAAAACAAATAAAGATATGATGAAAGAAATCACACCGATGATCAGCCAAAAATATAATTCTTTTTCATTGTTATATCGGTAAGCATTCATTGCAAACCCAAAACAGATGATTGGACCCAAAATAAGAAAACCCCATCCAATTACCAACATAATTGGAATGACTGCTAACAAAAGAAATATTTGCAATAAAACTCTGTTCATATTTTTATATTATAAGAAATTAGTTTTGATCAATCCAAATTGGTGAAGTCCACGCCCTTTCTTGAATGGATTTTGGAAACTGACTATGGTCTTCACAAAAATCAGGGTTTTGATTACAGAGTTCATGCGACCATCTACAGGTTGGTGCAGATATTACTCTTAAATAGTAATAGGCATCTTCATCTTTATTAAAATTCTTATCTTCCCAAACCGAACAATAATTTTTCTTCTTTATTCCGCTGACCATGCATGAAGTTTCATCTAATTGGTATGAATCAGATAGATCAAGCACCTCAATAACTTCAGAATGAAGAGTTTGATCTCCATAAGAAGATTTGATGATTTGAATACTAGAAATGTATTGATCATTATCACTTTGATCAGCTATTGCAGAGATTAAGAACCTTGGTTTTGAGCTAATTTTAGTAAGTGTGCCGCCCATTGGAACACCATTTCGGTAAGCAGATGAGATGGCAGTTTCTAACTTACATGAGTCCTCATTGATTTCTTCACCGCCAAAAAATCTAACAATATATCTCGGACCTGATGTGGCATAAGCTTCTTTTGACTTTAATGACTGGAAAATACTCTTGCGAGAATTATTTGTGGCCCAAACAACTGCTAAACCACCTGGATTAAACTCAATATCATCGGGCAGTCCTTTTGGCAACTTTTTGCTGAGGGATTTTCCTGCTCCACCGTGTCCAGGCATTGAAACTTCATCTGTTGCACCTGGAATGGCGAGATGAGTATCAGTGCTGGCAATGAATCCAAACCTAAAAGGGTTTGCAGTATCATTTTTTAGTTCGAGACCTCGATTCAAGCCATGCCTTGCAAAACTTTCTTTGGGTATTTCTTCGTCACCCCCAGTAAATTTAGCAGCAAAGTCTGTATATTCTAGTAATTCAAAATCACAATAGGGATCTTCTTCATCAATGCACTCAGAGGCACCTTTATGCTGAAATATTTCTATTAATGGTTCTCGATCTGCTATGCGTTGATAATCCTCAGCATTAGGATCTTCAAACATCAATCCATTAGATAGGTTTGAATTGTGAGGGATAACAACATAATCACAATCTTTGTTGCATTCACTATCAAGTTTATTCCATAGATCTTCTCTTGAGGTTGCATCATAAAAGCTTACTGGGAGTTCAGGCACAGAGCTGTTTTCAAAAATAATGTTTCTATGGAGATTATTTCCAGAATATTTTGCTCCAGTCCATTCGTAACCTATGAAGGTAGTAAACTTGCATGGAGCATTATGCTTCTCAGCACTTTTTATAATTTCTTTCCATGGATTTCTGGTAGCTTCTTTGCAATTTTTTCTATCGTCCCCACAAAGGCTCATGGGTTTAGCAAGGCTTGCCATTCCATTCATGTAGAAATAAGCAAGTTTTGGAAAATACCTATAACCCAAGCAAACTAGATTTGAATACCCGTCTAATTCTGGACTCTCACAAATGTTTACCTCTCCAAGCAATTCAGCATGGTCAGTAACAGACATAAAATCTAATTGCCGAGACAGTTTAGAAGTTCTTTGACCAATCCCATCCTTATAAGGTTGAATTGAAATTGATTCCCCTTTGCCATATCTATATGCATCATCTGGCCTGTTAATTGTGCCTTGGGTCGCAGCGTCTAATGATAGTGCAGTATGAACATGCAAATCACCAAATAAAGGAATTTTATCTGGATAGTTTTCTTCGCAAATTTCAGCAAATAAACTAATTGAAAGGATGCAGCAAAAAAATAGGTATTTTTGCATCAATGAATTAATTAATTTCCTTTGGGTGGTGTTAGAAATTCTTCGAATTGCTTCTGCAGCCTTTGCATACCTTCAATCCAACGATCTCGATCATTCCCTTTACGTTTGACATACTCTAATACCTCTTCATGTGGAGTTACTAAGAAAACTTCATCTTCGATTGCTTGCAAAACGTCCGTAGCAACTTTCTCAGGCTCTAACATACCATCTACACCTGCAACTCCTGCTCCACCTGCAGTCATGGCAGTTCTCACTGCTTGAGGGCAAAGACAGGAAACACCAATACCTTTTTCTCCAAAAGTAATTTTAACCCATTCAGCAAAACTTACAGCTGCTGATTTTGTGACAGTGTAAGGAGCTGCGCCGAGTGTAGTTAATAGGCCAGCTGCTGAGGCAGTATTCATTAGATAACCCTCTCCTCTTTCTAGCATTTGAGGCAGCACTGCTTTGGCTGCATAAACATGCGCCATCACATTTATTTCCCAAATTGATTGCCATTTTTCTGAGGATGTTTCCAACAAGCCTATCTCCCCCATAATACCTGCGTTTGAACAAAAAATATCTATTCCCTCCATCCAATCTGTACTTTCTTGGACCAGATCTTGAATTTCATTTTCATCACCAACATTACATTTAATTGCGAGGCCCTTTATTGAATCTGCTGTATTCTGTGCCTCTGCAAAATTTAAATCCGCGCAAACTACTTTACTGGCACCTTTATCATTAAAAGCATGAGCTAATGCACGGCCTATACCACTTGCAGCGCCTGTAACCACTACTCTTTTACCTTCGATCTTCATAATGTTTTAGATTTGTCATAGTCAAAAGTTTGATTCTCATTTGACTGATTGCTTTTATTGAGAGATATATCGTATCCATCAACCTGATTAATTTCTTTAATTCCATCGATGTGCATCTTCTTTGATTTAAATTCATCTCTAGACATGAGTTCTTTTTTTGCAGACTTTGGATCATAAGCAACCACAAAATAATTGGTATGAAATTCATATATACCCTCGCCTAATGCTGGATCATAAAATCCAACATGGATCATAAATAATTTCATTTTAATTGACTCCCTAAGTTTCTCTTTTCAACCATTGAACTTGCCATAGATATAAAAAAATAAAAATTACAAAAAATAAGGCATGAAAGCTAACCACCAACGGATCATTAAAACTGCTTGCGAAGGGGTCACCAACAGGAAGTCTTCTTAACGTATCTGTGATAGCAGGAATCATATGAAATAAGAAAGTTGATGTATAACAGAGAGTAAAAAAATATTTTGAAAGTGAGCCCATCATGTAGGTTTTTTCAACTATAGTACCAGCCATCAAAGCAATCAAAGTTAGGATGGCAAGAAAGTGCGCGATACTAAAGCCACCTTGATTATAAATAGCTAATGCCGTTGAAGCAGTAATTAATGTTAGAAGTAAATATATTTTTGCTGCACGCTCAGAAAAGGAAATAACTTTGTATTTATTTAATGCGTAAGCACCGATCAAAATAGCGGCAATTCCGCACCCTGTATGTATCCATCCAAGAAAAGTTATTGGTGGCAACATTCTTATTTCCCCTCCAAGAAAGATACTATCATCTTACCAATTTTAGTTGGTTGGACAAAGGTAATATTATGAGTGCCTCCTTCAATAATTTTTAACTCTGTTGAGGGCATTACTTCCAATAATCTATTGCTACCGGAAAAGGGTGTCACTTGATCATTGGTGCCCCAGACTGCCAAAACTGGAATATTTAATGAATTAATAGACCTGTATTCATCTTCTGTATTAAACATATCAAAATGCCTTACAGTCGAAAGCAATGATTCAATGAAACCTTTGTATTTGCCTTGCTCAGATAATAGCTCCATATACTCCAGTGGCAATAATCCTCGTGGATCATTTACTTCATAAACTTGTTCTTCTACATAAAAGCTACCCAACACATGCCAGAACCATTCTCCTATTAAAGGTTGAACTGCCCAGAAGTTTATATCAGGTTCTTCAATCATTGTTCCAGCTGGAGCAATCAAGGAAATACTTTTTACCTTTTCACCATGTAAATCAGCAAAATGAGCAATTACCGCACCTCCCATGGAGTAGCCTACAAGATGAACCTGGGTATCAATGGACTGAGATTCTAGAAGACCATTTAGAGCTCTAATGTAAAGGTTATGGTCATATTTGATTCTTGGTCTTTCTGAATAACCTCTCCCAAAATGATCATATGCTAGAACGCTATACCCTGCATCAACAAGCAATTCAGCAATACCATCCCAAACAAATTGTGGACTTGAGAATCCATGCACAAGGACCACAATATTATCTTTTGAAGGCTCTTCAGGATGATGCCATGTAAAAAAGATGTTCCCATCCTCAAGTTGAACCCATTCACCAGATAAGGGAATATCTTCAATTAAAATATTTTTTAGATAATATGTATTTAAATAAAAAGGTATCCACAGCAATATGGCAATAATTACTGCGATACGAATAGATAATTTCATTAATTATTTAGCTACTCTTTTTCTAAAAATATCTCCGGTCAGCTTAATGATTCTATCTCTTGAGAGAATTCGAGGTAAGAAAGCAAATTTTTTATTTCCTTTACCAGTAATGAATGATGATTTATTTTTTAGGAAAGCATCAAGTCCATCTCTTGCTACAAGCTCACAACTGTCCCCAAGCTGACCCTTCTCTTTCAGCACTTGATTTAATTTTTTTAAAGCATCAGACGATTTTTCACTGGCAACCTCACTAAATTTAGATGCAGTACCTCCTGGGCATAAGGTCATAACTTGAATATTTTTATCTTGATATTCATAACGAATTGCATCTGAAAACATTAAAACAAATGCTTTTGAAGCCGAATAAACGCTCGCAAACGGAACTGGCAGAAAAGAGGCAGTTGAACCCACATTAATTACTCCGCCACCACCCTTTTGAATCATCTGAGGAATAAACATATGGGTTAGTTCTATCAGAGAATTAATGTTTAAATGAAGCATTTTTGAGTAATCAGATCTTTCAAATTCAGTGAACTCACCCCATCTTCCATAACCGGCATTGTTTACTAGTAAATCGATCTTAATGCCTTCACTAGAGATTTTTTCAAAAAGCTCATTCGCAGAACCAGAAACACTAAGGTCAGCCTCAAAAACATTTGCCTTGCCACCCTCAGATCTTATTGAGCTTGCTAAAGCTTCTAATTTTTCAACTGATCTCGCAGTAAGAATTAGATGAGCTCCCCTGCTTGCTAAATCTTTTGCAATCGCAAAACCAATTCCATAAGATGCACCGGTAACTAATGCTACTTTATTTTCAAATGTGTTCATGAAGTTCCCCTATAGATAGGATTTAATTTAAATGATTTGAGATGAATATCAACTACTACGTTTTGCGATCTCTTCTTGAATTAACCACATTCGATCTTGACCCCAAACATAAAAGGGATTTCCGCCATCATCATCGGTTAATTTGAAACTAGGTACGCCCCAACAGTTCCCTGCGTACATTTCTTGAAGGTTATGATTTAAATCTTCTCTCCATTGCTTGCTGTTGAGATGCTTTTTTACTTCACTCCAATCCAATTTCAATGAAGAAACTAAGTCTTCTAAATAAGTATCATCACCAATATTGATTTCATCCTGAAAAGAGGCAATTAACAGTGCTTCAATATATTCAAAGCCTTTACCCATTTCATCGATAATTGGAAACAATGAGTAAGCTTTGCGTGCTGGCTTTCCAATAGGTGAATAAATCCTTTTAATCTCATGTTGGTGTGTTCTACCTTCTCGAGCTGCATCTGAAATAATGTACTTTGCCTTGAAAGTTGGAATGGTCATCATTCGCATTAGCATTGGTAGTACAGGTTTAGTTATAAGGTTAATAGGGTAATTTTCTTGAAGTTGTCTGACCCTTTTTGTGCTTACAAAAGTATACGGGCTATTCAATGAAGGGTAATAAGTAAGATTAAACTTTTTTGTGGAGGAAAGTGTTAACGGAGCAACTAATCTAGGTTTGCAGGTAGGAGTATATTCGTGAGCTGTTCCCAGCTTTAATTCTGAAAGTCTTCTTTCCAAATAATGTAATCGATCAACTCCCCAGTAAAGTTCATTTTCATAATAGAAAGCTGATCCAAAGTAATAGTCTTTTTCATCCCTAATTGAGTTCCCATCCCTAATTTTCTGTTGAGCATCGTTTTCGCTGACGCTGTATTCCTTTGATAATGCGTCAAGGCAAGCTTCATCAGTAGACCACAATGCAGCACTCACTTTTTTACCAACCTCACCAAAATTAACATCTTCCACAGCAGACAAAATTCTATTGGCTTTACTTACAAGATCTTTTGAGGGGTAAGAGTGAACTGAAAAACTTACATCATAATAAGGTGCTATTCTTCTAACATCCTCAAGACAATAAATGTTGTAAAGAGAAGGTTCGTGAACAGTTTCAGGATTTTCTTCTCCAACTAAGATAGGTTTAAATTGAATGTTATATGAAGATCGAAAGCGATCAATAAATTGAATGGTTAAATGTGAGTAAGGATCGTCAACTTTATGAAAATATAAGATCTCATGAGGCCGATTTTCTGAGCTTCGTGCTTCCTCGCTCTTTTTTCGATTTTCTTTAAAGACTTCATAACTTGCAAAGTGATTCATGACTGCATTGCGAACCTTTGCGCTAGCCGTGCGCCTGTTCATGAAGTTTCTGAACCACTTGAGCATCTATTTAGTTTTTATTTAGAAATTACTTAGTCGCTTTGAAATTATTGCATCGGCTTCATCCATAATTGTGTCGATTAATTCTTTGACAGTAGGAATATCATTTACCAATCCAGCAACCATACCGCAAGACCATGCGCCTGCATCCATGGTTCCTTCATGCATAATCTTTGGATAAACACCAGCAACTTCATCAACAATATCAGCAAATGTTAACTGATCTCCAAGAGCTTTTTCTTTTTCCATTAAGCGCTCAACAGCATCATTGTTCATAACTCTTTCGGTATTTGTTAGAGATCTCATAATTAAACGGGTATCAAGCTCTGATGCTCCAACTATGGCTTCTTTAACATTCTGATGAACAGGAGCATCTTGTGTAGCTATAAATCTTGTGCCCATATTCATCCCTTCGGCTCCAAGTGCCATTGCCGCCACTAAACTTCTAGCGTCTGCCATGCCACCTGATGCCACAAAAGGTATCTCAAGTTCATCTGCCGCTCTTGGCAAGAGAATGAAGTTAGGAATATCATCTTCGCCAGGATGACCGCCGCATTCAAAGCCATCCACAGAGACAGCATCACAACCAATAGATTGGGCTTTTAGTGAATGTCTTACAGAAGTGCACTTATGAATAATTTTAATTCCTGCATCTTTAAGTGCAGGTAAATACTCAGCAGGATTTCGTCCTGCGGTTTCGACAATTGGCACGCCTCCCTCAATGATTACATCAACTAGACCAGGATAATCAGGAGGGGTCAATGAAGGAAGAAATGTTAGATTCACTGCGAAAGGTTTATCGGTCATTTCTTTACAACGTGCAATTTCATTAGCAAGTTTTTCAGGCGTTCCTTGAGTTAAGCCTGTTATCGTTCCAAGCCCTCCAGCATTTGATACTGCAGCAGCTAGCTCGGCAAACCCAACATGATGCATGCCACCTTGAATAATTGGATGCTTGATTCCAAACATTTCTGTAATTTTAGTTTTCATAATTTTTCCTAATTTATTGAAGTAATTTTTATTTCATCTGAATTTAAAGGTAAAACAATCAATGTTCCATCCTTAGAGAAAGTCCATTTATCTTTTGATCTAACCTCATTGACACCTCTCAAATGCACTCTTTCCATAATTGATATTCTAGGATAAGGCACATGATGATAGAAGACTAAGTGATCAACATTAGCTTTGTTTGCAATATCTGCAGCCTCTGTTGGTGTAGTATGATAAGTCACAATATCTTTCATGACAGTAGCTGCTTGAGGTCGACCAGCATTCATTAAGGGCTTATTCATCATTTCTAAAATATGGTTTGCTTGATTTTCATGAAAAAGCACATCGGCATTTTTAGCCCCATCAATAACCTTTTGGGAATACTTGGTATCCCCACTGATTACAATAGAACGGCCCTTGTAATCAAACTTGAAACCAACTGCTGGTACTGGGTCATGTTCAACCTCAAAGGCAGTCACCTTTAAATCGTTTTTATTATAAATAACAGGTTCATCAAGGTTGATTGTATAAGGATCAAATCCAGCTACTTCGATGGGGGCAATCTCATTACCATGATGCTCGTTTCTAAATTTATAATCCAATGCATAAGTAGCTTCGAATCCCTCAGTAACATTTAAAACACCCTCAGGACCATAAACTTTTAATTTGCTTTGTCTTGAAGCGGTTACCCAGTTCATGAGATGCAATTCAGCTAAATCAGCAATGTGATCAGAATGCAGATGGGTTAAGAAAACAGCTTTGACTTTTTGTACGTCAATGCCCCAATTCATTAAATTGGCAGAGGCGCCATCTCCTATATCAACGATAAAGTACTCATCACCAGCCTTAATCAAAATGCATGATTGTGCAGCTCCTGGTGAAGCCAACGGAGGTCCTGAACCACAGACTAGTGCAGATAATGCGTTATCAGGAAGCTCTGCTGTGGCATTTACTGCATTATTTAATGCAGTCATCATGATTCTATCTTGGACTATAGGTAGTCGTGTTAAGACATTTACCAAGATAAAAAGAATAAAGAGAATGGCAGCCAAATATTTTAAAAGTTTCATTATTTAGGACTCCTTTGAAATTTTTGATCCAGCAAAGATTAAAAATAAACCTACAATTATCTCAATAGCAATTGATGGGAGTGCAAATGCAGCTCCATGCAGAACTGTTGAAAGGACTCTATATAAAGCAGCCGTAAGCAAGAGCATTGAAGGTGCGTAAAGCCAATGGCGTTGCTTTTTAATTACGCCGATTAGAGTCATCACGCCGATTGTGATAAAGAAACTTCCCACATCGCCAATTTGGGTACTTAATCCAGCCCCGTCTAACAGAGGCATGCTCAGAGATGCGGCTGCTGAAGATGGGTCAATGATCCATCGCAAACCCATTAGCAAAAAGAAGGCTCCAAAAAATCCTGCTATTACTCTTAAAATTCTCTCCATTTATTACTCCTTAGTTTGACCAGTAAATATATTCATCTTTTTCTTCGATAATTTGGCCATCATATTTATCAATTAAAATCGGTATTTGTGTACTTGACGGAAACAAAGGATCTTTTTGCTCCGAATTAAATTTCCCTAAAAGATTTTCAATTAATTTTAATTCCACGGGATGACTCTCAATTAAATTATCCTTTTCATGAGGATCTAAATTTGTATTAAAGAGCCATTTTGAATTTTCTTGTTTACTTGTAATGTATTTCCAATCCTCATGCAAAACAGCTTGGTGATTTCCTGACCTCCAAAAAAGTGTCTTGTGGGGTTTTTCAGTTTTACCTGATTTAATAAAAGGTAGCAGGTTTACTCCATCAATCTTTCTATCGGCTGGAAGTGATGTTCGCGAAGCAGCAGCAATGGTTGAAAAAATATCAAAGTGATGAACAGGTTGATTAAATTTTAGACCTGAATCAATTTCGTCAGGCCAGCTTGCAATGAAGGGAACTCGAATACCGCCCTCAAAGAAACTTATCTTCCAGCCTCTGAATGGTTTATTGATATCATCTAATTCAATATAGTTAGCTCCTCCATTATCACTGGTGAAGATAATTAGTGTTTTTCCATAAATATCTAAATCTTTTAACTTTTCAACGATTTTGCCTACACTTCTATCAAGCGCCCTGATCATTCCAGAATATACCTTGAGGTTATGTCCCCTCATATGATTCATTTCTTTAACATCACTTCTTAAGGCCTGCAATGGGTTATGAATAGCCCAATGACTTAGGTAAAGAAAAAAGGGCCTATGTTGATTATTTTCAATAACCTTAAGCGCTTCGTCAGTGTAATAATCAGTAACATATTTGTCTGGAGCGAAATAATCTCCTCCATTAAATTGGGCCGCATATTGGCCTGATGCCCAAATCATTTTGTCGATTGATGTATCAAATTTTGCGTTCACAACATTGGGATCATTCTCTGGCAGGTAATATGAACCGCCTAAAGATAAAGAATCATCAAAACCCTGATCATTTGGTGACATGCCGTTAGAATGACCAAGATGCCATTTGCCAATATGAGCAGTATAGTAACCTGCATCTTTTAATATTTCTGCAATAGTTATTTGATCTGAAGGCATGCCCTGATCCATGAAATCTGGAAGATTGTTGGCAATTGTTTTGTCAATTTTTGTTTTTAAAATATCGTCATCTTCTTCAGCAAGCCACTGAACTACTAAACGGCCATAATCAGGAACAGGCGTAAATTCAAATCCAAATCTAGTTGGATACCTACCGGTCATAATTGCTGCTCGAGAAGGCGCACAGGTAGCATTTGCTGCATAGCCTTCTGCAAACCAAACACCGCTTGTTGCAAGGGAGTCTATGTGAGGGGTTAAAAGGGTACCATCTCCCGCCCCACCATTATGTAACGATACATCGTTGTAACCCATATCATCTGCCAAAATTAATATGATATTTGGTCGAGCGTCATCTCTATCCAGTGCTTCTTTAGGCCCCATTGACCAAGTGGTAGGTATATTTTCTTGAATTGGATTCACAACATTCATTACCTTTGGTAAAGCCCAAACAATCAAATTGACTTTATACTCCCAAATTAAAAATGCAGATACTAAGAGTGCTAGTACAAATAAGGATAGACTTTTAGTCATCTTTTAACTTAACAATAATTCCCTCATGAGGTTTTATTTGCCCTGCAACAACCTCTTTATAGGTAGTAGTAAAATCTTCCAAACCAATAATCTTTTTTATCTGCATCCAATTATTGCTTTGTAATGCTCTTGCAGACATGAAGGCATTTGTTTTTTGAGCATATCCCTCATGCCCCCATTCCCCTATTCGCTTTTGAATATGCGCAGGAGCAAAAAAGAATTCAGTCCTCTCTCTTAACATTGCTTGTCCAAGAGCATCTTCGGCGGTTGTTTCATTGTCCCAGTGTGTCATCCCAACCGTAAGACACTTAAGCATGTTGTCTGCGAGTTTGCCATGAAGAGTTCCCAAAATCTCACGATTTCCTGCCATATCTACCATTACAGTGCCCTGTAAAAAATCGATTTTTTCTAGTTGGTCATAGGAAATGACCTCATCGTAACAACCCAGATCCTCGACAAATTTTGAGTTTGTTGCCGAAGTCAATCCAACGATTTTTGGTGAATTTTTTGAATCTGCAAGGCCTTGAGCCAGGCCAATAGCCGTCTTGCTCGAAGCACTAATAATGATTATCTGTGATGCACCTAGATATTGATCTTCCTCTAACGAGTCACATAAACAAAAGGCAGTAATATGAAGTGGAAATAAAAGCGCTCTGATTGGATCCATTGATGGATCATAGTCGCTTTCACCATTAAGTCTTAGATAGTTATTATAAACTGGGGGCAACTCTTTTCGATGTTCTTTGCCATCACTAAAGCTCTGATCAGAAATTTTGATTGGACTTAAGACCAGTGAATCTGCCGCAGGAAAATATCCGAACAACCTCTCACCAACATCTAGATTCTGATTATTTGATTCAACTATTTCTGCAAAACCCCACATGGGTATGCACCCCCAACTATTGTCACTATTTTGTGCGGCTGGAAAGAATTTCCAGTATCCGATTGTATCTCCAGCAACTCCATAGGTAACGTTGTTTGCTGTGAATGCAAAGCTCTCAATTTTCAAAAGAATTTCTCCGTCACTAATAATTGGGAGATCTTCGTTAATAATCCTTGATTTTGTAAGGTCAGATTTAAGAGTTTGAAACTGATTCATAATTGCCTAATTATTATTTTTAAAAATTGATAACACAAAGAGAACCAATAAAATAATTAAAATATATGCACAACGGATCGCCAAGTCATTAGACAGGTAAAAAGAATAAATCCCCACAGTGCAAACTTATGTCCAACATAATTATTGTTTGCGTTTTCAGGAAAGAGCTTGCTAAAATCCAAACCCCTGCTCCGAAACTTCGATATTAAGTTGCCCTGCCAAGCCGGCAGCTCTGTGCTTTTCACTCTCTATATAAGCCGGATTCCTTGCCATGGCAATCATGGCTTTTCGACTAGGGTACCTAGCAACGCCGAAAGCATCCCAAAGTTCTTCAACCTCTCCCAACAACAATCCATTTACTTCACCACCCAATATCAGTTCAGCACCAACATTTGCTAGATGCTCTCTTGTTTCTGTTACATAAATTTCATAGGCTTCCCTTCCAGTCAGATTTGTAGCTCTTCCATCTTCATATTCTGCTTTATCTTTAAATTTAAGAAGGTTAACCATTAAGATGGGATCATCATCCCCTAGTGCAAATTCTGCAAGTTGTATAGGATTTGGTCTCAATGCATTTTTATAGGAATTGGATTCGTTAGAATCTGAATCATTGCTTATTAAAAAAAACATTGAGCCACTAATAATAACTAAGCCTATTAAATACTTCTTCATAACTCCCTTTCTTTAATTTCAATATTCAATTGGCCCTCTAGTCCAGCTTCGCGGTGCTCTTCAGATTTTTGGTAGTCTGGATCCATTAACATTTCAAGCATTGCCTTCCTGCTGGGATATTGTGCAATAGCAACACTGTCCCAAAGATCCTCAACCTCACCAATCATCAAACGACTGATCCTGCCGCCAAAAACCAGTTTACCTCCAACTTTTGCTAGATGTTTTACAACTTCCTGCCCATAAATTGAGTAAGCCTCTTTGCCTGTAAGGTCTGTTTCTCTTCCGTCTTCGTACTTTGCTTTTTCTTTGAATTTTAATAAATTCAGCATTGCAATAGGTGTTTCAGTATCGCCTTCAAAAAACCCATCCATTTGTGTTTTATGAGGACGAGAATGATTTTTTACTTTCATGCCTACTCCCCCATAGTGATTGCTTTTGCAAAAGCTGGCCTTGCCTTAATCCTTTCAACATAGGCCTTGATGTTGCTCATGTCTTCACCTACACACCCTAGTCTATTGGCCATAAAGCATGAATGTCCAAGCATCAGATCAGCAGCAGAAAAATTACCAATTAAGTATTCTTTATCAGCTAAGTTCTCATTAACAGGCAATAGCGATTTGGTAAGTAAGTTCTTAGCTTGGTTTAAGACAGTCTCGTCCCTTCGATCGGGTGGCAATAAAAGAGTCTGCACAACTATCTGATTCATTGGGGGCATCACCATACCCTCACAATAGTGATACCACTGCAAATAGAAAGGAAACTCAGCAGCATCTGAACCGGGTTTTAATCCACCATTTTTATGACGCTCGAGTATGTAATCAATAATAGCACCGGATTCAAAAATTGATACATCACCGTCCTCTAACACCGGGACTCTTCCAAGTGCATGCCTTGCTCTATGTTCAGGAGATTTTAGCCCTTCTTTTGTAAAAGGCATGATGTTGACCTCGTACTCCAAACCTAACTCCTCTAATAACCAGACCACGCGACCTGCTCTAGTTCCAGCAACAAAGTGAACTTTTAACATTATTTTTTCTCCTTATTTTTTAACCATTTTTTCAGCATTTTTAGCAAATTCTTTTGCCTTCTCATCATCATCTAACATGCTCTCTATCTTTATAGGAACTTCAATACCTTTAACCATGCCAGGCTGTTCGTACATAGCTTTTATCCACCTATCTAAGTGCTCAAGACCATCAACATTAATTCCTGACCATTTATGCGTTCGAACCCAACACCAGTTAGCAATATCAGCGATTGAGAATTCTCCAGCCAGCCACTCATTGCATTTAAGATGAGTATCTAGTACTTCAAAAAGCCTTCTGCCCTCATTTTGATACCGATCAATAGCGGGTTGAATTTTTTCAGGAAAATATCTAAAAAATACATTGGCTTGTCCCATCATAGGGCCGACTCCACCCATCTGGAACATTAGCCATTCTAAAACTTTTGCTTTTTTGTTTGCATCTGTAGGAATTAATTTTCCTGACTTTTCTGCCAAGTAAATCATAATTGCACCGGATTCAAATACAGATAAGTTATTTTCAGACCTATCAACAATTGCAGGTATTCTTCCATTAGGACTAATCTTTAAAAAATCAGGTTTTTTTTGTTCATTTTCCATAAGATTAACCACATGAACCTCATATTCCATCTCTAAGGCCTCTAAGGTACAAGAAACCTTATGGCCATTAGGTGTTGGCGCTGTATAAAAATCAATCATTACTACTCCTCAATATATAACAAAAAAGGCAGCCTAGGCTGCCTTTTATAAATAATTTAGCTAACTTAAAAGTTGTAAGTTAATTGGAATCCAATTTGTCTTCCACGGTTGGTTACTGCTTCATAGAATTTTGAAGGTAATCCATTTCCACCAGGAAGCGCATAGTCAGTGAAATAGTTAGATATAAAGGCCATATCTACATCATCCAAGACATTTTTCACAAAAACATTTGCATCCCATTGTCCATCACCTGACCTCCAACCAAAGTAAATATTAGCAAGATAAAGCTCACCAATTTTGAGATCAGCATTAACACCATTGTCTCTTTCACCTCTGTAGTTGAGATTATATCTTGTGTATCTTTCACCACCTGCATATGAAGGTACTGTGTGATCAAGATAAAAAGTCCATGAAGTTTCAACAGCATCATTTATTGGATCACCGCTAACATCTCTAGTAGCAGCAGTCATTCCCGTATAGGTCGGATCATTGGTATAACCAATTGATCCTGCATCAAACTCACTTTCAGAAGATGTAATGCTTCCACCTAACACTAGATTTTCGTTAACAATATATTTGTACTCTAAATCCAGACCTGAAAGAGATGCATCATTATTATTAATGATTCCACCCTGCACCTGAGCAGTTGCACCTGGCCCAGTTGGACCATATGTTCTTGCGGTTACGTCATCCCATTTTCTTTGGAAATTTTCGAAGGAATAATCAAAATAAGCAAAATTAAATCTTAATCTGCCATCCATAAATGTTCCTTTCATTCCAACCTCAATCATGTCGGTTTCCTCTTCAGCAAATGGAACTAGCGCTGGTGAAATTGGTGTGTTTGCCAAAGTACGTCCTGCACCTCTAAAGCCTTGTTGCAATGAGTAATAAACCAGTACGTCATCATTAACAAAATGGCCGATTTTAAAGCTTCCAGTTGTTGACTCATTATCAACTTGCTGTAAAGCAGCAGGAATTAACTCAAATGATCCGCCGCCGCCTGATGCTTGTCCTACCAACAAAGATAATGGAAGGAAGAATTGATTTGATGCATAGGCAGATATTTCTTGCTCTCTGACACCAAACTGAAGAAAAGTTTGATCGCTAAGGTTGTACTTAAAGTTAGCAAAAACTGCTTCAGTTTTAGAGTTAACTGTATAGTTTGAACAAGCCAAAATCACTCTTTGATTTGCAAATGTACTGCCATCTTTAACAGCAGCTTGACATGCGTTAAAAGGTGTCTTGTAACTAAATGGAACTGCTCCCTTATACAAATGAGGAGCTACGGCTGTAATATCAAAAGATCTGTCAAGGTCAGCATGAGTAAAAGTCTCTGAATCTCTGCTGAAGACACCTATTGTATATTCAAATTTGTCGCTGTCTTGATTTGAAAGCCTAGCTTCAAATGTATCAATACCTGCATTAGTTCTTACCTCTTGAGGGTATCCATATGGATAAGCACCAGCATAATCACGATCAATAAGTCCCAAACTATCATTCTGATAGTCAGATATTCTCAATGCTAATAGGTGTGATCCCATATCATAATCAATCATAAGATTAAGGATCTCTCCAGAATTATTCTGATATGCTCTTTGGAAATGTAATGCTGTTCTATCTTCAAAATCTAGTGATCCGCCAGCAACATCACTATAGTTTGGTCTATGAAGAAAGGCTAGTTGTTGTGCTGCAGCTGCTCCTCCAAGTTGAGCAACAGTAGCTACATAACCATTTACTAGTGAAGCATAATCTGGATATGTCGTGGCAGGGAAAAATGGATTTGAAACACCGGCAACAGCCGCAAATGTGTCAAATGTGATAGGGCCACTTGAACCAGCAACTGCTCTTGGAGCAATGCTAGTTGATTCCATATTTTGATACTTAAGTCTTAATGAGAGATTATCGCTTGGCTCCCAGTTTAATGAGATTCTAAAGGCATCGTAAGCATGATCTTCTCTTTGGCCATTTCTTATATTTTTAACCTCATTTCCTGCATTATCATTTGTAACAGCAGCAAATCTCATTGCCATGTTATTACTAATACCAATATCTGATGCAAATTCTAAGATCTGAGTAGAGTTATCTGCAAAAGATGTTTTGATATATCCATTTCTTGCATCACTACCAACCTCAGCATCTCTTGTATAGATTTGAAGCGCTCCACCAGTACTCACAACTCCTTGAAGTGTTCCTTGCGCACCTTTAAGAATTTCAACTCTCTCAGTATCAAACATCTGGTAAAAAGCAACCTGAGGTCTTACTGGAACCTCATCGATATATGCTTGAATAGGCTGATCAGTTCCAGTATCTGGATCTAATTTTTGCCCCCGGATTGTGATACTTGATCTTCTAGGATCAATTTGAGTGAACTCAACTCCAGAAACTAGCTGAGCCAATTCACCAAGCTGACGAATTTGATAATCATCAATATCACCTCCGCTTACTGCATTAACAGTTTCAGCAATTGTTTGAACATTTTCTTCTTTCTTTGTAGCTGTAACCACGACTTCTTCGAGAACTAACTCATTCTGAGCATGTAAATTCGAAGAAATGATGCCTACTGGCAACAACAATAATATAGATAATAATTTACGCATTTTTCCCCCTAATATGAAAAACTTATCAAGAATATACCTTTTTTTCGTATAAATATAAACTCTTTTGACCCTTTTACAGATGACTGAATTTAAGGAGAAGTCAACTCCTGAGGGCTATTTCTACCCTCATTGATAAGCGTTTGGATGTCAACAATCGATTGATTGGTTTGCCTTCTAAAATTATCAAAGGCTTGAATGGTTTCATCCATTACCAACATTCTCCTCTGAAGAGCATTGATTTGTTGAGCTATGGCCTTAAACTCCTCGCTCTCAACATTAAGCTTTCTAATAATATCGTTAAGATCTTTTAGTTCTCTATTGGCATTACTTGAGGAGGCCTTAAGCTGATTAAGACTTTGGGTAACAGCCTTATTTCGATCTTTTATTGCCTCAAGTTCAGCAAATATTTTTTGAATATTTGCTTTATTTCTTTTGTTACTAAGGTCCCAAAGCTTCTTAATTTCTTTATCCAAAAATTGAAGCTGTGCGCCAGTATCTGTCAGAAACTCAGTGCTTACTTCGTCAGCCAATTGAAACTCCTCCTCTAGCTGAATAAGTCTAGATTCTAAATCAGTAGTATTTAAACCTGTATTTTTTGAAATCTGTCCAACCCACAGCGAAAGAAAAAGAATTCCAAATAAAAGTGCAACAAAGACTATTGCTAAGACAATACCACCTTTTTCTTCAACAACTTTGTAGATTCTCTGAAAGTCTTCAGGTGATATTTTATCTGTCATGACGGGTATAATTTATGTTTTAATATGTTAATCAATTAACTAACTAATTACTAAAAATATTTGAACATTAAGCTATGAACTTAGATTTTTCTGACGATCAAAAATTCTTACAAGACGAAGCTCGAAAATTTTTCGATAAAGAAGGTGGGCTTGCTAACACTAGGAAGGTAATGGATGAGAGCCTTAGCCATGATGAAGCACTATGGGAAAAAGTGCTTGAACTCGGTTGGACAGGAATTCGAATTCCTGAAGAATATGATGGCTTGGGTCTTGGTCACCTTGAACTATGTGTCATTGCTGAAGAAATTGGGAGAGCTTTGGCTCCAATACCCTTTTCATCTTCAGTATATTTATTTACTGAAGCCATCATTAAATATGGGTCTGAGGAAATTAAAAAAAATGTTCTTCCAAAACTAGTTACAGGTGAAATCGTAGGTACCTATGCAGTTGCTGAAGACATGTCTGCAATTACTGAATCAACTCTTTCATGTGCTGTTGAGGGCGATTCTGTCACAGGAGCAAAAATAGCTGTCCCAGATGCAGAGCTTGCAACTCACTCAGTTGTTTTGGTTAAAGGGGCTAAAGGTCCAGAATTAAGGTTGGTTGAGTTGAACTCTACTGAGGTTGAAATCTCTCTTCAAAAAAATCTAGATAAATCAAGATCATTTTATAAAGTAGCTTTTAATAATGCTCAGTCATCTCTTTTGGGTGATCAAGGTTCTGGCTGGGAATCTCATGTCCATATTATGGACCAAGCGGCCGTACTATTTGCCTTTGAGCAAGTTGGCGGTTCGCAGCAAGCTCTAGATATGGCTAAAGAATATGCTATGGAGCGCTATGCATTTGGGAGACAGATTGGTTCTTATCAAGCTATTAAGCACAAACTTGCTGATATGTATGTTGCAGTAACTTTGGCAAAATCAAATTGTTATTACGGTGCCTGGGCACTTTCATCTGAGTCATCAGAGTTGCCACTTGCTGCAGCCACTTCACGAGTAAGTGCTACAAAAGCTTTTCAGTTATGTGCTAAAGAGAATATTCAAACTCATGGAGGGAATGGATTTACTTGGGAATATGACTGTCATCTCTTTTACAAGCGATCTAAAGTTCTTTCACTAAACTTAGGATCAGAAGCAAGCTGGAAAGAAAAGCTCGTTTCTGCGATGGAAAAAACAAATACACTTAATTAATGAGGAAATAATATGGATTTTAATGATACTCCGGATCAAGCTAAATTTAGAGCCAAGTGCAAAGAATGGCTAGATGGTAATGCTAAGCTGAAAGATGCAGGCAAACGTATAAACGTAGAAAGTAACCTGGAAGAATTAATTGCCAAAGCCAAAGTTTGGCAAAAAAAGAAATATGATGCAGGTTGGGCAATGCTTCATTGGCCAAAGGAATATGGTGGTATAAATGCAACTCCAATTGAGCGCATAATTTGGGGTCAGGAGGAATCAAAATATGACGTGCCAGGAAGTATTTTTGAGATAGGTCTTGGAATGTGTGGTCCTGTCATGATGCAGTATGCTTCACAAGAACAGAAAGAAAGGTACTTACCTCCTATGGCAGAAGGGAAAGAAATTTGGTGCCAATTATTCTCTGAACCATCTGCTGGTTCCGATGTTGCAGGTCTTAGAAGTAAAGCCGTAAAAGATGGCGATGAGTGGGTTATTAATGGTCAAAAAGTATGGACTTCGGGGGCTCACTATTCAGATTATGGAATTTTGGTAGTCAGACATGACCCTGATCTTGAAAAACATAAAGGTTTAACTTTCTTTTTTGTTGATATGAAGTCACCGGGCATAACAGTCAAACCCATAAAACAAATTACTGGAACTGCTGGAAGTGGTGCTGGCTTTAATGAGGTTTACTTTGATGATGTCAGGATTCCCGATTCACAAAGACTTGGCGAAATAGGTGATGGATGGAAAGTAGCTATTACGACATTAATGAATGAGAGATTGGCAGTTGGTGATGCTAAGGGAGCCGATGTAAATGAAGCTCTTTCTCTAGCTAAAGATAAAGATGACTTTGGTCAGCTAATGATTAAAAATCAAGCCGTAAGAGATAAACTAGCTGATTGGTTCTGTGAGGCAAATGGACTTAAATACACAAAATTTAGAACCATGTCAGCCCTCTCAAAAGGTGAGGCACCTGGTCCTGAAGCATCGATTACTAAAATTGTGAGTGCAAACAAACTTCAAGCCATAGGTAATTTTGGAATTGATTCAGGCGATATGGCTGGAATGTTGATTGATGAAGAGGATGGAATGAGTTCTTTTCAAGCAGCATGGCTTGGCGCACCTGGTCTTAGGATTGCAGGGGGTACTGACGAAATTCTTAAAAATATCATTGCCGAAAGAGTCTTAGGATTACCGCAAGATCCAAGAGCAGATAAAGGCTTGCCTTTTAAAGATATACCGTCAGGAAAATAGTTTTACATATAGAATTTGAAAGGCTTAGATAACGTGTCTGATGCCTTTCATAAATTAACTTTAGAAACTCATCAACTGAAATGGCGGAATGATCTCCCATTTTCATTGGATTCCAATGACATTTTTTTTCAAGTTGATGCATTGGACGAGATTGAACACGTCTTCATAAAACCAAATCTAATTCTTCAAAGAGCCTTAAAAGATACAAATCTTGTAATTGGTGAGATTGGTTTTGGCTTCGGGTTAAATTTTCTTTCAACCTGTAAATCTTGGCTTAAAAATTCAAATAATGGTTTGCTAACTTTCATTAGCATTGATCATAAAGTCCCGACACAAACAGAAATAAAAAGATTATTTAAAAAATTTAAAATACTTAAAGATCTTGAGGATGAATTCTTTGAATCTTTCGATCCAATCCATAAAGGGATAAATAAGTTCTTTTTTCCAAATTGGAATGTTGAATTAATTCTTTATATAGGAGATGTAATTGATGCAATAAGAGACCTCTATGGAGGCTTTATGATGGATGCATGGTATCTAGATGGCTTTGATCCAAAAGCTAATCCTGTTATGTGGAGTAATGATGTATTGGATTTTATAAAAATTCATTCTCATAAGAATACAACCTTATCAACCTTCTCAGCAGCAGGTTTCATTCGCAGAGGACTATCAGAAAGAGGTTTTGAGGTTGAAAGAAAAAAAGGGTTTAAATTTAAGCGACATCATCTTGCAGGATCCTATTCTCAAATAGAACAAAAACAAACTTTTAAAAGGGTTGCTGTAGTTGGTTCAGGTATCGCCGGATGTTCTACGGCCTATCATCTTGCAAAAAATGGTCATACTGTTGAGCTCTTTGAGATCAATGGAGAAATTTCTTCTGGTGCATCAGGCAATCCCCTAGCGGCACTCTATCCTCGTTTTAATCCAAATGAGCAACCAATCAATACCTTGAATCTTTCAAGTTTTTTTTATGCCGATAGATTTTATGAATCTCTTAATTGTGATGCCTACTTCAGAACCGGGGTTGCATTTTTGAATCATGATAAGAGAACTGAAAAATGGATAAAAAAGTTAAAGATGCTTAATAGGGAGGATTTATTTGTCTTCAGCGATGAAAAGAATTCAACTGGATATGATAACTTTGAGGGTGTAATTTTCAGTCATGGTGGGTATCTTGATCCGGTAAAGATGAATGGATGTTTGATTGAGCATAAAAATATTACCGTTAATAAAAATTATGAATTTAAGAGCTTTGATTCAAATTCATCATCAGTTAAATTACATTTTCAAGATAACAAAGAATTAACATTTGATTGTCTGGTTCTTGCTCATGGATCAGGATTAATTAATTTCTCAAGTAATTTAACGCTTTCAAAAGGCCAATTAGCTGCAGCAAAAATCTCTGATTCTATTCAGATGCCAATCAACTCCAATGGATACATACTTCCCCTAAAAGATGAAGTTAATTGGATTGGATCGTCCTATGAAAATCAATTTCAAAATATGGATGTAAATAAAAGTAAACTGCAAGAAATGATCGAATTTCAGTGTGATCAATTCAATCTGCAAAATGCTCAAAATGAATGCGGATCAAAAACTCAGATAAGGGTCATTTCAAAAGATAAGTTACCAATTTCGGGCCATTATAAAGAATACAAAAATGTATTCTTGCTGGGAGGTTTAGGCTCAAGAGGATTTTGTTATGGGCCTATCCTTGGGGATCATGTAGCCAGCTTGATAGGCAACAATATCAGTCCATTAGAAAAAATAGTGACGGATAGCCTTCAGCCAAACAGATTTATATAGTTTCTAGTATTAAACCAACTAAGTTTTCAGCTTTATCAATACTTGATGGTTCAAAAACTGAACCAGGTCTCCATCTTGTTAAGCCTGTCCAAAGCGTTTGATCAGCCTCGACATCAAATATAGATATTCTTAGATAGAACTCATCGATTGATCGAATACGATCAAAGTCATAAGGTGATCTGTAATAGTAAGGATAGCGATAGTAATGTCCTTCGTCTCTAATAAATTCATCAGAACTGAGTGATATATTAATAACTAGATTAGCTTCATCTGAAATTAAATTACCTCTGTCAGATAAATTTTGTTTAACAGCTTGTTTAATAAAATCTACAAAAATTGGATCAACTTTTGCAGGTATATCCCTATCGATTTTTATATTTAACGAAGCATCCAGAGGCAAGTCAAAAGCTTCTATTGCATTTGTTTTTAAGTAAGGTCCAGTATTGCAGGCAACAATAATAGATAAACACAAAAAATTTAAAACTAAAGAGTGAAATTTCATAATTTAAATTAAAAGATTAACTATTTTTTATTATAATGGTTTACTCAAATTTTTCTAAATAAATAATTAATATGTTTGAACTTATAGATACTAAGAAGGTGGATTTGCTAAATCTTAATGCAAATCTATATCAACACTCAAAATTCAAAACCAAGCATCTTCATCTTGAATCAGAAAACTCTGAGAAAGTATTTATGGTTGCATTTAAAACTGTTCCTGAGGACTCAACTGGAATTGCTCATATCTTGGAACATACAGCTTTATGTGGGTCGAAACGTTACCCCGTTCGAGATCCCTTTTTTATGATGCTCCGTCGGTCAATTAACACATTCATGAATGCATTTACCTCAAGTGACTGGACGGCCTATCCTTTTGCAACTCAAAACTCCAAAGACTTTGAAAATCTTTTAAAAGTTTACACAGATGCGGCCTTCTTCCCAAACCTTGATGAGCTGGATTTTTTTCAAGAGGGTCATCGACTAGAGTTTAATGAAAATAATGAATTAGAAATAAAAGGGGTAGTCTTTAATGAAATGAAAGGAGCAATGAGTGCTCCGAGTTCGCAATTGTGGCATGGGATGACAAAGCATCTTTTTCCTGAAACTACATATCAATTCAATAGCGGTGGTGAGCCAAAAGACATATTAAATTTAACACATAATGATCTAGTCAATTTTCATCAAAGTCATTATCACCCGACAAATGCATCGTTTTATTCTTTTGGTGACATGAATGTAAAAGAGCTACAAGAATATTTAGAAGAAAATGTAATGAGTAAATTTGATCCGCTTGAAAGCGCATTAAGTGTCCCACTTGCAAAAAAGTTTGAAAGCCCAAAATATTCTTTTGAATATTACCAACCCACTGAAGATAAAAAAGATAGTAATCATGTTGTTGTGAGTTGGTTGCTGGGAAAGAGTTATGACTCTTTTAATTTGTTAGAAAAATATTTTCTTAGCAGTTTACTTATCGATAACTCCTCCTCTCCTCTACGTCATGCTCTTGAAACAACCAATCTTGGCTCTTCAATTTCACCAATTATGGGTCTGGAGCCAAGCAATAAAGAATTGGTTTTTGCAGTAGGACTTGAGGGCGTGTTACCAAACAAAGCTAAAGATATTGAAAAGCTAGTTATGGACTCTTTGGAATCAGCTTTGTGCGGAGGAATATCTCAATCAAAAATTGATGCGGCACTCCATCAACTTGAGATTAGTCAAAGAGAGATATCTGGTGGAACAATGCCATATGGTCTTCAACTTATCCTCGGTGCTATGGGAGGCTGTATCCATGATGAAGATCCAATTTCTTTGCTTGATATTAATAAAAATATTGAGCTACTTAAAGAGAAAGTTAATATCAGCGATTATATTGATACATTAATTAAAGACTGCCTTATTAATAATAAGCATAGGCTATTATTTGAACTCAAGGCAGATCCTGAATTTAATGACAAAGAAAATACATATTACAAATCTTATCTTGCCCAAAAGAATCAAGAATTGGATGAATCAAGTAAAAAAGAAATCATAGAACTCTCATCTAGGTTAAACAATAGACAAAATCAGGTTGATGATGAATCAATATTGCCAAAAATAGAAAAAAAAGACATTCCTGACTCTAGATCATTTCCAGAAATCTCTACTTTAAACGAAAAAAAATTTTATAAAGCAGGTACGAATGGGATTATTTATCATGACTACATTTTTTCACTGGAAGATTTGAATGAAGAAGAAATTGGTATAGCCTCTTTGTATGCATATCTCTTGACCAACGTAGGGTTGAACGATAAAGGCTATGATGAAATTCAAGAGTATCAATCTCTTATCACTGGAAACATATCAGCCTCGATTAAACCTGATATAAACCACTTAACAGGGGAGCAAAAATTATCCCTAATTATTTCAGCAAAATCTTTAGAAAAAAATGCATCAAAAATGAGGGACCTCATCATTGAATCAATTAATCATGCAAGATTTGATGAAACTAAAAGAATACAAGAATTAATTCAATACAGCATTGCAAGAAATGAAGAAGCAATAAACTCAAATGGTCATGGATTAGCTATGGATTATGCTGCAGGTGGAATATCTTCCTTTGCTGCCCTTAATGCATCCATGTTTGGAATCAAAAAGCTGCAGGGCATTAAATCAATTATTAATGAATATGGTATTGAAAAAGGATGTAATGAGGTAGTTGAAATATTAAGAAATATACATGAAAAAGTTAAAAGGAATCCTAGCAATATATTAACCGTATTGTCAGATGCAAATGCCCTTTCAGAGAGTCTCGTTACTGATTCAAGCTTTCAAAATACTCAAACCAATGTTCCAATTTTTAAAAACGAAACAGCTTGGATAATCCCTGCGCAAGTTAATTATTGTGCTGAAACTTTCAAAGGGGTGAATTTCTTGCATGATGATGCTCCGAAGCTGTCTCTATTGGGTGCTGCGTTAAGGAATGGTTACTTACATACTGCTATCCGTGAAAAAGGAGGTGCTTATGGTGCGGGTGCAATGCATGATGCAAGCTCAGGAGTCTTTAAATTCTTCTCATACAGAGATCCTAACTGTGGTGAAACCTTCCACGAATTTCAATCATCCATTGATTGGGTAAAACATAATTTAAAAAAGAAACATCTTGATGAGGCAGTTTTAAATGTTATCTCAAGTGTGGATAAGCCTCTGTCTCCTGTGGGTGAAGCCAAGTCAGATTTTTATCAAAACCTCAATGGAATTAATCATGAAATGCGTCTGGATTATAGAAATAAAATCTTAAACACTCGATTGCAAGATTTACATCAAGTTGCAGAGAAGTATCTCACAACAAAATCATTTAAATCAGTTATTGGAAGTAAAGACTTTGAATCTGACTTCAAAAGCCTTTCATTGAATCAAAAAGAACTAAGTTAAAAGATAAAAAACCTTTTCTTTTTTAAATCTTTAGCACAGCCCCAATATTGTTTTTGATACATCACGGATCGAGATTGGACTCGATCAGCTACTTTTATTAGCCATGGTTTTTTTCGATAAGTGCGTTCACTGTAACCTTTATAACCTTCGTGATAGGCTAAATATAAGGCTCTCGCATCATTTTTCTTGAACCCATTAAAAAATCCTTTATTAGCGTACCAGCCAATAAAGTCTGCGCTGTCAGAAAAGTTGTTTCTACTAGCAAATTGATTTGAAGTTTCCTCTTTGTAGTCCTGCCATGTAGAAGTCAAAGCTTGTGAATATCCTTTTGCGCTTGAGGATCTGAACCATGGAATAAAACCAAATAATTCTTCTCTATCAGGCTTAGCATTACTCTTAAAACTCGATTCTTGAAAAACAAATGACATTAAAACATAAGGTGGTAGCTTCCATCTTTTTTCAGTTCTAATCGCAGCCTTATACCATCCTCTTTTTTCTTGAAAAATTTTACAAATATTATCAGGGTTATCCGGAGGCCTAGAGACACACCCCACCAGTACAAAAAAAATTGAAAAGATTACTACGCTATTTTTCATTTAAAAAGTCTGATATTTGATCCTCATTGATAATCTCTACTCCAAGTTCATTTGCTTTGGTTAATTTAGACCCTGCATTTGAACCAACTATTAGATAATTAGTTTTACTCGAAACAGAGCCAGAAACTTTTGCACCTTTATTAAGAAGCATGTTTTTCAATTCATCCCTTTTAAACTCTTCGAGCGTCCCTGTTATTACAATCGTCTTATTCAATAAATAACTATCTTGATTAATTGAACTGGGATTCTGTATTTTCAAGTGTGGCAATAATTCACAGACCATTTTTTTACAATAATCATTTTCAAAAAATTGCATAATATTTGAGGCTACTCTCGGGCCAATATCATCTAAAGTTATAAGCTCATCAAAAGATGTAGACATTAACTTTTCAATGCCTTTAAAGTGATTTGATAAATTTCTTGCAGTGGTCTCACCTACCTCCTCTATACCTAGCCCAAATATAAAGCGATGCAATTCTATATTTCTTGAGGAGTTTATTGACTGGATTAAATTTTCAACTGATTTTGAACCAAAACCTTCAAGCCTTTCTATTTCTTCACTATGATTTTCTAAAGTAAAAATATCTTGTATGTCCTTGAAGTAACCTAATTCTAAAAAACGATTAATTATTTCTTTACCTAAACCTTCTATGTCAAAAGCTTTACGTGAAACAAAATGATAGAAAGAGCCACGAATTCTTGCATCACATGATCTGCCTCCCATGCACTTAAGAAAAGCCGCTCGTTGTTGGACTTTATGAAGTGTATAATCCTTATTTGAATTTTTAACAAAATCATTAGCTTCATAACTAGAATCAAATTTTTTTATAAGATCGACATCGTCTCTTACCTCCCAAGAGATAGCATGATTTAAGCTAGCCTCTGAGCCGCACTCGCATAGTTTTGGGAGTTTTACTTTTGATGCTCTATTTTTATCTTTTGCAATCACTCTGATAATTTGAGGAATCACATCGCCTGCCCGCTTTATAACAACACTGTCTCCAGGTCTGGGATCAAGGCGTTTAAGCTCATCAACATTGTGTAACGTACAATTACTTACATTGACTCCTCCCACAAAAACTTTTTCAAGTTTTGCGACTGGAGTGATGACCCCAGTGCGACCTACTTGGAAATTTATATCAATAATTTTTGTTTTGGCCTCCTCAGCTGGGAATTTTCGAGCAATTGCCCATCTCGGAGATCTTGCAATTTCACCAATCTTATTCTGATCATCGAGGTTGTTTACTTTATAGACCACTCCATCTATTTCATAATTGAGTGATTCACGATTTTTATCAATTTTTTCAAAATACTTTATGCAGTCTCCAAGATCATCGGCAATAATATTTAATGGATTAACTGGAAGTCCCCAGCTTTCAAATTTTTTAAATACTTCTTCTTGACTGGAAAATGAAATACCTTGAACCATTCCCACTCCGTGAGCAAAAAAATGAAGCGGTCTACTTTTAGTTATCTGAGGATCTAACTGTCGTAAGCTTCCTGATGCAGCATTTCTTGGATTAGAGAATAATTTATTACCTTCTTTTTCTTGGAGTTTATTTAATCTGTTGAATTCATCTTTGGGCATAAATATTTCACCCCTAACTTCAAGAATCTCTGGAATGTTTTTTAAACCAATTAATTTCAATGGAATTGAATTTATTGTTCTGACATTGGAGGTAATGTTTTCACCAGTCTCTCCATCACCTCTTGTGGCTCCAATCTCAAGAATGCCATTGAGATAAGTAAGTGAGACAGCTGCTCCATCTATCTTGGGTTCACAAAAATATTTTGTTTGAATCGAGCTATTTAAAGATTTGTTAATCCTATGATCAAAGTCAAAAAACTCTTCATCATTAAAACAATTACTTAATGAAAGCATATTTTTTGCATGCTGATGTGAACTGAAAGCAGTCACAGGAGAAATTCCTACCCTTTGGCTTGGAGATTCTGGGCTTACCCATTTTGGATATTTTTTTTCAAGACTAATTAATTTTAAAAATAAAGAGTCATATTCTGCATCTGAAATTTGAGGATTATCTAAAACATAATAACTATGATCATGTTTTCTGATTTCAGTTTTTAAGAGCTCATAGTCTTTAATTGAATCACTCATAATGGGTTTAATTTATTAGCTGGATAAGACTTTTCTTGGAGGACCCTGCTCGCATATGTCCTAAAGTGCTCAATCATTTGTTTTGAGAGTGGGTTATTCTTGATATCAGTGATGTTAGCTTCGAGGCTTTCTGATATTAGACTGAGAGTCTTTATCATCAACTCAAGACTGCTTATAGGATCAGTACTTTTAAGTAAGTCAATTGCAGCAATAAGAGTATTGGTTTGAGTATTTTTTTCTAAGCTACCAGGATGAAATTTGTTAGCAAGCCTAAAAATCTCTTCTAAAGAATGGTTATAGAAAACAAAAAATCCATCAGCAACTTTAAATTTTAGATTTTTTAAAAGCTCAAAAACTTGTTCCATGTCAAAATTTGAGCCGTCGATAGAGTGCAGCTGCATTATTATCAATTCTTGATTTGAAGGATCACTCTCATCTGGATCGAGGTTTAACGATCCTTGTTTTAATTCAGCATTAAGGTCTAAATTACCAGCATTTTCAAAAATTTCTTTTCTGTTTATTCTGGTCTTTAAAAAAAAGTAAATGACTGAAAGCGAAATGCTAAAGCCAATTCCAATTAGAAAAATCTGAGGATTTGTCAGCATTAAGAGGCAGCAAGCTCAAGCGCTTCACTTACATCAACGGATACAACTCTTGAAACACCTGCTTCTTGCATTGTAATCCCCATGAGATGATCACTTTTTTCCATTGAGATCTTATTGTGCGTAATAAATATAAATTGGACTTTAGGTGACATTGATTCAACCATATTCACAAACCGGGTAGTATTTAGATCATCTAATGGAGCGTCAACCTCATCAAGCATGCAAAACGGTGCAGGATTAAGTTTAAATAGAGCGAAGACCAGTGAAAGAGCTGTTAAAGCTTTTTCGCCACCAGAAAGTTGAGAAATATTTGAATTCTTTTTGCCAGGAGGTGTTGCCATAAGAGCAATACCACTAGAAAGAGCGTCGCCTTCTAAAAGTCTTAGCTCAGCTTTCCCACCACCAAAGAGTATAGGAAAGATTTCAGATATTTTTTCATTCACTGCCTTAAAGCTTGACTCAAATTTAGATCTTGATTCATTATCAATTTTTTGAATAGCTATCTGCAATTTATCTAACGCCTCATTAAGATCATTGATTTGGCGATCCAGCTCTGACATTCTTTCTGATTCAGATTTAATTTCTTCTGGAGCAGCCAAATTTATTGCTCCCAGAGAGGTAATTTTATTTTGTACAGAATTTAGATCGCTTTCCAAGCCATCAAGTGAAAAATTGTTATAGTCGTTGGGATCTAAATTCTCAATATTAATGTTATTTTTTTCTAATAATTTTGAAGAGTTTTCTAAATTTATTTCAAAAGTCCTTAAATCAAGTTTATTTTGGTTAATCTTTTCTTCTAAATTCTTTTCATCGATTTGGAGTAACCCCTTCTGATTTTCTAAATGATTTATCTCATCAGTGACTTTAGATTGAGCCTGCTTAATTTTTAACAGCCCTGATTCAGATGAAGATTTCATCTCAACTTGTTTTGTAAGCAGATCTTGAGTTTCAGATTTCTTCTTGGAAATTTCATCAAGCTTTAATTCAAACTCATCTATTCTTTGCTTGAATTCTTGAGCAAAGTCCTTTGTTTGTTCTGAAGCAATATTCATGACTTTATGGAGGATCTCTTTTAACTGCAAAGCTAACGCTTTCAATTCACTTTTGTTAATTGAAGAAATTAATTTATCAAGAATATGAAGAGCCTTCTCTTTTGGGGGCAATTCTTCAAAATCAGTAGCTTTTTTCATAGCATCTTCATAAGCCTGATTTGCTTTAGTAATATCGGTTTTAGTATTAGCTTCTGCTAAGGTAAGGTTTTGCAAGCTTTCTTCTAATCGAGCTAACTCAGAACCTACTCCATAAAAGGATTTTTGAGCCTTATCATAAGCAGCAAGAGTATCTTGATGCTCAGTTTTAATCTGATCAATCTTCGATTGAATTGTTAAGACTTCACCGTTAGCTACCCTAAGCTTGCTAGTTAAATCTCTGAGACTTAAATTAATTTTATCTCTTTGGGTCTTGGCTGAAAGTGAATTCATTATTGAGATTTTGAGTTTTATGTCTGTTTCTTGAGAACTCAATTCATTGTATTTTTTTGCAGCCTTTGCCTGTCTCTCTAATCGACCAATTAAACGCTTAATTTCATCTCTTATATCTTTTACTCTTGAAATGTTCTCTTTGGTTCGTTTAATCTTAGATTCGGTTTCTTTGCGTCTTTCTTTGTACTTGGAAATACCTGCAGCCTCCTCTATGTAGATTCTCAAATCCTCAGGTCTTGCTGAGACGATCTTCGAGACCATCCCTTGCTCTATTATTGCGTAACTATTTGGTCCTAGTCCTGTTCCCAAGAAAATATCTTGAACATCTTTACGCCTAACCTTCGCTTTATTAATAAAATAGCTTGATTGGCCATCTCTAGACATTACCCTTTTAACAGATATTTCATTATATTTTGAATATTCGCCGCCCAATTTACCCATTGAGTTGTCAAAGAGTAATTCTATGCTGCACTGACCAGATGCTTTTCTTAATTCTGAACCGTTAAAAATTACATCTGCCATTGACTCGCCCCGAAGGTTTTTAGCTGATAACTCGCCAAGGACCCATCTAACCGCGTCAATAATATTTGATTTACCACATCCGTTAGGGCCTACTACGGCTACCATATTTGTGGGGAAGGATATCCTCGTTGGATCAACGAAACTCTTAAAACCAGCAAGTTTAAGATGTTTAAGCTGCATGTAGTCTTATTTTAAACTATTGTTCCCTTTTAGACCATTCAGAATCAGTAATATTTACCTGCCATGGTCCTGCTTCTATAGGCTTGGAAAAGTTAATATTTGATTCATAGTAATAAATTCCATCATTACATTTTAATTCTGCAATAAATGAAGTAATTTCTTTATTAAGTGCTGCTGATGGTATGTCAAATCCTCGAACAACAGCATTGGTTTTATCCAGCATTAGATTATTGTTTTTCATATCACTTAAACTATGTGAGGACACAGCTAATGGCACTAAGGGTCCTTTTTTAAGAAAGACTTGAGTGTTAATAGTCCCATTTATACATTTAGGTTCATCTATTAAATTTAAGCCAATCAAAACAGATGCCTCAGAATATTTCGGGTATTTGGTATCTCTAAGGTCTGCTAATAAATTAAAAGTATCAACTTGAAACTCTTCTTCCTTAAAGTTTTGATTTATGAACTTTAATAAGCTTTCTGCTGAAATCAGTAAGTTGTTTGAAATTGCTTCATTTACCTTTTTAGCTATATATAAAAAACTCAATTCTCGACTCTGTAGCCTTGAAACCTCAGCTAACGCCTCGAAAGAAACATCAGTATTTTCAAAAATTTGTGAATCGATTGAATTTATAAGACTAACCTCTCTGTGAGATCCAATGATTTGATAGCTAGAGAAATAGGAAAAATAAATAAATCCATAGATCAAACTTGCAGATAATAAAACCACTGACTTGTGATTCACTCCTCTTGAAAACAAGTAAAAAAGTATGGGTATAAGAGAGATTCCAAATACTAAATACAGCAATCTAAATCCTTTTTTTTAGGCCAAAAAAAATAATGAAGGAAATGAAAAATATTAATGGCATCAACCAAAGAAACAAATTCTCTGAAAATGAAGGATTGTAGTCAGACTGCTTACCATACCTTTGAATAACAAAATCTTTGATCTCTTGATCAGATTTTTCATCGAGTATCATAAAATAGATTCTATCTTTTAAATCTTTTGATACCGGTGCATCGGAACTAGCAAGGCTTCCACTGGTGCACTTTGGACACCGAATCTCATCGATTAAGCTGAAAAATCTTTGCTCTTGATAGGAGTCTTTAAATTCATAAATGTCATTACCGAACGAATCTAAATGAAATAAAAAAAATATAACAATTAAAGATTTTTTAGAAAAACTCTGCAAAATCTTGCCTCCACTTTTCAATATTCAGTTCACCAATATGTCTTCTTACGATAATTCCATCTTTTAATAAATAAGTTTCAGGTGCACCCGTCACACCCAAATCTAGTGCAAACGTTCCATAAAAATCATGTAATGAAATTTCATATGGACTTTTAAAATCTTTCAACCAATTTATCGCATCATCTTTATTATCCTTATAATTCAAACCAATAATGGGAACTCCTTTATCTTTTAAATTAATCAGAAATGGGTGCTCAACTCTGCAGGTAATGCACCAACTTGCCCAAACATTTATAAGGTAAGTGCCAGTGGAAATATCTTCTTCACTCAAAGTTTTGTCATCAAGCGTTTGAAGTTGAAATTCTGGTAACTCTAGATTTAATGGTTGGCTTGCTTCATTTTGACTTTCAGAAATTACATAAGCAAAGAAAACAATTATCGAGATTGGAACTAATAGAAATATATATCTTATTTTGGATTTCATACCATTGCCCTCGATCTTATTAGTATTCCAAGAATCATTAGTAATACAGAAAACCAAATCCATTTAATTAAATAGTTAAACTGGACCCTAAACGTCCAGCTCCCATCATCGAGCTGTTCGCCAATGTTGATATAAATATCTCTTAAAAATGTGGCTTCAATATCTGTTTCAGATGTAACTTGACCCCTAGTGAAATATTTTCTTTTTTCTGGAGAAAAACTTATTGTTTTGTCGTGGATCTTCATATTGATTTGAGCAATTATTCGTTGATGATTTGATTCATCCTTTAAGGACAAATCATCAAAACTAATTTCAAGTTGCTCACTGATATATTCCTCATTTACATTTAATTTAAGGTTTTTTTCATAACTAAAAATAGAATTACAAGCTATAGAAAAAAGTAGTAAGCCAAATCCTAAGTGGGATACTGCGCTCGACCAGTTAATAAATTCCCTATTTAATGAATTCATTAATAGTTTGAATGAATAGATTGAAATTATAAAAATACCTGAAAAAAGCCCGATCATTTGAATCAAGCTAACACTGTATTGGTGAAGACTTTGAACAATAAAAGTTAAAAAACATGATATTAGTATTGGAATACCTAATTTGGAAAGTGTTTCTGTGAGCTTCCACTTACGCTGCCATTTAGATTCAACTGATAATGCTATGAAACATGCTGCAATGAAGATCAATGGTGCAAAGATTGTATTGTAGTAAGGCGGACCGATACTGACTTTTGTAGAATAAAAATATTGTGTAATTAAAGGATATATAACTCCTAGGAAAACTGAGAATATACTTGTAATCATTAAAATATTGTTCAATGAGAGAAATGATTCTTTCGAACCTGATACTACAAGCCTTGAATTTACAATCTTGGTAGATCGGAAGCTAAACAAACCAAAGCTTATGAGTGATATTACTCCAGTGATTAATAACAAAGTTAAGCCTCTTTGAGGATCATTGGCAAATGAATGCACGCTATCAATAATCCCAGATCTAACAATGAATGCTCCAAAAAGACTGAGAATAAAGACTGTAAGCCCCAAAAAAAGAGTCCAGGATTTAAGTACGCCTGATTTAGTGGATGCATGAATTGAGTGAGTAAAGGCTGTTGCTGCCAACCATGGCATCAGTGCGACATTTTCAACAGGATCCCAGAACCAATAGCCTCCCCAACCAAGTTCATAATATGCCCACCAACTTCCAAGCCCTATTCCTAATGTTAAGAACGCCCAAGCATAGAGACTCCACTTTTGAATAATTGTTTCCCATCCCTGTCTAAATTCTCCATGTGCTAAGTAAGCACAGATATAGACAAATGGAACAGCAAAGCCTACATACCCAAGATATAACATTGGAGGATGGATCACTAATGCAGGATCTTGTAGAACGGGGTTTATGTCTCCTCCATTGCTTGGAGCAAGCGGCAATATTCTTTCAAAGGGTGATGAGGTTACTAGCAAAAATAACAAAAAGAATAACAAAACCATTGCAGAGAAAAAGATTACATACCTAAATAGATTAGATTGAGTATCTAGTCTGTTAACGAATAGCCATAGCCACATTGAAAGAAACAAAATCCATAAAAACATTGATCCTTCATGAGAACTCCAAATCGATGAAATTTTGTAAAAGATTGGTAGATCTGAATTTGAATGCATTGCTATGTATTTCACAGAAAAATCATTCATAACTGCCAAGTAGATATATAAAATAAATGCAGAAATCAAGAAAATCGTTGCTGCGTTGAAACAGTTTAATGAAAGCCTAATTATTGAATCGGTAACACTTAAACCGTTGGTGGTTAGAATTACTAGGAAAGAAAACAAAAACAGACCTGCTGCTAATATTGTGAGTAAATGTGATATCTCAGGAATCATTTTATTTACTTAGTTCCGGTGGCATGTAATTTTCATCATGCTTTGCAAAAACTTCTTCGGCAACAAATACGCCGTTACCATCAAAACTTCCTAACATAACTGCTCCACTATCTTCTTTGAAGAGGTCAGGAGGAATTCCATCAAATTCAATGTCTAAATCTTCTTCGAAATCAGTTAATACAAATAAAACTTTTGTATCTTCATACTTGATTGACCCTTTTTTTACCATTCCACCAAGTTTTATTCTTTCTTGTGGAAGATTATTTTTGTTTAATTCGCTAGGTGAATAAAATAAATCTAGTTGTGAGTTCAATGCAGTTAATATCAGGAAAATACCAACAAAAGATGAGCCAAGTAATAATAAAATATTCTGCAGTCTCTTTTTTCGATGAGGAAGCATTTGAAAAACTATTTCCTAAGCTTATAAAACAAAAAAATAAATGACCCGGATAGCAATATGGTGCCTACTGAATAGACAGCCCAGACATAAATACCATGACCATTCATGAAAAGAATTTCATCCATAGTTCTTTACCCAATTCCTATTTTTTTCTCTATTAAAAATAATAATTTTACTTACTAAAACTCCCATAGATATTAATACAAAACCAAATGAAACAATGCAAAGTATTAATGGATACAACATTGCAGGATCTATAGCCGGATTATCAGTTAAAGTTATTGAGGCTGGTTGATGAAGGGTTGACCACCAGTCA
This sequence comes from uncultured SAR86 cluster bacterium, assembly GCA_902623535.1. Classification (GTDB taxonomy): domain Bacteria; phylum Pseudomonadota; class Gammaproteobacteria; order Magnimaribacterales; family D2472; genus MED-G82. The sequence goes on along the minus strand of CACNUA010000006.1, from coordinate 1,014 downwards.
ACAGATTTTTTTATAATTGGTAAATTTACACATCCTACTATTGTCAAAATAGACATTAAGTTATCAGCCTTATTTTGATTATTAAACGAATCATGTAATGCAATTAATCCCAAATACATTAAAAAAAGTATTAGAGTCGAAGTTATTCTTGCATCCCATTGCCACCAAGTACCCCAGGTTGGAATACCCCAAATTGATCCAGAAAATAATGCTAAAAAAGTAACTAAAAGGCCTACGTACGCAGCAGATATTGTCAAGTATGCAGCCAGTTTCACTCTCCATATTAGGTATATAGCTGACCAAGCAGCCATTATCCAATATATAAGTTGAGCATATATAGAGGTCGGTACATGTAGATAAATAATTCGATATGCATCTCCTTGTACAGCATCAGGAGGAGCAATAAAAATTCCCCAAGACCAACCAGTAATGATCAATACAGCGCTAGGAATAAATACAAATAGGAAGTATTTATCACAGGTTTCGATATAGGTTTTTGCAGATGCAAATCTATTTATAATTTTATTAGACACTAATCTATATATAAGGCCCTGAATTGCTATTCCAAATGCATTTTGAGTATAAGCGAAGATAAATAAGAAAATATAGGAGTAATAAGAAAACAAATTCCTAGGCTAAGAAGTAAAAAACTATCTATACTTGAATTGTTTTGCAATAAAGTCATTGATTGTCCAAAAATAATGATTACTGGAAAAACTAATGGCATGACAACTATAAGTCCTAGTAATCCACCTTTATTAATACCCAATGCACTCCCAAAAAGAAAGATATTTAAAAATAATATTTGGCAAAAAAAAGATATTAAAAATAGATCTAAAAAAATAAATGTATCTACATTATTTACACTTGCAAATAAAATAGTGAGCAATGACAAAGGGAGCGCTTTGTAAATAATCAAAATAATTAACTTTGCTACAACGGATGAGAATAAACTTTTATTTTGCGTAAGACACTGTTCAAATGAGCCATCCTCAAAGTCCTCGAGCAAAATAT